>DHMS01000045.1:38146-38348 GCA_002405915.1 Christensenella sp. UBA4636
GAAAGTTGAAAGTTGAAAATTAAATGTTCATCAAATTTTTTTGCAAAATAATGAGAACACTTTTTGTTGTTTAGTACATTTCAAAAAAAATTGCAAACAAATGTGTTTAATTTGCTTGAAAAATAGAAAAATCAGTGTTATAGCGGAATTATTATCGTTATACACGACAAATATTCTTTTGTCAACGAACGAAAGGCTTTTT
>DHMS01000048.1:0-3363 GCA_002405915.1 Christensenella sp. UBA4636
ATGCAACTTGCGACAGCCCCTTACTTATTACTTAAGTGGAACTTTTTTATTAAAAATTCAAAGCTTTCTCAGGATTCATCAAAAAGTCTTGCAGTGACAACATCAATATTCCTTGTTCGTTGTAACCGCTCATAATCGGCTGATTTACTATAATTATCTTTCTGAACGAGTCGTTTATCGAAAGCAAAGACGCTTGTTCTTGTATCATTTTTTCTTGCGAAGGTATATTATAAGCCGATTGAATATAATATCTATAATTCCCGAGATTTACAACAAAATCAACTTCAAGAATTTTTCTCACCGAAGCACCGTCTTCTTTCCCGACGTTTTCTATGACCCCGACATCAACCGAATATCCGCGTAAACGTAATTCGTTATAAATGACATTCTCCATAATATGCGTATATTCTTGTTGACGGAAAGAAAGTCTTGCATTTCTAAGCCCTAAATCTACAAAATAATATTTTGCAGGGGTGTTAATATATTTTTTACCTTTTATATCATACCTGACTGATTTTTCAACTAAAAAAGCATCTTGCAAATAACTGAGATAGTTCGAAATGGTGTTTGCGGACACTTTTATATTTTTCGTACTTGCAAACGTATTAGATATTTTCAACGGATTCGTAAGCGAACCGATAGAGGAAGCCAACATATCCGTCAATTCACTTATCTCCACGGTCCCGCGTAGATTATTCCGATTGATTATATCAGCCAAGTACGTTGTATTGAACAAACTCGTTAAATACTTCACTTTATCTGCCGTTGTTTCCATTAAAAGACACAAAGGCATACCTCCGTAGTTACAGTACATAATCCAAGCTTTATCGAAATCACCGCCGTAAACGGAATAAAACTCCGAAAAGTTTAACGGGTAAACTCTTATTTCGTCACCACGACCGCGAAACTCTGTTATTATATCGCTTGAGAGGAACTTTGAATTACTGCCGGTAACATAAATATCTGCATTAGCAATATGCATAAATCCGTTTATTACGCTTTCAAATTCAGATACAAGCTGTATTTCGTCAAGTAAAATATAGTACTCTTCGTTATCGACAATTTTACTCTTCACATAATTATATAGCTCGTCGGGATTTTGTAATTTTTTATTTCCAAAATCATCTAAAGCAATAGCAATGATATGGTCTTCTTTAACGCCTTTTTTTACCAAATAGTCGCAAAACAAATTGAATAATAAGTATGATTTGCCGGAACGTCTTACCCCCGTAATAATTTTAACCATACCGTTTTTTCTATGTTGTATTAGTTTGTTTAAATAAAAATCCCTCTTTATTATCATAAAGCCCTCCAACTTTTACAAACCTATTGTAACATAATAAAAAATATAAGTCAACAATGATATTGAGAAATTTTGTAGAAATCTACATTTTTTCTAAATAGGGATTTCATTCCTTATCACTAATTACCTAAAAGGCGGCTTTTTCGCGCTTTTTCGCGACCGCTCGATTGGAGTACGTTCAGTACGCCTGCCTCACGCTCGCAAAAAATCATCAAAAAATACGCTCTTTTAGGTGCTTCGCATTTTTGCGGATAAGAAATCGCCGTTTACGGTTCGGTTTTTGCAAGGCAAACGACCGAAATAGTACTTTGGCGTACATTGATGGGAGTTTAACACAGCAAAAACCGATTTGTTGTCGCAAAAATAATTAGTGATGAAGAATGCAATCCCTACGTTTAGTTGTAGCGTAAAAAAAGGCTGCCGCAAGAGGCATAAATACAACTTGTGGCAGCTATGTTTTGTTATTCTTCGGTTTTTTCGGTAGTTTCTTTTTTGGGCTTTTCGTCCGCGGTCTGCCCGTCGGGCTTAGGTATAAAGCGGTTGAGCCAGCTTAAATCGAGCTTCCAGTCCTTAACCTTGTTGCGGCGTTGATGAATCCTGTTAGCTTCGCCGAGCGCGTGGACGTAATCCATATACTTACACCCGTTGATTCTGCAAAAATGCGTAATCGCCCTATTGTCGTTGCCGACGAGCTGCGTTCTGCCGATATGGATAACCGAATGGCAATTATGGCACACGGCAACCACATCTTCGAGCTTCTGCACGCCTTTCTTTTCGTCGTAACTCCACCTTTCGTGCGCTTCTAACCTTCTGCAAGGTTTCCCGCAAATCATGCACTTACCGTTTGCGCGTTCGTAAGCGTCGCGGCGAACAATATCCCACATCTTCGGTTGCAGAATGGTCCTCAAATTAGAGTACCAGCAACTGTCGGGGATAAGCTCGAAATTGAGCTTGAATTGCTTTTCATCTTGTTTTTCTTTCATTATACGTTCTCTTCCGTTATTAGTAGTTTATAAAACGCGTATTCACTTGCGGTTGAACATGCGCTTAAATTATTTATTTTGTATATTTTACCACAAAGTTTAAAAAAACTCAAACAAATTTACCATAAAAGTACCGCAAAAGCAAAGAAAAAGGCTACCCCGCCTCCGGGATAACCTTTTTGATGCATTTTTTGTGCGCTAAGCTTACTTAATAATCTTAGCAACGACGCCGGAACCAACCGTTCTGCCGCCTTCACGAATAGCGAATCTCAAACCTTCTTCGATAGCGATAGGAGTGATGAGCGTAACGGTGATGGTAACGTGGTCGCCCGGCATTACCATTTCTACGCCTTCGGGAAGAGCAATGGTACCGGTAACGTCGGTCGTTCTGAAGTAGAACTGCGGACGATAGTTGTTGAAGAACGGAGTGTGTCTGCCGCCTTCAGCCTGGGTAAGAACGTAAACCTGACCGGTGAATTCGGTGTGGGGGTGAATGGTGCCCGGTTTAGCGATAACCTGACCTCTTTCAACGTTCTTTCTGTCGATACCGCGGAGAAGCGCGCCTACGTTGTCGCCCGCCTGAGCTTCGTCAAGAAGTTTGCGGAACATTTCAAGACCGGTAATGGTGGTCGGCGTGGGCTTTTCTTTAAGACCGACGATTTCTACAGCGTCACCGACGTGAGCAACGCCTCTTTCAACTCTACCCGTAGCAACGGTACCACGACCGGAAATCGTGAATACGTCTTCGACAGGGAGAAGGAACGGCTTGTTGTCTTCTCTTTCGGGGTTCGGAATGTAGCTGTCGATGGTGTCCATAAGTTCGAGAATGCATTTGCATTCCGGAGAAGCGAGGACTTCTTCGTCGGAAGCGCCGGAAGTAGCTTTTTCCAAAGCCTTCAAAGCGGAACCTTTGATGATGGGGGTGGTGTCGCCCGGGAAGTCGTATTCGTTGAGAAGTTCTCTGATTTCCATTTCAACGAGTTCGATGAGTTCGGGGTCGTCTACCTGGTCGCACTTGTTAAGGAATACGACGATGTAAGGAACGCCGACCTGACGAGCGAGAAGAATGTGTTCTCT
>DHMS01000048.1:3493-23905 GCA_002405915.1 Christensenella sp. UBA4636
CATGTTCTTAACGTAGTCGGCGTGACCCGGGCAGTCAACGTGAGCATAGTGACGTTTGTCTGTCTGATACTCAACGTGAGCGGTGTTTATCGTAATACCTCTTGCTTTTTCTTCAGGCGCTTTATCGATTTCGTCATATCTCATCTTCGTCGCCTGACCTTTGCAAGCCATAACCATCGTTATAGCTGCGGTAAGGGTGGTTTTACCGTGGTCAACGTGGCCGATAGTACCAATGTTGATGTGCGGTTTGCTTCTGTCAAATTTAGCCTTTGCCATAGTGTTTGTTTCCTCCGAATTATTTTTTGTTTTTAATAGTTATCTAAAAGCGTATGGAAAAAGAATTTACGCGATTAGTTGTCTTTTACGGCTCTTTCGCCGATGATTTTTTCCGCTACGGACTTCGGAACTTCGTTGTAGTGAGAGAACTGCATAGTGTACTGTCCTCTGCCCTGAGTTCTCGAACGCAAATCCGTTGCGTAACCGAACATCTCGGAAAGCGGGATTTCGGCGTCTATTATCTTAGCTCCGTTACGGTCGTCCGTACCGGTAATGTTACCGCGGCGGGACGAAACGTCGCCCATCAAATCGCCGAAGTAATCTTCGGGAGTGACGATTTCGACTTTCATTATAGGCTCTAAGATAACGGGTTTAGCTCTCTTCACGCCGTCCTTGAAAGCCATAGAACCGGCAATCTTGAACGCGATTTCGGAAGAGTCGACTTCGTGGTAAGAACCGTCGTATACGGTAGCTTTGAAGTCAACGACTTCGTAGCCGGCAAGTATACCGTTCTTAGCTGCTTCTTCGATACCTTTTCTGACGGGTTCGATGAATTCCTTAGGAATGGAGCCGCCGACCGTCTTATCTTCGAATACAAATCCGGAACCCGGTTCGAGCGGTTCGAGAGTAACTTTACAATGTCCGTATTGACCTTTACCGCCGGACTGACGCTTGTACATACCTTCTGCGTCGACCTTGTTACGGAAAGTTTCTCTGTAAGCAACCTGAGGCTTACCTACGGTAGCTTCTACCTTGAATTCGCGGAGCAATCTGTCTACGATGATTTCAAGGTGTAACTCGCCCATACCCGCGATAATGGTTTGTCCCGTTTCCTGATCGGTGTAGGTCTTGAAAGTCGGGTCCTCTTCGGCAAGTTTGATAAGCGCGAGCGTCATCTTTTCCTGACCCGCTTTGGTCTTGGGTTCGATTGCTACTCTGATAACCGGTTCGGGGAATTCCATCTGTTCGAGAATGATGGGAGCGTTCTCCGCGCAGAGCGTGTCGCCCGTCGTCGTTTCTTTCAAACCGACTATGGCGCAAATGTCGCCCGCGTAAACTTCGTCGATTTCTTCGCGGTGGTTAGCGTGCATCAAGAGAAGTCTGCCGATTCTTTCCTTTTTGCCCTTCGTGCTGTTGTATACGTAAGAGCCGCTGGTCAAGTGACCGGAGTAAACTCTGAAGAACGCGAGCTTACCTACGAACGGGTCGGTAACGATTTTGAATGCGAGTCCCGCGAAAGGAGCTTCGTCGGAAGTCTGACGTTCTTCCTCTTCGCCTTTCTTGTTAACGCCTACGACGTGAGCAACGTCCAAAGGAGACGGGAGGTAATCGACGATAGCGTCGAGAAGGTGTTGAACGCCCTTATTGCGGTAAGAAGAACCGCAGAGAACGGGGGTAACCTTCATTTCTATCGTAGCTTTACGCAAAGCTCTCTTCATTTCTTCGACGGTGAGTTCTTCGCCCTCTAAGAACTTTTCGGTAAGCTCGTCCTCTTGTTCCGCGCAAACTTCCATAAGCTGCGAGCGGTAAAGAGCGGCTTGTTCCTTGTATTCGTCGGGGATTTCGATTATCTCTTCCTCTTTGCCGAGGTCGTCTTTATAAACTATCGCTTCGTTCATGATAAGGTCGATGATACCTCTAAAGGTGTCTTCCTTACCGATAGGCAGAGTGATGGGAACGGCGTTCGTTCTCAATCTGTCTTTCATCATCTGAACCGCGCCGTAGAAGTTTGCGCCGTTGATGTCCATTTTGTTAACGTAAGCGATACGGGGAACGTGATATTTGCTCGCCTGGTGCCAAACGGTTTCGCTCTGCGGTTCGACGCCGCCCTTAGCGCAGAAAGTTGCGACCGCGCCGTCGAGAACGCGGAGGGACCTTTCGACTTCGACGGTGAAGTCAACGTGACCCGGGGTATCGATAATGTTGATACGATTGCCCTTCCAGAAGCACGTTGTAGCGGCGGAAGTAATGGTGATACCTCTTTCTTGTTCCTGAACCATCCAGTCCATGGTAGCCGCGCCGTCGTGAGTTTCGCCTATCTTGTGGGTCTTACCCGTATAGAACAAAATACGTTCGGTAGTGGTGGTTTTACCGGCATCGATGTGCGCCATGATGCCGATGTTTCTCGTATGTTGTAAATCAACTTGTCTTGGCATAAAATCACCTTAACCTGTTTACCAGCGGAAGTGCGCGAACGCTCTGTTCGCTTCCGCCATCTTGTGCATGTCTTCTTTCTTCTTGACTGCGCCGCCGGTGTTGTTTGCGGCGTCCATAAGCTCGTTGGCGAGCCTTACGTACATATCGCGATCGCTTCTCTTTCTGGCGTTTATTACAATCCAGCGGATAGCGAGCGTTTGTCTTCTTTCCTCACGAATTTCGATAGGAACCTGGTAGTTGGAACCGCCTACGCGGCGAGCCTTAACTTCGAGTTGGGGCTTTGCGTTGGCGATAGCCTGGTTGAACACTTCCATAGCGTCCTGACCGGTCTTTTCGCTCATGAGAGTAAAGGCGTCGTATACGATGCCTTGCGCGATACCCTTCTTACCGTCGAGCATAACTTGGTTGATGAGTTTGGTTACAACCTTGCTGCCGTATATAGGATCGGGTAAAACGTCCCTTTTGGGAACTGAGCCTCTTCTTGGCATATTGAATCCTCCTTGATTATTTTGGGTTTTTTAGGGCAATGCCCAGTACAGCTATCGCAAAATTATTGCGAACCTTCCGCCGAAACTTCGGCGTACTGCCTACTTTAAATCGGGCAAACCTTAGCAGTTGAAATTCCGAATAAGTAGGTTAAAAATTTTAAGTAATTAAAGCTTACTTAGGCTTCTTTGCGCCGTATTTGCTGCGCGCTTGTTTACGCTTAGCGACGCCTGCGGTATCGAGAGTACCGCGAATGATGTGGTATCTGACGCCCGGTAAATCTCTTACCCTGCCGCCTCTTATAAGTACGGAACTGTGTTCCTGAAGATTGTGACCTTCGCCCGGAATGTAAATGGTACCTTCCTGCTTGTTGGTCAATCTTACCCTTGCGATCTTACGCATAGCGGAGTTAGGCTTCTTAGGAGAAGTCGTAGTAACGGAAAGGCATACGCCTCTTCTCTGCGGGCATTCTTCCAAGATAGGAGTTTTACTCTTTGCTACAGCCGTACGTCTGCCGTGCTTGATGAGCTGGTTGATTGTTGGCATTTTTTACCTCCTTTTAATATTCGGATATTTCAACCGACTACCCTCGCCCAAACGAGAGGATAACCGATAAAAAACTTTTTAAAACACGAAAAACGGGGTCAACCTAATGACCTTACCTCGTAATTTTAGCATTTTTGCGGATTTTAGTCAATCAAATATAAGGATATTTCCGTACTTTGCGAGAATTTTACTCCCGCAAAGTACGATTTTCCGTTATTGTTCTTCCGTAGCGACGTTATTTACTTGCGGATTGAGCTGTTTATAGTCCTTTACGCCGGTACCGGCAGGGATAAGCTTACCGATGATAACGTTCTCTTTAAGACCCATAAGCGGGTCGATTTTGTTCTTGATTGCGGCTTCCGTAAGAACCCTTGCGGTTTCCTGGAAGGACGCGGCGGAGAGGAAGCTTTCGGTCGCGAGAGAAGCTTTGGTGATACCGAGAAGCGTTCTCTTAACGGTAGCGGGTCTGCCGCCGTTTTCCATAACCTTGCTGTTTTCGTCCTCGTATCTCGTGATGTCTACGAGTTCGCCCGGAAGCATCGTGGTGTCGCCGCAGTTTTCGACTTTGACTTTGCGGAGCATCTGGCGAACGATGATTTCTACGTGTTTATCGTTGATATCGACGCCTTGCGAACGGTAAACGGACTGAACTTCATGGAGAATGTAGTCTTGAACGCCCTTTACGCCCTGCGTTCTCAAAATGTCTTGCGGATAAACGGAGCCGCCCGTCAAAACGGTGCCGGGAACGACTCTTTCGCCCGCTTTTACTTTGAGTTCCGCGCTGAACGGGATAAGGTAGTCCTTGTTCGCGTCCTTCGCGGTCTGGTCGTCGCCTTTCACTACGACGTGGCGAACGCCTTCGCGCTCTTCTATGGTGACTATGCCGCCCGTTTCGCAGACGATTGCCTGCCCCTTAGGACGCCTTGCTTCGAAAAGTTCTTCGATACGCGGCAAACCTTGGGTGATATCGCCCGCGGAAGCTATACCGCCGGTATGGAAGGTTCTCATCGTAAGCTGAGTACCCGGTTCGCCTATGGACTGCGCGGCTATGATACCGACCGCTTCGCCCACGTTGACGGGGAGCATGTTGGACATGTTTTTGCCGTAGCACTTAGCGCATACGCCGTGCTTACAGCGACAAGTGAATATACTTCTGATAAGCACTTTGTCGATACCCGCTTTGGTGACTTCCGCGGCTTGTTCTTCGCTTATCATTGTGTCGGCGGGAATAATGACTTCGCCCGTCTTGGGATTGACTACGTCTTCGACCGTGTATCTGCCGATAAGTCTGTCTTCGAGACCTTCGATTACTTTGTCTTTTTCGCCGAGGATTGCGGAAACCCACATTCCCTTCGGCTTTTCGCCCGTGCCGGCGAAGCAGTCTTCTTCTCTTACTATAACGTTGTGCGAAACGTCTACGAGACGACGGGTAAGGTAACCGGAGTCAGCCGTTTTAAGTGCCGTATCCGCAAGACCTTTTCTGCCGCCGTGCGCCGAGATGAAGTATTCGAGTACGTTCAAGCCTTCGCGGAAGGACGACTTAACGGGGATTTCGATAACTTTACCGCTCGGGTTGGTCATAAGACCGCGCATACCGGCAAGCTGCTTAATCTGGTCCTTGGAACCGCGCGCGCCGGAGTCGACCATCATGGATATAGGATTGAACTTTTCGAGAGAGTTCGTAAGTTCTTCGGATACCTTGTCGGTAACGTCCGACCAGATGGAAACGACCTGTTTGTATCTTTCGTCTTCGGTTATGAAGCCCTTTGCGAAAAACGCGTTTATCTTGTGAACCTTGTCGGAAGCTTCTTTGATAAGCTCGTACTTCTTGGGCGGAACGTGCATATCGAACACGGAAGTAGTTAAACCGCTTATCGTGGAGAATTTGTAACCGAGAGCCTTGATGCTGTCGAGCGTTTCGGCAGTCTTCGGTCCGCCGTTAGCCTTGAAGCAAGCGCGGATAATTTCCTTGAACGTCTTTTGTTTGACGAGCGTGTCTACTTCGAGTTTTAAGTAATCTTCTTTGGTTTTTCTCTCGCACATACCGAGGTTTTGCGGGATAGCCGAGTTAAAGATAATCTTACCGCAAGTGGTTTTTATGACGCCGGTGATAGGTCCTTCCGGAGTATCGACCGTTCTCCTGACGTAAATTTCGTCCTGCAAGGAGAGTTCTTTTGTCTGGTACGCGACGATTGCTTCGTCCGTGGAGAATACGCCCGCATGGTACTGCGTGCCTTCGCCCTCGGGTACTTCCTTGAACTCTTCGTTATACCACTTTCCGTCCTCTCTGCGAACGATAGTGAGGTAGTAGCACCCCAAAACCATATCGTGCGTAGGCGACATAACCGGCTTACCGTCGGAAAGTTTGAGAATGTTGTTGGAAGAGAGCATCAAGAATCTCGCTTCCGCCTGAGCCTCTATGGAAAGAGGAACGTGGACTGCCATCTGGTCGCCGTCGAAGTCGGCGTTGAACGCGCCGCAAACGAGCGGGTGGAGTTTAATGGCTCTGCCTTCTATAAGCACCGGCTCGAAAGCCTGAATGGAAAGCCTGTGAAGCGTAGGCGCACGGTTCAAAAGCACGGGGTGGTCTTTAATGACGTCCTCAAGGATATCCCATACTACCGGCTTCATTCTTTCAACCGTTCTCTTCGCGCTCTTTATATTGTGGCAATTATTGTTTTCGATAAGCTTTTTCATGACGAACGGCTTGAAAAGCTCTATCGCCATTTCCTTAGGCAAACCGCACTGATAAAGTTTAAGTTCCGGACCTACGACGATAACCGAACGACCGGAGTAGTCGACGCGTTTGCCGAGAAGGTTCTGACGGAAACGGCCTTGCTTACCTTTAAGCATACCGGAGAGCGACTTCAAATCGCGGCTTCCCGGTCCCGTAACGGCTTTGCCTCTTCTGCCGTTGTCGATAAGCGCGTCCACGGCTTCCTGAAGCATACGTTTTTCGTTTCTTACGATGATATCGGGCGCGCCGTATTCCATGAGCTTTCTCAAACGGTTGTTACGGTTGATAACGCGACGATACAAGTCGTTAAGGTCGGAAGTGGCGAATCTGCCGCCTTCCAGCGGTACCATAGGTCTGAGTTCGGGAGGAATAACGGGGATAACGTCGAGAATCATCCATTCGGGGCGGTTGCCGCTCTTTCTGAACGCTTCCACGATATCTATTCTCTTAACCGCTTTGGCTCTCTTTTGAGCGGACGTCGAAGTTTCGATTACGTTGCGGATTTCTTCCGCTTCCTTATCGAGGTCGACGGCTTGCAAAAGCTCTTTTATGGCTTCCGCGCCCATGCCCGCTTTAAAGGAACCTACGCCGAATTTTTCGATAGCGTCGTTGTATTCTTTATCGTTTATTACTTGCTTATAGGTAAGGTCGGTCGTACCGGGGTCGAGAACTACGAAGCAAGCGAAGTAAAGCACTTGTTCGAGTTGCTTGGGACCCATGTCGAGAATAAGACCTATTCTTGACGGAACGCCTCTAAAGTACCAGATATGGGAAACGGGAGCAGCAAGCTCTATGTGTCCCATACGTTCTCTTCTTACCTTGGCGCGCGTAACTTCTACGCCGCACTTGTCGCAGATAACGCCTTTATAGCGTATTCTTTTGTATTTACCGCAGTGGCATTCCCAGTCCTTGGTCGGCCCGAAAATTCTTTCGCAGAAAAGACCGTCCCTTTCGGGTTTTTGTGTGCGGTAGTTAATGGTTTCCGGCTTAGTTACTTCGCCGTAAGACCAGCCTCTGATTTTTTCGGGAGAAGCTACGCCTATCTGAATGGAATCGAAATTGTTAAGTTCAAACATTTTATTGTCGCCTCCTACCCTTAGTTATTACTGTCGTCGTCATCGTCGTAATCATCGTCCAAAAGGTCGAGATTATCCATATTTTCAAGGTCTTCGTAATCGTCGTCCTTGAACTTGAAGTCCTCGTCGTCGTCATCGAACGAATCGAGGTCGTCAAGGTCTTCGAAGATGGAATCGTCGCCGAGGTCTTCGTCTTCGTCCGCTTCGTCGCCCGTATCGAGTTCGACTTCTTCGGTCGGCTCTTTCTCGGTAACGACTTCTCTGTCGTCGACTTCGTCGTCCTCAAGCTCTTTGAGCGAGATTTCTTCGCCCGTTTCGGTGAGGACCTTCATGTCGAGCGCGAGAGATTGTAATTCTTTGAGAAGAACTTTGAACGAAGCGGGGATACCCGGTTCGGAAATATCGTCGCCGCGGACAATCGATTCGTACGTCTTTACACGACCGACTACGTCGTCCGACTTGACGGTTAAAATTTCTTGCAAGATGTGCGCCGCGCCGTAAGCTTCGAGCGCCCAAACTTCCATTTCGCCGAAACGTTGTCCGCCGAATTGAGCCTTGCCGCCGAGCGGTTGCTGCGTGATAAGCGAGTACGGACCTATCGACCTTGCGTGAATCTTATCGTCGACGAGGTGGTGCAGCTTAATCATGTACATCTGCCCGACCGTGACTCTGTTTTCGAAAGGTTCGCCCGTTCTGCCGTCGTAAAGCTGAATTTTGCCGTCGACTTCGCCCTTAGGATTGACGAAGTGATTTTCTTCGAGCAATTCTCTTATGTCTTTCTCGCTCGCGCCGTCGAAAACGGGGGTTGCGATCTTCCAGCCGAGCTGTTTGCAAACAAGCCCCAAGTGAACTTCGAGTACCTGACCGATGTTCATACGGGAAGGAATGCCGAGCGGGTTAAGAACTATCTGAAGCGGCGTGCCGTCCGCCATGAACGGCATATCGTTCTTCGGAAGTATTCTCGAAATAACGCCCTTGTTGCCGTGACGACCGCTCATCTTGTCGCCGACGGAAATCTTACGTTTCTGCGCGATGTACACGCGGACCATTTTGTTTACGCCGGGCGAAAGTTCGTCCTTATTTTCTCTCGTGAATATCTTAACGTCTACTACGATACCGCTTTCGCCGTGCGGAACTCTAAGCGAAGTATCTCTTACTTCTCTTGCTTTTTCGCCGAAAATAGCTCTCAAAAGTCTTTCTTCGGGGGTGAGTTCCGTTTCGCCCTTAGGCGTAACTTTACCGACGAGAATATCGCCGCTCATGACTTCCGCGCCGATACGGATAATACCGTCTTCGTCGAGGTCTTTAAGCGCGTCTTCGCCGACGTTGGGGATTTCTCTCGTTATTTCTTCTTCGCCGAGCTTGGTGTCGCGCGCTTCAGTTTCATGTTCTTCTATATGGATAGAAGTGAACACGTCGTCCATAACGAGTTCTTCGGACAAAAGCACCGCGTCCTCGTAGTTGTAGCCTTCCCACGTCATAAAGCCGACGAGAATGTTTCTGCCGAGCGCGAGTTCGCCGTTCGACGTCGCGGGTCCGTCCGCGATGATATCGCCTTTTTTAACCTTGTCGCCCTTGTTGACGATAGGTCTTTGGTTCAAGCATGTTCCCTGGTTGGAACGAATGAATTTTTTGAGTTCGTAAGTAATGACTTCGCCGTCGTCCGCCGTAAGAACGATTTTGTCACCGGCGACCGAAGTTATTTCACCGTCTTTTCCGGCGATTATCATAACGCCCGAGTCGTAAGCTATCTTAGCTTCGATACCCGTGCCTACGATAGCGTTTTCGGGTTTCAAAAGAGGAACCGCCTGACGTTGCATGTTGGAGCCCATGAGCGCGCGGTGGCTGTCGTCCGTTTCAAGGAACGGAATAAGCGCGGTAGCGACCGAAACGAGCTGTTTGGGCGAAACGTCCATGTAGTCGATTTTTTCTCTTACTTCTTCGGTAATGTCCTCTCTCTTTCTGCAGGAAACCATTTCGTTGACGAATCTTCCGTTCTCGTCGAGCGGTTCGTTAGCCTGCGCAACGGTGAAGTTGTCTTCTTCGTCCGCCGTCAAGTAATCTACGTGGTCGGTAACAACGCCGTCGATAACTCTTCTGTAAGGAGATTCGATAAACCCGTATTCGTTTACCTTTGCGTAAGCGGTAAGCGAGGAAATAAGACCGATGTTTTGACCTTCGGGCGTTTCTATCGGGCACATTCTGCCGTAGTGAGTGTAGTGAACGTCGCGGACTTCGAACGTCGCTCTTTCGCGGTTCAAGCCGCCGGGGCCCAAAGCGGAAAGCTTTCTCTTGTGGGTAAGTTCCGCAATCGGGTTTGTCTGGTCCATAAACTGCGACAACTGGGAAGAACCGAAGAATTCCTTGATTGCCGAAGTTACGGGGCGGATATTGATAAGGCTGGCGGGGGTAACCTCTTTCGGGTCCTGCGTCGCCATTCTTTCTTTTATAAGTCTTTCAAGTCTTGCGATACCTATTCTGAACTGGTTCTGCAAGAGTTCGCCGACGCTTCTTACGCGCCTGTTGCCGAGGTGGTCGATGCAGTCTACGGAATCCATACCGTAGTTTAAGTCGAGGCACACGGAAACGGCGGCGACGATATCGTCGACGGTTATATGCTTATGGTTGAGTTTTTCGAGAAGAGGTTTAACGGTCTTTTTCTCTTCCGCGTCGAGCTTATGCGGTTCGCCCTTCAAAATCTTGAAGAATTCCACGCACGCTTCGACGAATTTTCTTCTCTGTTCTTTTCTCTTTTCTGCGTTCTTCTTGTCTTCCGGCTTTTCGTCCACACCTTCGGGCGTAACCTTTTCTTCCGTATAATAGAGCGCGTTTATCTCGTCGCAAAGTTCGTCGGCGGTAGCTTCCACGCCTTTTTCGGCGACGAGCCTGTCAACCTTTTCGGCAAACTTGAGCGACGGGTAATGTATGGTGTCTATAAGTCCGAAGAGTCTCGGGTCAACGCCCGTAACCGCCGTAAAGGATACGGTGTTGTTGGCGATGACTTTGTGGCGTTTTCCGCCTATAAGAACGTAAATTTCGTTTACGCCGGCGTTCTGGATTTCTTCGGCTTTTTCCTTTGTTATGACTTCGCCTTTTCCTACTAAAAGTTCGCCGTCCTCGGAAATAACGTCGTCCGCCGAAGTAAGCCCGACGATACGAACGCCCATACGGAGCCTCTTGTCGAACTTGTAGCGACCGACCCTCGCAAGGTCGTATCTGCGCGGATCGAAGAAGAGGTTGCGTAAGTTAATTTTAACCGCGTCGTCGTTGGGAACTTCGCCCGGGTGAAGCCTTCTGTATAATTCGAAAAGACCTTCTTTAACGTTGGTCGTGGTATCTTTTTCGAGAGTGGAAACTATCGTTTCGTCGTTGTCGAAAAGCTCGGCTATTTCGGCGTCCTTACCGAAGCCCAAAGCTCTAAGTAAAACCGAAGCGGGGAGCTTACGCGTTCTGTCGACTTTTACCCACAAAACCTTCGAAACGTCTTGCTCGAATTCGAGCCACGCGCCTCTGTTCGGTATAACCGTCGTGTTGTAAAGCTTCTTGCCCGACTTGTCCATTTCCAATCCGTTTATAATGCCCGGGCTTCTGACAAGCTGTGAAACTATAACCCTTTCCGCGCCGTTTATAATGAACGAACCGTTGTCCGTCATCTTCGGCAATTCACCCATGAAAACTTCCGAGTCTATTGTCTCGCCGGTAACTTTGTTGACGAGTCTTACGGTTACTTTAAGGGGAATAGCATAAGTAGCGTCGCGATCGCGGCATTCCTTCTCGCTGTACTTAGGCTTGTTTACAAGCTTATGGTCGAGAAAGTAGAGTTCGAAGTGGTCGGAAAAGTCCGTTATAGGCGAAAAGTCCTCGAAAACCTCCGAAATACCTTCGTCTATGAAAGAATTGTAGGAATCTTTCTGGACTTCGACGAGGTTAGGTATCTCCTGCACCTCTTTGATACGAGAAAAACATTTTCTCTCGACCTTACCAAACATTTTCGACGGTAAATTACGTGACATTAAATCCCGCTCCTTGAAAATTAGTCTTTACCCGTTGCTTTTTTTAACGAAATGTGTTAAAATAACGTCGGATAGAACGTTAAACGGCAATGTTTGAGCGATTTCTCACCCCATTTTAGGTAAAAAAGGGCAGAAACCGACAATTATGCAGTTTAAGCATTTATCTATTGTAATCAAGAGTCAAAAAAAAGTCAAGTCTTTTCGCCTCGTTTTGCGAAATACGCTTGAATAAAAAGGAAAATTTATGCGAATCGACAAATTTCTCAAAGTTTCGCGCGTGCTTAAACGCCGCACGGTAGCAGCCGACGCTTGCAAGGGCGGCAAAGTTTCGGTAAACGGTAAGGACGTAAAGCCCTCGTACGACCTCAAAATCAACGACGTAGTGGAAATACGTTTCGGCGGCGGGAGCTTAAAGTTCCGCGTTCTCGAACTCAAAGAAACGGTCAAAAAAGACGAAGCCGGTCTTTTATACGAAATACTTGCGTAAGTTGAAAAGTGAAAGTTGAAAGTTGAAAGTTGCGGACGAAAATATTATAATATGTATTATCCATATCTTTCAATTTTCCATTTTCAATTTTCAACTGTTATTAGAGGAAATAACAATGACAATCTCCGTAATAATCCCCGCGGCGGGGTCAGCCTCACGCGCAAAACTCAATCGGAATAAAATATTCTTCGACCTCGGCGACGTAACCGTTGCCGAAAAAACCGTCGCGGCGTTTTCTAATATAGAGAACGTAACCGAAATAATTATAGCTTGCGCTAAGCGCGACGAAGAAAGTCTGAAAGGAATTTTTAGCGGCAACCCGCTAATAAAACTCGTTCGCGGCGGCGATACACGCACGGATTCCGTCAAAAACGCTTTGAAAGCGGCAAGCGGCGATATAACGCTTATCCACGACTGCGCCCGCCCGTTCGTCACGCATAACCTTATATATAATATAATAGAGGCGGTAAAGGCACACGGCGCGGCTATACCCGTTCTGCCGTTTACCGACACGCTCGGCTTCGGCGACGAAGAATATATAACGGAAACCAAGCGCGAAAAACTTTTCAAAGTCCAAACCCCGCAAGGCTTTAAGACGGAGCTAATCAAAAAAGCGTACGCCTCGATATCGCCTGCCGATTCTTTCACCGACGACGCGGGCGTTTTCTGCAAGTATATCGGCAAGGTAAAAACGGTTATCGGCGAAAGAGCCAACGAAAAGCTCACTTACGAAGAGGACTTCAAGCCGAAAATTCTCGTCGGCACGGGCTTCGACTTACACACGCTTGTCGAAGGCAGAAAGCTCATATTAGGCGGAATAGAAATCCCGCACACAAAAGGCTTGCTCGGACACAGCGACGCGGACGTTCTCGCCCACGCCGTAATGGACGCAATGCTTTCGGCTTTATCTTTGCGCGACATAGGCTACCACTTCCCGGACACCGACGAAAGATACAAAGGCGCGGACAGTATGAAGCTACTTTCGCTCGTTCTCGGCATGGTTCAATCGCGCGGCTACAAAGTCAACAATCTTTCTGCGTGCATAATGGCGCAAAAACCAAAGCTGATGAAATTCGTTCCCGCAATAACGCAAAACCTCGCCGCCGCCCTCGATATCTCCCCTTCCCTCGTCGGCATAACATGCACGACCCTCGAAGGCATAGGCGTCATCGGCAGAGAAGAAGGCATAGCCGTCCAAGCCTACGTTTCCTTAAATCTTGCGGAATAAAAAATATTACGTAAAAACAAAACATCCGCTTAATTTTTTCGGTAAAATCGCCAAAAATCTAAAGCGGGTGTTTTTTGTGTGTTTTTCTGTAGCCCTAATAAAGTAATTATACTTAGAGCCATCTTCGTTTTACTCTAAGTCGTCATTTGCCTCGCTCATCTGCTCAATTGTTAATTGTCGTTCCATTCGTCGCCTCTATTATTTCGATTATACCGCCTATATAATGCCTTGTTTCACCGTTCTTGCGAATGGTGAGAACGTATGAGGACTGATAGGCTTCGAGCGTGTATTCGCTTCTTAGGCACTTCGTACCCCACACAAGCCGCCCCTCGTCCGTGTATATGTAAATTTCCACGGTCGTGTCGCCGCTTCCGCCGTAAACGTTCTTGTTTACCTCTTTGGTTATCGAGCCGTTACACCCAATAAGACAAGCTGCGCATAAAAGCGTAAGCGTTACAAGTATTGCTAAAACTTTCTTTTTCATTTTCATTTACCTCTTTTTATAAATTTTCTTATGCGTATATATTTTTAATAAATTCATTAAAAACGCAAACACCGCTGTGTTTTTTTTACTTTCAAGCCATTTGTTACAGAAATGCTTTTTCACCCTTATTCTTTTGTAACGACAGAATTTTAAGTGACCGGTTATACTCGCCTCGTCCATATTTTCGACTACATCAAATAGGCAAAGTGCGTACCTAATTCACATAAATTCTTAAAACATTCCGCTCCGTCCAGACAAACAAATTCCACTTACATTACAATCATTTTTACCACTCCCCCCTACAACAAAAAATGCGACAACCGAAGTTGCCGCAAAAAAACGCAAACTCCGATAGTCGCCAAACTAAACGAATTCCATGCAAGAACTATCTTACACAACACATCGAATGGAATCTGCATTTTTATCAAATTCTATTATGTGTTGCATAAAAGGGCATAATACACCCTCTAAAAAATATAAAGAGTCCTTGCAAAACAAGGATTCGTTTAGCTTGGCATAATCAGTATAACACATTGCCTAAAATAATTCAATCTTTTTAAAGTATTTTTTAGAAATTTAAAAACGAGAAGTTTCACGTTCGTTTTTCGTAACGATTCAGAGTAATAAAAACCACCCGCTTAATTTTTCCGGTAAAATTGCCAAAAATCTTAAGCGGGCGTTTTTTAGTTGACTTTCTTTTAAAATCCATGATATACTACACTTAACAAAAGTGGCAATATTGCCAAAAACCTAAAGTGAGGTGCGGATATGGAGATAAAAAGGGATAAATATCTAAAAATGCTTCAATTGCGGCAGCATAACGGATTTGTAAAAGTCGTGACGGGAATAAGGCGGTGCGGAAAATCCTACCTATTGAACGACATTTTCTATAATTACTTAATAGAAAGCGGCGTAAAAAAAGACCATATCGTCAAGTTTGCGTTCGATTCGGCGGACGATTTATTGCTTATCGGCGAAGACTTACAAGAGCTTGCGAAAGACAAACGAAAAGTCGGCCCGAAAAAGTTTATGGCATACATTTCGCAAAAAACTACCGACGACGGAATGTATTATCTGCTTCTCGACGAAGTGCAAAACCTCGATTGTTTCGAAGCAGTTCTCAACGGATATCTGCGTAAGAGAAACTTAGACGTTTACGTTACGGGGAGCAACTCAAAGTTTTTGTCAAGCGACGTGTTGACGGAATTTGCGGGGCGCGGCGACGAAATTCATGTTCTTCCCCTCTCGTTTTCGGAATTTTACACGCAACAAAACGACGGGTTCGACTACGCGCTCGACGATTATATGATTTATGGCGGACTCCCCGCCGTTGCGGCTATGCAAACGCCGGAACAAAAATCAAGTTATCTCAAAACGCAACTTCAAAACGTTTATTTAAAGGATATCGTCGAACGGCACAATTTGGGTTCCGATGAAAATATCCCGGAATTACTTGACATTATCGCCTCCGGTATCTCGTCGCTTACCAACCCGACAAAGCTTTCAAACACCTTTAAAAGTGTGAAAAATTCTTCGTTAAGCGCGGTAACCGTCAACAATTACATTACCTATATGCAAGAAGCTTTTATGCTTTCAAAAGCACTTAGATACGACGTTAAAGGCAAAAAATATATCGGCACGCCATACAAAATATACTTTGAAGACGTAGGCTTGCGCAACGCTCGGCTTGACTTTAGACAGATTGAGCAAACCCATTTAATGGAAAACGTTATTTACAACGAACTCAGATATCGCGGGTACAACGTGGACGTAGGCGTTGTGGACGTAAGGGAAACCGAAAACGGAAAATCCGAAAGACGGCAACTCGAAATAAACTTCGTGGCAAACCAAGGCAACAAACGCTATTATATTCAATCGGCTTACGATATTCCGACGGAAGAAAAAATGAAGCAGGAAACAAAGTCGTTCGACAAAACAAACGATTCTTTCAAGAAAATAATCGTAGTCGGCAAGAACATTCGCCCGCGCCGCGACCAAAAAGGCTACCTTATCGTCGGCATTAAAGACTTTTTATTAGACCCGAACAGTTTAGAACTATAAAGCAAAACACCCGCTTAATTTTTATGGCAGAATTGCCAAAAATCTTAAGCGGGCGTTTTTCGATTTCTGAAACATCGACAAACAACCTATGCCGTCTGTTTGCTTTTTGCGTATTTGCACAAATACCCGCATAGAATTTTCTACATGTCAAGTATTTTATAGAATTTTCTATAAAATATAAAGTATGGAAAACGAATTCAGAGATATTTTGCAAGAATTTTTAACAATGGAAGGGCTTACGCAAAGTGCGTTCGCCAAAAAGATAGGGGTAAAACAGAGCCAAGTGAGCGAATGGCTCAAAGGCAAGGCAAAGCCCGGCTACGATTCGCTCAAAGCCATGGCACAAGAATTTAACGTGTCCGCCGACTATTTTTTAGGCTTATCGGACGAATACGAAAAATCAACAAAGCATTAAAAAATCGAGGTAAAAAATTCGGCGGGAGAATTTTCTCCCGCCTTTTTTTGCCGCCTCTTCGGCTTTAACTCTCTTTATAATCCTTAAGCCTTATCTCCTTAACCGTTCCCTTAAAGTAGATACTGTAAAGTTCTTGATAACGGCTACCCATAACTGTGACACTTACTCTTACATACCCGTCGTCGTTAATCGTTTCCGTACCGCTGTTTTCGACAACGCCGATACACCTCGCTTCAACATATACACCGTCATTATACGAAAGCACGGTCTCTCCGTTTTTGTTCGTAATGGTCATATTTTCGTCGGAAATCCAAAAGCACTCGCTGTATAAATCAAGCGTACTTACTTCGGAAATCTCCCTTTCAAAAACCTTTGTTTTTGTTCCGTCGGTTAAATACAACCCGATGGTTATAACACCGTCTTTAACGGAATATTCGAACTTAGCATTGCTCAGTTCGGGGTTGTTATCCTCTTCTTGGAAGCCTTCGTGCCACCACCCGGTTTTACTAAAACAAGATTCGCCGGTAGGCGTGACGGAAAAACCGGCGATTAGCTCGGATTCATCTTCGAGCTTAACTTCTCTGTTAAAGTAAATTTCGCCGTCAAATCTCGCAACGATACTAAAACTCGTATCGCAACCGCCTTTTATGCTTTCTATTATGTAGTCGGAATTAAGTTTGAAGTCGATACGGAAGTCGTCGCCGATACCGTCTTTTATCATCTTCTTGAAGTCTTTCCAACCGGCAAGGTCGAGCGTTTCCGTTTCTCCGTCATAAGAATAAAACAAATCATGCATCGGCTGATAGTTTATAATCTCTTCTATCGTACGGTCGCCGAAAGCCAAGTTGTTGCCGTCTTCCACGTCGAGGAATTTCGTTAAATAGGTTAATGCGGTATCCTCTTCGGTCGCAACAACGCCAATGTCGTTTAATTGCCCCGCCCACCCGTAAGGCTTAGATATATCCGTAAGTATTTTTTCGGCGGCTGTACCCGACACGCCGCTCAAAATCGAATTGATGAACAACCTTGCGGGCGAAACTTCGTCTTCGATTAGCGTTCTTACCGTCTTATCTTTGTTTTTTACTAAATAATCGGCTATGGTATCGCAAAGTTCGAAAGTTCCGTCAATAGCCTTGTTTACATCGAGCGTAACGACGTAAGTTTTATCTTGTTGTCTTGTAGCCGTCACGCCCCAAAGACTAACGAGTTTTTTCGCGATATTGTCTTCAAGAGTCTTAGAAGCCGTGCGCGAAGCTTTCAAGCAATCGATTATGCCGAACGCACCGGTTTTTTCCTCACCAATAAACCCGTTGAAAAAATACTTTATCGTTTCGGGGATAGTCCAATGACTGTAAGTATCGACGGTATAACTTTTAGCAAGCTTTGTCAAACTTTCTTTAGTCGCGGCATTATAATCGGCTCCACTGTCACCGTTCGTGGACACGCTTGCCGTTTGTTCATAGATATCGTCTTCGCGAATATAGGACAAATAAATTTCTTTAGACTCAAATTCATATTCATGAACGGTATAGTACGTAATATCCGCGCTTAGTTTTTTGTTTTCGAAAACGCCTTTAAAGTCAACGTAATCGTCGCCCGTAACGTACGAGCCGTCGGATTTGTCTTTCGGAACGTTCATAGTAATCGTACCGTCAATCGTCTTGTACGCGCCGTCTTTACGAAGTCCGTCCATAGCCTTAAGCACGACTTGCTCCGTCGTAAGCGAAGCGATAATGTCCGGAATACTCGGAAGCCCGCCGCTACTGCTGTTTCCGCCACCGCCGTTACAGCCCGTCAGAAGAAGCGACAAACAGACCGTCGCCGCAAGAAAAACACTCAATTTTTTCTTCATTGCCTTTTTACCTCTTTTTTCGTATTTTCGGTTTCTATTTAGCACCTAAAAACCACTAACATTATAGTATAGAATATTCTATATGTCAAGCGATTTATAGAATTTTCTATATTTTAAATATAAAAAACGAAAAAATTTTTATTTAACTTTTAAGTTTACGGCTTTAAAAACATATAAACTAAACGCAAAAAGGTGCAAAACAAAAATACCCGCTTAATTTTTGTGGCAAACTAACCAAAAATCTAAAGCGGGTGTTTTTTAGTTGACTATTAGCTATCAAATATCTTTAAGCAGAAACGAGCAGCGGAAAACTTCTTTGCCCGAAACGAGGATTGAAACGTATACTACGTTGCCGTCGTCGCGGCGGTAAACGAGGGCTTTGTCGCCTTCGAAGCTTTGGGCGAGAAAATCCGTTTCGAAGCCGACTATACGCTTCTTTTCAAGTTCTTTAAACGAAAAAGCGTTCTCGGCAAGGCGCAGGTAAGCAATGTTGTTGACGTGGCGGTTTATATCGATATCGCCGTAGGAAAATTCGTAATCGAATAAAAGCTTGCCGTCAAGCGCGGGAGCGGGGCGCGGAATACCGCTTACTTCGGCTTCTTCCTCACTAAAAACCGCGTCGGCGGGCATTTTTACTTCGGAAGCGCGCAAAATTTTGTCGTCGTCAATGCCTAAAACGCACCACACGGACGAGATATCGATTAAGCTTTCGCCGCCGCAAGATTTAGCGGTAAAGTACCTCAAGCACTTTATCGCGCCCGGCTTTTTAGGCCATGTGGAAACGACGAGTTTTTCGCCGAGCCGCGGCGTTTTTTCCATTTTTACGATAATTTTAGTGATTATCCACTTTATTCCGTAGCTTCTGACCGTTTCTATATCGATACCGATATCTTTACTGTTGACGGAAACGAGGTCCTCGAAAAGTTCGAGTACAGCCGAAGGTTTGAAAAGGCTGTCAAAACCCACGTCGCGGTTTTTTACTGTATATTCGTCCGTTAATACCGTGTTCATTGTTCTTGTTTTCTTCCGATTAGTTTTTTGATGAAGTTCTTGATTTTCCTTTTAAAAAGGTATCTTTTTCGTCTTTGCGGGTAGCTTTTCACCCGTTTTTCGACGTATTTTAAGTACTTTTCGTCGGTCACGGGGATAAGTTTTTTGCCGCGGTAATACTCGGTAAGCACGCCGAAAACGTCGGCTTCGGGGATAACCTCGTCGGCGTAAGTATTGTCGCCGCGGATGATATACCCGCCGTCCGTTACCTCTATTACGCGGTGTAAAACGTAAGCTTCGCCGCGGCGATACAGCGCGACGTCGTACCGTTTAAGTCTCCCGTTTTTAGGTTCGACGATAATGACGTCCCTGCCCGTTTTTATCATCGGCAGCATGGAAACGCCTTTCGTTGTCGAAATATACCGCCCTTCGCTTTGGAGAACGCTTTCGATATTGCCGCTTACAACGCAGTCCATAACTTAATCGATAATTGCGTTGACGCTTTTAAGCGTTGCAAGCGTGTTTTTTACGTTTTCTTCGATAACGCTTTTGTCCGCGTCGTAGATAGAAAACATTTTTTCGACGATTTCCTCTTCGGTTAAGCCGGCTTTAACGTATTCGTACACCTCGTGCGCCGTTTCGTTGAGCTTGACCATACCCTTAAAATCCTTTGCGGCTTTGCCTACCGCAATCGCGTAATACGACTTTTTGCCGTCCGTTTCGCCCATCGCGCGGACGACGAAGTTTTTATTGACTTTCATAAAAAATCTCCCTATTTTCGTTATTTTTTGAAATTATTTTTTGAAGTTATCAAAGGATTAGTTGTAAAATTTTCCGTCTATTATTTTAACCGTTCTGTCGGCGTATTCGGACGGCTTTTTTCTATGGCTTATGAATATGCACGTTTTGTCCGACATTCCGACGAGGTTCTTAACTACGCTTTCTTCCGTTTCCTTATCGAGCGCGGAAGTGGCTTCGTCGAAAAGTATTATTTGTCTATTTGAAGCTATGGCGCGCGCAATGGAGAGCCTTTGAAGCTGCCCTTCGCTAAGTCCGCCGCCCCTTTCGGTCAGAACGGTGTCAAGCCCGTCGGGTAGTTCGTACACGAACGTAGCTTCCGCAAGCGACAAAGCCTTTTCGAGCGATTTGTCCGTTACCGCGCCGCCCGCAAAACAAGTAAGATTGTCGCGGATTGTACCCGAAAAAAGATAATTGCCTTGCGGCACGTAAGCGAACAGCCCCGATATTTTTTCAGGCGAAAACTCGCCTTTGTCCGTCGTTATTTCAACCTTTCCGCCGTTCGGCGTATACGCGCCAGTAAGAAGTGCAAAAAAGGTCGTTTTACCTTGTCCGCTCCCGCCTTCGAGGCACACCTTTTCGCCCCGTTTAACGCTAAAATCCGCGCCGGAAACGACGTTTTTGTCGCCGTAAGAGAAACTTACGTTTTCGGCTTTCAACGAAACAAATTCGCCCGCGGGGAGCTTTTCGGCGGAAGCCTTGCTTAAAGCCGACAATTCTTCGAGCCGAGCCGCGCTAACGGAGAGAGATACGCGCGCAGTAAGCACCGCGGAAAGAGTGTTTACGGGTTGTTGAACGCCCAAAAG
>DHMS01000048.1:24040-46527 GCA_002405915.1 Christensenella sp. UBA4636
ACTATCGAAAAGATAAGCCCTACGTTGCCGATGAGCGAATACACGCCGCTCATAACCGAGCCGAACGCATTATACCGCATAGTCGCTTTGTAATGTTCTTTTTCAAGCCCCGCGCAACGCTCCGTCGCCGATTTTTCGCCGTCGTAAGCCTTAACCGTCATCGACGAGGTTATCGTTTCCTGAACGTAAGATTTGACTTTGCCGTCGGAAGAGAGAATATCCTTGCGGAGAACGCGTATTTTTTTGCGGTAAAGCGCGACTATGCCGACTGTTAACGCGCTGCCGCCCAAAAAGACGAGCGCGAAAGTTACGTCCATCGTAAAGAGAAGCGCGAGCGTACCCGCAAGCCGAACGATAACGCTTGCCGCCGTCGGCGCGATGTACGTTACGTCGCCCGCGACCTCGGCGATATCGGAAGAAAACCTATTTAAGATTTCTCCGCTGTGGTACTTTTTAGCGGAAAGCGCGTCTGCGTAAACGACGTCTTTGAAAAGTCCTTTCCTTAAATCCGCCGTTATCCTTGCGCGCACTTTTGACGAAAGATACGACTGCACGCACCCGAGAATTATCCTTAAAACGAGCAAGCCCGCCGTGAGGCAAACGAAGAATATTATCTTTTTTTCGCTACCCTCGGTCGCGCCGTTTACGATGAATTTTGTTGAGTATGAAAACGCAAGGGCGAGCGCGCTCGTTAAAAGCGACAACGCCGTAAGGCAAGCTATTTGCAAGCGGAATTTGCCCGTGCGTTCTTTCAAAAATGCTTTCGGCGAATTTTTCATTTTTCTTCGCCCCTTAAAACTCCGCGATAGGTTTCCTCCGCCGCGGAAATATTCTTAGTGCATTTTAATAGGTAGAACGGCACATTTTCGAAAAGAAGATTTACAAGCTCCAAAAACTTTTCGGCTTGCTCCTCGTTTTCCGGGTAAAGTATCTGATTGCCCAAGCACGAGAGAACGCGGAAAAGGTCTTTTTCGCACTTTACCTCGTCTTTTTCGCCTCGCGTTAAAATGACAACGCCTTTAAGCGGCGCGCTGACGTTTTCGCCTAAGTTGTGCTTGCCGTTCCAGGGGTTGCCGTAAATTTTAAAAACGCCCTCGTCCTTAAAGTATCTCACGAACGGCTTATCGTCGTTTATATAGCTTATTTTGTCGCCTAAAAGCTCGTTTAATAGCCGCGCGTGCGTAGATTTGCCCGTGCCGCTTTTCGCCGCGAACGCGTACCCGCCGCCCTCGTACAAAAGCGACGAACAGTGGAATAAAAACCCGTCGTAGCAATCGATAAGCTTATTAGAAACAAGTTTTAAAATTGCAAGGTTTTCTTTATACCACACGGGCGCGTCCGACTCGGGGTCGACGGTTAAAATATCCTCGTCCGTCGGGTAAACCTCGAAGTCGAACTTTTCCGTTTCCGTTCTGTACGGCTCCAACATTTTGTAGCTATAAGCGTAGCGGCAACCTATTTTTATATTAAGGTCGGCAAGACGATATACCGCCGCATGGTACGGCTTATCGCCCGCGGACAAATTATTCGTTTTTTCGTTTTTTTCGTCGGTCATTCGAGATTCCCCTTTTTTTACCGTCGGAGCGTCGAATTAACGCTTAACCGATTTTATGTAATAAGTATATCATCTTTTGCCGCTAAGGTCAATACAAAATTAAAAAATAACCCGCTAAACGCAAAAAAAATTCCGCTTAAAGCTCGTTAAAAGCCTTAAACGGAACGTTAATCTTAATCATGACTATGCGCTATGTAAGTAATATGGTCGCCTAATCTTTCGAGGTTGGAAACCATATTGATGAATACGCTTGAAGACTCGGGGCGGCAAGTGCCTTCGTTGAGCCTCTGGATATGCCCGTCGATGAGCGATTTTTTAGTGGAGTCTATGCCGTCCTCCACGGAATCTATCTCGGGGAGCAACGCTCTGTCGCCGCTGAGCATCATTTCGCGCGTAAGCCCGTAAAGCTCCTTTATCTTATCGACCATAACGTCTATTTCGCCAAGCACCGCGGAGGAAAATTCAAGCTTGTTCTCTATTTCGCGGTTGGTGTACTTGGTGAAGTTATCGGCGATTTCGGAAATTCTCATTATGTCGCCTACGTTGTTGTGGATATCGGAAACGACGCGCTCTTCTTTGAGCTTGCTCATCGCCGCGACTTTGATAAGGTAATCTATTATCGTCTGCGAAATATCGTTCGTCTTGTCGATTTCCTTTTTGACCGCGGGAACGTAATCCATACTGCGCTCGGTAAACGCTTTATACGAAAGAAGAAACGCTTCCATAGACTTATCGAGAAGCCTTACCGTTTCCTTTTCTATCTGAGAAATAGCGAGCGAAGCGGAAGAAAGCATACGGTCGTCGAGGAAAGTGCCTTCGTCGACGGGTTTTACTTCCGGCTTTTCCCTCACGATAAGCTCGGAAAGCTTAACGAAAAGGTTTGATACCGGCAAGAAGAGCAACGTACAAGCGACGTTGAAGAAAGTATGGAACATCGCTATCTGCGTTGCGGGAACGGAAAACCAGGACTTAAAGGTTACTTCCATAAAACGCGGGAAAGGTATCAAAATGCAGAAGAACACGAGCGAGCCGAGCGTGTTGAACAAAAGGTGAATAACGCCCGCTCTTTTAGCGTTGGTGCTTGCGCCTATCGTAGACATCATCGCCGTTACGCACGAGCCTATGTTGGTGCCGAGAATGAAGAACAAAACTTCGTTCCCGCCCGAGCCTATCGTAAGCCCGCCGCTTACCATAGCTATAATTATGGAAGTGGTAGCCGAACTCGACTGAACGAGCGCGGTTAAAACTATGCCTACCAAAAAGAGTAAAAACGGGTTGGTTATCGACTGTAAGAACGGCTGAACAAGCTCTTGATTTGCTTTCATCGCCGAACTCATCATCCAAAGCCCTATGAAAACAAGCCCTAAGCCCGCAAGGATATGCCCTATCTTTTTGATATTGTCCTTTTGGGCAATCATCGCCATCATGATTCCGACAAAGGAAAGTATCTGAATGTATTTAGTGAAGTCAAATTCGCTCAAAGCCGCTATCTGCGCGGTAATCGTCGTACCGATATTCGCGCCCATTATCATTGCGGCGGCTTGTTGCAGGCTCATCAAGCCTACGTTGACGAAGCCGACAATCAAAACGGTAGTAACGCCCGAGCTTTGTATAAGCGCGGTCGTTATCGTTCCTATACCGACGTTGACAAGTTTTTTGTTGCCCGTCTTATTGAAAAGCGTTTTTATTCCGCTCGTCGCAAGCTGTTCTATGTTGGACGTAAGTAAATTAACGCCTATAAGAAACACGCCCGTTCCGGCAAAAACCTGAGCGAAAAACAGCAAAATTTCTTGCATATATCTCCTATGTGATAATAAAAAGTGTGAATACCGTCGGTTTTATATTTCCGACATATAGGGATTGCTTTCCTTATCCCCGATTGCTATTAAATTGCCTGTCTATATTGAACGCTTTTGCTTTATCATCGCCTGCGCTTATTTTCTCATTATATAAAATTATAAAAAAAAGCGGAACAAAAGTCAACGCTCTTGCCCCCTGAAATGAAAATTAGGCGAAGATTATTTTAAACCCCGTTTTAAACCTTGCATTTTTTGTCGCATTTTCTCTGCTCTTTAAAAGGCAAAAAGTCTGAAAAGGTGCAATCGTCGCCCGTAAAAAAGGCTCAAAAGGTGCAAATAGCTCGTTAAAAAATGTGCCAAAAGGTGCAAATAACTCTCTAAAAAACATCCCAAAAGGTGCAAACCATATTAAAATCCCTTGCAAAATCAAGGAAAAATCAAACTTTGCTTTTTTAGTAAAATTTTACTTAGATTAAACGCTTTACAAAAAAGAAAAAACGGAGTACAATTAGTGTAATAAAAAACGTAACATAGGGATTGCATTCCTAAGGAAAAATAAATTATACGGGCGGCAAAAATGGAATTATACAATAAGATAGAAGAAATTTTTTATTTAATCGTCAACTACTGCATACTGTTTATCGAACTCGTGGGCGTGGGCGTACTCGTGTACACTATAATAAAATCCGTAATAGCTCTCTTTAAAAAGACGCCTCGATTAAGGCTCGACTTAGCGGAAGGCATCGCCCTTTCGCTCGAATTCAAAATGGGCGGCGAGCTTTTAAGAACGGTCGTAGTGCGCGAATGGAAAGAACTCGTAATATTAGGCGCGATAATCTTAATGCGCGCTGCGATGACGTTCCTCATTCAATGGGAAATCAAGAACGAGAAAAAAGAAAACGCCGTCCTCAAAAACGACGAACACAAAACGATGTAATTTAAACAAAAAAAATTACGAGGGGCTGTCGGAAAATTCCGATAGCCTTTTTTGCAGCCCGTAAACAGAAAGAAAAGCATAGAAAAAGCCCGCCCAAATATCGAATAATCGACTTATAGGCGGACTTTTTAATAGAATTAACAGAAATCAGAGTTCTTCGCTGCCGTCGCCGAGGTAACCGTTGCCGGCATATTTGCCGAGTTCCTTGCGAGCTTTTTTAACTCTGCTCGAAAATACGGCGGTCGTTATAAAGTTTCTCACGCCGTCGACTACGAGGGAAATCCCCGCGAAAATCATAACGGTGTCGAAGCTTGAAAACATTACGCAAACGCCGAGCATAGCGGTGACGAGAGAAAAGATAAACATCAAAACCCAACCGGGCATATGCACGCGGGAAACTTCCAAACTTTCCGCCATAGCCTCGGCAGAGTCAACGACGATGAATATACCGAAAAGCACCGTTAAAATGTCCTGTATAAGCACCCGATAGACCAGACAGAACACGCCGAGAGCGATTGTCGTAATCGTCATAATAAGCGCGTATCCGCCGAATATAAGCCCGCCGTAGGCTAAAAATCTGACAAAGAGCGCAACGCCCGCGACAATCAACGCCACCCCCGCTACGACGCAGAGAATATCGCCCGTTTCATACGGGAAGATTATAGCGAGAACGCCGACCACTACCGAAAGGATAGCTATAATGTAGCTGTCCCATTTGCATTTGTTAAGGCTTTTTCTTAATTCGTTCATAATAATAACCTCACTTGGTTTATTTTAGCAAAGTATACCATAGGAGTGCTAATTAGTCAAGACAACTTTAAGACATGTGTTCATATTTTGCGAATTTGTAGAATTTTTTATACAATTTTCACGGCGAAAGTTTTAAAACTCACCCGAAACTCACAAAATTCACAAGCACAAGTAAACAAAAAGCTTAATAATCGTCAAGGAAGTTATGCTTTTCGCCCGCTTTATCTTTATAAGCGATTATCGTTTTCAAGTTTACGTTTTCCACGCTTCTAAAAATGTTGTAGATAATTTCGGGGTCGTCTTTAGCTATGTCCGCGATAATTTGCTTAACCTTTTTCCTTTTTGAACCGGATGCGGAATCCTTTGTCAAGCATACTTCCGACGAGCAAGTGTCGGTAAATTTACACGCGCACTGAATAAAATAAAGGTCGTTGTAGTCCCGCCATTTTTTGATATCGTCCTCGCGGATAAGATATAACGGACGAATAAGCTCCATTCCCTCGAAGTTGTTGGATTTGAGCTTGGGCATCATCGTCTGCACTTGCCCGCCGTACAAAATTCCCATTAAAATTGTTTCGATAACGTCGTCGAAGTGATGACCTAACGCGATTTTGTTGCACCCGAGCTTTTTCGCCTCCGCATAAAGGTTTCCGCGGCGCATGCGCGCGCAGATATAGCAGGGCGACTTTTCGATATTGAAAACGTTCTCGAAAATATCCGTTTCAAAAACCGTAATCGGAATGCCCAAAAGTTTGGCGTTGCGCTCGATAACCTCACGGTTAGCCGCGCTGTACCCCGGGTCCATCACGAGAAAAACAAGCTCAAACGGAAATTTGTTGTGCTTTTTTAGCTGTTGAAAAAGCTTAGCCATTAAAAAGCTGTCCTTTCCGCCCGAAACGCACACCGCGATTTTGTCGCCCTCTTCCACAAGCTTGTATGTGACCACCGCTTTTGCGAACTTGGAAAACAACTGACGATGAAACTTCTTTTCAAGGCTCTTTTCCGCCTTTTCTTTAACGTTTTCGCCCGCCTCGTCGTAAATATGCTTCCTAAGCCACGCCATATACCCGCCTTTTAGGTCATACGCTTCCACGCCCTCGTCAATGAGCGCGTCCGCGGCGGCGGGGCTTATTATTCCGCTTATGCAGTAAAGAATTATCTTCTTTTTCACGCCGAAGTTTTTTACGCTTTCAACGAGCCGCTCTTTCGGAATATTGATTGCGCCCGGGATATGCCCGTAAGAAAACGCCGTTTCGTCGCGAATATCGATTAAAACGTAATCGTCGCGCGGAATGTTTTTTAATTGTTCAAGGTCTATACTTTTTTCCATACGTCGATATTTTAACAGATTTCCCTTAAAAACTCAATCGTTTTATATATGACGGCGCAAAAAGAACGACACGGCAAATGTCCATTCGAATTTTTTTTCTAATAATCCCACAAAAATCCTATTTCCCAAAATTGAAAAAAGTTGATTTTTGGGAAATAGGATGATATAATGATAATCGAGGTGATATGAATGAAACTTATTGAACGTGATTTTTATCTTGAAAAGCTTAAAAACGTAATTGGCACGCCGGATATAAAGATAATCACTGGCGTGCGCCGTAGCGGAAAATCGAAATTATTAGAAGCATTCAAGCGATATATAATGGAGAATATTCCGAATGCCAACATTGTGCATATAAATTTTAACCTTGAAGAGTTTGAAAAACTAAAAGATTACCATGCGTTGAATGCGTATATCGATAATGCATATGTGAAAAAAGCCGATAACTTTGTTCTAATCGATGAAGTACAACTTTGCCCGAACTTCGAACTGACTATAAACAGCCTTCACGCACAAGAAAAATACGATATATATCTCACGGGTTCGAATGCGTTTTTGCTGAGTTCCGATTTAGCAACCCTTTTTACCGGCAGAACATTTGAAATCAAGGTTTACCCGTTTTCTTTCAAAGAATATCTCGAATATTTTGAACCGCAAAATCTTTATGCAGCATTCGACAATTACATTAAAGAAGGTGGCATGTCCGGTTCTTACCTTTATCGCGATATAGAATCGAAATACGACTATATTAAAGAGGTTTTTGATACGCTCATTGTTCGGGACATAAGGCAAAAATATAAAATAAAAAATTCGGTATTGATGGATAGACTTGTAGATTTTTTGATGGATAACATATCGAATCTTACTTCCGCCCGCAACATTGCCGATACTCTTACCTCAAATAAAGATAAAATCAATCACAAGACAATAAACAGCTATATTCAATATCTTTGTAATGCTTTTGCGTTTTATAAAATTCGCAGATATGATATACAAGGGAAAAAATATCTTTCATCTAACGACAAATATTATTTAAGCGACCACTCTTTCCGTTACGCAAAGTTAGGCACAAGAAATCTCGATTATGGGAGAATTATGGAAAATATCGTCGCAATTGAGTTGTTACGTCGCGGATATGAGGTTTACGTCGGGGTTCTTTATAAAAAAGAAATTGATTTCGTAGCAATAAAGCGTAACGAAAAAATTTATATACAGGTTTCGGATAACATTTCCGATTTAGCGACGTTTGAGCGGGAAACTACGCCGTTAATACAGATTAAAGACGCATATCCAAAGATGATAATCGCACGCACACGACATGAGCAATACGATTATGAAGGCATTTCGATTATCGATATAGCCGATTGGTTAATAAAATAATACCTATTCATTATTCTTCGGCAAAAAGTTGTCGGCATAAGTATGTAGCTCTTACACGCTTTATTTTTATCCACACGCTGAGCGTGTGGTTTTCTTTTACAAGAATTTGCGGGCGACTTTTCCGCCGCCCGCAAACAGTAAATTATGATAATGAGAGTTATTCCGTTATTAAGAGTTTGAACGAAGCCGTTTCTTTGCTTACGGGGTCGGTCACGGTGACGAGTTGCTCAACGCCTACCTTTGTGTAGTCGACCTTGCCCTCGAGCATGCTTTCAAGCACGGGAACTTCCTTGCCGGAAGAAGTACGCAAATAAAGCAACGTGTACTTTGCCGGATGAAGCTCGGGAGTGGGAACGACGGAAGTAAGCTCTGTACCCTTAGCGATATGGAGAACTTTTCCGTCAAGATTGCCGCTTAAATCGGGACGATAACTAATTATAGCGGGGGGTTCATTACCGTCTGCAGCTACTTCAAAGTAATCGATATTACCGGAGAAACCATTCGGGAGATAAATTCTTATTTCGTTTTCGCCTTTGTTAAGTTCAAAGGTACCGATGTCTACCATGCCCCACCAGAACATGTTACACCAATTTGTATAATCTTTACCGGCAGTGTCGCAATAAACTTTAAGCTGATTTCCCTTCGTAAGATTTTGACTGTCGGAGTTTGTTGTAAAAATCAACTTACCGTCAACGTCTTTCGCATTGTTGACGTTTACATGTAAAAGACCCTTTATATCGTACGCGTCCGTTCCTTGCGCGCGCGCTTTAAGTTTGTAGCTTCCTTTTACAGGCGCATCTACGGACAATTTAAAATAAACCTTTTTACCGTTTTGGGTTTTGCTTAAAGAAGAAACCGCGCCTTTACCGCTTGAACCGTTCGATATAGTTACTCTCCCTTGTTCTTTTCCGTTTTCATCTTTAAACGGGTGTAATTTATTTGTCGTCGAGCCGTCAGCGTTAGTGATTGTATCGTAATATTCGGCGATAGCAACATTTTCCTTTATCGTGTACGCATTCGTCGTTTCCGCACCGTTTTCATCGAGCTTATAAACGCAATCTTCCGCTTCGATAACGATAGGTTCGAATACGCGGAAATACGCCTGAACGGAGTGTTCGCCGTAAGTTATCGTTGCGCTCTGCGCGCCCGCAACGCTATAATCAAGTCCTGTAATCATATCTTCCGTTACGGGAACTTTAGTTGTCTGTGTGTAAGTTTTATTGCTTGCTTTATAAGTCATATCGGGGATAATCATATAAAGCCCTGTCATGTTGTTAGGATATCCGCTTACAATATTACCATCTACAGTAGCTGTATACTTGAATAATTCCTTAAGAGCAACGCCTTTTTTAATTAAGAAAGCCTCGTCTTGGGTTTTTGCTACTTCGTTGTGAGTTGCAAGGCTCGTTTTAAAGGTATTTCTCGTGTTTACTACGGTTATTTTTTCTTCTGCAGTCGTGAAGCCTTTTACATAGAAATAGTCGATATTAGGAATCGTTGTAGACTTTGCGGCTTTTACGTAAATAACGTTTTCGCCCTCTTCAAGCTTTACCGTGCCTACGCTTACGTCCGTCCAATAGTATGCGTTAGACCAAGCGTTAGCCTTATAGCCGTTTGTCCACTGACCGGCGGACAAGCAATAATCTTGCGTGTCGGAAACGGCGTATTCGCCGTCCGTAGGCGCGTTCTCGGTTTGCTTTACGGCAATCATAAAAATGTCTTTAAGCGAGAGAGGAGTAAGATTTTGAACGCTTGCGCGCAAGTCGTATTCGCCCGCTTTTGCTACGGTAATGTTTAATGTTGCTACCCATGCCGTACTGTTGCTTAAAGCCTGACGGTATTGATTTTCCGCGCCGTTTGCGATTTGACCCGAACCATCGGCTATTACGCCGTCGGCGGTTGTATACTGCCAGGTTAAAAAACCATTTACATTAGAACCTCCGCCCTTTATTATGTTTTCAGCCTGGAAGTGTTCGGAAACAAAGTCGATATCTTCGAGAACGGAAGCGTATTTTACTACCGATTTGCCGTAAACGTACGCCGCTTTGACTATTCCGTTGGTATCCTTATTCGCAAGCGCGGCAAGGGTTGAAGTGTAGGAGCCGAGCGAAGTTACGCCGTCGAAAATTTCAAACTTATAATATTTATCGATATCTAATATATTATAGTTCGAATAAGTGAGCATGTAAACGTTGTCCGTTTCGGTTGCCGTGAGAGTTGCAACGTTGCCGTCAATTTTTGCAACGAGCGTAGTTTTGTAAAGGTCGGTCGGGATATAAACCTTAACGGCGGGGCGCAAATTGTAATCAAACGCAATACCCGCGTTCCATTTCAAATCGCCCGTTACGGTCGAAGTTGCGGTATCGTCCGCAACGAAAGTCGTTCCGCCGGAAACGGCGCCGATATCGTCCGCCATATTGAGATATTTTTCGGCGGCTTTGCCGTAATTCAAAATGTCGGCGGACAAAGTCGTCAACTTTTTGTAAGCGTTCGCGTTGATACCGAGAGCTTTTGCCGAAGTGCTTTGATAAGTATCTAAAATCCCTTTTACGGAAACGGTAGTTTCGTCAAATTTCGTATCGCCGTTATATACCGTGACGGTTACGTCTTTTGCCATATACTGCGCGCTTAAACCGCGATAAAAGAACTTGTAAGTATTATCTGTTTCACCTTGCTTTTCTCCGACAACAGTGTCGGAATATGCTTCTTTGCCCGTCCAAGCGAAAGTAGCCGTAACTTTTTCCGCGTTAGGAATTTCCGCCGATATAACGAGTGAGATATCCTGCCCTATGTTGAGGTTTGCTTTAAGCCCCGTCGTAGCCGAAGCTTTTGTTAAAGTAGTTATGCCCGTAATGCCGAAAACGAAGGTTAAAGCCAAAAGGGCGGTCATTAAATAATTTTTAATGTTTTTCATGAGTTTCCTCCTTATTTTGTCCACCAATTATCGGCGTCATCGCTCCAATAGGTGAAGCCTTCTTTTGCGTTCTCGGACGTTCTTATCACGTCGAGTTGTTCGTCGAAGTTGACTTTTTCAACTTCGCACGGAGTGAAAGTTAATTTTTGTTTCATGGGGTATCTCTCCTATAAAAAATATTTTTTAAAAGCGACATACCAAACGCGCTTTTTTACTTGCGCGTTTGGCTTGTTTTCGCTTTTTAAAGACTTTAATTATGCCTTTTCGACAAACAACAAAGCTTTGCCAAGCGATGACGAGTCTGAAACAATTATTTCGACTTTGTCTTTATCGCCTACGGGGTATTCCGCCTTAACCTTATCGCCGTCGATTGTGAGCGAAACCATTACCTTGTCGCCCGATTTTATCGTGACGGTGTTTCCTTCCGCGTCGGAAGTTACTTTGCCGTCTTTAGCGAGTGCGTAATACTTAATCGCGTTGAAGTAAGCTTCCGCCTTTTCGTCGCTCGTAGTTTCCGCTTTGCTTTCAACTTTTTTCGTAGCGGTTGCAGTTGTCGCCACCGTCGCCGCCGTTTCGGTTGCCGTTGCTACAGTTGCAGTCGTCACGGGGTGCGCAGAAGTGTTTTCTTCTTTGGGCTTAACTTCCGTTATGCGTATGGCGGTTTGTTCGCACACGCACTTTTCGCCGACCGCGACCGGCTTTTTTATAAGCAAAGGTTTAACCCACAGCCAGAAGCAAAGGAACAAAAATCCGCAATCTATTATAATATTGATAAATACAAGCGACGGAATCCACCAGTTAAACGTAGGTATAACCGTAAACGAAGTCGTTGTAAAATTCGGGTCGTAGTTCTTCGTTCTATAATAAGTGTTGCAGAACGAATACAAACTGTTTTTAACCGAGCGAACGGCAAGCGCCATATCTACGGCGTTGTTTTCGTCGAGTTCCGCGCGGTTTGCGACTGCGCCTTGGAACCTCAAATCGTTACCGGAACGAATAAGGCTTGCAGTCGTTCTCGTTCCGCTGTTTACGTCGTAGTCGGTTATAATCGAACCTTTAAAGCCCCATTCTTCGCGCAAAATCTGCGTGTTAAGCGCATACGAATACGCGCACATTACGCCGCCTACGTTATTAAAGGAAGTCATTATAAAGTTCGTATTGCCCTCTTTTACCGTCCATTCGAAAGCTTTGAGATAATTTTCTCTTAAATTTTGTTCGGTAATCCAAGAGTTATAGTTACGCGGGTTAATGCCCGGGGTAGAAATTACGAAGTGTTTAACGGACGGTTGAATACCATGCGTTATCATGCCATAAACTTCTTTTGAGCCGAGCTTGCCGCAAAGCACGCCGTCCTCGCCGAACTGTTCGAAGTTTCTGCCGTTATACGGGTGGCGGTGCGTGTCGAGCGCGGGTGCGTACATGCCTATCGTTCCCGTTTTAGAAACTTCGGAAGCCATAGCCGCGCCAGCCTCTCTTAAAAGGTCTTTGTTCCACGTCATACCCATCAGGGCTTCGCACGGGAAAGCCGAAACGTCGGCTAACTGGTCGAACGAAAGGGTCGAGTTGTTAAGCCCCGCGGGTCCGTCGAAAACTCTGTCCTTAGGCTTACCTATGCTTTCTGCTGCAAGCGTACCGCAAGAACAACGGGTGACTATGTCCTTAACGTCGAGTACGGTGAGCTGGCTCAAAAGTTCGCTCCACTTGGGCGAATCGTAATCTTTGCCGAGTTCGAGAATGAGTTCTTCGTTTGCGACTATCTTTTGTCCGCTTCCTCTAAGGTCGGTTAAGGTAGGCGCGGAACCGTCCTCAAGAGTGTAAAGGAAGAGTTTGCGTTCGGCGTTAAGCGTAGGCATTTGCACGTCTTTATAGTAAACGTCGTCGTCCATATATCCGAAGATACCGGCGGTTTTCGTTATATCGTAGCCTTTCGTTCTCGGCGCAAATTTAGCTTTCGGGAACGTTCCGGCAAAGTCCGCGCGCGAAAGATAAGTTATCTTTTCGTCCGTATCGTTGCTTCCGTCTATCGGCACGCCCGCTTCCGCGGTTTCACCCGTAAAGCGGTTTTCTACTTTGTTGCCCGTTGCGGGGTCTGTTTCGAATTTGAAGCCGCTTGAAGCGATTTTAAACGTAAATTCGGCATTATCGCAAGCGTTTATTTCATGCGCGTTGTTTCTGAGCGAAAGCGTGTAAGTCCCGCCGTCGAGTTCCCAGCCTTTAAAGCCGTTTCCGTTTTTGTCGTAGCAATCGTAAGACGCTATATCGTAAAGATTAAATTCAAGCTTTACTATTTCGCTGTTTAATTTTTCTTTGCCGTCCGCTTCCGAAGCGGGGTAGAGCGTTTTGGTTTTTGCAAAGTCCGTTAAGGCAACGTACGGCTTTTCGATTCCGCCCTTAGTATAAGGCGCGGTAGCGTAAAGCTGAACGACCTCTTTACCCGCAACTTTGCCCGTGTTTTTAACTTCGACCAAAACCTCAACCGTGGTGTTTTTGTCTTTTATTTCCGCGCCGTTTGCAAGCGTTGAGGACGTTTCCTGTCCGTTTGTTTTTACTGTTACGCCCTTTAAAGCCCATTCAAAGCTCGTATATGTAAGCCCGTAACCGAACGGATACTGAACGACTTTGTCGTAAGAAGTACCTTTCGCAGTGAAGTATCCTTCCTTGTCTGCCGTTTCGTACCACTTATAGCCGATATAGATGTCTTCCGTATAAGCGATTTGCTTCGACGAGCCGTAAGAAGCGACGACCGCATCGGATATGTACGGGGCGTTTTCCGTGGTGGAATAAGCAAAAGTATCGGTTGTTTTTCCGCTGGGGTTAACTTCGCCTTTAAGTATTTTGCCTATGGCGTTTGCGCCCGACTGCCCGGTATACGGAACGTACATAACCGCGTCCACGCCGTCAAGCTCTTCTAAAAGCCCGAGTTCCATCACGTTGCCGCTGTTGACTATAACGATTACGTTTTCAAAGTTTTCCGCGCAGTATCTTATCATCGCTTCTTCCTTTAAGGAAAGCTGACAAAAGTTTCTGTTATCGGCGTCTGCGTCGACGTAAGAAACCTTCCAAGGCTTGCTGAAAGACTGCGAAGCCGTATCGGCAAGGTTTGCGTCGTCGCCTCTGTTTTCGCCGGTGAAACGAGAAATCGCAACGATTGCCGTGTCTGAATACGCCTTTGCATAGTTTCTGTACGTAAGCGAAGAGTCTTTACCCCACCAATCGACGGCGGGGTTAGCCTGCTTTTCCTTAAAGAAGTTGTAGAGGTTAGCATTTATCGCAAAGCCCGCGTTTTCAAGCGCGCCTTTTAGGAAAACCGCGTTTTCCTTTTCGAGCGTAACGGAACCGGAGCCGCCGCCGAAAACGTAAAAGCCGTTCACGTCGGAATCGGTACCGCCAACGCCGAACAAGTTAACCTTATACTTTTCTTCCTCTTCGAGGTCGGAAAAATCCAAGGGAAGCGCGCCGTTGTTTTTTAATAGGGTTATTCCCTCTTCGGCAACGCGTTGAATAACCTTGTCGCTTTCCGCAAGGGCTTCTGTCGAGCTTGTCGTGTCGTACACGATTTTGTCCGGGCAAAGGTGGGACGTTATTTCGTTCTCGTGCGCGTAACAAATGCAATCGCCCACGATTATGACAACGACAAGTATTGCCGCGCCAACCGTTGCAAGTATCTTTTTAATTAGTTGTGAATTCATATTATCCTCTCTTGGCTTAGTCTTCTTCTTTCATCTCTTCGATAATAAGCGTAAACGAAGCTTCTTCATTGCTTACGGGGTCTACGACCGTTACTTTTTGTTCGCCTACTTTTGTGTAGTCTACTTTGCCCTCAAGCATCCTTTCGGTTACGGGTACTTCCTTGCCGGAAGAAAGACGAATATATAAAAGCGTGTATTTTTCCGGGTGAAGCTCGGGCGTTAATACCAAATCTGTGAGCTTTTCGCCCTTATTGAGATACAAAGCGTTTTTAGACAAGTCAACCCTTGGGCCGGTGCGCATGCTTAAAATCTTTGCTTCTTCCGGTTCGTCGTTTTCAACTACTTCAAAGTAATCGATATTTCCGTAGAAGCCGTTCGGCATGTAGATACGGATAACGTTTTCGCCTTTGGCGAGTTCGAAAGTTCCGATGTCGAGCATTCCCCAGAAGAACATGTTGTACCATGCAGTGAATTTTTGTCCTTCTTGCAAGTTGAGTGAAGCTTCGTCGCAGTAGTTAAGCAATTGATTGCCCGCTACCATATACTGGTCTTTATCATTGAGTGTGAAAGTAAACTTTCCGTCCGAACCTTTGGCACCGTTAACGTTGATCGCAAACATATTGCGAACGCTCCCGCCGCCTGTGCCGGCTGCTCTCGCTTTTATTTTGTAATTGCCCGCTTGGGGAACTTTGACGGTAAACTTGAAGTATACCGTTCTGCCGTTTTGCTTCGTACCGAGGCTCGATACCGCGCCCTTACCGCTCGTGCCGTTTGATATCTTTTTTCCGTCCGATATAACTCCGTCTTTGACTATCTGCGCCATAGACGTTTTTTCCTTTGCGGTGTACAGCGTATTCGTTTCCGTGCCGAGAAGCGACGATTCGCTTGCATTATCGACACCCGAAAGCTTATAAACGCAATCTTCGGCTTCGATGAACGACGGCGAGATTATTTTGTCCGCTTCGACAACCGTCAACACTATGTCTTTTTTAACGTCCGGCAGGTATTCCACGGTAAGGGTAACTTCGCCCGTACCGAGGTCTTTTGCGGCAACCGCGGTTTTGTCCGCAATTTCCGTTTCGCCTTTTTTGAGCTTCCATTCCTCGGCTTTTAATATGCTCGTGTAACCTTCCGTCGCAACCCTTACCGTTAAAACGGTAAAGTCTATCGTTTCTTCGGTAGTGTAACGCTCTTTTAAGGCAGACGAGTCAACCGTCATCGTTAAGTCGGTCGGCAAAGCAACTGTTATTTCTATATCGAAAGTATAATCGTAACCGGGAACGCTCACCGTGATTTTGTCGTCGTCTTTAGTGAGTTGTTCGCCTTTTTTGGTCCACGTCGTGAACTCGGAATCGAAAAAGGTTTTGCTCTTACCGTTAGATAATTTTGCCGTCGCGACAAGCCCCGTTATGTCGAATACTTCGCCGGGGTAGTAGCTTGTTTTCGGGGCAAGGGTTACTTCCACGCTCGTTATCGTAGCCTTTTCTTCCTTATGCCCGGGGCATTTCAATTCGCATGCGGGGTCTTTGCAGTCCTTGTTGAGGCAATATCCGCACTTGGGGCATTTGCTTTCGCAAACGTGCGCTTCCGTTTTTCCGCAGCCCGACAAGGCAATGCACGTAAGCGACGCTATCGCGATAATAAAGCAAATTATCCGCTTTGTTAATGCTTTCATCTTTTTTCAGCTCCTTTTCTTCCACTCCGCTTTTGGCGGCGGGCGTGATACGCCCATCGGAAGATAAACCGTTTTTTTTGGTCGAAAAAATCATAACAAAAAAAGGAAAGCAACGCAATACTTTCCTTGTGAATGGTCGAATTTTGCTTGTGAACGGTTTTGCAAGCGGGTTTAAAGCAATCTTAAAGTCTGCTTCCGCGGCTTATTTTGCGGACGGGAAAAGAATGGTTAAAGTGAACACTTGCTTATCGGTTTTTATATCCATCGACCCGCCGTATTTTTCCACCGTGTGCCTTACGCTTTTCAAACCGTAGCCGTGGAAAGCTTTGTCCTTTTTGGTCGTTACGGGCAAGCCGTCCTTAAAGTCCGCTTCGCCCGCAAAGTTGTTGAAGATTTTTATTATCACCAGCTTGCCGTTGGAAGTTATCTTTAAGCCTATCGAGCGTTCGCTCGCCTTTAAGCTCGCGGTCGCTTCAATCGCGTTGTCCAAAAGATTGCCGAACAGCGAATACACTTCGTAATCGGGCATAAAATCGAGCTTGGTCGCGTCGAGTATGCAGGATAGGTCTATGCCTTTCGACTTGCAAACAAGGCTTTTTTCGGTAAGAACTACATTCAAAGCCTCGCTCGGCGTACGATAAGCGGAGTCGTAAATGTCTATGGCTTTTTTGATTTCTTCCTTTTCCTCGTCGGCGAACCCCTTTTCGTTGAACACCGCATACATTTTATGCTTTAAGTCGTGACATTTGACGTTTATGACTTCGATGTTTTCTTTCATTAGCGCATATTGGTCCTTTTCGCGCATGCGCATTTTTTTCACTACTTTAAGCTCCGATTCCGCGCCCGAACGCCTCGGCACTTCCACCAAAAGAACTATTACGAGTATACAGCACAAAAAATTGTAGAAGTGTAGCAACATTTCGACAACGAAAACTATCGTTTTATCTTTCGGGAAAACCGAAGCGAGGACGCGCGTCGGGACAACGAACGTTACGACGGAACTTACCACAAGGTCGATTAACAGTATCAACGCCGAAAGAGCCATCGTCACGGCATCGCCCATTTCGTTCGCGCCGGCTTTGCGCACGGTCGGGGCAAAGAAAATCCCGTTGAGAGAGTACACGAGCGTGTACAAAAAAATGTACACTATCAAAAAATAGTAGTTTTCCGCCGAGATGACCGTTATTTCGCTCGAATCGTAAAAGTCAAGCGAAACGTTGACGGTCGTTTCCATCGTAACGTTGAACATTTCGTACGCTTCCGAAGCAATATGCTGAACGGTATAGCCCGCAACGGCGCACAAAAGTATGCTCTTAAACGGCGCGTCGAAGCATATTACGCCCGCCGCAAGGGTCAACGCAAACAAAAACGTGAACGTGAAAAAGTGAACGAAAAAGTTTTCGGCTTTCGGCGGCGCGAGAAAGGAGAGAGCGATGCAACCTATAACGGAAAGCGCGGCTCTCAGCCAAAAAAGTTTTCTGCGTTCAAAGTCTTTTGCGAAAAGTATTTCCGCAATAATAAGCTCGATTACGAATATCGGGCGAAAGAAAAACATCTGTGACATTTTGTTCCTCGTTTTTTGCTTGCTTTCGTTTTTGCTTTTGGGCGGCTTTTTAGCTTTCGGCGGTTTTAGCTTTCGGCGGTTTTAGCTTTCGGGCGGCTTTTTAGCTTTCGGGCGGTCTTTACGCCGTTGCCGTTTTTTACATATCGAAGTTGCCGTAAAACCCCGTCAAAGCTTGCATAAATTCTTTTTTTCGCCTTCTTGCAAGGGTAAGCTTGTCGCCGCCGACCGTTATTTCTAAGTCTTCCACTTCCTTTACGTGCCGCAAGTTGACGATGAGCGAACGCGAACATTTGAAAAACCCGTTCTTAATAAAGTACGGTTCGACTTCCTGCAAACTCTTTGTCGTGACTTCTATGTCCTTGTCGAGCGTGTGATAAATAAGCCGATAGTTGTATATATCGACGTATTTTATGTCGGCAAGTTCGAGGTTGAACGTCGTGTTATTGACTTTTATCTCCATGAGCTTGCCTTTTTTACTCATAAGATTATCCATCAATCTGTCGAATCTTATCGAAAAAGAGTTGTAATTGAACGGCTTAACGACAAAATCGAACGCATTGACGGAATACCCGTCTATCGCGTACTGCGCCATGTTCGTCACGAAAATAATAGCGACGTTTTTGTCTTTTTCACGCAGGCTTTTGCAAGCGTTCATTCCGTCCATCGCCGGCATTTCGATATCCATAAACACCACGTCGCACGGCGTGTACTTATCGAGAAAGTTTACCGCGCTCGTAAAAGTTTTGATTTCGTAATAATAGTCTTTGTGCAGGCTTTCGTATCTTTTTATTGCCTCAATCAACTTTTTTGCGTCGCTTTCGCAATCTTCCACAATGCACAAATTAAACTTTTTCATCGTCTGTTCCCTCGTTTAAGGTTTTTTGCGAAGCGACCAAAGGGTCGCTTCGCTCCGCCGTTTTCGCAAGAAAACGGCTCGTCTTCCGCCGCCTTTTTTTGCAAAAATATTTTTATATTTTTAAGATAACACTTTATCGCGTTTCTGTCAATAGTTTTTGCAAAAAAACTTTTTTAGCCACGCTTTTTAATATTATGTAAATCCTCAATTTTCACCTTTCAACTCTCAATTTTCAACTATAAAAAAGCTCGGCTATAGGTCGATTATCGCTTGATTTTATGTTTTTAGACATGATAAAGCCCGAGATGCAAAAATAGCGCATCTCGGGCAAAGGGAGAGTAAAAACAGATTTTTTTTAGTCTTTTTCTTCGCGTTGTAACTTGCCTAAAATTATGGTGTCGTAAGTTTCAGAAAACCTTTCTCTGCCTTCGGCAAGCGTTCCTTTTCCGATAGGAACCCTTAACAATTTTTGAGCGTTGTAGTTTTCAATCGTTTCGTCAATCAAATCGATAGCCGTCATATAAGCAAGCTTATCGGTGATTTTTAAAACGGTTTCCCTTACTCTTATTCCACTACCGGCGTTGTATTTTCTGTAATGTTTAAGCGCGGCATTTTCGATATTGAAATAAGCGTAAGTAAATCCCTTTTTGATTTTAAGCGTAACTATCAAGTGAGTTCCTATTTTTACGCTCGACTGAAATTCGCTTACAGCTACCTTCGTTCTGACGTCCTTCGAGAGCGCGTACGCCTTAATCGAATTAAAGTAAATTTTCTGCTCGTAGGGCAAACTATCGTAGGCTTCTTTGATAGTTTTTCTTGCGAACGGAAGCGCGGCTTTCGTTTCTACGAAAACCTCTTCCGCTTCGTTTTTTTCAATCGATTCGCTTTCCTTTTCCTCTACCGCCTCGTCAACGGCAGTCACCACGGATTCGCTTGTCGCGGATATTTCTTCGGAGCTTTTAGTCGAAGTAATCGGCACCGCCGTATCGGACGATGACTCTTCGCTCGTAGCAGCTGCTACTACCTTTTTCTTTTTAAAGAAAACAAGGTAAACGGAGAATCCGCACGCCGCAAGAACTGTGACATTCAAGAAAATAAGTACGGGTATCCACCAACGGAAAACGTCGGCTATCTTCCCGATTCCTATATCCGCCGTCGGGTCATAGGTTTTTGCAAAATAATAAGTTTCGCAAATAGCGTAAAGCAAGTTTTTAGCGGAACGGCGAGCGCAATACCAGGACGAAGCGGAGGACTCGTCAAGTCCGTTGTTGCACCTATCCTGCGGGCTTAGCCAAATATCGTTACCCGCACGGATTCCGCGCTCTACCGTCATATCGTTGTCGCCCACGCACCAGTCGGTTATAACCGCGCCTTTAAAGCCCCATTCGTTGCGCAAAATATTCGTCAAAAGCGCATAGTTGCCGCCCGTCCAAGTTCCGCCGAGGCGGTTGAAAGAACTCATAACCGAGTTTGCTCCGCCCTCTTTAACGGCGATTTCGAAAGATTTAAGATAATTTTCTCTCAAATTCTGCTCGGTTAACCACACGTTGAGTTGGCTGGGGTTAGGTCCTTCTTCGCTTAAAACAAGGTGTTTAAGATACATTCTCACCCCTTTCGATTTTGCGCCTTTTATAACGTTAGCAGCAAGCGTTCCCGAAAGTACCGCGTCCTCTGAGAACGCTTCGAAGTTTCTGCCGTTGAAAGCCGAACGGTGCAAGTTTACGGTCGGCGCGTAAATTGCGCTTACACCGGTTGCCTGCCCTTCTTGCCCTATCGCTTCGCCGAGAATGAAAGCAATGTTTTTGTTCCAGGTCTGAGCCCATAAGGTTGCGTTCGAAAAGCCCGTCCATTTGTTTGCGTTGTTGCTTATCGGGTTATTAACCGCAACGTTGAAACCGCTTCCGCCGTCAAGTTCGTTCATAAACGGCTTGCCTATGCTTGCCGCTTCGTCCGTCGCGTAACCGCTCGATTCGACGAAGTACAAAAGTTCGTCCTTAGTAAGCTGATTAAGAAGCAATTCCCACGTTTCGTCGTTGTAGTTCGCGCCGAGCTTCATGACGAGTTCGTCGTTGAATTTTAAGCCCGAGCCGCTCTTTAAAGCGTCTTTCCCGGGTTTTTTGCCGTCCTCGGTAAGAGTTATCGTCAGTTCTCCCGCAACGCCTTGCGTAGGTTCTTCCGTAATATTTTCGTACGGCGCGTTATGCACGTAACTATTAGCCTTAGATACTTCGGAGGAAATATCTCTTATCGGAGTGACGGTCGCGGGGAAAGTGTCTTTAAAGTTGCTGCGGGAAAGCCATTTTATCTCTTCGCCCGCGGTGCTTCCGTCAATCGGAACGTTCCCGTACGCGCTTCCTTTTATATAATTGCCGGCTTCGTCGAAAGTTCCGTAACGATTTTTAACCATTCCGCCGGTCTTGGGGTCGCGCTTATACGCAATGGTGTTTTCAACGTTAAATTCGATGGTATTTTCGTTGCTTTCCGTAAGATTTTTCCAGCCATGGGCGTTTTCGAGAAGTTGAACTTTGTAAAGTCCGCTTTCAAGCTCCCAACCCGTTCTGCCGTTTTTGTTGCGGTCGTAACAATCGTAACTTGCCATATCGTAAGACGTAAAAGTCAATTTGTAGTTTTCCGTTTTGCCCGGTTCTATTTCGCCCGTTTTTTCGAAAGCAAGCAAGTTGACATGCGCCTTTTCTATCCCGCCGGAAGTGTAAGGCGGGGTGTAATAAAGTTCGATTACGTCTTTTCCTTTTACGCTACCCGTGTTCGTAACGGCAACGGCTACTTCGACGGTGGTCGCGCGTTGAAGCCCCGAGCCGTCGGTGGAAAGAGTGTAAGAAAGAATTTCTTTTTCAAACGTCGTGTAAGAAAGCCCGTGTCCGAAAGGATAAACAACGAAATTGTCGTAAGAAGTTCCGCTTGCTTCAAAATATCCTTCCTTATCCGCCGTTTCATACCACTTGTAACCGATATAGATATTCTCAGTATAATGAATATTCTTGCCGGAAGAAGTCTGGGTCATAATAGCGTTCACGTATGACGGGTCTTTTTTTAAGTCCGTAACGTACGTGTCCGAAGTGCGACCGGACGGATTGACGCTGCCCTTCAATATGCGAGCCAAAGCCTTTGTCCCCGACTGACCGGGATAAGAAATATTGAACGCCGCTCCTATTTTTTCGTTTTTAAGGAAGCCGAGGTTCATCGTGTTGCCGGAGTTAACGATAACTATAACTTTTGTGAAGTTATCCGCAACCATGTTAAGCATGTCTTCCTCTTCTTTGGAAAGGTCGAGGTACGTTCTATCTTTATCTTCCGTTTTATTGCCGTCAATATATTTCGTTTGGGTAAACGGAAGGTCTAAACCTTCACTACCATACCGAGAAAAAACAACGAGAGCGACCGAGGAAAATTCCTTTGCGTATTCAAGGCGGGTCTTTCCGTCGCTTCCTTTCTTTTGGTAAAAACTAACGTCCGGTTCGTATAGACCGAGATTACCTTTATTTCTGCTTCCGCAATAAGCCGCATAGTCGGCAAGAAGAGTTTCGTTTACCTCAAAACCTTCCGATTTAAGTCCCGCGGTAAGCATTACCTTTTTATCGGCGTTGATTGTCGCAACCGCGCTACCTCCGCCGGTTAAAAGAAACGCGCCGTCATGAGCGGACCAACCGAAAAGGTTGATTTTGTTTTCCTTTTCCGCAAGCGGCAACGTACCGTTATCGTTTTTAAGCATAACGATACCCTCTTCGGAAAGTCGCTCTACCACTTTATCGTTGTTTTTGAGAGTCTCTTGCGTAGCTCCGTCCGAAAAGTCTATGCCCGTGTTGCACAAAAGCTTTGTAATGACGTATTCATACTTCGAACAAAGCACGTCGCCGACTATAAACACCGCTAAAACTACGGCGATTATAACAACCGTAATTATCTTTTTAATGGGTAATTTTTTTGAAAAGTTCATATTTGCTCCCGTTGTTATTTTATATAATCATACAAGGAAAAACTCAAGCTCTTTATGCTGAAATCCGTTTCGCCGTACAATTG
>DHMS01000004.1:0-20805 GCA_002405915.1 Christensenella sp. UBA4636
GCACGCCGCCAGCGTTCGTCCTGAGCCAGAATCAAACTCTTGAGTTTAAATTCTTTAAAGCCGAGTTACTTTCGTAACCCCGCTGCTCTAACTATTTTTCGTTATTGCTGACTGTTTATTTGGTACATAAAATACTCAAATTATTGACAGAAACTTTTTCATCATTGTTATTACAAATGAATCAATTCATTTCCTTCTATTCAGTTTTTAATCTACAATTGATTGAGCAAACCGCTCAATGAGTGCCGCCTCTTTCGTGACAGCTTACATATAATACCACATCCTTAAGGGGAAGTCAACTGTTTTTCAAAAGTTTTTTGAAATTTTTTAAAAAACTTTTTTCAATCTTTTTCAAGCCGTTTAAGAGCAACTTTCGTTCTCTTATTAAGCCTTTAAAAGCACCCGTGGGACAAGCCCGCGAAAACCTTTAAAACGATTGAATTGACGTCTCGCTCGAGGTGAGTGTGCCTATTAAACTACATTTTCGACTTTTTGTCAACTGTTTTTTCGAAGTTTTTTAAGATTTTTTCAAAGTTTTTTTATTTTTCTTTTCGGTATACCATATATTGTGGCTCTATGCGGATTTCGACACTATTCGCCCGTTTTTACAAAATCTCGACTTCCCGTATAAATCCCGAAAATCGGCGCGTTTTAATAAAACGACTAAAAAACGGCACTCCTTTTCATATTATATAATATATAATTTTTCAAAGAAAGAAAAACTATACTTTCCACGGATAAAACGCAAAAACTTTTTCTCGCCAAAAAGCGATAAACGCGATAAACTTTAGAAAACTTTTAGGAACGACCGTTAAACTTTTCTAAAAAACTTTTAAATAAAAGGCGAAAAAGCGCAAAAAATATTTGACGACGGCAATAATTTTTATATAAGAGTTTTTAAAAGTTGCTTTTTTTCGATTACGCAAGTATAATATTGTATATCGAAATCGGCAACCGATTTTGCCGAAACTTTTCGACGAAAAATATTTGTTTGATTTATTTTTCTCTAACAAGGAGGCATTATGTTACCAAACGCGTTATTTTTAAACGTGCATATGTACGGCATTATGATAGCGATAGGTTTGCTTTGCGCATTCGGCGTGCTTTTTTACTATTCGAAGCGGCTGAACGTAACGAGCAACTTTGTTGATTTTATTTTTTACATTGCGGTCGGCGCGATAGTTTTAGGCTTCGGCTCCGCAACGCTCATTCAAGCTTTTTACAACTGGCTCGAAAATCCGAAAGGAGGATTCGTAATCGGCGAAGGCTTCACCTTCCTCGGCGGGCTTATCGGCGGCGCGGCGGTGTTTCTCATTCTCTACTTCGCGTTCCGCAAAAAATTCAACAACGGATTATGGCAGATTATGCCGGCTATCCCTTGCGCCATCTACATCGCCCACGGCTTCGGGCGTATAGGTTGCTTCTTCGCAGGTTGCTGCTACGGAATAAAGAACGACACATTCGGGCTTAAATTCCCGGAAATCGCCGACAAGGTTTTGCCCACTCAGCTTTACGAAGCGGCGTTCCTCTTCATAATGTTCGGCATAACGAGCTATCTCGTTTTAAAGAAGAAATTCAAATACAATATGAGTTTGTACCTCGTTTCCTACGGCATATTCAGATTTTTGATAGAGTTTATCCGCGGCGACGACAGAGGCAAATTCATAGGTGTACTCTCCCCCTCTCAATTCTGGTCGATAGGAATGGTCCTCCTCGGAATAGGTTTATTCTGCGCGGCTAAGTTCTGGTACTATAAAAAAATAGTAGACCCCGAAAAGATATACAAAACGGACGAACAAATCGCGGCGGAAAAAGCCGAAAAAGCGTCTAAACGCGATTTAAAGTAAGGTTTAACTATTCATTATATAATAAATAAAACAAATTTTTAAAGGGGGGTATCCCAATGAGATTACTACTTGCAGAAGACGAAGTCATACTTTCAAGAGCTTTGGTTGCTATCCTTAAACACAACAATTATTCCGTAGACGCGGTGTTCGACGGCGAAACCGCGCTCGAATACCTTAGAACGGGTCTTTACGACGGCGCGATACTCGACATAATGATGCCGAAAATGGACGGGCTTACCGTGCTTAAAACCGCGAGAAGCGAGAACATAAACATTCCCGTGCTTATCCTCACGGCCAAGTCGGAACCTGACGACAAGGTTACGGGTCTTGACAGCGGCGCGGACGATTACCTTTCCAAACCGTTCAACACGCCCGAGCTTTTGGCGCGCATAAGAGCTATGCTCAGAAGGAAAACCGACCCCATCGCGCCCGATTTGACTTTCGGCGACATCACTTTAAACCGCACGACTTTCGAACTCACGGGTCCTACCGACACGCTTCGCCTTTCCAACAAGGAATTCCAGATGATGGAAATGCTCATGATTAAGCCGGGCAACCTTATTTCTACCGAGAGATTTATGGAAAAAATCTGGGGTTACGACAGCGAATCGGAATTAAACGTCGTTTGGGCGTACATTTCCTATCTGAGAAGAAAACTTTCGCTTATAGGCTCCACCGTTCAGATAAAAGCCGTGAGAAACCTCGGCTATTTGCTGGAGACTAAGGAATGATAAAAACCCTCCGCCGTAAATTCATAATTACAGCTATGAGCGTCGCTTTCGGCGTGTTTATCCTACTTGTAGGCGGAATAAACGCAATAAACACGCTTAACATGAAGCACTACACCTTAGAGCTTATGAATATTCTGAAAGAAAACGGCGGCGTTGCGCCCGATATGTCAGGTTCGCAGTCAAACAGCGGCGGAATATGGGGTAGCGGCGTATACAGCGATTCTTTGCCCGGAAGATACTTCACCGTTTTATTAGACGAAAACGGCGAACTCGTCAACACCGTCGGCAATCCTTACGTCGACAGTCAGACGATGACGCCGCAGAAAGCGACGGCTCTCGCAGAGCAACTTTTTGCGCAGAATAAAAAATCCGGTTATAAAGGCACATTCCGCTTCGATACGATGAGTAAAAACGACGGAAGAACGCTTTACCTTTTCATCGACTGCAAAGAAAATTTTCAGCGCGCGGGAATAGTTTTGAAGATAACGCTCATCGTCGGCTTATCGGGGCTTTTGATGGTCCTCTTTTTAACGCTGTTCTTTTCCAAAATAGTGCTTAAACCGATTGAAGAAAGTTACGCCAAGCAAAAACGATTCATAACCGACGCCAGCCACGAGCTTAAAACCCCTCTTACGGTAATCGCCGCAAGCGCGGAAGTCATCGAAATGGAAGGAAACGGCAGCGAATGGACGGAAAGTATCAAGGAAGAATGTAAACGCCTTGCGGAGCTTACGCAGAAGCTCGTATTTCTCGCTAAAATGGAAGAAAGCGACGGGCTGAACAAGAAGATGGAGTTCTGCATTTCCGACGCCGTAGAGGAAGAAGGAAAGGTGTTTTTGCCTGTTTGCCAAGCTCAGAACAAACGGCTTATCGCAAGCGTTCAACCCGCAATCACGTATAACGGTGACGAACAACTCATACGGCGAATGGTCGCCTTGCTCGTCGACAATGCGGTCAAGTATTCCGACCCCGAAACCTACGTCGAAATAATGCTCGAAGAAGTAAACAAGAAAATTGTTTTGAAAATTTCCAACCCGTCAAAGTCGACGAAAGACGGCAACCTCGATCTACTTTTCGAACGGTTTTACCGCGCGGACGAATCGCACAACTCGGCGACCGGCGGACACGGAATAGGGCTTTCGGTAGTCAAAGCGATAGTCGACGCGCATAAAGGCAAAATTACCGCGAAATGCGAGAACGGAATAGTTTCGTTCACAGTGGTTTTTTAAAAAATTTTCTTTAAAAATTTCGTTCGATTAGAACGCAAAAATCCTTGACGGAATGCGGGAAAAACAAAATCTTTTAAAAATTTTCAAAAAAGATATTGTTCTTAAATTACGTTTTAAGTTACAGCTATATTATATAGGTGTCGATTGAGGTTGCAACGCCTCAATCAGACGTACTTCTTTTCTCCTCAGTTGCCTCACTCGAGCGAAAGCAAAGGCGAGGCAATCCCGTTCACACCGCAATCGTAAAGATTGTTTCTAATATAGATCACTCACTCTCTTTTCTCCTTAAACCGTACGCTGAGGCAACAAGGCGTGCGGTTTTTCGTATGCTTAAAATTGTGGTGTGCCGACCGCTAAGCAGAGCAATTGTACGAAAGTTTCGATTTGTCAAAAGCTATCGCAAGAAAACTCGTAGCCGCCTTAGGGAACCCAAGGCGTGCGGTTTTTCGTATGCTTTAAATTGTGGCGTGACGACCGCTAAGCGGAGCAATTGCACGAAAGTTTCGATTTGTCAAAAGCTATCGCAAGAAAACTCGCAGCCGCCTTAGAAAACCCAAGGCGTGCGGTTTTTCGTATGCTAAAAATTTAGAGTGTGCCGCCCCTTTCTCACTCACGCTTCGCGTGAATATCGATTGCCGTCTACGGCAAATATCGAGCCGCATTAGCGGCTATATCGATTGTGCCATAGGCACAAAAATCGAGCGCGCAACGCGCGCATCTTTCAACTTTCAATTTTCACCTTTCAACTTTAAAGTGCAAGTTTGCACACTGTTTTTGTGAGTTTGCACACAACTTGGGCAAGTTTGCACACAAAAATTAAAACTTGCACACTAAAAACGCAAGTTTGCACACAAAAATTAAAACTTGCACACGAGAATGCAATGCTTGCACTCTTGCGCTTAAATGTTATCCGTTTTCTTTTTACGCAAAAATAGTAGCCGACGGGTAAACCCGCCGACTACAAAAAGGAAGATATAAATGTGTGAGCCTTATTTTGCCCTTAAACGGGCGTTTTTTGTTTTGCGGACAACTTCACAATTAAGCTGCCGTTACCGCCACAGGCGTTATATACGTGCTTATGGCTATCGGTAAAACGTCCGCCGTCACGCCGTTAAAGACAAAATACGTGAGGAAGTTGTTTACGCCCGCAAAACCGACTTGTTTAAGCTTAGCAGTTTTAGTTTCACCCGCCGCGAGCGTTACCGTATCCGATACGCAACCTTCGGTTTTATTGCCGGAGTTTATCTGGTAAACGGTTATCGTAACTTCTTTATCGCTAAGGTTATAGAAAGTATATTCGATATCGTAAGTATATTCGGTATTGCTTGCGCGCTTCGGCGTAGTCTGCAACCTGAAAGGATACCCGTCAACCACTTTCGGCAAATTGTAACGCTGAGCAAGCTTACCGCCGATAGCGCAAATAGAGCCTTTCGAATCAAACGATACGCCGCTCGGTTGCTGAGCAAGTCCGCCGTCGCCTATAAGATACTGTCCCTTTTCGATAGCGAGCGATTTTGCATAACCGTTACCGCCGACATACGGATTGACGACCGAAACGTAATCGAGAGTAATATCCTCGGCAGGCATCTTGAATTCGCCGTTTTTCCAAGCGGAACCGTTGCTTGCAAGATAGTAAACCTTCGCTATATCGACCGATTCGTCCGCGAACTTTACTTCCGGCAAAGCGGAAAGTTCTTTAAGCTTAGCCGTTTTCGTCCCGTCGGCAAAAGTCATGCCGTTACCGAGCGTCAACGTAAATATCGCGGCTTTTTCGACGGTTATTGCTTGTTTTACGGTGAAAGTCCGTTCGCCGTAAGCGTAAGAAATTGTTACCTCTTTATCTTCGACGGTGAGCGGAGCGGACGGCTCGACAGTCACTTTATCGGTGACGTTTATTCCGTGTTCGCCGTTCTTTTTCAATTCCCTTATTTCCGCGCCCGCAAGAGAAAAGCTTTCGCCTTCGAGATAGGAAAGTTTCGTCGGCGGAGCAACAAGGTCTATTCCGACAACCTTACCGTCTTCCGATAAAACCTTTATCGATTGAAGGCAAGTTTTCGTTACGCCGTTTTCGGTGTAAGAGATTGTTATCGTATTATTTTCTTCCGTCAATTCCTCGGCGGGAGAATATGTCCAGCCGTGAACCATTTCGGCATTCCTGTCGGAATAGAAAGCGACTATCCTTAAACCTTTTTTATCAAACTTTTCACCGGCATAATACTCGGTTTTTAAAGGTTCGACCTGTACTTTTATTCCTTCAAGAGTTACCGCGCCGTCCTTTTTGTTGCAACCGATAAACGAAGTTACCGAGAGAAACACCGACAAGCAGATAATTAAAGAAACTATTTTTCGAACGATATTTTTATTGTTCATAACATCACCTCTTATACCGTCTTGCCGACGATTTTAATTTTATCGTAGTAGCAGATATAACCTATAAGGTCCGCGCCCATGTTATTATCCGCAGCGGAAGGACCCTGAAAATAATCGCGAGAGAACCCTGCTCTTACATACAAAATTTTGCTTTCGCCGAGGTATTCGCCTAAAAGATAATACATTCTGTATAAGTTTTTATCGCTGACTTTTTTACCGCCGAGTTCTTCGAGATGAACTTTTGCGTCGCAACGAATACCGTCCTCGGTGTTGTAACCGATATCTATCCATTTTTCTTTATCGGTAGAAACCGACAGAAGAACCGAACCGCGACTTGCAATCAGGTTTACGGCCATGCCGACATCGAGCGTATTTTCCGCAGAGGAAAAATCGAGCTTAAACGTTACCGTTGCCTTGGCTGAGTTTACGGTAATCTGGTATCTTTTGAATACTTGGTCGCTGTTTTTCCATTCGCCTTGCCCTATGCCGTCGGCTTCTATCTTATCCGCGTCTGTATCGAAAGAAATAATATGTTCGTCCTTTTCTTCAAACTCAACGCCTGTAAAAGCAAATGCCGAATCCTGGCTTTTTATCTTTCCGCCGTCGTCAAGAAGTTTTTCACCGCCTAAAGGATTAGGGTCGACGATATGGTTAAATTTGTTATCGTCCTTACCCGCGCAACCCGAAAAGCACATGACGGCAACGAGAGAACATAGACACAATACGCAAGAAATAATCTTTATAAAACTTTTTTTCATGCACGGTTACCTCCGCTTAACTTTTTCTCTTTTATCGTGATGTACACAAAAATGCCCACGAGAGCCAAGGAAATTACGAGCGCGGCAATCTGTACGGAAAGAAGCGCGGTCTGCCACCAGGTTAAAACTTTAACGGTAGTAGTCGACGGAGTAAATCCGTTCATCGCATTCGATTGAAGCACCGCCCAAGCTATACGCTTAGCCGAAGTTCTCAGATAGTATTGGAAATATTTATCGTTTTTGTATGCGCCGTATTGGTTTTCGCCGTTGAACTGCGGAGCGTCATACGTGTCGCAACCCGCCTGTATGCCGATATAGGAGTTATTGTCGTAACGGGTAAGAGCCGTGTAGTCCGAACTCGTGTAGCCCTTAAAACCCCATTCGCCGCGGAGTACGGTAGTGAGCAAGTTGTAGCTTCCGCCCGCCCATTCGTTACCTATACGCGCGGTGGAAACCATCGTGGAAAGGGCTTTGCCTTCGCAGAATTCCGTTTCAAACGGCGATAGATAAATTTCACGCATGGTTTGCTCGTTCATCCAAGTACTCGTTCCGTTTCTTACGGTGTCGAAGTCGTTTGCGACGAAGTGTTTTACCTGAATAATCGCGCCTTTTGATTGCGCGCCGAGCGTTTCGTACTTGCAAGTTTCGCCGGACAAAAAGCTGTCTTCCGCGTAATACTCGAAGTTTCTCGCTCCGTAAGGCGTGCGGTGCATGTTAAGCCCGTATCCTAAGCAGCCGTTTACGTCGGTATGGAGCAAATCTTCGCCGAACATTTTTCCCATCAATTCGTTGAGTTTAACGTTGAACGTAGCGGCTCTGTTGCAAGCGGACGGCCAGCCCATCGCGCCGCGAGAACTAAACGTGGAGAATGTAACGGAAACGCCCAAAGGTCCGTTTTCTATAACGGTAGAAGGCATATCGATACTCGTCGCGCTTTCGGTTGCATGATATGCTCTCGCGCACAAAAGAGCCTGGTCTTCCCAAGTCATGTTGTCGAGAAGCTTATCCCATTCCGGGTCGTCGTAATCCTTGCCGCGAAGGTTTATAAGCTTTGTGCCGTTCTTTTGGTCGTACTTTATAGCGTCGTGCGTTTTATAGTATTCGTCCGCGTCGGCTTTTGCCTCGGACAAGTCGCGCTTGTAAGCAAGGTGCGCGAACATCTCGTCCGTGAGGCTGAGTTTTTGATATTCTTTCGGGAAAGTTCCTTTCCAGTCGTTTCTCGTAAGATAAGTTATTTTTTGTTCGCCTACTTCGCTGTTTCTGTTTACGTCGGCAAAATCGAATTGATTTGTGATTTTTACGCCGGTGTATTGAGAAACGGAATAAGTTTCCTTGTCAAGCGTATCGAAGTTTATCTTTTCTACGAAGTTTTTATTTCCCGAACCCACCATAGCGTTTTTGTCTATGGTTATACCGCCTTGGCTTTTTGCTTCGAGAATATTGTTTACGGCGTTATGCGCGTCTTCGGCGACGGTGAGATAATAGTCGCCCGCTTCGCGTATGTAAGTCTTGTATCCGTTAGAATCGTAGGATTTGAAGTCGTTGTGGTCTACGGTTATCGTCAAGGTTTCCTTGCCGCCGTTAGCCGCAAGAACGCCCGTTTTTGCGTAGCCCACAAGTTCTACGGCAGACTTTTCCACGCCGTTTTCGCGGTCGTAATCGGTGTAAGGCTTCTGCAAATATACCTGCGCAACATGTCTGCCCGCAGTGCCGCCTACGTTAGTTACCGTAACCGTAACGTCATAGTTACCGTCCTTGTTCTTTTCTACGGCGAAATCGCTCGTTTCGTATTCGGAGTAGGAAAGACCGTAACCGAAAGGATAAGCAACGTCGTCCGTATACTTATAATCCGCGGTATTGCCGCGCCCGAGAACTACGTCCTCATATCTCGTTTCGTAATACTTATAACCGACGTAAATGCCTTCCTGGTAAACCATAGAAGTTTTCTGCGTTCCTCCGAGTTCGTAGGAAGAAGCGTTAGTCCACTGTTGAGAATACATGTTGACCATCGCCGGGGAAGTAAGGTTGTTAAGGCAATACGTGTCTACAAGCCTGCCCGACGGGTTTGCTTTCCCGCAAAGAATTTTGGCAATTCCGGGCGTGCCTCCCGCGCCCGGTTGACCGACCCAAAGGCATGCGTCGATATCGCCTTTATACGCGCAGATTTTATCCATTTGCACGGCGTTCGCAGAGTTTATGAGAAACACTATCTTTTTGAACACGCCCGCCTTTTTGAGTTCTATCATATAATCGAGAACATCGATTTCTTCCTTGGAAAACTGCAAGTAGTTGCTGTCTATGGTGTCGGGGTTGTTTTTACTCAGAATGTCCTTACCCTCGCCGCCGCTTCTGCCGAACATAAATATCGCAGCGTCGCCATAGTTAGCGAAAGTCGCGACTAAGGAAGAATTTCTTTTTATAACGCTTGACGGAACTTCCTTTACGTTCATGACGTAACCGGACATATCGCCGCCGCCTGCCTGCGTTATTCCGTAACCGGCTTTTTTGCTGCCTTCGCCGTCCTTATAAAAATTCCACAAATCGTTGTTGACTTTAAATCCGTTATCGGTAAGCGCGTCCTTCATATTGACCGCTTTCGAAACGTTTATGGAACCCGAGCCGGAACCCGTGTAGACCATATTGACGGATGAATTGCCGAACATGCTGACGGCAGAACCTTCGTTTAACGGTAAAGCTTTGTTTTCGTTCCACAACAAAACGGTGCTTTCGCTCATAATCTGCGTAGCCACGCGCGAATCGTAATCGAAAAGCGAATCGTCCGCATATTCGCCGTCCGCCGTTACGAAAGACGATTTAAAATATTCGGAGTCGAAATCTTCGTCGTCTACGTTCACGGCTTTTTCGGAAGTCGTGCCGAAAAATGCGTTAAGCGAAGCGATATAGGCGTTTGCGACGCTCGATACGGCGGTGATAAGCAGGAACAAAAGAACGAATATGTTTATAAAAATTTTGATAACTAACTTATTTGCTTTCATTTCACTTTGCCTCCGTAGACATCTTTTTGTTTGAATCTGTAAAAGCCGCTCTATTTTGCTTCATGTATGCGCTTACGTTACCGAGTACTGTTACGACGAGCGAAAGTATAACCGTAACGTAGAACGCGGGGCTAAGACCTAAAATGGCTTCTAAGCTTACGCCGTCGTAAAAAGCAAGCGCAAGGTAGACATGAATGTTGGCAAAATAACAGCAAAGACCGGCGAAAGCCAAAATGCCCAAAGCCGCGGGCGCGTAAGCCGAGGTTTTTCTAAACGCCGCAAGAACGGCAAACGACAAAAACGACGCGGCAAAAAGCACGGGAACCCCCGGATAAAAGTATTCGGACGACGAGTAACCGACAAAGTAGGCTATAAACAAAGCCAAAGCAATGACGGCTCCCGCTGCTCCGACATAAAAACCCGGGGCTTTTTTACTCAAAAAGCTTTTGATTTTTTGCATTATTGTTTGCATACGTTTCCTTTTTCACGCCTCTTCATAAGCGAAAATTTTCGTTGAAAGAATAGCGCGACCGAAGTTATTTTTTTCGGGCGTACTGCAGATTGCCCGATTTCGCGCCTATTTTAACATCGGTTTTACCCCTTGTCAATAGGGTTGTCGCAATTAGAGTTAGAAACGGCGTAAATGGATAGGTAAGCAAAAAAAACACGCCCGAAAGCGTGCTTTTATAGTCGATATTTTAAATTTTTTCGAGCGGGAAGACGAAATCGAGACTGAATTTACCGTCTTTCGCGGTTACGCTCATCTGCCCGTCGTATGATTTTGCAATGTAGCTCATACTCTTCATGCCGAACCCGTGATAGTTTTTGTCGCCGTCGGTTACGGGCAGTCCGTTTTCGAAAGCAATATTCCCGTCGTAATAATTTTCTATATGAACGGAAAAAAAGTTACCGAAAGTCCGGGCGTTTACCGTAACTATTCTGCGCGAGGAAGAAGTAACTTTGCGCGCGCACTCTATTGCGTTTGAAAGCGCGTTGCCGAACAGCGAATAAATATCCATATTATCCATAAACGAAAGTCCGCCTGCGTCGACAAGGCAAGTAAGCTTTATTCCGTTCTTTTCGCAATACAGGCTTTTTTCGGTCAGTATAACGTCCAAAACGTCGTTGCCGGTCTTAACGGTCGCGTCGTAAATCATAACGGCAGATTCGATTTCTTTCATCTTATCTTCGGAATAATTGCCTTTAAGTGCGGAAATCTGATGCTTTAAGTCATGGCATTTCATGTTTATAAGTTCGATATTTTCTTTTGAAAGCTTGTAATGCTCTCGTTCTCTTCGCAAAAGCTCCGTCATCGTTTCGACTTCGTTTTCCGTTTTTTCGCTTCTGTCGATTATAAACAAAATAAAGAGAACGAGCGAACAGCCTACTATTGCGTAAAGACTTTCCGCGATAACCGCGACAAAATTCCTTTCCGGATTATCCGCGCTGAATCTCGATATCCCCACGCAAATTATAAGCACGAAAAGCGACACGAATACCCTTGTTTTCATTCCGCGCTTAGAACCGTACACAACTTTGTTTCTGACCAGCAGAAAGTAAACGGACAAATAAACAATCGCGCATACCAAAGCTTCTAAAAGATACGGAAACCAAAAGGAATATTCGGCGCAATAAAACGAAATTCTCGGCAGCGTTTTCAGTATATTGGTAACGTTTTTGGCTATATGTTGCGCGGCGTACCCGCCCGAGCAGTAAAAAAGTATTACCCAGATAGAACGGTCGAACGAAAACGCGATACATGCAATCGACATAGCGAACACGGCTATAAAGAAGAAAAATTTAAAAACAGATTCGCCCGGCGCGGTCGTACTGTCGTAAACGAAGAAACTGTCGGTTATCTTGCAGTACATGAAGATAATAAGCCACACTATTTCAAGGCACATGAACGCCGAACCCAAAAATCTGACCCAAAACTGCTTGCGCCGTTCGAGAGCGAGAGCAAAAACGAATTCCGCCGCAAGTATTTCAATCGTCATAACGGTAACGTCGAGAATGGAAGCAAGCATTAAACGGTACCTCCGATATACTTTGCGAATTCCGACAAGAAAGACGGCTTTTTAAGGTGGCTTATGCGGAGTTCGCTATCCCCCACGATAATTATATCGCCTTTAAGTTCTTTTACCCACTTAAGGTTGACGAGATAGCAGGCGTTGCAATATACGAAGTGGCAGCCGCGTAATTGTTTTTCAAAGCTCGCAAGAGTAGACCGCATGCGGAATTCGCCGCCTATAAAGTGAACGATAACGTTATGATTGCTCGACTCTATAAAAGTTATGTCGCCGACGTCGACTTTGCGTTTTGCGGTGCCGTAAACGAGAACTATCTCCTTCTTCATCAGCTTGTGCGCCAAGGCGTTCACGCACCTTTCGAACTTAATGGAAAAACTGTCGTAATTTACGGGCTTTAAGATAAAATCGTAGGCATGCACTTCGTAGCTTTCAAGCGCGTACTGTGCCATGTTCGTCACGAAAACAATCATTATGTCCTCGTTCTTTTTGCGTATCTTTTTCGCCGCTTCTATTCCGTTTATCTCCGGCATTTCGATATCGAGAAAAATAAGATCGAACTTATCGAACGGCTTATTTAAAAAATCAACGGCATTCGGATAATGCGTTACTTCGAATTCCGCGTTTTTGTTTCTCTTTGCAAACTCCGCAATCTGCTCTTCGAGCGCGTCGCGCGCCGCTTTCTCGTCCTCGACTATCGCAATGTTGTATTTCATTTGCTTTTCCTCCTTACCGTTTGAAAAGACTTTTTTTTATTTTAACATCTAAATTACGCTTTGTCAATAGTAAATTTTACAATCTTTCTCTATTTTTTGCCCTTTTAACTATGTTAAAAACCTTTCGAAAAAAATTTTTTACGGCAAATTTTCGCATTGCCTATTTAGGCTTTTTGCTTTATCGCGGCATGAAAAAACTTCCGAAAAGCGTTTAAGCCTTACGGAAGTTTTTGTGAGAATTGTATATACTTATGCAAGCTTTTTGTCTTTAGAACTGACAACGCGCACGTTGTGCCGCTTTATGTATTCCGTCCACTTTATGTAGCCGTAAGTGGTGTTTGTGAAGTACCCGGCTTTAAGCACGAGAAGTATCCACTGCCCCGCCATAATGTTGATGACCGTTTCGAGCGCGGCGCAAATGTACCAGGCTATCCACTGTTCGCGGTAACGGAAAAGTATCAAAAGCCCGTTCGCTATGCCTACCGCCGAAGCGCAAGCGTCTATATAGCAAACGATATTTTTGAGCGCGACGTTGTTTGCGAAAATGCCGCCTTCGACTTCTATGAGCGTGAGCAAGTAACCTATGCCGAGCGTCCAGACGACTATTCCGAGAACAATCAAAACGTCCTGCAAAGGCGTAAGTTTTTTGACGACTGTAAGCTCGTCTTTTTGTTCGTCGGGGTGTTTATGCCAAACGATAAAGCTGATTATGTCGCACGGAATCCAGAAGAAAAGCGTAGTGACCATCGTTGCGAAACGATACATGCAGAATATGCAAATCAAAATTTCGGTGACTTCGACGGCAAGGGAAACGATAAAGTTCCATTTGCTTTGCTTGGAAATAAGCAATTCGCACGCAACGTTTAATATAACGTCCATAAGGTATAAAAACGTTATCCACCTTACGTCTATCATATAGTCGAGCGGATTTTGAGTAACCGAGTATCCGTCACCGTCGCCCACTTCGAGAGCGACGTCCGTCGTAAACAATTTGTTGCCGCTCTCATTCGTTGCGGAAACAACCCATTGTCCGCCGTCGCTGTCCTCATAACAAATCAGCGAGATTTTACTGTCCTTGTCAAGAGTCATGCCCTTGCCGAGTTTCAAGGTAAGCGTTTTTTCGTCGCTTCCGTCAACGGTGAATTCCGCGTATTTCGTAAACGAAGAAATATCGTGTTTTTTGCCGTTTATTATAATGCTTTCGATAACGAATTCGCCGTCCGTTCCCGTAAAGTCAAGCGTGTCAAAAGTATCGTTAACGGCGTTATAGGTCGACTTATCTATCGAAAGCGTGTAGTCGGGGTCGTCGGTTTCCGGGAATATAAAGCTAAAAGCAACGGCTAATACGAGGATTGTTAAAAACCAAATTTTTTCATAAGTAGTAAAGTAGTTCCAAAGTTTTTTCATTTTTTGACCGAATGTCAGCTTCGGCGTATCTTTTATATCTTTCATTTTTAATATTTATCCTTTATGTTGTTTTGTAAAAGCACGCTCACGCGGAGCGTGAATATCAAGCAAGTTGAAAATTGAAAATGGAAAATTGAAGGATGCGGATTATTATTTTTTTATATCTTTATTTTTCAACCTCCCTAACGGCGGAGAGTGGTGCAGTTTGACACAGCTGGTGACGGCGACCGACAGGCGCGTACTAAAACGTACGTAACTGAGGGCACCGGCGCACGCAGTGGCAAAATGTGCCGCTATACGGCGTTAGAGCAACTTTCACCTTTCAATTTTCAAATTATTCTTCCGCCGCCGATAACGGTGCCGTCCGAATCGCCGCCGAGCCGATACAAAACGCAGTATTGTCCGGGGGTGACGGCGCGCTTTTGTTCGTCGAAAACAACTTTCACGTTATTTCCGTCGACAAAAACCGTCGCGGGCGTATCGGTTTCGCGGTAGCGGGTTTTAGCGGTGCAACGGAAGGTTTTTTCGCTCGGAAATCCGTTTATAAAGCAGAAATCTTCAACGAAAACGGTGTCTGTAAAAAGCGAATTTTCGGAGCCGTGAGAAACGAGGAGCGTGTTCTTGTCGGGATTTTTGCCCACAACGAACCATCTGCCGCCCTCTTCGCCCTTTCTTCCGCCTAAATTAAGCCCTTTTCTTTGCCCGAGCGTGTACGAAAACAAACCGTCGTGTTTTCCCACGACTTCGCCCGTTTCGCTTAATATTTTTCCGGGATTCGGAGGGATATAATCGCGCAGAAAGTCCTTGAAGTTCCGCTCTCCAGCAAGGCAGACGTCGGAGCTTCCCTTTTTGTGCGCGGTTACAAGCCCCCTCTTTTCGGCAATTTCTCTCACTTCTTCCTTTTTGAGCTTTGCAAGCGGAAAGATAACCCGTTTAAGTTTTTCTTCCGTAACGCCGTTCAAAAAGTACGACTGATCCTTGTTTTTGTCCTCGCCTTTTTTAAGGTAAAAATGCCCGTATAAGTCGATTATCGTGCAATAATGCCCCGTCGCAACGAAGTTACAGCCAAGCTCGTCGGCAACTAAAAACGTTTCGCCGAACTTTATATGCTTGTTACATTCAACGCAGATATTAGGCGTTTTTCCGCTTTTGTACGACGATATGAACGGGTCGAAAACTTCCCTTTTAAAAACCGAAGAAAAGTCCTTGACGGTAAGCGGAATATTAAGTTTTTCTGCAACGGCGGTTACGTCCGAAAGGTCCTCTTGCTTTCCGGTAAGCGAAAAATGCAAACCGAAAACTTCGTACCCCGCGTCTTTTAAAAGAGCCGCCGCAACGGAGCTGTCCACCCCGCCGCTCATTCCGAGCAGAACTTTTTCTTTCATGTCGTTTTCCTTTTTGTTTTTTGCGCCAAAGCACCCTAAGAGTATACTCTAAGCGGCGGTTTTTGTCAATTATTGTAGCGCACTTATAAACTTTTGCGGAATTTTTATTGTTTTTTTAAATTTTCCCGTTTCGGCAAACTTTACATAAATTCTCACCGAATTTTCCCATCTCGGAAAATTCACCCCAAAATTCTTACAAATTTTCCCGCCTCGGCAAATTCTGTTGACAAATAAAAGAAAGTTTGTTAAAATTAAGACAATCAAACGGAGTGTAATTATGATAGAACGCAAAGAATATTTAGAAAAATTGATAGCTTGGAAAGATAAACAAGTAATAAAAGTCGTCACGGGGATACGCCGTTGCGGAAAATCCACGCTTTTGGATTTATACAAAGAATACTTGTTAAAAAACGACGTTAATAGCGAACAGATAGTTTCAGTCAATTTCGAAGAACTCGAAAACGAGCGGTTGCTCGATTACAAAATCTTATACGACCACCTTATCGAAAAACTTCAAAAAGACAAAACAACATATATCTTTTTAGACGAAATACAAAAAGTGGACGGTTTTGAAAAGGTTGTTGATAGCTTATACGTCAAAAAGAACGTCGATATTTATATAACCGGCTCCAACTCTTATCTTTTGTCAAGCGAACTTTCCACACTTCTTTCCGGCAGATATGTCGAAATAAAAATGCTTCCGTTTTCGTTCAAAGAATACATTCAAACAAAAAACAATGCCGACAAGGAAAAAATGCTTGCCGAATATATGAAGAACGGCGCGTTCCCCTATATTTCAACTATTCCGGATAGCGAGGAACTTACGGAAGCGTATATAGAGGGTATCTACAACACGGTTATCGTAAAAGACATAGAAGAACGCCAAAACAGAAAAGAGAAAGACGGCGTAAAAAGAAAAATAAACGACGTAGCTCTACTGAAAAATATTGCAAAATACCTTGCAAGCGTAATAGGCAGCCCGGTATCGGTAAAAAGCATAACCGACTATATCATTTCAAGCGGACGCAAAGTATCTCAAAACACAATCGACGATTATATCGAGGCTTTGACGGAAGCCTTTATCTTTTACCCCGCGGAGCGATTTGACGTAAGCGGAAAACAGATTTTAAAGCAAAACGGCAAATACTATATCGTCGATTTGGGTTTAAGAAGATATCTTCTGCCTAAACGAAATTTTGATTTAGGCTATTCTCTCGAAAATCTCGTCTACCTTGAACTTTTACGTCGCGGATTTACCGTATACGTAGGTAAAATCGGCGTTCAGGAAGTCGATTTCGTCGCTAAAAAAGGCGACGTTACGCAGTATATTCAAGTATCCGCCTCTCTTTTAGAGCAATCGACCTTCGAAAGAGAAATTTCGTCGCTAAAAATGATTAAAAACAACTTTCCGAAAATCATTTTAACGCTTGACAAATTCACGCTCGGCAATTACGAAGGTATTGAAGTCAAAAACGTTATCGACTGGCTACTCGATTAGCGTATCGAAACGAAAAGTTTTTTGAAAATTCTTTATATATAAAGACCGGAAAAGAGCATTAAGGAGAAAAACATGCCGAAAAACTTTAAACACAAAGACGCAAAAGAACAAATAAATTATTTCAAACAACTTCTTTCAGGTTTAAAACAAGCCGTCTCGTTTAAACAAACTTGCAAAATCGATTTAACGCAACAAATCAATCAGCTTCACTCCGCCGACTACTTTTCCGACGCCGTCACATACGGGCTTATCGGAAAAGAAACGGATTTTACGGACAGTAGAACAATTTCCCTTATAAGCGATATTTTCTACTTTAAAGAAACTTCGAAATATTCCGATATCTGCGAACTTTTGTATAATCAAAATTCTTCTTCAATCGAAGAATACATTTCCTCGTTGTCGACGGGTTCAAACGTCGTTTTCTGGCTTTTTTCGTCAAAGAAAAAGAAAACGTCGGCAGAAGAAGCATACGAGAAACTTTCAGAACTAAAAAGCGGAAGTTTTGCCGTTTCCGCTACGGGACTGTTAGAGCAAATACGCAATCTTCACAAGACAGACTTCAAAGTCATTCAACAAGATTTTATAAACAACACAAAAAAGTATGAGGAATATCTAAAAAAGTCAAGTAAAACCGTATTTTCGGATAACGGGTTGGTATCCCCTTTTCAAAAATACGATAACGAATATAAAAAGATTTCGGAAAGATTAGAGGAAATACAAAAATCGATAGATGAAAGCGTAGCGGAAATAAAGGTTTCGGTAGACAGATTATTAGCCGAAGAGTTAGTCACCTCTTTAAGAGGAATCTCCGTGGAAGAGCTTGCAAGGGATAAATCCGGCATTAAAACAAAATATCTCAAAGACGCAGGATTTGATACAATTGCCGATATATTCGGTGCGTCAATGGCGCAAATTGCGTCCGTATACGGAATAAGCCAAGACAAAGCGTATACAATAAAAGCCAAAAGCGACAGTTACGCCAAAAAGATACATAGCGGATTAAAAATCAAGTTGTCGACGGATAACAAATCGAAATCTGCAACAAAAGTCGTTCAAGCTATTTATTCGTATATGAAAAAAGTCGAATATTCTAAGCAAATCGACGAATTAAACAGCAATTACGGTAACGCCGTCAAAGACGCGTTTAACGAAATATACAAAGTCGGCAACGGTGTAAAATGGTTATTTTTATCCGACGAAGAAAAAGAAAAAATAAGAACGGCATATCGGTATATAAAAGACACTTTATCATCAAAATACAAACCGATTTCTACTGCGATTTACAAGGAATTCAAAGGTAGAAACGCAAGTGCCGATAATGCATGGAACGATTTTGCGCAAAATTCTATTCGTTATTACAACGTTATCGAAGAAGTATATCCGGGCGTATTAGGAACCGACGATTCCGTTTACGGATTGCCCGAAGAACTCGCAAGACAAATTCAAGACGAATGTTTCTTTCCCGACGGCTTGCTTTGCACGTTGAGAAAGTATCAAGAATGGGGCGTAAAATACGCTCTTCATCAAGAAAGAGTCTTACTTGGCGACGAAATGGGTCTTGGAAAAACCATTCAAGCTATCGCGACAATGGTTTCTTTAAAAAATACGGGAGCAACTCATTTTCTTGTAGTATGCCCCGCGTCCGTCGTTACAAACTGGTGCAGAGAAGTAACAAAACACAGTAAACTAAGAGTAACGAAAATCCACGGAGTCGGCAAACCCGCCGCGGTAAAATCATGGTTAAGAACAGGCGGCGTTGCCGTTACTAATTTTGAATCTACGCAATACGTAAACCTCGAAGACGGTTATAAATTTTCTCTCTTGGTAGTCGACGAAGCCCATTACATAAAAAACGAACATACCAGAAGAGGTGAAAACACAAGAAACCTTGCCATGCATGCGAAAAGATTGCTGTTTATGACGGGAACGGCTTTAGAAAATAAGGTCGACGAGATGATTTCGCTAATAAGAGTATTAAGCCCGTCGATCGCCACGCAGATACAAAGTGTGGCGTTTATGTCTTCCGCACCGCAATTCAGGCAAAAGATAGCACCCGTATATTACCGCAGAAAGCGCGAAGACGTACTTACGGAGTTACCCGACAAAATAGAGAGCAAAGAATGGTGTACATTAAACCCCGAAGAAGAACTTGAATATGAGGATGCGATTTTAGGAAACAACTATCAAGACGCCAGACGCGTATCTTGGAATATAGACGATTTAAGCAAATCGTGCAAAGCTCAAAGACTAAAAGAAATCGTCGAAGAAGCAGAAGCCGAAGGACGAAAAATCCTTGTTTTCTCATTCTTTTTAGATACAATAGCAAAAATTCATCAGTTTTTACGCGGAAAATGCCTGAATCCAATCAACGGCTCCGTGAACGTAAACCGCAGACAAGAAATCATAGACGAATTCGACAATGCTCCGGCGGGAACCGTTTTGCTTGCTCAAATAAATTCAGGCGGAACGGGCTTAAACATTCAGTCAGCCTCTGTAGTCGTAATTTGCGAGCCACAGTTCAAACCGTCAATCGAAAATCAAGCAATTTCGAGAGCGTATAGAATGGGGCAATCGAGAAACGTTATTGTTTACAGATTGTTGTGCGAAAATACCGTCGACGAGAAACTCACGGACATGCTTGAAGAAAAACAAAGAGTTTTTGACGCATTTGCAGACAAATCCGTCGCAGCCCAACAGTGCGTTGAAGTCGACGATAAAACGTTCGGGCAGATTATTCAAGAAGAAATCGAGCGTATTAACGAAAAACGCGGCGTTGTTTCCAACGCAACAAAAGAAGCTAAAACAAAAAGTCAAAATATCGAAGCCGTTTCTCCTAAATCAACCGAATATAAGCCGATAGAAGTTAGAGAAACCGGTATGGCTTATTACAGTATGATTATGAGAATGTCATACGATGAATTAGTTGCCTTCTTAATAAACAAATACGGACCTGCAAAATACGACTACTTTACTAACGAATATTGTACAAGCAAAAGTAAAAACGTAACAAGGACAAAAGAAGGTCTATTTTGTCACCACATCGACGAGGATAAAGCAATTTTACTCTCAAAAGATGAGTACGCCTTAAAAAATCCGTTTAGATATCAAAAAGCGGATAGACTGGTTTACTGCAATTTTTTGGAACATTTTTTACTGCATATACTGATTGTAGAAAAACAAAAGACCTCCGAAGCTAACAACGGCGAATTGCAAGGAATAGGCGGGGCTGTTAACTTCATATGCAGACAGCTAAACGATTTCTACAACGGATATTAATATAAACAAGAATGGATGCTCAACGTTGTAGCCGTAATTAAAAACGATTACGAGTCATACATAATGATGTTAAGAAGATTATGGAGCGATATCGAAAGCGATATCTTATTATCATTCATTATAAAGAAAGAAGATTTAGCCAAAGGCTATGAAGATAACGTTTATCCTAACATATTAAAAGAATTAAATTGATATAATCTTAATAATTTCGTTATATTTTTGTTACTCAAAACAATAAAAGCGTAAACTTGCCGTTTTTACGGTGGTTTGCGCTTTTTTATTGACAAAAGAAAAACGCCTACACAAGGTAAGCGCATTTGCTAAAAACAAAATCTTGCTTTTAAAGCGGTTTTTGAAAGTATGCCTAATAATTAGTGATTTTTAAACGCGCTTTCGACTTTATTTATTCATCTTTAAATATACGTTTTTTATTGCTTCAAGCCCCGCTTTTTCGCCGTTCTCTACAGCTTTACCGTACATTTCGATTGCTTTTTTGCAATCCTTTCTAACGCCGAAACCGTTTTCGTAACAAATCCCGAGATTGTGATACGCAACGCCCGAACTG
>DHMS01000004.1:20910-21847 GCA_002405915.1 Christensenella sp. UBA4636
AGATAGCAAAGCCCGATATTGATAATCGCTTCTTCCTCGCCGAGATTGTATGCGTCGGTAAATAATTCAAAGGCTTTTTTATAAGCCGCATCGGTTTTGACGGTATAGTAGTAATAAAGCCCCATTTGCAGACACGCTGACGGATTTTCACCCTTCACGCTCTTTTTCAGCCAATGAAGTGCCGTTTTCCTATCGGCGGTCACGCCGTAGTACCCGCACGCATACGCCATACCGAGATTATATTGTGCGGCGGCGTTTCCGAGTTTTGCAGCTCGTTTGAAAAGTTTAAGGGCGGTTTTCTCGTCCTTTTCGAGTCCTAACTCGTCGCCGAGATACGCTTCTGCCATTCTTTCGATTGCGTCCGGAAAATCCATTTCCATCGCCATCTGATAATAGAACAGCGCGTTTTTGTAATCGGCTTTTTGGGTTTCGTAAATCGTCGCCATACACCAATAAACGCCAACGTAATCCAAATCGCACTGCGCAAAACAATCGAGCGCGTCGTCATACTTGCCTTTTTTGTAATAGTAATACCCTAAATCGAGCAACGCATCGTCTTGACAAAGATACGCCGCTTTTTTAAGATAATGAATATACTTCTTCTCGTCGGGTTCTATTCCGTACCAACCCTCCTCGTATACGCGGGCTTGCATATAAAGGCTTTCCGGATCGTTGTGTTTCACGCCATCTGCTAAATATGCCAACCCTTTTTCGTAGTCGTGCGGAACGAACTTGTCGTTGAGATAAACGTAAGCCAAATCGAAATTAAGAGAATGATCTCCGAGACTCAATCCTTTTTCGTACCACTCTATGGCTTTGGGAACGTCTTTCAGTTCCTCGTTGTTTAAGTATATGAAGCCTATCTTTTTTACAACCTCTATATCTCCGAGGTAAAAAGCACGCTCGTAATATTCCAACGCATTTTTAACGTTTTCGA
>DHMS01000003.1:0-5239 GCA_002405915.1 Christensenella sp. UBA4636
GACTTTTCATAGCTGGTCTTTTTTTTATTATTGTACCACCGAATAAGAATATTGTCAACCTCTCGGCGTTGTTTGCTTAGCGGCGCAAACTTTTTTTTACGAAAAAGCGGGCGAAAAATCTTTTTTAGGAATTTTCACCCGCGAAAATCGAGAGATAATCGACTTATAGGTCGACTTTTATGTAATTTAGTTTATTTTTGCTCTTTATTATTCCGCGGCTTTCAAAGCTTCTACCATGTCGATTTTTTTGTTCTTTCTCGACACTAAAAGGCTTACTAAAAGCGACGTTAAAAAGATTAGAGCGGTAGAGATTATGCACGTGAGCGGGCTTATTATAGCGCGCATTTCGTACTCGGTGGCGAGCGCGTCGACAAGGAACCTTAACGTGAAGAAGCCGAGCGGAAGCCCGATAATAACGCCGACGAGCGTTACCCAAAGGTTTTGCCCGATTAAGAGCGAGCCTATCTTTTTATCCTTGAACCCTACGACTTTGAGCGTTGCCATTTCGCGATAACGCTCCGTATAACTCATAACGCCGAGGTTATAAAGAACGACTACGCCGAGGACGAGCGCGGCAGCTACGAGGATAACTATCATCAAATTCATAATTTCCGTAAACGTGTCGAACGATTCGATTATGTCGTTTTTCGACTGCGTGCTTTTTACGCCGCCGCCGAGCTTAACGCCGTCTTTTTCTGTTTTTGTATAAACGGAATCGACGTCGAAAGCTATTCCGAGCGAATTTGCGTAGTCGGAAGTCACGACTATATTCTCCGTAACGGAGCGGATAACGCCGTTAATTTTAAGCGTGTATTTTTTATCAGAGCCGTAAGGGCTTACTTCTATTTCGTCGCCCGCTTTAAGCGAAAACTCTTTCGCAAACCTCGTGCAAATATACGCGCCGTCATTTTTGAGCGTTACAAAATTGTCGTTTTCATCGGGGAAACGCACGCTGTCGTTTTTGAGAGTATACACGTCGAGCGCAATCGTTTTTTCGCCCGTTTCAACGTAAACGGTGCCGCTCGAATCGCCGTTATAATCTTCGATTATTTTGTCGACTTGTTCCTTTGTCGCCTCTTCGGAAACGAAAATTTTAGTGTTATAATTCATCGCGCCGTCGTAGTAAAGGTTCAAAAACCCGTTCATGGTGTCGCGCATGCCGAACGAGCCGACGATTATTATCATGCACCCGACGATGCCTATAAGGCTCATAAGCGTTCTTGATTTGTGGCGCATGATATCGCGCATGTTCCACTTTGCGCCGAACGAAAGTTTGTTCCAAAGCGGCGTTTTTTCAAGCGCGATTTTCTTCATCTTTTTAGGCGTGTACGGGCGGAGCGAATCGGCGGCGGTGCCTTTGAGCATTTGCTTAACGGACAAAAAACCGATAAACGTAAGCGCGACGATTATGCCGGCGATAACCACCCAACCGAACCACGGAATAGTCAAATTCCAGTACGGCATTTCAAAGTACGTACCCATAGAACCGTTCGGATTCATTATAAAGTACGCAAGAGCAAACCCGAGCGCGATACCGATTGCCGAACCGATAACGCCTATCGCGAAAGCATAAGAAGTGTAATGCCGCAAAATCCTTTTATCTTTAAACCCGAGGGCTTTGAGCGTGCCTATCTGCGTTTTTTCCTTTGCGGTAAGGCGGTGCATTGTCGTAACCATCGTCAAAACGGCAATTGCAAGGAAAAGTACGGGTAAAATCGAACCCATTGTTTTGCCCTCTTCCTCTTCGCCTTTCATCTGCGCGTAGGAAGTCACTTCGTCCTTAGTGTAAACGAGCGTCGTTTTTTCGAGCGCGGAATTGACTTTATCCTTAAACTCGGTTTTTTCAAGCGACGAGATAACGTTTATCTGCGGATAGTATTCGAAGCCTATCGCCTTTTTGAAGAACGCGGGGGAAACGTAGCAGAACGCGAATTTTTTGTAGTCCGGCATAAGCTGCGTTTCGTCGCGAACGCAAATAAGATATTCGCCCGCTTGAATAAGCCCTTTTATTTTGCCCGTAAACGTAAACGATTCGTAAGCGATTTTCATTTCGTCGCCGACTTTGAGCGAATTTTCCTTTGCATACTTTGAAGAAAGCTAAATACCGTCCTCGTCGGTAGCGGAATATTCTTCGCCCTCTATAAGCTTAAAAAAGGATACCTTTTCGTTTTCGGTGACGGTCAAGGAAAGCGAAGTGCCGCTTACGCTTTCGACGCTCACGTTGACGGCAAGATAGCGCGAAGTTTCGTCAACCCCGTCGATATTCTTTATTTTTTGCTCCTCTTCCTTACTAAACCCCGCTTTGCTCGCTATTCTGTAATCGGCAAAGCCCGTTTCTTTAAAGAATTTAGCCGTGTCGTCGCGTATGCTCGTCCATTCGATATTGAACCCGCAAAAAACGCCCACGCCGATAGCTATCATTATTATCATGGAGATGAACTGCGCTTTGTACAGCCCCATCGTCCGCCATAACTTTTTTAACAGCATTACCAGTCCACCTCGTCCGCGCTCATCGGCGAAGAATTTTCTTCGACCGATTTAATTTTGCCGTTTTTAACTCTGACAACTACGTCCGCCATTTTAGCGATGTTCTGGTTGTGCGTTACTACGATTATCGTTTTGCCGTAGTTTTTAGCCATCGAAAGCAACAATTTTAACACGAGAACGCCCGTTTCGCTGTCTAACGCGCCCGTAGGCTCGTCGCACAACAATATTTTCGGGTTTTTAGCAAGCGCGCGTGCAATCGATACCCTTTGCTGTTCGCCGCCCGAAAGCTCGGACGGAAAGTTATTCAAATGGTCTTTTAAGCCGACCTCTTCAATCATTTTTTCGGCGGGGAACGCCTTAGGCGCGATTTCCGATACGAGCGCGACATTTTCCTTTACCGTAAGCGTCGGGATAAGGTTGTAAAACTGAAAAACAAACCCGACCGTTTCCGCGCGGTAATCCGCAAGCTCGTCGCGCGTTAGCTTTGAAATGTCCTTTCCGTCTACCACGATTTTGCCGCTCGTCGGACTGTCAAGCCCGCCTAAAAGGTTCAAAAGCGTACTCTTGCCCGCTCCGCTCGGTCCTAAAACCACAACGAATTTGCCTTCGTCGAGCTTCAAGTCCACTTCGTCCAAAGCTTTGAGCAAGTGGTCGCCGCTTTCATAAATTCTGCTTACTTTTTCCAATTCGACTATTGCCATATACTCCTCTTTTTCCTTCGCTTTCGTCCGTACGTTTTTCTTTTGAACTTTTTTAGTTAGCCACCGACGAACAAATGTGAAAGAAGTTTCATTTTTGAGAATATATTAGCACTTTGCTTTATTTTTGTCAAGCGACAGCACGATAAATATGAATTTTCTTTCATATTATTTTCAAGTTTTGTTTTCATCTTGCAAAAATTTTACGGCAAGAAAACGCAAAAGTGCCGCTATAAGTCGATTATCGCATAAAAGCAAAAAAAATAACGGTTAGTCAACGTATAGGTCGATTAACCGCATTTTTTGTGTTTGGGAAAAAATTTTATGTTTCTTTATAATAAAATTTCTTATGACAATATATATCGTAAAAAGGGTCATCGTCATAATCTTCCATTAACGTGCCGTCGGTAATGGTGTACGAATAACAATAATCGTCCCAATCATACATAGAATAAACCTTTCCGTTTACGAATTTATAAGAATAAGAATTTGCGTCGGGCTTACCGTCGCGCCACATACATTCTTTCCCGTTTTCAAAAACTACGCATACGTTACCGTATTTTTCCAAAGCGTATTCGTCATACAACGCTTTGTACTCTTCTTTATTGTTGCTTTTTCTGAAAATTTCGATTTCGTCATCGGATAACAACTTATTCAATTTGTCGTCTTTGTCGTATTTCAAAAGCTGTTTCCAACCGCTGTCCGATATCTCGATATCGCTATGCGAAAAACGGTACGTTTTCCCTTCCAAAGAATTATCGTTATCATATACAAGGTCGATAATCTCTACCTCTTTTTCAAATTTTTCAAAAATATCCGCGTTTTTTTCAGGGTTATACTTCCATGTCCACACCCGTTTTATCGACTGGTAGGTTTCTACATATTTCGAAATATCTCCGTCCTCAGTATAATAGAGAATATCGATAATTCCCGGCAACATATCACTATCCACTTTTTTCCATTCGTTATCGTCGCCTTCATAGCAAAGGTTTTTAATCGGCGTCATATAACCGCTTACCGGTAACCCATCATAATCGAAAGCATATCTTTTAAATGTACGAATATTTTTAGGTATTACTATCGAAGTCAAAGAATCGCATCCGCAAAACGTTCCGACGTCTATGCAATCTATGCCCGTGCCTAAATCTACATTAGAAAGATTAGGATTTAAAGCAAAGGCGTATTCCCCGACCCTTTTGGTTTTGTCGTCGGGATTTGTTTTGTCGGGAATTTTTAACGAATTAAGATTATTGTCGCAAAAAGCGTATTCTTCGATAACCTCTACGTTTTCAGGGATAGTTATCTCCTTAAGAGCCGCGCCGTAAAAAGCGGCGACTCCTATCTGAGTAATTGGACTCGAAAAATCACCCTCCATAAAAGTTATGCTTTCTATATTGCCGTTAGCAAAACCGAAGTCGGCAATTTTCGTAACGGGCTTTCCGTTATAAGACTCGGGTATTTCAATATTTTTAGGCACTTTGTCGTACAACCAACCCTTTTTAACAGTTTGTTTTCTGATAACCGGCACGCCGGAATTCGTTATTTCAACAGTAAAACTTTCAAGATACTCTTCCTTTAGTCCTACGGAATACGTTCCGTCGATAAGCAATTCGTATTTCAAGTAATCGTTCATGCTATGGCTACACCCGACCGACGTAACCACGCCGCATATCACAAGAACGCAACACAAAATTATTAACAATAATCTTTTTTCATATAACAATCTCCTATTTAAATTCGCCTATTTTTTGTCATATGTTCAAATTTTCATTAAACATTTTACCGCATCTTCGCAAAAACAACAGTCCGATTTTTGTAACGTTTTTGTAAATTCTTCGTAAATTCGAATATGCTTTAAAACTACCATTGTTACGGCATAACACACAAAAAACACAGACAACGATAAAAAACGCAAAAGCCCGCCTATAAGTCGATTATCGAGTAAAAACGCATAGGGATTGCATTCTTCACCCCTAATTACCTAAAAGGCGGCTTTTTCGCGCTTTTCCGCGACCGTTCGATTGGAGTACATTCAGTACGCCTGCCTCACGCTC
>DHMS01000003.1:5328-42103 GCA_002405915.1 Christensenella sp. UBA4636
GGTGCTTCGCATTTTTGCGGATAGAAAAAAGCCGTTTACGGTTCGGTTTTCGCGAGGCAAACGACCGAAATAGTATTCAACGTACATTGATGGGCGTTTAACACGGCAAAAACCGATTTATTGCCGCAAAAATATTGAGTAGATAAGGAATGCAATCCCTAAGAAAAACGCCTGCGACGGGGAAGTTGCAAGCGTTCTTGAATTTTAATTATCGTTAGAGATAAGGAATGAAATCCCTATCTATGGTTATTGCTTTTTGTTTACGTAGTTTACCGCACCCATGGCGGCGATTGCGCCGTCGTTCATGGCGGTTAGGAGCTGACGATAGACTTTTTGGCGGCAGTCGCCTGCGACGAACGCGCCTTCAACGCCCGTTTCCATAAGGTCGTTGCCGATGATATAGCCGTTTTTATCGAGCGTGGCTATCTTTTCAAAGCGTTTGTTGTCCGGGATTTGCCCTATCGCGACGAACACCGCGGGAACGGCAAGTTCGAACTTAGTTTTGTCAAGGCGGTTTTCGACTACGAGCGATTCGAGCGAAGTTTCGCCTTTAAAGTCAACCACCGAAGTGTTGGGGAGAACTTCCACGTTTTTGAGCTTTTTAACCGCGTCGATATTGCCCTCGTCGCCGAAGAACTTATCGAACCATGTTAAAACGTAAACCTTTTTGCAAATTGCGGCAAGCAAAGCGACCGATTGAAGCGCGGTGTTTCCGTCGCCGATAACGGCTACTTCCTTGTCCTTATAGAACGCGCCGTCGCAAATAGCGCAGTAATAAACGCCTTTGCCCAAAAGTTTATCCTCGTTCGCGATGCCGATATGTTTTTGCTTTACGCCGGTAGCGATGATTACCGTTTTGCCCTCGTGAACGCCGTAATCGGTCGTAACCACGAAGATTTCGCCTTTCTTTTCAACGTCGAGAACCTCTTCCATTTCGAACCGAACGCCCAAATCAAGCACCTGTTCAAAGACTTTTTGAGAAAATTCCGCGCCGCTTACCGTGCGGTATGACGGCAAATTTTCCACCTTGGCGGAATAAGCTATTTGTCCGCCCACGCCGGACGATTCGAGTAAAAGCGTCGATTTATTGTTGCGGAGCGCGTACACCGCGGCAGCCATGCCGGCAACGCCCGAACCTATGATTATTACGTCGTACATAATCGTTTCCTTATTATACAATATTATGCGCACTAAGTGCAAGTAGGGATTTATAAAAATGCGGAACCAAACGAATAAAGCCGCCCTATTCCGCATTTTTTACAATTAGTTTGCCGCTATAAGCTATACGGGCAAAGCAAGTTATTGAGTAATTCCGTCGATGAACTTACGGATATTCGACGGGTTTGCAACGGCTTCGTAACCGTTGTTTCCGACTACGATAAGCGTAGGAGCTTCCTTTACGCCGTGGTCGATAAAGAACTGTTCGTTATCTTCGGCATAAATCTTTTCGTACGTCAAGCCCGCTCTGTCCAAGAAAAGCGTAACCATAGCGCACTTCGGGCAGGTCTTGGTAGCGCAAAGAATGAGCTTGTATTCGCCGTCTTTGAGCTGTTCTTCGGTGGCTTCGCAAGCCGCGCAAGGCTTAGAAGTCTTGCCGGAAAGTATCGCGTCCTCGTCTTTAATGGCGTCGAGAACTTTATAAACCTTTCTTTCCTTGAACTCTTCGGTCTTGCCGTCGTTCCAGTTCTGAACGGGGCGGTAGTAACCCGTAATACGCGAGTAAACTTCCGCGGGTTCGCCGCAAATGGGGCATTTGAACTGTTCGCCGATAAGGTATCCGTGGTTTTTGCAGACGGAGTACGTCGGGGAAAGAGTATAATACGGGAGCTTGTAGTTTTCCGCAATCTTTTTGACGAGCGCGGCGGCAGCCTTCCAGTCGGGGAGTTTTTCGCCCAAGAATGCGTGGAAAACAGTACCGGAAGTGTAGAGAGTCTGCAATTCGTCCTGAATGTCGAGCGCGGTGAAGATATCGTCGGTGAAGCTTACGGGCAAGTGCGAGCTGTTAGTATAATACGGTGTATCGCCCTTGCTTGCGGTGATTATGTCCGGATAACGCTTAACGTCGTGCTTTGCCAAGCGGTAAGAAGTCGATTCCGCGGGGGTAGCTTCGAGGTTGTAAAGGTCGCCGTACATTTCCTGATAGTCGGAAAGTCTTTCGCGCATGTGGTTGAGAACGTCCTTAGTGAACTGCTGAGCCTTTTCGTGCGTCAAATCTTCTCTTATCCACTTAGCGTTAAGGCAAGCTTCGTTCATACCGACTAAGCCGATAGTGGAGAAGTGGTTGTCGAACGTGCCGAGGTATCTCTTGGTGTAGGGGTAAAGACCTTCGTTCAAGAGCTTGGTGATAACCGTTCTCTTGGTTTTGAGCGAACGCGCGGAGATATCCATAAGTTTGTCGAGGCGTTTATAGAAGTCCGCTTCGTCGGTCGCAAGGTAGCCGATTCTCGGCATGTTTATCGTAACTACGCCGATAGAGCCGGTGCTTTCGCCGCTGCCGAAGAAACCGCCCGATTTTTTGCGAAGTTCGCGGAGGTCCAAGCGGAGTCTGCAACACATACTGCGAACGTCGCTCGGTTCCATATCGGAGTTAATATAGTTGGAGAAGTACGGGGTGCCGTACTTTGCAGCCATTTCGAAAAGAAGTTGATTGTTTTCGGTATCCGACCAATCGAAGTCGCGGGTGATGGAATAGGTCGGGATAGGATACTGGAAGCCTCTGCCGTTGGCGTCGCCTTCTATCATGATTTCGATAAAGGCTTTGTTTACCATATCCATTTCGGCTTTGCAGTCCTTATACTTGAACGGCATTTCCTTGCCGCCGACTATCGCGTTGAGTTCTGCTAAGTCGTTAGGAACGACCCAGTCGAGCGTGACATTGGAGAACGGCGCCTGCGTACCCCAGCGGCTGGGGGTGTTTACGCCGTAAATAAAGGATTCGATAGCCTTTTTGACTTCTCTATAAGAAAGATTGTCGACCTTGACGAACGGCGCAAGGTAGGTATCGAACGACGAAAAAGCCTGCGCGCCCGCCCATTCGTTCTGCATGATGCCGAGGAAGTTTACCATCTGGTTGCAGAGCGTGGCAAGGTGGCTCGCCGGGGAAGAAGTTATCTTGCCCGTAACGCCGCCCAACCCTTCTTTTATGAGTTGACGGAGCGACCAGCCCGCGCAGTAGCCCGTAAGCATGGAAAGGTCATGGAGATGGATATCGGCGTTTCTGTGCGCGTTCGCGATTTCTTCGTCGTAAATTTCGCTGAGCCAATAGTTAGCCGTAATCGCGCCCGAGTTGGAAAGGATAAGCCCGCCTACCGAGTAAGTAACGGTGGAGTTTTCCTTAACGCGCCAGTCGGCGACTTTAACGTAACTGTCTACGAGTTCCTTGTAGTCGAGAATGGTAGACTTCATGTTACGGATTTTTTCTCTTTGCTTACGATAGAGAATGTAGGACTTGCCTACGTCGCTGTATCCCGCCTGAATAAGGACGGATTCGACGCTGTCCTGAATATCTTCTACGGCGATAACGCCGTTTTTAATCTTGTGTTCGAAATCCGCGGTTACTTTGAGCGCGAGAAAATCGATAACGCTCGGCGCGTACTGCTTTTCAAGCGCGTCAAACGCTTTGGTGATTGCTACGGCGATTTTGGAAATGTCGAAGTCCACTATCTTGCCGTCTCTTTTGACTACTTTGTACATTGCTACTCCTCCGTTTATATGTTTTACGGCTTGCCTCTTTGTTTCCTTTTACCTTGTTTTCGGGCAAGCTCTCGTCGTGTGCTTGAATATACTATCATATTTGCCGCCGTATGTCAAGGGTTTTCGGAATATTTTGTAGTACGATTTTTCGTTGACCACAACATATTGTGGTTTTATGCAAATACCGCAACTAAAAGTTTTGTAAGCTCAAAAATCTTGATTTCGCCTTAATTTTTCCGTTATTCAAGTTTAAAAAGCTTTTCAATATGTTCGCTACAAACGGACATAATGCCGAATTTGTTTTTATTTTAGAGAAAAAATTCATAAATTTCACAAAAATATTCGCGTATTTGCAATATATACGCCGCAAGAGAAAACGCGGCAAATCCAAAGTACGACTTTGGATTTGCCATAAATCACAAGCCTTTAAAAGATTACTTGCAAAAAGAAAACGCCGAGCGACAAACGTTGACAAGCGGCGGGGAAAGTGATAATATATAAGTATTCGGATTGCGGTTATTTCCGCCGCATTTTCGGCAAAAAAGAGGTAATATATATTATGATGATAAAAGGCTTGCAAAAATTAACTCTTCTCGACTTTCCCGGGAAAATCGCCTGCACCGTTTTCACCGGCGGGTGCAACTTGCGCTGCCCGTTCTGCCACAACGCGTTGCTCGTAACCGAACAAGACAAAACCTTTATCCCGACTGAAGAGTTTTTCGCCTTTCTATCCGAACGCGCCGACCGCCTCGAAGGGGTCGCGATAACGGGTGGCGAACCGCTTATGCAAAAGGACATCGAAAGCTTTATCAAACGCATAAAGGATATGGGTTACGCCGTCAAGCTCGACACCAACGGCACCTACCCCGACAAGCTCAAAAAAATACTCGACGAAAAGCTCGTAGACTACGTTGCGATAGACATCAAAAATTCGCCCGAAAAGTATGCGGTAACGGCGGGCGTAAGCAACCTCGACGTTGAAAAAATCAAAAAAAGCGTGAAAATACTGATGGAAAGCGGCGTCGACTACGAATTCCGTACGACCGTGCCGAAAGAACTTTTCACCGAAGAGGACTTTGAAAAAATCGCGCAATGGATAGCGGGCGCAAAAAGATACTTTTTGCAGGAATTCAAGGATTCCGGCAATCTAATCGAAGAAGATTTATTCACCCCCGAAAGCAAGGAAGTTATGGAAAAGTACGCTTCCATAGTAAGAAAAACCGTCAAGCAAGTAGAGGTGCGCGGCATTTAAAGGCTTTTTCGCTTTGCCGAGAAATTTTTAAAACACAACTAATTCTTAATGAAAGTTTTATAAAAAAATAATGCGGCAAATGCCGCAATTTGAAAAAACAACATCGGTTTAGTTGACATAACGAAAGATAAATAATATAATTGAAGAAAAAAGAGGTACGTTATGAAGAAAACATTGATACGATTGCTTATATTTTTGCTCGTTGCGGGAGTTGCCGTCGGCGTTTACTTTATCATAAAGAAAACAACCGAACCTGCGCCGGACGCGAGAAAAACTTCGATTTCCATATCGGAGGACGGCATAATGACGATTTACGACAGAAACGACGAAGCGAATAAAGTCATATATTTCAGCGTATTAGGTCAAGAGCAAACCGAATTGTTCTATACTTCGATGCTTGCGAGCAATTACAGAAAAGACAAAGAGGGTTATTACGGAATCGACGTCAATCTTAAAAATTACGGGACTTTCGACGTAGACTCTATTTACGAACTTCATATAGAGTTTTATTGGGCAGAGTACGGAAGCTTGTTTATGGGCGACTATTCTAAGGTTTATTTGCAGAAAAGATACAACCGTAACCAGCGTTGGAACATGTATTTTGTATACGGCGAGGACGGTAAGTTTTACAACCCGGACGATTATTACAAAGGCAAGGTTGAATCCATAACGACATTATACCCCATTCCGAGCGTTTTCATGCAGTATTCGTCGATTTCGACAGACGACAACCTAATGATACTCAACCTTAAAGACGGCACCACGCGCGAAGCAAGAATTTCTTACGCCATAACGAACGGAGTAGACACGGACGAACCGGGAGAAAAAACCATTGAATTCGAGTACGCGGGAGCAAAATACGTACATAATTACACGGTATTACCCGTAAACGTCGAAAACAACGTAATCACAAGCGTAGACGTCGGCGAAAACGACGAAATCTCGATACACAATCTTACTTCCTCTTCTCCTTCCGATACGCTTCTCCCCTCTTTAAGCAAGGTAAAAAAGCTAACTTACGGATACGACCTTGCCGCCGATTCGCTTAAAGGCTTCGACAATTTAGAAGAATTAACGATTAAATCCGGCAGCGTACCTTTGCAAACGATATTCGGAGGAAAAATTCCGTCGAGCCTAAAAAGCGTGCGTATATTAGACGGCTCAACAAAACTATCAAATTACTTTTTTCATGGAGCAAGCTCGATAGAGAAAATCCATATTCCCGCCTCTGTTACGGAAGCGGAAGAAAACGCGTTTGAGGGATTAAAAGACAATCTTTCGTCAATTACGATATCGGGCAATATTCCCGTACCGAAAAACTTTACGACCGAAACAATACGTATTGCCCCGGGAAGTACCGCCGTTTGTCAATTTTTCCTTTACAACAACACGAACGTCAAAAAATTGATTATGCCTAACAGCGTCACTACAATACAAGTGAACGCGCTTGCAAACTCCGCGCTTACGGACATAAGATTTTCGAATAACTTAACTTCGTTTCTGAGAGATTCGCTCTCGGGCATAAAAGGAATAACCAAGCTAAAACTCCCCGAAAGTGCAACTTATTTTGCGCCGTCCGTTTTTTCGGCTATGCCTAATCTCGAAGAAATATATTTCGGCAAAAGCGTAAAAACGATAGAAACTTCGCAATTTATCGGCAACACGTCCTTGAAAATATTCAGTTGCCCCGCTCCGAACGCGACAATCTCCGTAAGCGGTTTGTTGCATGACACAAAAGTGCGTGAAATTCACATCGGCGGCAAACAGTCGATTGTGTATATCTACTACAAAAAAGGCGACACCACCGATATTTTCCCGCTCGTTGACCTTTACGTTTACGGCGATATATGTGACGGTTTTGCAAAAAACATGAAGCACAATCTGCACTCGGTCTACTTGAGACTTGACGATTCGGTTACGAAAATCGGTAACAACGCATTCGAAGGCACGAACGTATTCAAATCGCTTGAACTTAAAAACGTTTCTTCTATCGGCAACGAAGCCTTTAAAAATAGCCGTTTCGATACGTTTTTTGCGGGCGGCAAGCTTGAAACGGTCGGCGACGACACCTTTGTTTCAAGCGATTATATGAGCGGCAAAAGCAAGGTTATACTCGATAACATTCTTTTAAAACAAGCTCCGGACGCAGACGGGAAAATAGTCGTAGACGACGGAGTGAAAGCTATCGCGAGCTACGCTTTCACCGGAAACGCAAAAGAGATAGTTATCCCCTCTTCCGTTCAAAAAGTAAAAAGTACGACTTTCTTTTCCGACACCGTAACAAAAATAACCTTTAACGGCAAAATCTCTCTCGACGGCGGCGGCACGCCTTTTACGGGTGCGACAAACACTTTGAAGGAAGTCTTTGTTCCGCTCGAATGTATCGATTATTACAACAACACAGCCGGCTGGAAAAACTTTTCAAGCCTTTATAAACCGCTTTAATTTACGATAATAATTTGAAGCCCGACCAATTACAACCGAATAAAAAAGACTGTTTTTAGAGGTTTGTTTAGCCCTTTAAACAGTCTTTTTTGTTGTAAAAATTTTGAGTTTATAACCAGAAAATCACGTTAAGCTAACGTTGTTCGCCAAGTCGTCGGCTAAGAGGAAAACTTCATAAAGAGGGATTGTCAAAATATCGTTTTCCGCGTTGTAGCCGTAATTGTTCGTAGATATTTTTATCGCCGTGGACTTAGGGTTGGATTTTCTGAAAGCTTCCAAAGAATTGAGCTTTCCGCTACCGCGCTTTACGTCAATCGGCAAAATTTTTCCGTTGTTTTCTACGATAAATTCAAACTCGTGACTGCTTCCGCCCGTCCAGTAAAAAAGCGAGATATCGCGCGAAGCAAACTCCGTGGCGACGTAATTTTCGTAAAACACGCCAGAAAGAGAGTTCCTTTTTTCTTTCACGAAAAAGTCGGCTTGGCTGATTTTACTTTGATAGGCAAACATGCCCGCGTCCGAAAGATACAGTCTGAAAAGCCCCTTGTCCTCTTCCATAAGCGGCAAAACAACCCGCCCGGTTTTTTTGCGACTGCGGTACACGATACGCGCAAGTTCAAGCCATTGATACGCGTTAAAATAGTCGCGGTTAGACTTGCCTTTATCTATTTGCGTTACCTTAAAATTCTTGTTTTCCTTGTTGAGTTGCGCAAAGATATTCCTAAACACGTTCCGCGTTTTCAATATCGTTTCGGAGGACACGTTGTAAGAATCCATATCCGCAAGGTAGTTGTCGTAAATTTCCTTTACGGCGTTTTTCGAATCGATGTAAGACTTTTCTTCGATAAAAATATCCACCGCTTCGGGCATTCCGCCGACCGTCAAAAACTCGTACAGATAATTAAGCGCAAGCTCGTGTATGGGCTGCTCCAAAGGCTTTTTCGCCCTATACGCCTCTTTTATTTTTTGCAACAAAACTTTGTTAGTGTTCAAGAGGTATTCTTCGAAGTTTAGGGGGTACACGTTAAGCGAATCTATCGCGCCGACGGGGAACAAAAATTCGTCTTTCGCCCCGCCCTTCATGCGGCTTTCCTCGTATTTTATCGACAACCGCACCATAGACCCCGTTGCGATTACGGGAAGCTCCGGGTAGTCTTGCTTAAAATATTTGAGCGCGGAAAGCACTTGATGGCATTGTTGCACCTCGTCGAATATGAGAGGAACGTTTTCGGTTATCTTTTTTCCGTATCGCGCTTCGATATACCCCAAGTATTTTTCGGCATTCGAAGTCGTGGCGAAAAAGTTTCTCGCTTCGTCGTCTTTCTTCAAATCGATATACACGAAATTTTTGAATTCCTTTTTCGCGAAAAGGTCTTTCACAAGGTAAGTTTTGCCGACCTGCCTCGCGCCCCACACTACCAAAGGTTTTCTATTCTTTTTTGCGTACCAACGTTTCAATTCGTTCAGTTTAGTTCTTTCCATTATATATTCCTCATATATTTTCTCGGTAAATCGTTGTTTTCGCTTATATTATATAGGTTTTTTAGTTTTTTGTCAACGGTTATTTACAAGTTTTAAGCACTTTTTCGCACCCAAATTTACAAGTTTTGCGATATTTTTAGGCGTGAAATTTACAAGTTTTAAAGGGTTTTTAGCACCGAGATTTACAAGTTTTGCAGGGTTTTTAGGGGCGAAATTTACAAGTTTTGATAAATAAGGTTAGGGATTGCATTCTTCATCACTAATTATTTTTGCGGCAATAAATCGATTTTATTGCGTTAAACTCCCATCAATGTACGTCAAGTACTATTTCGGTCGTTTGCCTTGCAAAAACCGAACCGCAAACGGCTTTTTTCTATCCGCAAAAATGCAAAGCACCTAAAAGAGCGTATTTTTTGATGATTTTTTGCGAGCGTGAGGCAGGCGTACTGAATGTACTCCAATCGAACGGTCACAAAAAAGCGCGAAAAAGATGCCTTTTAGTTATTGAGTAGATAAGGAATGCAATCCCTATAAAAGCAGACGGCTTTTATAGGGATTGCATTCCTTATCCCTAAAGGTTAAAATCGCGCGTGTAGCCGCCGAAAAGTAAAAAGCTAATGAGCAAGACAACAAAAAACGAGAAAATCGGGCTTAAACGTTGACAATAAAAGCTTATTATGCTAAAATATTCTCGGTAATTACGGAGGCGTAGCTCAGTTGGTCAGAGCGCACGGTCCACATCCGTGAGGTCAAGGGTTCGAGCCCCCTCGTCTCTACCAAGTAAAAAACGTGAGCCTTGTGCTTGCGTTTTTTGCTTTATACGGACTGCATGGGGGCGAGAACGGGTGGGTAGTCGGCGAACCACACTTACTCAAACTCTCACTCATGTGAGCCGACCAAACGCAACGGTGTTGCGTTTGCCACCCCGGCGTGATAGCAAGGCAAAGCCTTGCGGAGCGAGCCCCCTCCTTGCCGAGGACAAAAACAAGTTAGCCACGCAGCGAGAACGGGTGGGTAGTCGGCGAACCAAGATTGATAAAAAACACCTCTTTTTAATTTACCGCAAATGCGTAAAACAAACGGCTTAAATTTTACACTTTGCCTTATCTTACGGCGTTTTTAGTTGACAAAATACGCGGGCGGTGTTAAACTTTAAACATAAGTTATAAGAGGGCTTGAATTCTTTATCAATAATTATTTTTGCGGAACGAAATCGGTTTATATCGTTTTCAAAAATTTTATCCGCAAAAATGCGAAGCACCTAAAAGAGCGTATTTTTTTGATGATTTTTTGCGAGCGTGAGGGATGCTGTACTTGCCGTACTGCGCCCGAGCGGTCGCTTTAAAAGCGCAGAAAAGCCGCCTTTTAGGTAATTAGGGATAAGGAATGAAAGACCTATAGGAAATATTATTATGAAAAAGATAATTTTGACGGGCGACCGCCCGACTGGGAAATTGCATATAGGGCATTACGTAGGCTCGCTTCGCGAACGCGTAAAATTGCAAAATTCGGGCGAATACGATGAAATTTACGTTATGATTGCGGACGCGCAAGCCTTGACCGACAACGCGGAAAACCCCGAAAAGGTAAGGAGCAACGTTATAGAAGTCGCACTCGATTACCTTGCTTGCGGCATAGACCCCGCAAAAACTCACATTTTTATACAGTCGATGGTGCCGCAGCTTACCGAGCTTTCGTTTTACTACATGAACCTCGTTACCCTCTCGCGTTTGGAGCGCAACCCGACCGTAAAATCGGAAATAAAAATGCGCAACTTCGAAAACAGCATCCCCGTAGGCTTTTTAACCTACCCCATAAGCCAGGCTTCCGACATAACGGCGTTTATGGCGACGACGGTTCCCGCGGGCGAGGACCAGGCGCCGATGATTGAACAGTGTAAGGAAATAGTGAGAAAATTCAATTCCGTTTACGGCGAAACGCTCGTCGAACCGGAAATCGTTCTGCCGTCGAACAAAAACTGCTTCCGCTTACCGGGAACGGACGGAAAGGCAAAAATGAGCAAATCGCTCGGCAACTGCATTTACCTTTCGGACGACGCTGCGACAATCAAGCAAAAAGTTATGTCTATGTTCACCGACCCCGACCATATTCGCATAGAGGACCCCGGCAAAGTCGAAGGCAACACCGTGTTCACCTACCTTGACGCGTTCGCCACCGACGAACACTTTGTCAAATTCTTGCCCGACTTTAAGAACCTTGACGAACTCAAAGCGGCGTATCGCAAAGGCGGACTCGGCGACGTTAAAATCAAAAAGTTTTTGCTCAACGTTCTCTTGGACGAGCTTAAGCCCGTCTACGACAAGCGCAAAATCTGGGAACAGAAAGCGGACGAAGTCTGGGCTATACTTAAAGACGGTTGCGCCGTTGCGGAAAAGAAAGCCGCCGAAACGCTTAAAGCCGTCAAAAAAGCAATGCGCATAGATTATTTCGGCTAAGCTTTTACTTTCAAAAAACACCGTTTCAGCGGCGTTGAAACGGCAAAAAATAACGGTTAATCGACCTATAGGTCGATTAACCGTATTTTTTTATGCTTTTATCGTGTTTTTCCTAACAAATCCCTCTATAAGTCGATTATCTACAAGTTTCAAAGTTAAAAAATGATAATTGAAAGTTGAAAATTGTGGATATATATAATGTATATAATATTTCAACTCGCCTTTCGCTCGCTCTTTATGTGCGAATATCGATTGCGCCCTTGGCGCAAATATCGAGCGCGCAACGCGCGCATATTTCAACTTTCACCTTTCAGCTTACGTTACATTTCGTGCGAAGAAAGATATAGCGCGCGGATATCCTCGGGCATGTCATCGGGTGACATTCCCTTTACAACCAAATCCGTTCCCGCCTTAACCGCCGTTTCGTAATACCAACATTTGTATTTTAAAAGGTCCAAAACCTTTTTTTGCTCTTCTATTTCCTTTTCCACCTTTTTACGTTGCGCTTTGAACATTTCAAGCCGCTTTTCGAGCGTGGAATTGCCTTCCGCCACCCAGTCGAGAAAGATTTTGATGTCCTTTATCTCCATTCCGGCTTTCTTTAAACACTCTATCATAAAAAGCGTTTCCATTGCCGCGTCGTCGAATTTTCTGACTCCGCTTTCTCTTTTTACGCTTCTTAAAAGCCCTTCTTTGTCGTAAAACCTTAACGTCGACTGCGGAAGATTGAATTTTTTTGATACTTCGCCTATCGAATACATATTTTTTTATCCTTTTTTTAAAATTTTTCGTTAAAACGCTTGACTTAGAGTTAAGTTTAACTGTTACAATACAAATAATAGCACGAGCGAGGCTAAAAGTCAAACCTTTCGCCCGCCCGAAAACAAAAATAAACGGAGGTACAAAAATGAAATCACTCGTAGCATATTTCAGTGCAAGCGGCGTAACGAAAAAAGCCGCCGAAAAATTAGCGACCGCAACAAGTTCCGACTTATTCGAAATTAAGCCCGTAACCCCATACACCGCGGCGGACCTCGATTGGACGAACGATAAATCGCGTTCGACCATGGAAATGAAAGACGGAGCCGCCCGCCCCGCAATGCAAGGCAGCATAAACGCCGACGGATACGACGTTATCTTCTTAGGGTTCCCCGTTTGGTGGTACACCGCGCCGAGAATTATCAATACTTTTTTGGAAAGCATAGACACTTCTAATAAAAAAATCGTGCTTTTTGCGACTTCCGGCGGAAGCGGCTTAGGGCATACGGCAAGCGATTTGAAGCCGAGCTGTTCGTCCACCGCAAACATTATCAACGGTAAAGTTTTCCGTAGAGAAACAGTCGACGAGCTTAAACTTTGGGCGGAGGATTATTTGAGATAATAATTAAACGGCAATAATCGACTTATACAAGCACTTTTTAATATTTTAAACACTTTAAAAGGGTTGTGATTTTTCTTTCGCAACCCTTTCTTTTTGTTTTTAATCGACGCGCTTTAAGACAGCGTATCCGTTTTCATAAGTTTTTTATACACGTTGAAGAAGTAAATTATTTCCGCCGTGCTTGTGACTACCCAAGAAGCCGCGTACAACAGATAGAGCGACGGGATAGTGTGGAAGTACGCGAAGATTGTGTAAATCCAGACGATACGGAACACGCACGTGCCGAGGACGAGGATAATCGTAGGCACAAGCGATTTGCCAAGCCCCCTCGAAGCGGCTATCGCGCTGTCGACGAGCGCGGAGATAAAATACGAACAGCCCATAACGCGGAGCCTTTGCACCGCCACTTTCACAACCTCTTCTTCGTTCGTGAAAAAGAAGAGGAAGAGTCGACCGAAGCAGACCAAAAACAACCCCAAAACAAGCCCGAAGCCCGCGGAATACGCAAGGCTTATAAAATAACACTTTAAAATTCTATCGCGTTTGCCCGCGCCGAGGTTTTGACCGATGAACGTCGAGCAAGCCGTGTAGAACGCCGCCATAACGTTATAGACGATAGAGTCGGCGTTGCTTGCCGCCGAGTTGCCGTTTACGACAACCTTGTCGAACGAGTTGACAGCCCTTTGAACGAAGATATTCGCGACCGAGAAAAGCGCGTTCTGCACGCCCGCGGAAAGCCCGAGTGTAAGCACGGCTTTCGCCTTGTCGCCCGAAATTTTCAATTTTTTAAAGGAAAAATTGCACGAATCTTTCTGCTTCATAAGGCGCACGATAACGAGTACCGCCGAAACGTACTGCGAAATTATACTTGCGTACGCCACGCCTTCCGCCTGCATTTTGCAGACTATTACGAAAAAGAGGTTCAAAAAAATATTGAGTATGCCCGACACGGTGAGATAGATTAGCGGGCGTTTTGTATCGCCTTTCGCGCTAAGCACGCCGCTCGCAAAGTTGAAAACCGCAAGCGCGGGCATACCGAACGAGTAAATTTTAAAATACAATACGGCGCCGTCCAAAAGTTCGGCGTTGGTTTCCATCAAAACGAGCATGAACCTGCCCAAAAAGAAGCACGCAACGCACATTATCGCGCCGGCGATAAAGCTCAACAAAAAGGAAGTATGCACAGTTTCTTCAACGTCCTTATCGCGTTTCGCGCCGAGAAACTGCGCGACTTTTACGTTTACGCCCGCCCCTAAGCCTATCAAAAAGCCCGTGAAAAGCGTGACGAGGTTTGTCGTGGAGCCGACCGAACCCATTGCGTCCGAACTTGCGAATTTGCCGACGACCGCAACGTCCGACATATTAAACAAAACTTGCAGAACTTGCGAAAATATGAGCGGTAGCGAGAAAATGAAAATGTTTTTCCAAAGCGAACCTTCGGTGAATTTATCCGTCCGCTTAGGCGCAGGCTGTTCGCTTTCGTTTTTTTGTTGTTCGGTTTTCGGTTGCCAGCTGCTTTCGTCCGTTTCTTCGCCGCCGTCTATATTAACTTTCGGCGAAAGTTCGTCTTTATTTAATACTTCTTTCATAAAAACTAAATAAAGCTCCCGTTTCCGAAAGCCTTTACTCCTATTATTTCGTTAAACTATCGTTTAACGATTATATGCCGTATTGTATCACAAATTAAAATTATACGCAAACATTTTGCCGCCGCTTTTCGTAACGCAAGAAAAAATATTTCGGCGCGCATTTTTTTTTACTTTTACAAACGCGCCCGCTAAAACTATTTTTACGCCGATTATTTTTCGATAGTGCCGCCGCCGAGAACGACTTCGCCGTCGTAAAACACCGCGGCTTGTCCCGCCGTAACCGCGCGAACGGGGTTTTCGAAAACCACTTTAAGCCTACCGTTTCCTTGCGGCACGACCTTTGCTTTTTCGATTTTTCCGCGATAACGCGTGGCGACTTCGCAGAAAAATTCTTCATCGAACTCGCCGCCCGCAATTCTGTTCACGTCCGTAACAAACGCTTCTTTCGTGAAAAGTTCGTCCTCGTCGCCTAAAACGACTAAGTTTTTTTCGGGGATTATTTGAGTTACGAAAATTCTTTTGCCCGCGGCAACGCCCAAGCCCTTGCGTTGACCTATCGTATAGCGATAGTATCCGTCGTGCGTGCCGAGAACATTGCCCGACTTATCGACGAATTTGCCCTCGCCTACGTTTAAGCCCGAATGAAGCTTGATTATTTTGCCGATATCGCCGTCGGGAACGAAGCAAATATCCTGACTATCCGGTTTTTCGGCGTTGATAAGTCCGCCGTCGCCCGCTATCTCGCGCACCTTGTTTTTTGTGAGCGAACCGAGCGGGAAAAGCGTTCTTTCAAGCTGAAACTGCGTCATCGAATAAAGAACGTAGCTTTGGTCTTTGGTGTCGTCAACAGCTTTTTTTAATAAGAATTTGCCGTTTTTATCTTTTTCAACGCGCGCGTAATGCCCGGTTGCCACATGGTCGCAACCGAGAACTTCCATTCGTTCGAAAAGCTTATCGAACTTCATGTAGCGGTTGCAATCTATGCACGGGTTAGGCGTCGCGCCGGCGAGATAGCTTTTAACGAATTTGTCTATAACCTTTTCTTTAAAATCGTCCTTGAAGTTAAAAACGTAGTAAGGCATACCGAGCGAATAAGCGACGGAGCGGGCGTCGAAAACGTCGTCGAGAGAACAACAAGTGTGGGCGCGGGGTATGCCCGCGTCCTCGTTTGCGTAAAGCTTCATGGTGCAACCTATGCACTCGTTGCCCTCTTCTTTTAAGATTTTCGCCGCAACGGAACTATCTACGCCGCCGCTCATCGCCACTAAAATTTTCATTAAAAGCCCTTCTATAAGTCGATTATTCGCGTTTTTACTCTTCGAAGAGAGCTGTTGAAAGGTATCTTTCGCCCGTGTCCGGCATCAAAACGACAATGGTTTTGCCTTCGGCTTCCTTACGCTTAGCAACGCTTATCGCTGCGGAAAGAGCCGCGCCCGAGGATATGCCTACAAGCACGCCTTCGGTTTTGCCCATTTCTTTACCGAACGCGAATGCGTCCTCGTTCGTGACGGGGATAATCTCGTCGTAAATTTTAGTATCGAGGATTTCGGGAACGAAGCCCGCGCCTATGCCTTGAATTTTATGTGCGCCGGCAACACCCGTCGAAAGCACCGCGGAAGTAGCGGGTTCAACGGCTATAACCTTAACTTCGGGGAGTTTTTCTTTCAAAAATTTGCCCACGCCCGTAATCGTGCCGCCCGTACCTACGCCCGCGACAAAATAGTCGACTTTACCGTCCGTATCTTCGTAAATTTCGGGTCCCGTCGTCATGTAATGAGCCTTGGGGTTTGACGGATTGACGAATTGCCCCATAATGACGCCGCCGGGGATTTCGTTTTTTAACTCCTCTGCCTTAGCAATCGCGCCTTTCATGCCGAGATTGCCCGGAGTAAGCACGAGTTCCGCGCCGTAACCCTTCATAAGTTTTCTTCTTTCTACGGACATGGTTTCCGGCATAACGATAATCACGCGATAGCCTTTCGAAGCGGCAATCGCCGAAAGCCCTATGCCGGTGTTGCCCGAAGTCGGCTCAATTATAACGGAGCCTTTTTTCAAAACGCCGCTTTTTTCAGCGTCGTCAATCATAAACTTAGCGACCCTGTCCTTAACCGACCCCGCCGGGTTGAAATATTCGAGCTTAGCGACGAGTTTAGCCTTTAAGCCGTACTTTTTTTCGATGTTTTTAAGCTCCAAAAGCGGAGTTCTGCCCACAAGTTGGTCAACCGAATTATAAATTTTCATAAATATCCTCCCGCGCCCTCTGTTTGCGCAAAAAAGCTAATTACTTACCACGTCGGTAAGTTGATGACATTATACAACGTATAAAAAGCCTTGTCAAGAAAAAAGAACGGCTTTTTCAAAAACCGCTCTTAAATTATAATAACGAATTGTCCGCAAATTGCGTTAAACAATATTTTATAGTCCGAACCACACCGCCGCGCCGATGCCGAGAGAGAGCAAAACAAGCCCGATAATCGACTTATAGGTGAACTTTTCCTTTAAAACGAACGCCGAAAAAGCCATAGTCAAAAGGATAGCGAACTTGCCCACCGCATTGACGGCAACGGGGTTTACGCCCTCGATTGCAAGCGCGGCGTACTCAAAAAGCCACGCGCCGCCCGTCGCAAGACCCGAAAAAGTTAAAAAAAGCCAAGTTTTAGGCTTAACTTCCTTTATACCGACGTAAGCTTTCCGCCCCAAAACTATGCCTATCGAAAAAACAAGCACGACAATCGTTCTGAAAAACGTTCCCACGTCGCTCGGCACTCCGCGAAGCCCTAACTTTATAAATAGCGAAACGACCGCCGCAAAAAGCGCGCTGAGTGCGGCATACAAAAACCATTTTTTGCTTTCAGTCGCCTTTTCCTCGCCTGCTTTAACCGAAGAAAACGCCATAAAAAGCGACCCCGAAAGTATGAGCGCGTTCGAAATAACAAGCATTACGATAGTTAAAACGTCGCCGTTATTCGTCGTATCGCCGAAAAAGAAAACGACGAATAAGAGGCTCGAAACGACGAAGCTCGACTTGTCTATCGGCGCAACCTTGTTTACGGGCGCTAAGCTCAAAGCTTTGTAATAGCAAAGCCAGGAAAGCCCCGTCGCTATTCCCGAAAGCACAAGCCAGATAACGCAGACGAAATCAAGCGAACCGATATTGAAAATATTTCCGCTTACAAAGCAAACGACGAGCGAACACACAAGCACAATCGCCGTTCGATAAGCCGTCGCCAAATCGGAATTAACGTTTTTTACGCCTATTTTTGCAAAAATCGTCGTTAGCGAAGCGCAAACCGCGCCGACAACCGCAAACACGAGCCACATATTCAGCCTCCGTTTATTAACCATCGAAAATCCCCTAACGATTAAGGCTATAATAAGCTTTTTTTTCGCAATAGTCAAGCATTAAAGGCGAATTGTTATTTATTTTTCCGAAGACGGCGCGCCACCTTTAACGGCGTAAACGACGGCAATCGTAACGAACGCGACAAACGACAAAACGCTGTCGAACAGATATGCGATTGCAAGCGCAAACCCGAAAGTACTCCCGCTACCTACGCAAAAAGCAAGAAGAATACCTATTTGGACAAGAAATGCGCCGAGAGCGACGAGCATAGCAACCGTATCGGCTTTGCGTGCGTTTTTCTCTGTAGGTGCGATTTTACCGCGAGAAAGCTTAACAAACAACTTATCGAGCAACCTTGCGACCAAAAAGCCCGGCACAAAACCGAGAGAAAAGTCCATTACCCACATCGTTTCCACAATGCCGAACATCTTTATTCCCACGGCAATCGCCACCCCGACGCTCACTCCGAGTCCGAATAAAAAGCCATGCAAGACGCCACGCCTTTCGTTCGGCGTTTCGCTTACCGACAAGCGATAAATAAAATTTATTATAAGCGCGGCGAAAAGCACAGCCATAAGCACGGTATTCACACTTGCGAAAAAACTTTCCAATTTGTCGGTTGAATCCCTGTAAAACGAACTCGGGTCATCCTTTATTAGCTGCAAAGCCTTTATCGCCGCTTGCATGAGATAATCGGACAAAACTTGAAAAGCGTATACTGAAAGCGCAAGCACGGTAATTATCCAGCCGTCACGCCAAGCCTTTTTCGCGTTCTTAGCGAGTTTTTCGCTAACTTTTGCACAACTTTCGTTTTCCGCCGTTTTAAAAATTTCATTTTCCATTTTTAACACCTCGTTTTGACAAAACCTCGTTTGCCTTTTACAATATTATATATAAAAAGCTATTTTCTTTCAACTTTTCTTTGTAACGAGAATGTTACAAAAACGTTGCAAGGTTGTTACATTTGTCTTTTTTTTGTTGCTTTTCCGCCGAAAAAGGCAATAAAAAAGCCTCGCAAAATAAGCCGATAATCGACTTATAGCGGGGCTTTTTATATTTCACGCCTATTTTTATTCGGTTTTTGCGGCTTCTTCCTTTTTCTTCTTTTTCTCTTGCGCTTTTTTAGAGATAAAGAGCATAAGATAAGTTACCGCGATTATTATTCCCACGACCACAACGACCGCGAGCATGCCTTTCCAAGAAATTTCGAGAGCTTTTTTCAAAGCCTCCGTATCGATTGCAAGCAATAAATTCAACATAATTCACCTCTTAAATAAGACCCAATATAAGCCCGCCGACGATAGCGGAAGCAATCTGTCCGGAAACGTTAACGCCGACCGCGGGCATTAAAAGATAATTGTTTTTGTCCTCTTTCAAGCCCATTTTATGCACCACACGCGCCGCCATCGGAAACGCCGAAATGCCCGCCGCGCCTATCATCGGATTGATTTTTTCCTTGGAAAACAAATTCATTACCTTTGCGCACATAACGCCGCCCACCGTGTCGAACACGAACGCAAAAAGCCCCAAAGCCATTATCATAAGCGTTTCAAGCTTCAAAAAGTTTTCGGCTTGCATCTGGAAAGCAATCGTTATGCCGAGTAAAAGCGTTATGAGATTGCAAAGCGTGTTCTTCGCCGTGTCCGCAAGACTGTTTAAAACTCCGCATTCTTTCAAGAGATTTCCGAACATCAAAAACCCTACGAGCGCAAGGCTTTGCGGCGCAATCAGCCCCGCGACCATCGTTATGACAATCGGGAACAAAATTTTAACAAGCTTGCTTACGTGCCTTGTCGTATACGTCATGCGGATTTGGCGTTCCTTTTTCGTCGTAATCGCCTTGATAACGACCGGCTGAATTATCGGCACCAACGCCATATACGAATACGCCACGACCATTATCGCGCCGACGTAATTACTGTTCAGCATCATTGCGACAAGTATCGAAGTAGGACCGTCCGCCGCGCCGATTATGCCGACCGAAGCCGCGTCCGTTATGCCAAAGCCCAAAAGCACGGCAAGAATCATCGTGACGAAAATTCCGAGCTGCGCAAACGCGCCCATAAGCATCATTTTCGGGTTGACTATAAGCGGTTCGAAGTCAATCATCGCGCCTATGCCGATAAAAAGTAGTATCGGCAACGCTTCGGAAGCTTCTATTCCCACTTCGAAAAGCCATTGAATAATGCCTTCGCTTCCGTCCGCATTCAAAACGTTAGAAAACGGAATGTTGACGAGTATCGCGCCGAAGCCTATCGGCAGCAAAAGCGCGGGTTCCATGTCCTTTTTTATCGCCAGATAAATAAGAACAAGCCCGATTAGCCACATAACGACTTGTTGCCAGGTCACGGCTTGAACGGTTTCTATAAGAAACTCCATTTTTAGCTCCTTTCCTTTCGCTTTTTTGTGAGTTTCCGCCGACAAAAAGCTTAGCCGCGCCATAAAAAGCCACTAAAAGCCGCTTTACTACAAAAAGCTTAAAGCCGCCGCGCCAACCGATAAAAAAATAAAGACCACGCCGAAAAAATCGGCATGGTCTTGTCATTTCAAATTAAACCGGGGCAAAAATCTTCGCCCGTGTTAGCGACTTAATTACGAGCGCACGCTCGTCGACTACTCCCCACGAAAGTATTATTTTGTTATTATGCTTATTATACTTTGCAAAGTAAGATTTGTCAAGCGTTGAATAAAAATTTTTCAATTTAATTTTCCACAGCATCTTTTGCGCGTAAATTCATAAAAATGTAACATGGTTGCAACAACTTTGTAACACATGTGTTACACCCCGAAAAATAATTTTACACTCTTTATATTGACTTAACCCGCAATTTATGATACAATAATTTTAATCTCTTTTTAATCGATTTCTATAAACAAAAAAAACAAACCGATTAAAAAGGAAAAAAGAAGAAAAAGACAGGAGAAACAACAAAATGCTATCTGTAAAAAACCTTGTAAAGGTCTACAAAGCGAAAGGCGGCACGGAGACCCGCGCGCTTGACGGCGTAAGCATAGACTTCCCCGAAAAAGGAATGGTCTTTTTACTCGGCAAAAGCGGCTCGGGTAAATCAACGCTTTTAAACGTTATCGGCGGGCTTGACATGCCTACGAGCGGCGAAGTAATCGTCAAAGGCAAGTCCAGCCGCGACTTCACGCAAGCCGACTTCGACTCCTACCGCAACACGTTTATAGGCTTCATTTTCCAGGAATACAACATTCTCGAAGAATTCAATATCGAACAGAATATCGCCCTCGCACTTCAACTTCAAGGCAAGAAAAGCGACAAGGCGGAAGTAGACAAACTGCTCGAACTCGTAGACCTTGCGGGCTTCAACAAACGCAAGCCAAACACGCTTTCGGGCGGGCAAAGACAACGCGTAGCAATCGCCCGCGCGCTTATCAAAAACCCCGAAATCATAATGGCGGACGAGCCGACGGGCGCGCTCGATTCCGACACGGGCAAGCAAGTATTCGAAACGCTCAAAAAGCTTTCGGAAAACAAACTCGTTATCGTCGTTTCGCACGACAGAGATTTTGCCGAAACTTACGGCGACAGAATAATAGAGCTTAAAGACGGCAAAATTTTGTCCGACGTAACGAAAGAATATGAACAAAGCGACGATAAAGGCGCAAACGTAAAAGTTATAGGCGGCAACAATATTCGCATAAAGGACTGCTCCAAACTTTCCGACGATGACGTTTCGGAAATTATCAAGACAATAAAGCAAAAGGGCAGCGGCGAAATGCTTATTTTATCCGACGAAGATAAGCTTGCCGAAGTAAAAAAAGTCTGCGACATAAAAGAGGACCGCACCGGCGGGCATTTTGAAAAGACCGACGTTTCCAAGATAAAACCCGCAAACTACGACGGCGCAAAGACCAAGTTTATAAAGTCCAAACTACCCGCTTCTCACGCTATAAAAATCGGCGCAAGCGGCTTAAAAACCAAGCCCGTAAGGCTTGCGTTCACGATACTTCTTTCGGTTATCTCGTTCACCCTCTTCGGCGTTCTCTCCGCCATGATGCTTTACGACCCTATTTACTCCATAGCCGTCGCCTTGCAAGAAGAAAACGTGGAAACCGCTCGGCTCGAAAAATATTACGACTACGTATCCATATGGTATAATTTGGATAGCAACGGCAACAAAATAAACGAGGAAAAAAGCGACTATACGATGATACAGCGCACGCGATTAGGCAAGACCGAATTAGACGAACTTAACGATAACGATAAAGGGCTCAGTTTTGCCGGCGTTTACGATATATCAAACAATTTTTCTGACAACCTTACAAATAACAAGAGCAAAAAGTATTATTATAATTATTTCAACGGCGAATTTTCAGGCTTTACCGACTGCGGAGAAGATTTTTTAAAGAAAAACGGTTTCACTCTCCTTGCCGGTTCGCACCCGAAAACGGCTAACGAAATAGCCGTACCGAAATACATTTACGAATTATTCGAAGAAACGGGTTTTGTAGACAACGACCGCAAAACCTTAGATATTTCCGAGCCTGAAGACTTAATCGGAAAAGCTATCACTTTAAGGCTTAGCAAGCCCGATGAAGATTTTTATTCGAACGGAACGAAAAAAACGTTTACGATTACGGGTGTTTACGACGTAAACGAACTTTCGGCTTTTAGCGACCTGAAAAAAGAGGACGTCTTGGAAATCGACAAAGACGAATTAAAAGCTTTACAAGAAAACTTCGCAGAAGCTTGCTCGCAAGGTTTCAGTTCTCTTGCTTTCGTCTCGTCCGAATTTTACGATAAATACAAAGACTATGTAAAAAGTTACGAAGACCCCGTCCGTGTAGACACCGAAACTTTTTACGGCGTATATATCGGCGAGCGTTATAGTGACGAAAGCGCGATAACAACCGATTATTCAGTACAATACATAACGGCAGAAACAGTCAAAGACTATCAAGACTATATAGACATATATTCCGTAAGCGGAACAGTTGATAAAAACAATCTTTCTCTCGGTAAAAACGACGTTTACATCGACCTTTCGTACTTTATGGAAATAACAAGGCAACTTGCTTTCTTAGAAGTCGGCGAGTCGTCGGAAATGTATTGCGACAAAAACCCCGAATTCAGGCAATCGCTGATTAACGCGACAACAAAAGGTTTGCAAATATATAACAACGAAATCCCCGAGGAAGAACTCGACGACGCAAAGCCTTTTACGCAAAACGATTTTAACGTCTTGCGAAAATATATAGAACAAGACTATAAAAAATATTCCGGTAACGTAATTTACAATTTTTACGATACACAACTTGAAAACGCCCGAGGCGAAAAAGCAACTCTCACGATAAAAGGCTACATTAGCATGCAGAATTCAAGCGGCGTCTATCTTCTCAATAAAGAACTTGTAACGGCTTACGAAGTAAAAAGTAGCGACTACAAACAAGACGACAACGTCAATATGACCTACATAAAAAAAATAACCGACTATGTCGCTCCGAAAGACGCAAGATACGGTTATATGATAACAAAGACGACAAACAAACTTGACGAAGCACACTTCATGCTCGATAAGCGCGGTAATTATGCGTATAAAATGACCAATAGCACATATAAGAAAGCTGACTGGATTGCCTATTATCTTGAAAGCTTCAAGCTCGTGTTCGCGATTGCGGGCGGCGTGCTTGCGGTGCTTTCCGCGCTTATGCTCTTCAACTTCATTTCCGCTTCCATTTCCGCGAAAACGAGAGATATCGGTATCTTGCGCGCGGTCGGCGGAAGAGGAATTGACGTATTCAAGATATTCTTCTCGGAATCTTCGATTATCGCAGCTATTTGCTTTATACTTTCGGCGATAGGCGCGGGAATAGCTTGCTACTTCTTAAACGGCTTCTTTGTAGGCTCATCCTTGCACATAACCGTTTTGAACTACGGCTTAGTCGAAGTCGCGTTCATTCTCGGAATAACGCTTATCGTTTCCTTTATCGCAACGTTTATCCCGGTATACTTTGCCGCTAAGCGTTCGCCCGTGGAATCTATCCGCTCGTTATAAGATTTTCGAATAACACTCGCAAAAACGCAAAATCCCCGCCTTCCTTTTCGAAGGAAAGCGGGGTGTTTTTTTGTGAAATTTGCGTTTAACGGGCTTATAGCCCGACTTTTCGCTTTTTTATCGCGGCACACAACACAGTGCAAAGTTAAATATGCCCGAACTTTTTCAACACGTCGAGCCGCACTTCCTCAATAATTTGCGAAGTTTTGTCGAGCTTATCATGGTCTTTTTCGAGAGCCGCGGCGGCTTCCGTAAACGCTAAAATCCACGTTTCGCCGCTCTTGTACGAAAAACCGAGATATCCCTCGTGCGCCCAATAATTCCTGATGCGCGTAAGCTCGGACAAAAGCGCATAATCTTCCGAGTAAAAATACGGTTTCTTTTTGCCGTTCCCTCGGTCAAGCTCCTTTAAGCTCATAACCACTTCGCCGAGCGTAAGCCTGCTTTTTATCACTTCTTCGTAATTTTTGCGGTAATCGCCGCCGAGCATACCGGCGTAAATCCACTTTATATCGTGTTCTATAAACTGGCAAAACATCATCGTTTCGCCCAAATATTTGTGGAACGTTTCAAGGTCTTTTATCATTTTTTAGCCCCGTTTGTCGCCTTCCGCCGCCATAATGCGCTTGTACATATCCTGCATTTGCACGTCGATTTCCGCAATTTTATGCGAACACGCAAGCATTTCTTCGTTTATCCCCGCGGGCAAACGGCTCTTGTCGGCTTTGTATCGGATATCGTGTTCGAGGCTCGCCCAAAAGTCCATCGCGATTGTGCGAATCTGAATTTCCGCAATGACGTACTCCGTTTTCGTAGAGCGGCACACAGGTACCTTTACGTCGAGATGAAGCGAACGGTAGCCGTTGTAGTTAGGCTTAGCGATATAGTCCTGGCGTTTGACGACGGTCAAATCGGGTTGGCGCGCGAACATTTCCGCCACGCTGTACACGTCGTCGATATAGTTGCAAACGACCCTTACTCCCGCAACGTCGTTCACGTTTTGCATAGCCGATTCAATCGTCACGGGCAAGCCCTTTTTAATAAGCTTTGCGGCGATACTCTCCGCCGACTTCAATCTGCTTTCTATATGGTGAATGGGGTTGCGCGCGTACAAAAGGTTAAACTCGTCGTTCAAAACTTCGAATTTAAGCTTCAATAACCTTGCCGCCGAATCATACAAATTCATCATCGCGGCAAACTCCTTAGTTCCGTAAAACGCCTCTCCCGTAAAATCCTTATTCTGCATAAAACCACCCTCGTGAAAAAAAATTTTATAATTAAAGCGACAATTGCTTTTTCGCAAGCTCGACAAGCTTTTTAGTCTGGTCTATCATAAACAGCGGTATATTAAGCACGCACCCGTCAAGCAAAAGATTTTTAAGCGAATACCTAACGATAAGCGGCGTTTCGCCGTCGTACATTTTTGCATATTCACCCACACTCGGCGAAGAAACGCTCTTGCCCGACTTGACTTCTACCGGCAAAATATCGTTGTCCGACTGAATTATAAAATCAACTTCGTACTTGTCGTTCGCCCAGTAATGCGGCGCGGCGGAATAAAGCCGAACAAGGCTTTGCTCGACAAAGTTCTCCGTCAACGCACCCTTAAACTCCGTAAACAGTCTGTCGCCCTCCGTAAACGCCTTGTAGCTAAGCTTAGACTGACTTCTCAAAAGCCCCACGTCTAAATGGTAGATTTTGAAAAACTCCTCTTCCTCGTACGCCGAAATCGGCAATGCGGGCTTAGTGATTTTGATAACTTTCTTCACGATGTCTGCATTAACGAGCCATTGAAGATTGTTTTCGTACTCCCGCGCCCTCGCGCCTTGCCGTACCTTTGAGTAAGTAAACTTCTTTTTCTCGTTCGAAAGCTGCGCCGGCAAAGAATTCCATATGAACGTAATTTTTTGAACATCATACTTTGCAACGTTCTCGTCGAAAGATAAGTGCTTGCCGAAATCCTTTTCGTACGAGCCGAGAATATTATTTAAAGCTCTGTCCACAAGCTCCACGCTCCGCTCTTTTGTCCACATATAAACGGGTTCCGGCATACCGCCCGTTATAAAGTAAGTTTTCAAATTCTCCGATAAAGGGTTAAAAAACGCCTCCGGCACAGCCGAAATTTCGTCAACGGACAAGAGATATTCGTATAAGTTTTCATCGCCGTTAGCTATCAAAAACTCCGAAAAAGTCATCGGTCCCATGTCAAGGAAGTCAACCTTGCCGACGGGGAACCCTTTCGAAAGCGTAAGCCCTAAAAGCGACCCCGCGCATATAACGCAATACTCCCGCGCGTTTTCGCAAAAATATTTGAGCGCGTTGAGCGCGCCGTCGCATTCCTGTATCTCGTCGAAAATTATAAGCGTGTTTTTGTCTATCCTCTGCCCGCTCGCAAGCGCAAGGTTCTGCATTATGCGGAAAACGTCCTTAGTGGTAGAAAAAAACTGCTTGTATTCCTCGTTCTCGTCAAAGTTGAAATACGCAACCGACTCGAACTCTTCGCCGAACTTTTTCATAACCCAAGTCTTACCGACCTGCCTCGCCCCGCGCAAAATAAGCGGCTTGCGGTACTTATCCTCTTTCCATTTTTTCAATTCTTCAATAATAAACCGCTTCATAACCTACCCCTCGGCTTTTTATCTCTTTTTGTAATATTATATACTTTTATTTTTCGAAAGTCAACAAAATCACGTTTTTTTGGTAAAAAGTGTGATTTTTTACACACTTTTTCCCGATTTTTTGTGTAAATATAGTTTTTGGCTTTCATTTTTTAGCTCAAAAAGCTCCCTCGTGTTTCAAAAAGCCCCTTATACAGAAACCGCGGGCGGGATTACTCCCGCCCGCGGCACAAAAACACTCGGTTACTCAATCGGCGTTTGTTTTACCAAACGTAAATGAAAACATTATTGCCGTAAGTACCTTGCCAAGGCTTAGCAAAGATATAAGCTCTTCCGCCGTAGATAACCATAGACGGAATGTTAGCTACATTCTGCTCTTCTCTTATAAAGCCGCCAACAACGACGTCTTTAACTTTATTGCCCGACCAATCGTAAACGACAAAAGCAAGTCCGCCGGCTTTTTCGTAAAGCGCATAAACGTATTTTCCGTCCGCAGCTACGCCGACTTGCGTGCCGCCAACCGCGCCGGTAACCGTTTTATAAGCTTTCATAGTCTTCCCGTCCACAAGATAAAGCGTTGAGCCGTTACGTATGGCATAACGGTCGTTTTTCTCGTCGTAAGCCATTGCATGAACGGCAATTGCCGTTGTGCCGTCCTCTTTCTTGAATGCAAGTTCGGTTGTTTCTTGAACTTCACAGGTTCCGTCAGCCGTAATATCGGAAGCTTTCACTCGATAAACTGACGTAAACCGTTTGCTAAAGGCATAAACGTAGCCGTCTTTATATAAAAGATAAGTCGTATCGTTATAAGATGCGTCACTGCCGTTTACGAATTTAGCGGATTTACCTATAATATTGCCTAACATGTCTGTTTTTAATATTTGCGTATAATACGTCTTTTCGTCTTCGGAACAACCCGCGTAGTTTGCCATATAGAAATACTTACCGTCGGTAACAACTCCCTTTATGGTACTACCGCCAACATTAGCAACCGTTGCCTTTACGTTTGTTAATGCACCGCCTTCGGTAATTACTTCGTCTAATCCCTTATGCGGGGAATTCAATCTATTCACGACAGTAAAGCCTACGGATTGCATACACGATTTCGTACCGCCATTCCAAGTAAACAATGTATAAAACAGTTTACCGTCAAGTTCGAATATACCTGAAACAGCAAAATTATTGTCATCTTTACTTAAAGCGTTAGGCAATAGAATACTATTTATAACTCCGGTTTTAATATTTATAACATAAACTTTAGGAGATAGAGTATTTTTTTCAAGTTTTGCAAGGTCATCCGCTGTCTTAGTGTAATTATAATTCGCCGTATAATACAAGTATCCGTTTTTTCCACCGCCCATACGGTTTTTAGCTTCTTTGGCAGTAGAAACCGTATAAGTTTTTTGAACTACCCCGTCTTTAAGTATGACTATTTTACCGCTTGCATACACGGCAACTAAACCGAGATCTTCAAAGACATAAATGTTTTCAAACTTACCCGCAGCCGCATAATCACCGAGATCTACGGGTAAATTACTTACCGGGGTCCATTCGTCACCCGTTTCGAACAAAAGCGGTAAACTATACCATTTTGGTTGCGTTTTATTGTAAAGATAAACATTATCGCCGTAGGTGAATATCGCCGCGGTTTCCGATCCGACTTGTATATCGGAAGCAGTTACTTTTTGAGAAACTGCTACTTGTTTATTCGTCTTATAATCATACCTAATAAGATATCCTTCTGTTTTATCGAATGTTTTTCTAACCGAATAAACCCATCCGTTTTTCTGTACCGCATTCATAACAAGACCCGCAGTGTTATTATTCCAGCCGTTTGTTACATTTTGAGCCGTCATGTTATATGTGCAGTTGTCTATTATTTCGCCGACAGATTCGGTGTCTATTTCCGGATATTCTTCCGCCATCGCTTCAACGTAAGCTTTAGCCGACAAGCCGTAATTGTAAACGGAAGTAGCAAGGGCTTTCATTTTTTCGTTTTTGCTTGAAAGCATCGCGTGCGCGTACGACTTAACGGAATAAGTTACTTCGTTGCCGACCGCAGTGCCGTTCGACAAAAGCTTAGCCGTGAACTTTTTGTCCATATCGATTGCGGAAACGCCTTCCAAAACGGCTTTGTAAGCCTTCACACCCTCTTTAACCTTGATTTCGGTAGCTTCTTCGATATTCGTTAAAGGCACCGTAGAACCGCCGTCAAAGGCTACGGAGAGGCTCAAATTTTCTTTGCTTTCCGCAACAAAGTAGAACTTAACGCTTACTTTGCCGTTAAGCAAAAGGTTTGCGCCGATAAAGCCGTACTTATCGCTTTCAGTCGGCTCACCACCGACCGCTAAATCGGTATCGGCGGGTTGTTCGTCGCCGACGAAGTTTTTTACCGTTTCGGTCGTCAAAAGCGCGGAAGAAGTATCCTCAAGCCCGATATATTCCTGCGTTTTTGCGGAATAATTGACGAGGTTTGCGGCTAACGTGCGCATTGCAACGTACTGTTCCTGCGTTTTTATTTCTTCAAACGTACTCGGAGCCGCGGCAAGCAGCGTTTTGAGATAGTCCGCAACCGAGAACTCGTAAGTATCGGTGAGCGTATCCGTTCCGTTAGTAAGCGCCAAGAAAACGATTATAGTTTCGCCTATTCTCGCGGGGTTGGCTTCGGAAAATTCGAGAACGTTTTTGCCCTCCGATATAGTAGCCGTCTTAGTTTCGGTAGTTTCATCCTTATAAGTAAAGGCATACGAAGCCGAAGTGTAGCCCGCGGGAGCGGTGTATTCGAACTTACTTACGATATCTTCCGTAAGCGTAACGTGCGCGCCCGTAAACAAATCTGCTTTCTTTTCCTCTGCGTTAGCTTTAAATGCGCCGCCAAGCCCTAAGGTTAAAGAAAGCGCGAACGCGAGCGACAAAGAACTTAAAAGCAATTTCTTAATTAAAGATTTCATTGTTTGTCTCCTTCCTCGTAATCGGTCCATGTTACCCATGGGTTAGTCCAACCGTTGATTTCCGTTTCTACGGTCGAAGTTCTTATTACGTCCGTTTCCGAATCGAATTTTAAAATTTCCGTTTCGGCGGGAACGTAAAGTGCCTTGTTTTGTTCCATAAAAAAACCTCCTTAAGTTTTTTTCTTTTAAATTAAGCTTTTTTCCGAAAGCGGAATTTTACTTCCGCTTTCGGCTTTTTGCTTTAGGCTTTTGCCGAAAGCAAAATTTGACTTTTGCCCTCGGCTTCAAGCTTATTTCTTTATTCCGGTCAAACCGCTTAAATCGATATCGACCGATACGACGTTAAAGCCCATCTTTGCTCCGGCAACCACGCAATAGAGGTTGCCGTTGTGCATGTATACGCCTTGAACGTTGAACCAATTTTCCGCAGCGAGCGTAGCGTTAGACTCGTAGCCGCTTACGCCGAGAGTGCCTACTTTTACGCCGTCCCACGTGAAAATTTCGATGGGGTTATTATCCCACTTGTTTGCGGAACGAACGACGTAAACGTACTTATCGTCCGCCGTGACGGATTTTGCGTTTGCTACCGCTATGTCCGTTGCGATTTTTACGCCGCTGCCGGAAAGAATATTGAGCTTACCTGCGGCAATTATCGCGTAACGCCCCGCAATGTCGCTCCAAGCGGCGGCAAAAGCCTTGCCGAACGTGTTTATTTCTTCAAACGACGAATCTTCCTTGAATTCGCAGTTATTTACGAATTCGTCGAGTTTGCACGAATATACCTTACCGCCCGCAATGTAGCAGACCTTGCCGTCCTTTATAAACGCCTTAGAGTTATCGCCCTCGGTTTTATGGGTGTTTTGCGCCGAGCGAGCGACTGTTTCGTCCGTCAACGGGTTGTACTTATAAACTGTCGTCGCGCCGTTGCCGCTCGTATTATTCATGTAATAAATATACGTCCCGTCCGATACGCCGTCCATCGACCAGCCTGATTTTTCTATGAGCTTCAAAGAAGACGGCGTTGCGCTAAGCGTTTTTCCTTGATCGTTTGCGATATCGTAATATTCGCCCGTGCTGAATGTCATGTCTAAATCGTCGGAAATCTGCGGATAATCGACCTTGATTACGCAGCCTCTGTCGCCTATCCCGGCGGCGGATTGTTGCCAGCAAGAGAAGGAAATATACCAGCTGTCGTTCATTGTAACGATGCCTTGGCTGTTGACCTTAGCAAGGTTTATGTGCGAACCTGCGTTTATAACGCCTTCGTCCATTATTTCCTGAGTGTTGGGTATAACCGCCGTGCCGACCTTTTTACCCGACCAGTCGTAAATCTGAATGTTAGGCTGATATTTGCCGTCCGCCGAAGTGGATACGTAGATATAATCGGTACTGCCGCTCATACGCATTTTATCGTCTCTCGCGGGGCTGAATTGCGTTTCAAGCACCATATCTTTGTTGAAAATATATACCTGATTGCCTATGAACGCCGCATATTTTTGAAGCGCGCCGTTATAGAAAACGTCTTTCACGGGTTTACCCGTAAAGTCAATCGCGTTTTCTTCTCTTTCGTCTTTGAACTTTAAGCCGTCAAAGCTTTCCCATTCGCCCTTTAAGTCGCTGTTTATGGCAACGAAAGTTCCGTCCGAATAGAACGCGACGATTTTTCCGTCGATGTACGCGCAAGAAGCGTAAGTTTCGTTGCTCTTTGCTTCGGTCAACGGGCTTGTCGCTATTATCTTGCCCGTTTCAACGTCATGCTTGGATATTCTTATCGCGCGCTCCGTGACGAACGCCGAGTGAGCGACGTAATAATTTTTACCGTCCGAACACATGCCATGCAAATATTGAGAGCCTTCGACAAAAGCTTCTTGCCAATCGCTCGACATCGAAACGATAAGCTGCGGAGTTATGCCTTTCGTTAAGCACTGAGTAATGTACTCGTCCATCGACGAATAGAAAACTCCGTCGTACTTAGTCGAATATTCGGCTAAGTCGAAAGCGACGTCGGCGTCCGCTTCGAAAGCTATCGAAATGCCGTTGCTTTGCGCCTTTAAAAGCGGAGTCGCGATAATCAAAGTCGTAAAGTCGTATTTAGCCTTGTCCGAAGCCGCGGCAAGCGAAAGTCTTGCGTCAATCGGAACCTCTCTGCCGTTCACCTTTAAAGACATGACGTTTGCAAGCTTAACCGCCGAGGAAGATTTGTTTGCAAGTCTCAATGCAAGCTGACCTTTGTTGATTGCCGAAGCGGAAATGTTAAAGCCGATGGTATTGCCTTTTTTGAAGCCTTCCGTAACGCCTACCTGCGCGCCGTTTACGTCCGTAACCGTCTTTTTTGTTCCGCCTACAATCGTCGTCGCCGTGCCATCCTCGCTTTCGAAGCCGGAAACTACCGACGCGGCGGTTTTGCAAGAAATGTTTTCGTTGCCTTTGTAAGCCACGGTAAGAATGCAGTTCTTTTCGAAAGAAGCGTTTTTAACGTTACCTTTAACCGAATATTTGTCTTTACCAATAATCAGCCTGTTGCCCGTGTCGTAAGTCGCGCGAACGGTAGGCTCCGCGGTAGAAGTATCCGCGCCGTTGCTAAGAGAAACTTCGCCTTCCGTTTCGAGCTTTATAACATTGCCTTCGCTGAACGTCGCCGCCGTCTGAACGGTAACGGGAACGTCGCATTCGAGCGATACTCCGCCGAGTTCGTAGCCTACTTTCACGGCTTTCGTATCCGCAGTAAGTTTGCCGTTGCCAAGCACCTTTATGTCTTTCGCTTCCAAAGCGATAACGTCGCCGTTATTGTACGTGGCGTTGAGTTTGATGCCTTCCGAGTCGAACTTCATCGCGTCGGAGTAATGCACTCTGTACGGGTTTTCGGTGAGTTCGAGCTTTGATAAAGCGACCTTTGTAAGCGATATGTCTATTGTAGCCGTTTTCGTGATAGGCTCGGGCGTAACCGTTTCGCCCTTGTCGTCTTTCGTGTCCTCGGGCTGATAGGTATAGCTTGCCTTTATCGTTCCGCCTTTTTCGGAAAACGTTTCCGGCACTTCTATCGTGAACTCGTCGGTGCTTAAAATAGTATCCGAATCCTTACCCTTTTCGGTAAAGTGCGCGGTTACCTCAAAGTCCCCTTTCTTAGGGTTGGCTCTGCCGTCGGTATAATATCTAACGCCGTCCGAAAGTTCCATGCTTATTCCCAAAAATTCGAAAGGCAAGGAGTTGAGATATTTTTGGTGTTCTTTTTCCGCAACGGCTTTGTCGTAATAGTCCTTCCACGGAATGTATGAGGAAAGTATCGTTACCAAAGCGAAAACGCCTATCAACACTAAGCTCAATGCCACGGTGAAAATTCTAAGGAACTTTTTACTCTTTAACACTTCTATCGTCTTGTTTAAAAAACTCATTATTCGTTACCTCCGTTTTCGCCTTTCTGTTCGCCGATAATCGGCGTGTCGTAAGTTTCGGTATAACGTATTTCGCCGTCTTTTAAGGTACCTTTACCCACGGGAACGCGCAAAAGTTTTTGTGCGTTGAAGTTTTCCACCACTTCGTCGATTAAGTCCGTAGCCGTCTTAAAGGAAGCTTCGTCCTTAACCTTCAAAGCCGTAGCCGTAACGCGAACGCCGCTGCCCGCGTTGTTCTTTCTGTAATTTTTGAGCGCGGCGTTTTCTATGTCGAAGTACGCTACGGTCGTTCCGTTCTTTATTTTTAGCGTTACTATGACGTGTCCGCCTATCCTTACGCTCGTTTTGAATTCGCCCGTAACGACTCTCGTTCTCACGTCCTTATTAAGCGCGTAAGCCTTTATGGAGTTGAAGTAGGTTTTCTGCTCTTCGGAAAGGTCCTTGTAGCTGTCGCCTATACTTTTTCTCGCGCCGGCAGGGATAACGATGACGCGCCCGTCTTTGTCTGTCGTCCGTTCTTCCTCTTCGTCGTCGGGTTCGTCCGCTTCTTCGGTTGCCGCCGTTTCGTCGGTTTCTTCCGCCTTTTTATCTTCGCCGAAAACTTCTTGCGTATCGGTCGGGGCTTTTTCGACAGTCGGCTCTACTACCGTCATCGTAGCCGTGCTTTCTGCGTTTTGAGTCGTTCCGCCGATATCGTTTCCGCCGCCCTCGGGCGCGGGTTTTTCTTTACCCTTGGCAAAGCAACCGATTAAGGCGAGCGCAATCCACATTCCGCACAAAATATATACCGTTACGGAAACCACTTTTAAAAATACGGGCCACCATTCCCAAGTCTTTATCGACGACGTGGAGCTAACGCTGTTAGCGGAAGACACGGGATACTTCTTTTGATATTCCGCCCACTTTTCGGGGTTCTTTGCGATATACTGTTCTTTGTTTACCGCGCCTTTTTCCATATCGGAAAGAAGCGTTGCGTATTCGTTATAGCTGTCGGCAAAATAGTCGGCTCTGAGCCACATATAAAGAACTTGCTTTGCGCTTTCTCTCAATCTGTTCTGTACTCTTGCAGAGGAAGACGAGTCGTATTTAAGGTTGCCGATACCCTCGTAAGTAGCTTTACCGAGCGAGTTACCCATACCGAAGTTGCCGCCCGAATAGAACAAGCCGTCCGCATATTGGTTTGTTCCGTGAGCGTCCGTCGTAACCGCGCCCTTGAACTGCCATTCGTTACGAAGTACGCCGACAAGAAGCGCGCGCGTCGTTTCGGAGTTCTCCGCGCCTACGCCTTGATAGGTCGTCATGCAGCCGAGAGCTTCGCCTTCGACGAAAGCCATTCTGAACCCGCGCAGATAATTTTCGCGCAAGTTCTGTTCCGTTAAAAATCTGTGTTGATTGCCCGAGCCGTAAAGAGCAAAGTGCTTAATGAAGCAATATCTGCCCGTTGTGTTCAAGCCCTTAACGGCGTTCGATATTATTATGCCCGCAAGCACTCCGTCCTCGGACGGAGATTCGTGGTTACGCCCGAACCAAGCCGTTCTGTGCGTATCCATAGCCCAGCCCCACACGCCGTACACGCCGACGCTTATCATGTCTTTGCCGTAAGATTGACCGAATTCATACGCGAGATTCGGGTTGAACGTTGCCGCCACAACGGTCATTGTAGGATAACCCGTTCCGCGAGGAGCCGAAGTAAAGCCCTTTATCTGCGCGGGTCCGTCAAAGTCCGTAAGAGAAGGTTTGCCGACGGAATCTATCTTTTTAGAGCCGTAATAGCCGTTAAAAAGACTGATTACTTCGGTCATGGAAAGTTGGTCGAGCAAATCTTCCCACTCGGGCGCGTTGTAATCCGCGCCTAACTTTTTGCCGAGTTCGTTTATCTTATTGTCGCTCGTTACTTTCAAATTGTTCTTTGCGCCCCAAGTCGGCTTTTCGGTCGAAACTTCGTTGCCGAATTCGTCGGTCGTGGCGTTCGCCCAGTCTGTCCAAACCTTACCTACGCTTGCTGCGGGGTCGCGCTTAGAAGCGGGGTTAGCGTTTCTTCTTTCCTGCTTCCAATTTTCTTGTGCGGGGAAAGCGCATTTTCCGTCTTTACCGGCTCTCGAAAACCAACCGATTTCTACGGGATAAGTTCCGTCCTTTTCGCCCGCGTCTATGGGGCTTGCGTCAACCGCGTCCGCGCCGGTGAAAAGATTTTTAACCGTTTGATTCGTAACGGGGTCTTTGTCTACGTTTATCGTTTTCGATACTTTATATACGAACGTGCCGTTTTGCTCGGCGGAATTGTACTTAACGGTTTTCACGTTATGAGCGTCCGTCATGAGTTTCAGTTCGTAATTTCCCGCTTCCAATTCGTAGCCTTTGTGTCCGTTACCGTTCTTATCGTAACAGTCGTAGGACAAAAAGTCGTACGCGTCCACGGTAATAGATACGGGGACGGTTGCGCCCGGTTGAATTATCTCGGTTTTCGCAATCGAGCAAAGGGCTATAGAGGATTTTTCTATTCCGCCCGGAGTATACGGTTGCGTTACGTAAGCCTGAATTACTTCTCTGCCCGGGACCTTACCGTTGTTCGTAACGTTTATCGTTATGTCTATCTTTGTCGAATCGGTTATTTCGCTTTCGGGCGCGACGGAAATTTCCGCAATCTCCCACGAATACGTATTATAGCTTAAACCGTAGCCGAACGGGTATTGAACGACGGCTTCGTACCCCGTTTTGCCGGGTGCGTCCTTTTCGTTCTTATACTCTTTCCAGAACCCTTCCGCGTCCGCCGTTTCGTACCACTTATAGCCTACGTAAATGTTTTCTATATAGTCGGTATAGTTGCGACCGTAATCGAGGTAGCTTGCGCCGCCGTACACGTTTGCCGGGTTAGTCCATAAGTCGTAAGCGAAAGTATCCACGGCGTGACCGGAAGGAGATACTTCGCCGTATAAAACCTTAGGAAGACCGTTTACGCCGCGCGTGCCGGTAAAACCTATGTAAAGGCAGGAATCTATACCGGGAATGGTGTTTAAAAATCCGCATTCAAACTGATTGGAAACCGAAAGAAGAACTATAACCTTTTCGTAATTTGCCCCGACATATTTTAAAAGGTTTTCTTCCTCTGTCGAGATTTCGAGATAATGTCTCGTCGAATCGTCCATGTTTCCTTCGCCGCGCTTGGATTGCATCGTAGAACTCGCGTTCATGGCTTCGCCCGCCATACGACCTATAACGACTATCGCCACGTCGGAAAAGCTTTTGCTGTATTCCAAAAGGTCGTCCGAATAATAATTTTTATTGTTTATATCCGGCTCGACCAACGGCACAAAGTTGGATATGTGCGGGTTTCCGAATCCCGGCAAAGCGTTATCGGGTTCGTGATAACTTTCATACATTGTCTGTAAGCGAGCGTTATACGAAATACCGTAGTTTTTCAACGCTTTCAAAAGCCCTATGTTCGTCGAATAATCGCCCGTTTCCGGCGCGACGCCGCCCGAAGCGTTAGGACCGACCGAACCGTGAATCCAGTCGACCGACCTCCAACCGAACACGTTGACTTTTTTGTCCTTAGAATAGTCTAACGGAAGCGTGTCGTTCTCGTTTTTGAACATTACCGCGCCTTCTTCGACTATTCTCTCCGAAAGTTTTTGACCCGACGCGCTGCTTAACGCCAACGCCTCTTCGTCTACAATCGGTTGAGATAAGAAGGACGATATCTGTTCCTCCAACGGTTTTAAAATCACGTTAGTCACTATCACCGCAACGATTAAGACAATCGCGCAGAGGCAATGAATACCGAGTTTTAAAAATCTGTTCATTCCTTTCCTTTTCATGAAAAACCTCCTTGAGTTTTAAAACGTACCGGCAAAGCGAAGCGGCGGCAACGCCAAGCCGTATTTACTTTGGCGCGAAGCGGCGGAATATTTCCGCTTCGGCTTACATAAATTCTCACCTTAAACACAAAAAAACAACGAAAAAGCCTTTCCCCGACGCTCAAAAAAAAGCGACGCAAATCCCTTGCGACACTTCTTTTTTTTGAGCGTTTCGGAGAAAGACTTTTCGTTCTCCATCGTTTTTCACATTCAAAAAATTCCGCGTTTTACGCGGAATTTTGCACATTTTAAACGACGCCGTTTTTTACTCCAAGAAGTGCCCCCCCCCCCCG
>DHMS01000003.1:42146-78713 GCA_002405915.1 Christensenella sp. UBA4636
CCCCCCCCCCCGATTTTTTGAGTTATCGACATTTTTTTTCGAAACCCTTGTTTTTCGGGAGGAGAGGACAAAATTCCGTTATTTTATTGTCAAGTTATAAACATTTCCGCGTGGTTTTCCCTGCGTGATGATTTTAACTTCATTTATTTTACCACAGGTTATTCACTTTGTCAATACCCTTTTTAAAAATAATTTTAAGATTTTTTTTGAGCGTATCAAAACCCCGCTTTATATCTCAAATTTTAAGAAAAAATTTTTTTAAAAATTATATCCCGAATCTCGCCTTATCGTAGGCGAACACGCCTTTTTCACTTTTTTATATAATATTTTGCAAGTCCTCAACTTGCCGCAAGGCAAACCTCACTTGCGCAGTAAACACCGGTGCGGCAACGCCGCAACATCATTCGCCCAACGGCGAACATCTCGTGCAAAGCACACAAAAAACGAGCCGCCGATAGGGGCGACCCGTGATTTTTTGTTTCTGAGTATAAATTACTCGGCAACAGCAGTTGCGCCGGCTTCTTTGAACTTAGCAACCATCTTTTCGGCTTCTTCTTTGGGAAGAGCTTCTTTAACGGTACCGAGCTTTTCGACGAGAGCCTTAGCTTCAACGAGACCGAGACCGGTGAGTTCGCGAACAACTTTGATAACGGCGATTTTGTTAGCGCCGATGTCCTTAAGAACAACGTTGAATTCAGTCTTTTCTTCTGCGGCGGGAGCAGCGGCGGCAGCAGCGGGAGCAGCGGCAACGGCTACGGGAGCAGCAGCGGAAACGCCGAATTCTTCTTCGAGTGCTTTAACGAGCTCATTGAGTTCGAGAACGGTCATGCCTTTAACTTCTTCTAAAAATTTTGCGATATCAGCCATTTTTATATTCCTCCGAATTTGATTTTATTTTTTAAAACTGATTTATGCTTGTGCCTTTTTTTCGCTAATAGCGTTAAGCGCAATAACGAGTTTGCGCGTAATACCGGAAAGCACGCCGGCAAAGTTGGTAATGGGTGCCTGCATAGAACCGAGCATCTTTGCGATGAGTTGTTCCTTGGAAGGCATCTCCGAGAGAGCTTTTACGCCCGCAACGTCAACATAAGAATTGTCAACGTACGCGCTCTTTACAGAAATTTTATCGTTGAGCTTTTTGCAAGCTTCTACGATGACTTTCGCCGCAGCGGTTTCGTCGCCCGAAAAAGCAACGGCGGTGGGGCCGTTAAGGTCTTCGTCGAAGCTCGTTACGCCGAGTTCGTTGAAAGCCTTTCTTACCATCGTGTTCTTGAGAACCTTGTATTCGCAACCGGCTTTTCTGAAAGCGTTACGAAGTTCGGTATCTTCGAGAACGGTAAGACCTTTATAGTCGACCAAAACTACGGACTTAGCGGAAGTAATCTTTTCTTTGATTGCTTCAACGACTTGTTTTTTGTTCTCTAAGTTAGCTGACAAGTTTTTTACCTCCTTCAATTAGTAAACCAAACGAAAACGCCCTTTTACCGAGTGAGCAAAAGGGCGCGAATAAACGCTTAAAAAGTTTGCTACCTCGGCAGGTACCGTAAAAAACGGGTTTTGGACCGGCTGTCTTCGGTTATTTGATTGTTTGCTACGCTATTTTATCAAAAAAAGCGAAGTTTGTCAACAGATTTTAAATAGTTTTATTTAAAACTTTTACGCCGGGGCCCATCGTGCTTGCAAGAGCAACGCTTCTGATATACTGACCCTTAGCGGCAGCCGGCTTAGCTTTGACGATAGCGTCAAACAAAGCGGTGTAGTTTTCGACGAGTTTTTCCTTGCCGAAAGACTTTTTGCCGATGGGGCAGTGAATGATAGCGGTCTTGTCGAGACGATATTCGACTTTACCTGCTTTAACGTCCTTAATAGCCTTTTCAACGTCCATAGTGACGGTGCCGGACTTCGGGTTAGGCATCAAGCCTTTAGGACCTAAAACCTTACCTATTCTACCTACGACGCCCATCATGTCCGGGGTCGTGATAACAACGTCGAAATCGAACCAGTTTTCTTTCTGGATTTTAGCAACCATTTCTTCCGCGCCTACGTAATCTGCGCCCGCAGCGGTAGCCTGGTCCGCCTTTTCGCCCTTAGCGATAACGAGAACTTTTACGCTCTTACCGGTACCGTTAGGAAGAACGATAACGCCGCGAACCTGTTGGTCCGCTTGTTTGGGGTCAACGCCCGTTTTAACGTGAAGTTCGATGGTTTCGTCGAACTTAGCCTTAGCGGTGTTTAAAACTATATCCATAGCCTCGCCGATTTCGTACTGTTTGGCGTGGTCGTAAGATTTTCTGCTGTCTACGTATTTTTTACCGTTTGTCATATTAAATCCTCCTCGTGGTCAAACAAGCCCAAGTTAGGCTCTCCCACGTTATATATTAGTCTTCGACGGTGACGCCCATACTGCGCGCAGTACCGGCAACCATGCTCATGCAAGCTTCCAAAGAAGCCGCGTTAGTGTCAACCATCTTCGTTTTGGCGATTTCTTCAACCTGAGCCTTGGTGAGCTTAGCTACCTTGGTCTTGTTGGGAACCGCGCTTCCGGACTCTATGCCGCAAGCCTTTTTGATAAGAACCGGCACGGGCGGAGTTTTAAGGATAAACGTGAACGATCTGTCTTGATAAATGGTAATAACTACAGGAATGATAAGACCTACTTCGGACTGGGTCTTAGCGTTGAATTCCTTAGTAAACCCGGGGATATTGATACCGTAAGGTCCTAAGGTGGAGCCTACGGGAGGTCCCGGGGTCGCTTTACCGGCGGGTAATTGAAGTTTTACTACAGCCGTAACTTTTTTTGCCATAACTTACCTCCATTGTCGTGGTATAACAAGACGCCCTCGAAAAAAATTTGACGCCTCTCCCACATAATAAAAACCGACGAAAGTCGGATTTTACGCTTTTTCTTCTCCGTCGAGCTTAACAAGCTCCACAAAGTCCATTTCGATAGTCGTATCTCTGCCGAAAACCGAAACTTTTACTTTGGCTTTCTGCGTTTCCATGTTCAATTCCTCTATCTCGCCGATAAAAGAATCGAGCGCGCCCGATACGATTTTAACCATATCGCCTACCTTAAAGTCAACGTTCGTGACTTTGTTTTCAAGGCGCATTCTCTGCACCTCTTCGTCCGTAAGCGGCATGGGGCGACCCTGAGGACCGACGAAACCCGTCACGCCCCTCGTATTGGTTATAACGAACCAAAGGTCGTTCTTATATATCATTTTAAGAAAAACGTAGCAAGGGAACCGTTTTCTCATAACGATTTTCTGCTTGCCGTTCTTTTCTTCGATAGTCTGCTCCATCGGGATTTGAATTTCGAAAATGGTATCGTTAAGATTACTGTTTTCGATAAGCTTTTCAAGCCCCGCTTTTACGAGCGCTTCGTAGCCGGAACGCGTGTGAAGAACGTACCAGCGTGCATTTTCCGGATTACCCATCGTCTGCTCCTATCGTTACATTATCTTCGTCAAAATATCGACGAGCGCGCTCGACGACGAGCTGCTGCTATCCGACGCGGCGGGTACAATAAGCCTCAAAAGCGCGGAAAGACCCGTATCGAACAAGCTGATAACGACGAGGAAGAAAAGCACTACCGCGAGTACCATACCCGTCTGCTTGACGACTTTGCCGAAAGAGGGCCACGTAACTTTTTTGAGTTCGGACCACATTCCGGAAAACTTATTCTTGAACCATCTGCCCATTCTTACGAATATGTTGGGCTTTTTGTCCTTTTTTTCGTTGACTTTATTATCCTTAGCCATTATATTGAATCCTCGCTTTTAAATTGCAAGATATCCCGCAGCCTTAAAAAGTTACTTCGTTTCTTTGTGTGCGGTGTGCTTCTTGCAGAACGGGCAGTATTTATTGAGTTCTATTCTGTCCGGAGTGTTCTTCTTGTTTTTGTAAACGTCGTAATTCCTCTGTTTGCATTCGGTGCAAGCAAGCGTGATTCTTGTTCTGACTCCCTTAGCCATGTTACATTCGCCTTCCTAAAAAATTAACACCCCGCCTAAGAGGTGCTTATTGATTGTACTATATATAAAAAAACTTGTCAAGCGTTTTTCGCAAATTTTTTATTCTTTTTAAAATTGTTGCGAAATTAAGGATTAAATTCGCCGCTATCAACCCCTCTCCGCTTTTAAACAAACCTTTATTTTTAAGTTAAGCCGACGACTTTCGCCGTCGGCTTTAATTTCGCATTATATATTTATGTAAGATTATTCTTCGTTGCCTTCTTCGACCTTGGCTTTCTGCTTAGGAGCCGCCGCGGCTTCTACGAGCGCGATTGCGTCTACTTCCACGAACTTCTTGTTTTCTTTGAGTTCGTAAAGTTCCGCGCACCGGTCGATAAGTATCTTAGCGTACTTAACCGCTCTGCCCGATTTTATGCGGAGAAGAACAGGCGTTGCGACGTAAGTCTTCTTATCGGAAACGTCCTTGCAGTGGAACTTCGGGTCGGTAGTCGCGATATCCATGTTGAGATAAAGCTTGAGCGTTTTGCCCGCGACCGAAAGCTTGATAAACTGCAATCTGCCTTTGTTGAAGGAGTCGAACTTCTTGGAAATTCTCGCCTTAATCTTTTTATAACGGAGCGCGTAGTTTTTGAGTTCGTCGTATCTGTCCTGAATGACTTCGTCCGCGGCGAGCATCTTCTGCGCAAAGCTCTTGTTAACGTATTTAGGTTTAGCGGGCGCGGCGGAATCTATAACGGCTTCCGCGTCCGCCGCTTCGAACGCAACCGCCGCGTCTGCCGCGGCTATTTCCTCTTGAGCTTCTCCGCCCTCTTCGCCGAGTTCTTGCTCCTCGGTAACTTCTTCTATGGCTTCCGCAACCTCTTCGACTTCTTCCGCCGTCGGTTCTTCTACCTGTTCTACGGGCGTTTCTTCGGCAAGAATGACTCTGCCTTCTTCGTCCACTTCCGTTTCTTCGATAGTTGCGAAATACTTCTTTTTAATGTTTTCGGTTTCCATGAGAATAAGCCCCCGCTGAAATTTTATCCGCGCTCTTCGCGCCGACATGTCTTTTATCCCGTATATCTTCGTATACGTTTACTATTATATATGATAAATTAAAATTTATCAAGCATTATTTATAAATTTTTTGAGTAAATTTTCGGCAAAAGCCCCGTTTAAGCGTGTTTTCACTCAATTTTCATTTTTCTCGAACAAGAAATCGCCGTCTTAAAGCAAGTCGAACGCCCGAAAATGTCGTTAATCGCCTTATACGGCGAGTTGTATGCTTCGCAAGAGGTGTTGCGGCGTTGCCGCAGTGGTGTTTGCGTTGCAAGCGATGTTTGCCGATAGGCAAGTGGTGTTCGCCTTACGGCGCGTTGAGGATTTACTTATTTATTTTATAACTTTCGAAAAGAAAATTACTTTGTTGCGTCCTCGGGGACGGCGTTTTCGATGGCTTGCGCGCTAATCGACGGGCGCAAAACCGCGGGTTCGCCGTGGTCGTCGTCGTGGTTTTTAAATGTGAGCTTTAATAGTATCGGGCAAAGCACGGAAGAGATTATTATAAGGCAAATGGTAGCGACAAGCGGGTCTATGCCGAGAACTTCTCCGCCTTCGCCTCTGTAAATAAGCCCTTGCCCCGCCGCGTACACGGCAAGAGCAACTTCGCCGCGCGCAATCATTCCGCAACCTATCGAAAGGCTTTCGCCCCAAGTGTAACGGAAAGCTTTCGCCGCCGCCCCGCAGCCTAAAATTTTACCTATTATGCCCGCTGCGACAAAGCAGAGCGCAAACACAAGCCCCGCGGGAGTGAACGACGAAAAGTCCGCGCTGATACCGATATACGCAAAGAATATCGGCGTGAAAATCATATATCCGCTGACTATTATCTTTTTATCGACAAAGGACGTATCGTCGAGTCCGCTGAGCATAAGCCCCGCCATATACGCGCCCGTTATCGCCGCGATATCGAAAAATTCTTCGGCGCAGTAAGCGTATATAAAACACATTGCAAGCGCGAAAATGCTCGTTCTCCTCTTGTGCGGATAGTGCTTTACAAGCATTTTAAAAAGCATTCTCATAATAACGCCCACGCCTATCGTGAAAGCGAAAAACCCGACCGCCTTTAAAAGCGTTATTCCTATGTTTCCGCCGCCGTTTATGCCCGTTATAATGCTTAAAGCGATTATGCCTATAACGTCGTCTATTATCGCCGCGCTTAAAATAGTGGTGCCGGCTTTCGTATTAAGTTTTCCGAGTTCGCGAAGCGTTTCGACGGTTATGCCCACGCTCGTAGCCGCAAGTATGCACCCCGCAAACAACGCGTTCATGAGTTTTTGCGCGTTTGCCGCCGTCTCTAATCCACCCATAAAGAGCAATGCGACGAAAGTACCCAAAGCGATAGGAACAATCACGCCGAGGCACGCCACGACCGTTGCCGCCGCCCCGCTGCGTTTTAAATCCTTAAAGTCGGTTTCCAACCCGCTCGAAAACAAAATAAACACGACGCCTATCTGCGAGAGCGAATGAAGAACGTCATCTTCCGCCGCCGTCGGATTGATAAGCCCCTTGAACGGCATATTAAACCGAGAAAATATAGCCGGACCTATAAGTATACCTGCAATAATCATGCCCACTACTTGCGGAAGTCCGAGTTTTCTCGTAAACATTCCGAGGGCTTTTGTAGCGATTAAAATTATCGCGCAATACAAAAGAATATTCATTACGTTAAAATTTTCCATTCGTTAAAACTCCTTTTCGCGCGGCGGCAGCCTTTTTCGCAAAGCTCAAACCCCTCCCGCGCCCGTATATAATACACTTTTCCAAAACTCTTGTATTATAACATAAAATCGTAGCAAAATATAAAATTTTGCCGACAACTTGCGTTGTCATGTGTTTTGACGAAGCAAAACACCGCTTTTTGTTGAAAAACTTCGGAAAAATGCATGTAAATACTTCGTGCTTCCGCATTTTTCCTTGTATTATATCACTTTAAAAGGTAACTTGCAAGCAACTTTCAACCCGATTGCAATTCTGTAAATAAAAATAATTCTGCAAACAAAAATCTGAGTGTTCTTCCACGCTCCAACATTCAACAAATAACATAAAAATCTAAAATTTTTCATTGACAAAAGTTATTCCGCCCGAACTTTCGCTCAGGCGGAACGTTCTCTACTATTTACGTAGATACCGTGCAGTTTACGCAAGTTATCGTACCGTCGGCTTTTAGGTTATAAGCGTAAGTTATATACCTTTGGTCGATTTTAACCGAAACGACAATGCAAGTAGCAAACCAGTTTTCAGCAATCTCTATGTCTGCTTCTTTTCCACTTTCAATAGTTACGTCGTTTTGATTATTCAATCCGCTCCAAGCTTTAGCGTCTTTTTCGTAACACATTTTCGCGTTATATGTAAACGTTAGCTTCAAGTGCGTATTGTTTTTTACCTTTATCTGCCATTTGTTTGCGTTTTTACCAAGTAACGTCAATTCAGGGTACGGCGACACCCACTCGGCTGTTAGCGTTATATCCCCGGCAAAATCAAATCTCAAGCATTCCAATTCATACTGAGCGTTTGTTCTATACAAAACTTTTTCGTCCGACGCATATTTAGCAAAGATAAAGCCCGCTTTTTTCGGCAACTTTATTTCAGGAGCGATAGTATCATATACGATCCTTACGCTTGTCGTCGCGGTTCGGTCATCGTTACCTCCGTTCCAATTAAACGTAACCGTATACGTATTCGGGTCAGACCATACGGCGGTAAATCTAAAACCTTCGTTAATAGCATTTTCCGGAATTGTGAACCAATCACCAAAGTCATAATCCGATTTGTTACGAGTCCAATGTCCGCTATTATAACCATCTCTTTTCGCCTTAGGAAGCTTAAATCTATCGCCGGAATAAACCACATACGGCATTTCATAACCGACTTCGTTGTCCCAAATTCCGCCGTTTAGCTCAAATTCCAAAGTAAATAAATATGCCCATTTAGCATATAAAACGTAGTTATCCACTCTTTCAATCTTTGTTATTTGTTCGCTTGTGCAATATGCATCAAGGAACCAACCTTTGTGCATCGCGCCTCTCATAAAAGCGGCGTTAAGTCTTAAAGGCAAATCCTCTACCGTAAATTTTGACGGGTTTTCGGGAAACTGTACTTCGGATATATATTCATGAAATTTGTACTTATACTCTATAGTGTATTCAATTAAAGTCCAATCGGCATAAACGGTCGGCGATTTAGGAATATCCCAAGCAAAAAGGCTAACGCCGTTTGCATTCGTCAACATTCTCCCGTTTTCATCTTTCCAACCGTTGAAAATTCGCCCGTCGGAATAAGCCGTTCCTAATGCAAACGGTTCATCAAAAACGACATGTTGTTCGGGCAAAACTTGCTCGTCTACAACCGTTTCAAACGCTACCGTGTAAGTATTAGCTTGCCATTTTGCATAAACGGTTAAATTCCCCATTCTGGTTCCTTTTTTGATAATCAAATCGATTTTGCTTTCCTCTGCAAGGTCGGGCGAAGTATACCAGCCTTTAAAAGTATATCCCGCTCGTGTTGCTTCAAGTAATTCCTTGTCGTTGTCAACATTGTATTTGCCCGTAGCTATAGGTTCGCCGCCGTTTGTAACGTATGTTATCGTAAACGTATAAGGCTCTAATTCACCGTATAAAACGATATCGTCCGTTACTGTGTGATAACCTTTGATTTCCGTTCCGTCAGCGGTTTTCCAAGTTTTTGCGTAATAAGCTTCGCTATCGTCAATATATTTGTAATCTTCGCCTATTTCATTGCCGTAATCGACGAAAGACTCTTTTACAACCTTGCCGCCGACAACATACTTAACCGAAAGCTTATCAAGCGTAGTAAGGTTGTTGGCAAAGCTTGTCCACCCTTTTGCCGTTTCCGTTTTGTATGTATTAAGATATTTCTGCGGTACCTTTATTTTTAAGTTTGTACTTACGCCTTCAAGCGCGCCCGTTCCTAAACCAACAACCTCGTTAAGATTGTATATTTCAATATTTTCTAAAGTAGAACAGTTTTTAAAAGCGTTATCGCCTATCTTTCTAAAATTATAGCCGCGCACAACAAGCTTTTTTACACTTTCATTACCGACAAAAGCCTCGGGTGCGATTGTCTTTATGTTTTCGTCAAGTTCTACAATTTCGCCCGCGCTTGTCTTTTTAAAAAGTATAGTTCCAAAGATTATATCCGCCGTTTCGTCCGTAAATTTCGTTCCCGTTATTGCCGACGGATATGAAATATCCAAGTTAGGCGCAGTAATTGTAGATAAATACGGACAATTCTTTATAGAATATCGGTTTATTATCTTTGTATTAACAAGATTGAGTGTCTGCAAATTTGCATTATTCATAAACGCGTAACTTGCTATTTCTTCGCAAGCCGTATCAACGGAGAAACTTGTATCAGTTTTCCCTGCAGGATACCACAAAAGAACACTTTTATCTTCGTTGTATAGCACACCGGATTCGCTAATATAGTAACTATTCGTATACGGAATATCAATGCGTTTCAAGCTATCGCAGCCTTTGAAAGCGTATAGTCCTATATTATTTATAGCCGAGCCGAATTGCACGCTATTTAATGACGTACAATTTTTAAACGTTTCGTCCCCTATACTCGTTATTGCTTGTGAAACCGTAACGCTATACGCCTTTCCGTCAGACATCGTATTTGCAAACGCTTCTTTATAAATGCTATTAACATTCTTTTTTATCATTTTTCCCACGGAATTGCCGCTCATAACCATACTTGGTATAGTCACGTTTTTACTTCTGAAAGGATATTTTAAGCCGGTGATAGTATTTTTATCGATTTCGGTTGTATAAATAGACTCCAAGGTATTAGCACCGCAAACAGAACATACAACTTCTCTATAGTCATCATTGACGTATCGACCGCTATCAACAAAATCATGAGTATGATTAACAGCTATTTTCGCCATAAAAACAAGTAAGCTTCTCGGAACCCAATATTTTGTTTTATTTGAATAATACCCCTTATGCACGATATAACCTTCTTCACCTTCGTATGTAGCATATCCATAAGCAACCATAACATGAAAATTCAAGCCTTCCAACTGTCCTCTTCCGACTATCAACGGATTTCCGCTATCTAATTCAGCTTTTACCGAAGTGTCGTTAAATTTACCCCAATTATCAACAGTCACATTTTGAGCTATACTTGAAGCATATTTTTGAACAAATTTATTAGTTCCTTTAAGTACGCTCTCATAATTTTGTCCAACCCCGGGAACTGCCGAAATCAAATTAAATTCAAGTAACTTTCTGTAAAAATTATCATGAGTTCCTGTTGCTGTTCGACCCAAACCTTCTTCACCATATGTCGTAGAAGTGTCTATATCAGGGTGCTGAGCTAAATTACCGTAATCGGCAGTCAAAAAAGGCTCTCCGTTTTCATCTGTTGCAGGTATCAATCTTCTATCCGTATAATAGTTATGATACCCCATTAACATCTGAATAGCAACAGTCGTGCAAGTTCCTTCCGAATTATCCGTCCCATCATTTTTTCCATGTAAGGGATTTGTAATAAAATAGTTTGCGTTTTCTATATAATGCAAACCGGTAAATGATTTTTCCGTTTCAGCTGTTACGTTTATAGCCTCGTTTATTTCAGACGAAACAGTGCCTGCTTCTTCTTCCGTCGCGAAAGCCTTTTTACTTGGTATAAAAGCTAAAATGGCAAATAATATTGCTAATATTGCAATAGAAATAACTATCGTTTGCTTTTTTAATAATTTCATAATTTTTACCCCTTTGTTTTTATTATTTTTTATTTATAAATCGTAAAATGATTTAGGCGGAAAACGAGTGTCAAAACACGGATACTTGTATGTTTCGCTTTTAGAAACGTATTCAAATTCTTTCATATCCATAAGATTTAAGAAATTGTCGCCTCGTTTCACGGCGGGAATTGTTTCAAACTTATACCTTGCCTGTTCCATAGTCAACAAGTACTTTCTTTCATCTTTTATGCCTGCAGCCTTGTACGGGTTAACGTTATAGTAAATTCTATCTCCGTTTTCATCCGTTTCCCATTTTATGTTCTCTTCCGAATATGATTTTTGGGTTGTATCAATATACTCAAAACGGCTCCATTCGTGAGAAAGACAATGGTCATCTCTTGTGTATAAACTCTTCATAAACGCAAAATCATTTATTCTCACCCAAACGAAACCATAAGGCTCAAAATCAACAACACAATAGTGCAATTTTTCATTCTTGTAGACGGTCGTTTTTACGCCGAATTCGGTCGCTTTTCAACCAAACTCCTTTCGAATTTCAATATTTTTCAAGCGCAAAAAAAAACCCGCCGAGAAAAAAGACGACGGGAACAAAGATATTTAGTTTTTAATTTAGCTAATTGTTCGTGGTGTTGTTCGGGAAGAGCGGCAATTCGAAGAACCCCGCGCAAACTTCCTGCGAGTAGTCCTGGCAAGGCGGAATGTTGCAGTAACCGTAAGACGGAACGAGCAGCTGAACGGGCATAACTATCTTTAAAATAGTTGTCGTGCAGCAAGTAACCGTAAAGGTGTTTTCCGCAGTGTAGGTGCCTTCGGTCGAAATGAGCGAAACGACGGCTTCCGCGTTGTACGGTATAACCGACGGCTCGGGTACGAACAAAATAACGTCCTCCGTCACGGTGACGGTGGAATATCCTTTGCCTTCCACGTTCGCCGCGTCGACGTACAAAACTTCTACCGGTATACCGACCGTAACCTGAACCCTTGCAAAGTTGGGTCTGTCCGCAAGTCTGTCTACTTGCACGTTCTGCAAAACGCCCGTAGTCGAAACGCTTCTCGCGCTTATAAAAGTCAAAGGATATGTAGGGTTAGCGGGAACGTTGCCCGTAAGGTTAAGCACTACCCCGTCCTCTTGGGTCTGCTTCATGCACGCGTCAAAAACCTTTTTGACTTCGACGCACACCTTTTCGCAAAGCCCGTTCAAAGGGTTGCCCGTCATCTGACAAGGGCATCTGTCCGAGCTGAAATTAGAAAAGAACGACATATTTACCTCCTGAATTCCTTCCGCTATAATATATGCCGTTCTTTTTACGTTTTGTCACTTTTCGATTGTAATATGCTTTGTTTTCCTCTCGTTTTTTGTTGAAAGTCACCCTATAAGCCGATTAACCTTGCATTATCGTTTTCTTTTGTTCGTCAAATTCTTTCTGAGTCAAAACGCCTTGGTCTAATAGTTCTTTGAGCTTTTTCAATTTTTCTACGCGGCTGTCAAAGTCATCGTTTTTCGCGCCTACCGAAGATTTTTCAAAATTACCGCTTGCGGCAACTTCGTCTTTTTTGTCTTTCTTTTTTACGAAACCGAAAATTCCGCCTAATTTACTTTTTGAAAAAGCGTTTTCAACCGTACCGACCGAATCTATTCCAAGCGTATCGTCCACCACTCCGACAACCTTTTCTAATCCTCTTTTCAAACCCGTTTTACCGGTAGACAACTCCATCACTTTCGAATAAAACTTTTTTGCTTCCTTTTTATCGCCAAAAAACAACGACAACACCTCGTTAACAAAATAAAAAACTATCGTAGTATCATCGTTAATCTTAATCTGTGGTTCGTTTAGATAAATTTTAACGTTGGTTACTTTATAGGTTTTTACTTCCTCGATTTCCGTTTTGAACAGTTTACGTTTCAAACTCTCTAAAACAACGTTGAAGTTCGTCAAAATAATTTTACATTTAGTCTTTAAATCAGACAAATAAAAGCATTCACCTTCATAAAGAACAATTTCGTTGCTTGCCAAAACATATTCTTCCATTTTTACTCCTTCTCTACGGCAATAAAAAAGTGTCGCCTACTAAGAAGCGACACCGTAGAATATCGTCTCTTAGTTACCACACCATTTTCAATCGCGCAAGGCATATTGAACGAGACGCATACTTCTACCGATAGTAGTATGCACCTTGCGCAAAAATTATTAAAAATGATGTGGTAATTTTATTTTAACACAACAAAAAAAATTTTGCAATGAAAAACACTGCAAAACGAATGATTGTATTTGTATTTAAACGATATTTTCTTTTTTGCAGAAATTTGCAAGGCGGATAAAGTCCTCTACGGAAAGAGTTTCGCCGCGAACGGCAGCTTCTATACCGCTACCGCTTAAAATACTTTCGGCTTTATCGCGGCTTATCTTGAAGCAGTTTATCATGTTGTTCGCAAGCGTTTTTCTGCGCGAAGAAAACGCCGCGCGCACCACGTCGCGATAAGCTTTTTTGTCGATTAGCCCTTTGTCCTCGTAAGATTTGTCAATCCTCACGACCGCGGAATCGACGTTGGGTTGCGGGTAAAAATTAGTTCTGTCAACATCCAAAATTATTTTAGACTCTCCCCACAGTCCTATCGCCGCGGTTATCGCGCCGTAGTCCGCCGTGGACGGCTGAGCGCAAAAACGGAACGCGACTTCCTTTTGCACCATTATGACTATTCTGCGGCAAAGTTTTGCTTCTTCGATAAAGCGCATAACAATCGGCGAAGTTATATAATAAGGAAGGTTCGCCACGACGACGTATTCCTCGCCTATTTCCTTTTCAAGCTCCGAAAGGTTTTCTTTCATAAAGTCTTTGAAAATTATTTCGGCGTTCTCCACCCCGGCAAGCGATTTTTGCAGCACGGGTTTGAGATTTTTGTCTATTTCGAAGCCGTAAACGAATTTAGCCTTTTCGCTTATAGCGCGCGTAAGCGTTCCGCCGCCCACGCCTATTTCCACGACCTTGTCGTTAGCGGAAACGCCCGAAAGCTCCACGATTTTCCTAAGAAGCGTATCGTTTTCTATAAAGTTTTGTCCGAAGCGTTTATTAAATTTAAACCCGCTTTCGCCTATAATTTTCTTTAATTCCATATTTTCGTTCTGATTACACCGACATTCCCCCTTGTGGGGAAGGGGGACCGCCGTCGCGTCGGCGGTGGATGAGGGGATAATATGTAAATTGAAAGTTGAAAGATTAAAGTTGAAAGTTTTTTGTTAGCTTTTTCAACTTTCAATTCGTCCTCTAAGCTCACTCAAGCGGAGCGTGAATATCAAGCAAGTTGAAATTTGAAATTTGAAAATTGAAAATTGAAAGTTGCGGATTTGAAATATTATATATATATTTATTCGTCCTTAATTTTCAACTTTCCACTTTCAACTTTCACCTCATCACTGTCGCACGCAGTGCCAAAATGTGCCGCTTTTGCGCTGTTAGGGCAACTTTGTAAATAGTCTTTTCACATTATCTCTTATTATATCCGAAAGTTCTTCTATATCGAAGTCGAGAATTTCCGAAAGCTTGCGGTAAACGTAAAGGACGTTTTTCGGTTCGTTAAGCGTGCCGCGGAACGGCTCAGGAGCCATATACGGGCAGTCGGTTTCCGCCATAATTCTGTCAATCGGCAAAGCCTTTATAATCTCGTCCTTTTTGGCGTTCTTGAAAGTTATCGCGCCGCCGAACGCAAAGTACGCGCCCAAATCGAGATAGCGCATAGCTTGTTCTTTGCTTTCGCTGTAACAGTGCATCAAAAACCCCTTGTCGAGATATTTTTTGTTTGCGGAAAGCGTTTCGAGCATATCGGCGGAAGCGTCGCGCGAATGAACGATAAACGGCAAACCCTTTTTATGCGCAAGCAATATCTGCCGTTCGAAAAGTTCTCTCTGCCGCGTTTTATCATAGCCCGCGTAATGATAATCAAGCCCGATTTCTCCTACCGCAACGCACTTTTCCTCGCTCAAAAGTGCCTCTATAACTTCGTAATCGTTGTTTTTTGCCTCTTCCGACGGGTGATACCCCGCCGCAAAATATACGTCTTTTTCTCTCCTTGCAAGCTCCGCCGCCTTTAAGCTACTGTCCTTGTCAAACCCCACGTCGATTATGAATTCGCCGCCGAACGCCTTAAAAGCCGACAGCGTTTCGGCAACATTTAAATACCGAGGGTCGGAAAGGTGCGTGTGAGTGTCGATAATCATTATCTTATGCGCGAGCCCTTGACCGCGTCCTTGTCGGGGCGAACGAGCCTTACGCCGTCGCCGTCGTCCGAGCAAAGTATCATCCCTTGGCTTTCTATGCCGCAAAGCTTGGCGGGTTTTAGGTTAGCGACAAGCACGACCTTTGTGCCGATAAGTTCTTCCGGCGTATAATACTGCGCGATACCGCTTACGACCGTGCGCTTTTCTTCGCCTAAGTCGAGCGTGAATAAAAGTAGCTTTTTGGACTTAACGACCTTTTCGCAAGTGAGAACTTCCGCAACGCGCAAATCGGTTTTAAAGAATTCGTCTATGTCGATTTCTTCGGGCTTTTCCTCGTAAATTTTTTCGGCTTTCGCCTCTTTTTTTGCTTCTTTTTCCTCTTCTTTTTTAGCCTTTTCCGCCTCTTTGTGGCGCGCAATCATCATGTCCTCTATCGCCTTTAATTCCTTTTTCGTGTCTATTCTCGGGAAAATCGGTTGGCTTTTTTCGACCGCCGTACCCGCTTTCAACACGCCGAAGCGCGAAGCTATTTCAAGGTCTTTTACGTCCGCCGCGTTTATGCCGTAGCACGCGAGAATTTTGACGGGGGCTTTGGGGATAAACGGTAAAAGGTTGACCGCCGCGATTCTTACGCATTCCGAAAGGTTATATAAAACCGTCGCAAGGCGGGCTTTTTTGCTTTCGTCTTTAGCAAGAATCCAAGGCGTGGTTTCGTCGATATACTTGTTTGCTCTGCCGACAAGGCGGAAAATCTCCGCCAAAGCCTTAGGCACGTTTATCTCGTCCACGGCTTTTTTAACGGCTTCAAAAACCCCGCTTGCAACCGCGATAAGTTCGTCGTCGACGGGTTCTTTTTCGCCTACTTCGGGAAGAACGCCGCTAAAATATTGATTTATCATCGCCGTGGTGCGGGAAACGAGGTTGCCGAGGTCGTTACTTAAATCGCTGTTTATTCTGTTTAAAAACGCTTCGTTTGAGTACGCGCCGTCGCTGCCGAACGGAATTTCTCTCAAAAGATAATATCTCAAAGCGTCGCTACCGTACCGAGCGACGAATTCCTTCGGGTCGGTGAGTTCGGTTTTAACCTTGTCTTGCTTGCTCTTGGAAAGCTTGTCGCCGCCGATTAAAAGCCAGCCGTGACCGTAAACCTTTTTCGGCATGTCGATGCCGAGAGCCATTATGATTGCGGGCCAGATTATGGCGTGGAATCTGACGATTTCCTTGCCTATCATATGCAAATTCGCAGGCCAGAATTTTTTGAAAAGCGAATCGTCGTCGCTCATATACCCGAGCGCGGTGATATAGTTGGGGAGCGCGTCTATCCAAACGTAAACGGTCTGTTCGTCGTCAAAGTCGACGGGTATTCCCCACTTAACGGATTTTCTCGAAACGCACAAATCCTGAAGTCCCGGCTTTATGAAGTTGTTTATCATTTCGTTTACGCGCGACTTGGGTTGCAAAAACTCGGGGTTGTCCTCGTAAAGTTTTAAAATTCTGTCGGCGTACGCGGAAAGGCGGAAGAAGTAACTTTCTTCCGTTTCGGTGTGAACTTCTCTTCCGCAATCGGGGCATTTGCCGTCTTTAAGCTGAGCTTCCGTCCAGAAGCTTTCGCAATCGGTGCAGTACCACCCCTCGTAGCGCGATTTATAAATGTCGCCTTGCTCGTAAAGCTTACGGAAAATTTTCTGCACGGCTTTAACGTGGTATTCGTCGGTCGTGCGGATAAACTTATCGTAAGAAACGTCGAGCATAGCCCAGATATTTTTAAGGTCGTCGACTATCGGGTCGATAAATTCCTTAGGCGTAACGCCCGCCTTTGCGGCTTTCGCCTCTATCTTCTGTCCGTGTTCGTCGGTGCCGGTAAGGAAAAACACGTCCTTGCCGGTAAGGCGATAAAAGCGCGAAATAGCGTCGCACACTACGGTCGTGTAGCAAGTGCCGATATGCCAATTTCCGCTCGGATAATAAATAGGCGTGGTAATGTAAAAAGTATCTTTTGCCATATTCTCTCCCCGCCGCTTTTGGTACAAGCGACTTTGTTGCTTCATTGTTATTTAATTATTTTAGCATTTTTTTTTAATATTGTAAAACATAACGGGCGTTTTTCAAACATAATTATATGCCATGAACGGTATTTTTCTTTTTGTAATAACCATTTCGGGGCTAATACTCATATTTAAGGACCCGTCGGCGTTTCTGCCCGCGCTTTCTTCCGGTGCGACCGAAAGCTTAAAGCTTTCAGCTTCTCTTGCAGCGGTCTATCTTTTGTGGATGGGAATTTTCGGCGTCGCGGAAAAAACGGGAATAACGGGGAAACTTGCAAAGCTCCTACATAAGCCCGTAAAGCTCTTGTTCGGGAAAGTCGGGAACGCAGAAAAAGACATTGCGGTTAACCTCTCCGCAAACCTCCTGGGCTTGGGCGGAATCGCCACTCCGCACGGCATTTCGGCAATAAAAAAGCTTGACGAACAAGGCAACGCCGCCGCATGCGCGCTTCTAACCGTTCTCGCCGCAACGTCGCTCCAAATTATCCCGACTTCGGTAATATCCTTGCGGCTTGCAAACGGCTCCGTTTCCCCGGGCGACGTCATTTTGCCGACTATTTTATCATCTCTTACTTCGCTCGTTTCGGGAATACTTCTCACTAAAATTTTTATAAGAAAATGAATTCTTCCGTCTATATAATCCCCGTTCTCGTCGTCGCGCTTTTTATTTACGCGGCGATAAAAAAAGTCCATGTTTTCAACGCTTTTATAGACGGTGCGAAACGCGCGATACCTCTTTTAATCGACTTATTGCCCTACATTTGCGCAATGCTCGTCACTTCCGCGGTAATGGAAGCAAGCGGTCTGAACGTCTGCCTTTCCCGTATCCTTTCACCCGTTTTTTCGTTTTTAGGAATCCCTAAGGAAGTAGGACCGCTCGTAATAATCAAACCCTTTTCGGGAACGGGAAGCCTAAGCATACTTGATTCTCTTTTCAAGCTTTACGGCGCGGACAGCTATATAGGTCGCGTGGCAAGCGTAATTTACGGCTCGGGCGAAACGATATTTTACGTTTCCGCCGTCTACTACTCGGCAATCGGCAAAAAGTCGCCTTTATCCCCTTTGATTATCTGTCTTGTTTCGTCCTTTATCTCCGTCGTCTTCGCCTCTTTCGTCTGCCGTATTTTATAATCGTTTTCACACTTTACGGACAAAAATGTCAAGTTATGACAACCGTTTTTGCAAATAATTAAAAATCGGCAGTCATAAATCGCGTTTCTAACCATAAAATCCCGTTTTCAGGCATAAGAAAACCGCCGAGATTTTCGGCGGCTTTCGTCATTTTTAGCTAAATCATTCCACTTTCTCAAACGACGAAGTGAGATATACCGTTTTGTCGTTCGAAACGGTTAAAAGTCCGCCGTCGGTTACGGCTTTTATTACGCTGCCGTCCTCGGCGATTATTTTGCATTCGCCTTTTTTCACGCTCGTTACGAACGGCGCGTGCAAAGCCATTATGGCAAGGTCGCCCGAGACTCCCCTTACCGTGAGCATTTGCGCTTTCCCGTTAAACAATTCGCCGTCGGGAGTAGCGACGACGAGGTCGTACGCCGCCATTATTCTTCGCTCCCTTTAGCTTTCGCCACGGCTTCGTCGATAGTGCCGACAAAGAGGAAACAAGATTCGGGCAAATCGTCATGCTTACCTTCTATTATTTCCTTAAACCCGCGTATCGTTTCGGATACGGGAACGTAAATGCCGGGGATACCCGTGAATTTTTCGGAAACGTCGAATGGTTGAGAGAGGAAACGCTGAATTTTTCTCGCGCGGGAAACGAGGAGCTTATCTTCGTCGGACAACTCGTCCATACCCATAATCGCGATTATATCCATGAGTTCGTTATAGCGTTGCAAGATTCTCTGCACTTCGCGCGCGACCGCGTAATGTTCTTCGCCGACTATTTCGGGCGAAAGAATACGGCTCGTCGATTCGAGCGGGTCGACCGCGGGATAAATGCCTTGCGACGAGATGGCGCGCGACAAAACGGTTGTTGCGTCGAGGTGAGCAAACGTCGTCGCGGGGGCGGGGTCTGTCAAGTCGTCCGCGGGAACGTATACCGCCTGGACGGAAGTTATAGAGCCTTTTTTAGTGGAAGTTATGCGTTCTTGCAAAGTACCCATTTCGTTAGCGAGCGTAGGCTGATACCCGACCGCCGACGGCATTCTGCCCAAAAGCGCGGAAACCTCGCTGCCCGCCTGCGTGAAGCGGAAAATGTTGTCTATGAATAAAAGAACGTCTTGTCCTTCCTTGTCGCGGAAGTATTCCGCCATGGTAAGCCCCGAAAGACCTACCCTCATTCTTGCTCCGGGCGGTTCGTTCATTTGCCCGTAAACGAGCGCGGTGTTCTTTAAAACCCCCGATTCCTTCATTTCGTTATAAAGGTCGTTGCCCTCGCGGGTGCGCTCGCCTACGCCCGTAAAGACGGAAAGCCCGCCGTGGCGTTTTGCTATGTTGTTGATAAGTTCCATTATAAGAACGGTTTTGCCTACGCCCGCGCCGCCGAACAGACCGATTTTGCCGCCCTTTTGATAGGGGCAGATAAGGTCTATAACCTTGATACCCGTTTCGAGAACTTCCGTAGAAGAAGCCAATTCGTCGAAAGCGGGTGCCGGGCGGTGAATATTCATTCTTTCCGCGTTTTCGGGCGCGGGGAGATTATCCACAGGTTCGCCTAAAACGTTGAATATTCTGCCGAGCGTTTGCTTGCCTACCGGCACGCTTATACCCGCGCCGGTGTCCGTTACTACCGTGCCGCGTTTAAGCCCGTCGGTAGAAGCCATAGCGATACAGCGCACCACGTTATCGCCTATATGCTGAGCTACTTCGACGGTAAGCGTAGTTTCGCCTTTCTTCATCGTAAGCGCGTTGTTTATGTTTGGCAGGTCGCCCGTTTCGAACTTAACGTCCACGACGGGTCCCATGACCTGAGTAACTATGCCTTTTGACATTCAAGACCTCCTTTTTAAGAGCCGCTGCCGGCGACGATTTCCGTAATTTCTTGCGTAATCGCGCCCTGTCTTGCTCTGTTGTACTTCAAGCTAAGCTCGTCTATCATCTTCTTGGCGTTCTTGCCCGCCGAATCCATAGCGACTTTTCTTGCCGCCACTTCGGAAGCAAAGCTTTCCTTGACCGCCGCGGCTATGCAGCCCGCAACGTAAGTTACTACGGCGTTATTGAGAACCGTTTCTTCGTCCGGTTCGAATATGGGGCATTCGCTTTTCTTGTCGCTCTTTTTAAGCGGAAGAATCCATTCGACGACCGCTTCCTGAGAAAGCATAGAGCGATATTTTGTGGAAACTATGCCGAGCCGCGCGTACTTTTTCCGCTTAAAATCTTCGCAAAGTTTTTCGGCAAGTTCGCGCGCGTCCGCGCCTGTGAATTTCTCCGCCGAAGCGTAACCGTTTTTGAACCTATCCGCCGCGCGTTTACCTATCGCGACCGTTTCGACCTCGCCTTGCTGCTTCATGAGCCGCCACACGTTCGCGTTGTATCCGCCCGCAAGCCCCCTGTCTCCCGCGATAACCACAATTCTGTCGTTACCCTCGTTAATCGACATATAGGGGCTTTTTTTGCATTCGGGGCAAGAAGTCAAAGCGGAAATAGTATCTTCCACCGCGCTCCGATATTCGCGCCCGCGCTCCATTGCGGAAGTAGCTTTTCGTATCTTAGAAGAAGCCACCAAGCCCATCGCGCCCGTTAAATGCATCGTCGAATCGACGCTCTTTATCCTCGCGCGGAGTTGTTTAACGTCTGCGCCCATAATTACGCCTCTTCGTTCATATTTTTAAGCGCGGACTTTATATCTTCTTCGATAGCCTTGTCGTATTCGCCCTTTTCAAGCTTTTCTAAAAGCTCGACATAATGCGTTTCGAGCGTATCGTAAAGCTTTTCTTCGTATTTTTTGATATCCTTTACCGCAACCGAATTCAGATACCCTTTGACTACCGCGTAAACTATTACTATCTGCGCGCCGGCGCGAACGGGGCTGTTCTTGTCTTGCTTTAAAACTTCGACTATTCTCTCGCCGAGCGCAAGTCTTGCTTTGGTGTCCGCGTCAAGGTCGGAACCGAACTGCGCAAACGTTTGTAGTTCGCGGTACTGCGAATACAAAAGCTTCAATTCGCCCGAAAGCTTTTTCATACCTTTAAGCTGAGCCGAACCGCCAACGCGGCTGACCGAAATGCCCGGGTTGATTGCCGGCATTATGCCCGAATGGAAAAGTTCCGTTTCAAGGAATATCTGCCCGTCCGTTATCGAAATAACGTTCGTCGGGATATAAGCGGAAACGTCGCCCGCTTGCGTTTCGATTATCGGCAAAGCGGTTATAGACCCGCCGCCGTAAGCCTTGTCCACGCACGCCGCGCGCTCTAATAGTCTGGAATGCAGATAGAACACGTCGCCCGGGTAAGCCTCACGTCCGGGCGGACGGCGAATGAGAAGAGAAAGCGCGCGGTAAGCTACGGCGTGTTTACTTAAATCGTCGTAAACGATAAGCACGTCTTTACCCTTTTCGCGAAAATATTCCGCCATGGCGCAACCTGCGTACGGCGCAACGTATTGAAGCGGAGCCGACTCCGAAGCCGAAGCCGTTACCACTATCGTGTAGTCCGTCGCGCCCGATTTTTCAAACTCTTCTACGATTCTTAAAACCGAAGTGTTTTTCTGTCCTATCGCGACGTAAATGCAGATTACGTCCTTGCCTTTCTGGTTGATGATTGCGTCTATCGCGATTTCCGTTTTACCCGTCTGACGGTCGCCGATTATGAGTTCGCGCTGACCTCTGCCGATAGGAATCATGCCGTCAATAGCCTTAATCCCCGTTTGAAGCGGCACGGAAACGCTTTTTCTTTCTATAATCCCGGGGGCTTCCGACTCAACGGGGCGTGTTTCGGTCGTTAAAACCGGACCTTTGCCGTCGATCGGCATACCGAGCGCATTGACGACTCTGCCTAAAAGAGCTTCGCCCACGGGTACGAACAAAACTTTGCCCGTTCTTTTAACCTTGCTGCCCTCGTGTATCTCGTTGTCGTCGGCAAGCACGGCTACGGAAACGGTTTCCTCTTCGAGGTTTTGCGCCACGCCGAAAGAGCCGTCGTCGAATTCGAGCAGCTCGTTCGCCATACAGTTTCTGAGTCCGTAAACGCGCGCTATTCCGTCGCCCACCAAAATGACCGTACCCGTTTCCGTCATCTCTATACGGGATTTATAATTTTTTATTTGCTCTTTGATAACGTTTGAAATTTCTTCCGCTCGTACGTTCATTCCGATATCACTTCCTTGATTTTTTGTATTTCGCTTCTTACGCTTCCGTCTATAACGTTGCCTTCCGCTTCGACGATAAGCCCGCCTATAAGCGCGTTATCGACGAAAAACTCACATTCGACCTTGCGTGCGAACTTCTTTTCGAGCTTTAAAGTAAGCTTCTTTTTTTCGTCCTCGTCAAGCTCCGCCGCGCTCGTAACTTTTGCTTTAACTTTGCTTTCGCTAAAAGTAAACAACGCATCGTATTCGCTTACGATATCGTAAAAAGCCGATATTCTCTTCTTTTCTGTTATAAGGCACAAAAATGAAAGTACGTCCTCTTTAAACTCTCCGAAAGCGCGCTTTAATAAGTCAAGCTTTTCTTCGAGACTTATATCGGGCGAAGAGAGGAACGCTAAAAATTCCCCTTCCGCGCGGAAAACGTCGCGCGCGCCGATTATCTCGTCGTAATATTCTTTCTTTGCGCCTTTTTCGACGGACAACGAAAACAGAGCCTCGGCGTATTCCTTAGCTATTTTCGTCATCGTCCTCACCTATACTGTCAATTACCGAGTCGACAATGGCTTTGTGGTCTTTTTCGTTTATCTCACGCGACAAAATCTTTTCGCTTATGGTAGCGGAAATAGAAGCTATTTCGTCCTTCATCTCTGCGCGCGCTTTGCGCTTTTCGTCTGCGGCGTCCTCTTCGGCTTTCTTCACTATGTTCGAAGCTTCCGTCTTGGCGTCGGCAACTATTCTGTCGCCGCTTTTCTTCGCCGTCTTAACGGCCTCGTCCACGATAGCTTTCGCCTTGTCGTCCGCGGTCGTAATTTTTTCGTTCCAGAGTTTCTTTGTTTCCTCCGCGTCGCTCTTTGCCTTTTCGGCTGCGGCGTAGCCCTCGTCTACGGCGTTTTTGCGCTTTTCGAGAACGTTTTTAACGGGCTTATAGAGGAATTTTTTGATTATGAAGAACAATATCGCAAGGTTCGCGAGGGATATTAAAATCTGCCATATATTGACCGATATAACGTCCAACGACTGCATTGTTGCTCCTTAGCCGCCTATCGCGTTCTTTAAAATGTTTACGAAGTTGCCGGGCGCTACGAATATCAAAAGAATAGCTATAACGAGCGCGTAAAGACCCGTCGTTTCCGCAACGCAGCAGCCGATAAGCATGGTAGAAGTTACCGCGCCCTGAGCTTCCGGTTGACGACCTATCGCTTCGCAAGCCTTAGCTACCGCTTGACCTTCGCCGATACCGGGTCCGATACCCGCGATCATCGCTATTCCCGCGCCGAGCGCGCAAAGCCCCAACATAATTCCGATTGCAAGTTCCATTTGTAAAACCTCCGTTTGTGGATTTTTTCCGTTTGTTTTTTGTTTTGTGTATTTATTCGAACCTTAGTCGTTAATTTGTCGATTTAACGGTTAAAAGTCCGTTTTTACCTTTTTAAGCCTTTTGAGCGGTTTTTGCCGCCTCTTTTGCCGCTTTCTTTTCCGCTTTACGTCTTTGGCGCGCGTAATAAGCTTCCGCGGGGAAGCCGCCGCCCACATACATCATAGTCAGCGTTGCAAAGATATATGCCTGCAAAATTCCGCTGAACACGTCGAAGTAGACGGACAAAACGGCGGGTATACCTATTTGTAGCCACGGGATTTCTCCCGCGACGGGTATCCACCCGAGTAAAAGCGAGCTAAGCCCTTGCAAAGCCGTCGCCACAAGCACGGAAATTACCGAGCCGGACAACACGTTGCCGTAGTGACGGAACGCCATCGATACGGGCGAAGCAAATTCGCTTATGACGTTCAACGGGAACATTACGGGTACCGGGTCGCAAAACCCTTTTAGGTAAGTTACGGGTCCCGCTTTGCACTTATAGTAAGTTATGAGTATGAACACGAGTATCGCCCACCCCGCCGTCACGTTGAGGTCGGAAGTAGGCGGATAAAGCCCTAAAAGAGAGGAAAGCGACGAGAACACTGATAGCAATAGAATTGCGATTACGAACGCCCCGAAGCCGTTAAAATACGGCCCCATATTGCTCGCTACCATTTTATCGACCGTTTCCACCGCCATTTCGGCTAAATGCTGCCGCTTCGTGGGGTATCTCGGGTCAAGCCCGTGCGCAAAGAAAAGGCACACGCCTAAAATGGAAATCATAACGAGCCAGGAATTGACTTGCGTTTCCGTTATCGGCAAGTCCGCAAGCGGCATTTTGAGCGTAAAATAGATTAGCGCGCCGCTTATATGCACGCCCTCCGTCGCCGGCGAAAACAGAACTTTCAAAACTATCCCCGCTACCAACGGAAGCACTATTATTAAAATGTATAAGACGTCTACAATTTTAAACGCCGTCGACTTTTTTTTCATTTAATCCACCTTTCTTCGGGTAAGGAACGTAAATTTCTATGTTTATTCTTCCGTTTCTTCGTTTTCGGTAACGTTTTCCGTCAAGTTTTCGGTCGTATTTGCCGAACCGCTTTCGGTCGAATTTTCCTTCGAAGCCTCTTCTAATTCGCCTATCGGCTTACCTTCGATAATTTCCTTTTCTTCTTCCTCTATCGTTTCAACCTTCACCGTGCCGCTCGTAACGTTGCCCTTACCGAACAGCGGGCGGAAGAGCATCGCGATACGCGGAAAGAAAATCGGAATAACGACCGCCCAAGTGTTAAAATACGGCAAAGCCACGCCGAGCGCGACGACCGCCGCAAGCCCTATCATTCTGAGCGTAAACGAAAGCTTAACGCGTTGCTGTCTGTCCTTAGGTTCGAGCGACTTGTTCGCTATTATCCCTTGCACGACTATTCCCATTATATAAAAATTGAGAGTGGAAGCGACCGACGACAAAAGACTGCCCGTCAAAACCTTATAATCCCAACTTTTAAGCGCGATAAACACCGCGTTCATTACCGCGGAAAGCCCGAACGTAAAAATCGCTACGAACAGCGTTTCCGTTATTACCGTTTTTTGCGGCTTAATCATAATCTTCTCCGTTTTCGGCAATCGCTATTAGAAAATATTTTCATTTTTTGCCATTATAATAAATTTTATCATAGAATGCAATAAAAGTCAATATCAAACGCAAAAAAACCCTTTCAAATTTTCTAATTTTGTCAAATAAATAATAAAATGTTCACTTATAAAATTACGACATGAGCTAAACTATAAAATCGCAACAAAAAACTCTCTGCAAAATTCATTGCAAAGAGTTATAAAATATGCGTCGCAAACAAATACTCGACTTAAAACTTTTTGCCCAAGCGGCAATTTTTCTCTCCGCAAACCGTTGCTTTCTTACTCTTCCTCTTCTTCAAACGCCTTGTTCGCCTGCTTTCTTTCCACTATTATTTCCGCTATGATTATTCCTATAATCGGTAGAAGCCCTAAAAGAGAAAAACTCTTTTTTTTCGTCCGTCGCGCGCCCTATCGCCGCGCAAGTGTGCGCAAAAGAAATTAGCCAAGCTAATCGGCGTATCGCCGCAAACGGCTTCCAAGTACATGAAGAACAATGTTTTTCCCGCGCTCGACACTCTCGCCAAGCTCTGCAACGTTTTAGACGTAAAGTCCGACTACATCCTCGGTCTTTCGGAATACTGAATTTTTTCTGAAAAGCTATTGAGAAAATCGCTTCGGCTTGACAGAATATTTTTATTATGCTAAAATTACAGTAAAGTCGAGATTAAAATTGCCCTTTGCGGCTAAAAATATTTTGATACGCGAGGATTTATGAGCGACATAACGAAACGCGCTATTTCGGCGTCATTGAAAAAATTGCTCGGCGAAAAAAAGCTGAACAAAATAACTGTGCAAGACATCGCCGACGACTGCGGAATCAATCGCCAAACGTTTTATTACCATTTTCAAGACATTTACGACCTTGTGGAATGGACTTGCATTGAAGACACCGAAAAGGTTTTAAAGGAAAACAGAACTTACGACACTTGGCAGGAAGGCTTTTTAGCCGTGTTCGAACTTGCGAAAAAGGACAAAACGTTCATCGACAATATTTACCGCTCGGTTTCGCTCGAAGTCCTCGAACAATACCTTTATCGCCTCGTTTATCCTCTTTTGAAAAACGTAGTAGACGAAAAAGCCAAAGATTACACCGTGCGCGACGACACGAAAAAATACATCGCCGATTTTTATAAATACGCGTTCGTAGGCGTGCTTCTCGATTGGATACGCAGCAACATGAAAGAAAGCCCCGAGCAAATAGTCGACAGAGTGAGCAAGATTGTCGGCGGCTGCATAGAAACGGCTTTTTACAATTTCAATCGATAAAAACAACTCAATTTACTCTGCGGGACGTTTATTCCCGCAGAGTTTTTTATTTTCCGTCACGTTTTTTGTTTTAGACAAACTTATCTTTTTATCAAAATTTTTTGCAATTTTCACCTTTTGTAAAAATTTGCGACGGCTAAAAAATTTTGTCTATTGCAAAACAAAAAAATCCGCGTTATAATATGGGCGTAAAACAAATTCGGAGGTAAAAATTATGTATTACGGTTCAGGCAATTACGAAGCTTTCGCTCATCCCGTTAAACCGGAGGGCGTAGACGGCAAATCGGCTTATATCATCGGAACGGGGCTTGCGGGTCTTTCCGCGGCGTTCTTCCTCGTCAGAGACGGACAAATGAAAGGCGAGCATATTCACCTTCTTGAAAAACTCGATATCGCGGGCGGTTCTTGCGACGGCAGAGCGGTACCGAGAAGCGGCTACTATATGCGCGGCGGCAGAGAAATGGACAACCACTTCGAAGTTATGTGGGAAATGTTCAGAGACGTTCCCTCTCTCGAAACCCCGGGTATTTCCGTTCTCGACGAATATTATAGGCTCAATAAGGCAGACCCCAACTATTCGCTTTGCAGAGCGACCGTCAACCGCGGCGAAAACGCGCATACGGACAATAAATTCTCCCTCAACAAAGAAGCGGCTCTTCAAATAAGCAAACTCTTTATGACTCCCGAAGAAGACCTCGAAGACAAAAAGATAAGCGACTTTTTCGACGATAACTTCTGGCAGAGCAACTTCTGGCTTTACTGGCAAACGATGTTCGCGTTCCATTCGTGGGATTCCGCGCTCGAAATGAAGAGATATCTGCAAAGATACGTTCACCACATCGACGGGCTTCCCGACTTTTCTGCGCTTCGCTTCACAAAATACAATCAGTACGAAAGCCTTATTCAACCTCTTCAAAAGTATCTCGAAGACAAAGGCGTAAAAATGGAATACGGAATAGACGTTAAGAACGTTGTGTTCGACATCAACGGCAAAAAGAAAGTCGCAAAAAAGATTGAATACGTCAAAAACGGCGAAAAAGGTTCGATAGACCTTTTGGACAGCGACCTCGTGTTCATTACAAACGGTTGCTGCACCGACACGAGCTGCTACGGCGACCAGACCCACGCGTCCGACCTCTCCAAGATAAGAAAAGGCGGCGGCGAATCGTGGGATTTGTGGAAAAACATAGCTTTGCAAGACCCCTCTTTCGGTAATCCGTCCAACTATTGCGACCACCCCGACGAAACCAACTGGATGAGCGCGACGGTTGAAACTTCCGACGACGAAATCATCGAATATATAGAAAAAATTTGCCGCCGCAACCCGCGCGCGGGCAGAGTTACGACGGGCGGCATAGTAACCGTAAAGGACAGCGTTGATAACTGGTATATGTCCTGGACGATAAACCGCCAGCCGCAGTTCAAATCGCAGGATAAAAAAGCCGTCCTTATCTGGCTTTACTCACTCAACACGGACAAACCGGGCAACTATGTCAAAAAGCCCATGAAAGAATGTACGGGCGAAGAAGTTTGTGCGGAATGGCTCTATCATATCGGCTTGCCTATCGAAAAAATAGACGAATACGCAAAGACGAAAGCCAACACCACGACTTGCTACATGCCGTTCATAAACGCGTTTTTCAGACCGAGAAAGAATTCCGACAGACCTAAGGTCGTACCCGACGGCGCAGTCAACTTCGCGTTCATCGGTCAGTTTGCGGAAACCCCGAGAGACACTATATTCACTATCGAATATTCTATGAGAACGGGTATGGAATCGGTATACACCTTGCTCGATATCGACAGAGCCGTGCCGGAAGTATGGGGCAGCGTTTACGACGTAAGAGAACTTTTGAAAGCCGTATACTATGCGCTCGACAAACAGCCTATCACAAGCATGAAGCTTTCGCTCAAAGAAAAGGCTATACTCAAAGAAGTGTGCAAGCAGATTAAAGGAACGGATGCGGAAAAACTCGCAAAGGAAATCGGCGTGATTTGACAAAAATTATTCCGATTACATAAAATAACAACGCAAAAAGGAAAAACACCTTGGCAAAACGCCGAGGTGCTTTTCTTATGCTTAAAATGTGCGGCACAACAATCTTAGATATGAAAAAAGAGCCTTGCGGCTCTTTTTCTTACTCGCCCTTAAAGGGAAGAAGGGCAACGATTCTTGCTTTTTTGATAGCTTCGGAAAGTTCTCTCTGGTGCTTAGCGCAAACACCGGTCATACGGCGGGGAAGAATTTTACCCTTTTCCGTAACGAACTTTTTGAGCTTACCGGAATCCTTGTAGTCGATATGTTCGGCTTTTTCCACGCAGAAGGTGCAGACTTTCTTTCTGCTCATTCTTCTTGCGGGTTTTTTAACTTTATTTTCTTCCATGTTAAAACTCCTTAATTAAACTTAGAACGGCAAACCGTCGTCATCGTCGGCGACAGGTTCAAGCCGAGGTTTTTCTCTGCCCTGCGGACGGGCGGAAATTTCATCGTCACCTATGGACCTCGAAGAGAGGAATTCCACGCCGCCGACGCCGTCGGCAACGATATCCGTAACGTTTCTTTTAACTCCGTCTTTGTCTTCGTAGGAACGGTTCTGCAAGCTGCCGCTGATTGCGACCTTGCTGCCTTTTTTAAGGTATTTTCCGCAGTTTTCCGCTTGAGTACGCCAAACCGTAATGTTAAAATAATCGGTTTCTCTCGTACCGTCGCTACCCGAGTAAATTCTGTTTACCGCGATAGCAAAGCGGCAGACCTTAATTCCGCTTGCGGTTTCCGCAAGTTCGGGGTCACGCGTTAAATTACCTATAAGGAATACCTTGTTCATAATAATCTCCTACTTTCGTGATAGTTGTTATTTTACGCGTTACGAACGGTAACAAGTCTTCTCATAACGTTCTCGGTGATACCCGCAACCCTGTCAAGCTCCTTAATGAAGCTCGGTTCGGATTCGAACGTGAGAAGAACGTAATACCCTTCGGACTTGTCGTTGATGAGATAAGCAAGCTTTCTCGCGCCCCACTTATCGGAACCTTCAACTACGCCGCCGTTATCCTTAACGAGCTGCTCGAACTTAGCTATGATAGCTTCCTTAGCTTCGTCCGCGATCGCATTGTCGAGAATATAAAGCATTTCGTACTTTTTCATGTGTTTTACCTCCCGGTCTTATTCGGTCCGGCACAGCCGCCGGACAAGGCATATTAAGCGGAAAAAATCCGCCTATCAAAGCCCGAGTTTACCCCGAGCTTTGATATTTTAACAGATTATAATAATTTTGTCAAACGTTTTTAGCGTTTTAAAGCATTTAGCCGCCGATATTGCCGCCCGTTGTTAACTTCTTCATTTCGTAAGCTTTGCTAACGAGTTCGGTCAAAAGCGCGGAAGTCGTCATTCCTTTCCAGTTTTCGTTGCCGATAATTTCAGTCAAAGCCTGAGCAACGGTGACTTTCGTGGTACCGTCGGCGTTCTTTTCAACAGCCGCTTTCAAATCGATTACGCCGTAATCACCCATCTGTCCGACTGTTGCCTCTTCAAGCTTAGTCTTCATAACGCTTGTCGCTTCTTTGACTTTTACGCCTTTAAGAAGCTTCATCGGGTTACTTTCGTCGTTTTCGTCGATTTTAATAATTTGGTCAACAGTCAACTCATCGACTTTATCTTGAAGAGCTTCGCCCGTTATTTCGCTTATCTTGAAGTCCGCTACCGCAAGAGCAACGCCGGTTACTTCTTTGCCGTTACCGTCTTTCCAGACCTTGCTCGTTTCGTCATAGGTATAACCCATAATCTCGCCGACTAAAACGTTGTCGATACCGCTTGCAAGTTTGCCAATCGGGGTGTTGCCTACTATTTTGAGAACTCTGTTGCCGTTTACGGTTTCGGAGCCTAAAACGTCGGTTATAGTCCAGGTTTTTACCGTTTCGTCGAGGTTATCAAGGTTGCCTATCGTTTCGGAAGCCATCTTAGCCATAACGCCCGTAACGGTCGTTTCGCCGTTCTTCCAAACGTTTGCCGTATCGTCGTAGGTGTAACCCAAGATTTCGCCTATCTGCCAGCCGTCGATGGTTTCCGCGTTCAAGTCGCCTATCTTTTCGTCCGCGACTTTACCGAGAATACCTTTAACTTCCGTTTCGCCGTTCTTCCAAACCTTGTTAGCTTCGTCATAGGTATACCCCATAACTTCGCCGATATACCAATCGTCTACTATATTATTGAAATCGGTGAGTTCGTTAACCGTGCAGTCGGCAACTTTCGCCATAACGCCGTTAACGACCGTTTCGCCGTTCTTCCAAGCCTTTGCCGTATCGTCGTAGGTGTAACCTAAAACTTCGCCGACTTGAACGTCTTTTATCGCGTCGAGAATGACGGAGTAAGCGTCGCCGCTCATTATACCGCCGATTGTGAGCGAGTACATGGTCTTTTTGAGGATTGCCTCGGTGCCTTCGCCGAAGTTATATTCCGCGCCGTCCTTATCGAGCCACTTGCCGTTTTCGTAAGTGTTGTTGCCGTTATCGAGCAAGTACCCGAGCATAACTTTGCCGAACATTTCGTCGCCGAAGAGGTAATCGGAACCGCCGTCCTTCAACCCGTCGTAAACGTCCTTAGGCGTTACGTTCAACACGACTTCTATAAGCGCGGCATAAGTACCCGTCGCAGCGTAAGTTTCGCCGTCAAATGAAACGCTTCCCGTATAGAACGCGGGCATCTTGTTAGCAACCACCGTAAGCGTATCTTTCAAATACGCGCCGAACGGCTTGTTGATTTTGCCCTTTATCCAGCCTAAGTTAGTTGCGTTTTTAACGAGTTCGTAAAGGGTAATGTTGTAATAATCGTTCATGAGAACGTCGAATCCGCCGGTTACTACGTACTTACCGTCTACGAGTTCGTATTCCTGGTTAATGCCGAGTCTGTCCGCGACATTTTTGACGATGTCCGCGGCGGCGTCGCCTACGCTTATCGAAGCGCATATACTCTTAACGCCGTCCTTGAAGCCTTTCTTGAAGTCGTTGAGCTTGACGGAAAGAATCTTTCTTACGGCGTCTTTACCGTAAGGAGCTTCCGCCGCAATGTCAAAGGAAGTGCCTGCAATCGAGTTGATAAATTCCTGTACGTCGTTTACCGAAAGCTCGCCGAGCTTGTCGAAAGTCAAATCCTTAAACGTGACCTTGCCGGTAGAGCAATCGATAATATCGTTCACGCTTACGGCAAACAAAGCCTTCATGACCGCCGATTGCTTGACTTCGTCTTTCTTGATAAATCCGCTTACGACGTCGCCTATCGTCGTCGCTCCGAAAACAGCCTCTACGGACTTCTTTTCGAGCGCGAGCGCGAGGTAATCGGGGATAGTAACGTTGCCGACTACTTTGAGCGCGGAGTTATCCGCCCACTTCGTATAGAAGAGCGAAACCGCGTCGCCGAGCGTTACTTCGTCGAAAGTTCCCGCTATCCTATTATATATAGCGTCCGCGTTTTTGTCTTTTATCGTCGCGTAAACGTCCTCTATAATTCCGCCGACCGTCAAGGAGTAAGCGGCTTTAACGAATTCGTTTTCTTCGTTCTTATCGGGTACCATATCGGAGATAAGGTCGCCGAGCGTGATTTTTTCGAGTGCGCCCGAAACAGACTTTTTGCCGAGGACAACGCCGACTACGTCGCAAAGTTCCAACGAACAAACAGACTTGGTAACGGAAAGCTCGTTGTACTTATCCGTAAACAGAGATACGATATCGCCGAAAGAAGTGTCGCCGTACACGGTAACGAGATAATCGTATACCGCGGTCTTCTTGTCGGTTTTGTCGGTTATTATATCGATAATTCCTTTTACGGAAATATCGTAAGTGTTGGCAACGAATTTGTTTTCATTCCACTTTTCGGGCATAAAGGATTCGATGAGTCCGCCGACCGTTACGCCGCCGAACACCGCTTCCGCACTCTTTTTGCCGAGCGCGAACGAAACGTAATCCATCACAGCGATTTCGCCTGCCGTCTTAAGCGGGCTAATCTTTTCGTAATCGGCGTAGAAGAGTTCGATTATGCTTCCCGTCGGAACCTTGCCGAACATTTCGTAAATATCGTCGTAAAGCGCGTTGCCGTCTTTATTTTTAACGAAGTCGGAAACGGTATTGATGACATCGCCGACTGTCACCGCATAAACTGCTTTTATAAATTCGTTATCGTTGTACTTTTCGGGGATAAACGAGCCTAAGAGGTCGCCGAAAGTTATGCCGCCGATTGTCGCGTCGACCGATTTTTTACCGGTGAACATGTCGAGGTAATCGGTGATGAGAATGTCGCCTACCGCGCGCAAAGCGGAGTTAGCCGCCCAGTCGGGATAGAAGAGCGCGATTGCGCTGCCGAGGATAACGCCGTCTAATTTTTCGCAAACTCTGTTGTAAATAGGCGTAAAGTCTTTGGTCTTAATGAAGTCCGCGGCGTAGCGCGCTATTCCGCCGACCGTTACGTCGTAAACCGCCTTAACGAAGTCGTTAGTTTCATACTTATCGGGAACGAACGATTCGATGAGTTCGCCGACCGTAATGTTGCCGAACACCGCCTCCGCACTCTTCTTGCCGAGGAGTACCGCCGCGTAGTCGGTAATCTTAATAGAACCGAGCGCGTTGAGAGGGGAAACGGTTGCCCAATCGGGGTAGACGAGCGAAATTACGCTGCCCATTACCACTTCGCCGAATTTTTCTTCTATCTTATTATAAAGATTATCTTTGTCGAATTCCGCGATAAGCTCTATAACTTCGCCGACGTTAATCGTGTACGCCGCTTTTACGAATTCGTTGCTTTCGTACTTTTCGGGTACTATGTCGCCGAGCAAACCGCCTACCGTTACCTTAGAGAGCGTATCCGAAACCGACTTAAAGCCGCAAAGCATCGCAGAGACATCCGCTATCTTTATCTGTCCTACTTCGCTTAAAGCGGAAACGTCCGTCCATTTATCGTAGAAGAGTTCGATTGCGTCGCCGATAACCGCGTCGCCGAACTTAGCCGCAACGAGGTTATTGATTTTGGCTTTCGTAACGCCGCCGTCTACAAGGTCTAAAATATCGTTTACGCAAAGCGAAGAAATCGCTACGACAACCTTGTTGTCTTTATATTTTTCGGGAACGATGTCGTCCGTCAAATCTTTGATTGAAACGTCGCCGAACACCGCTTCGAGGCTTCTTTGTCCCAAGAGAACGCCGGCATAGTCGGAAACCTTAATGCCGAAAACGGTTTCGAGCGCGTCGATATCTTTCCAGCCGGTCCAGAAATTGTCAACCGCGTCGCCTACGGTCACGTCGCCGTAAATTTCAACGAGGTAGTTATAGAGCGCGGCTCTTCTGCCCGTCTTGCTTTCCCAGATATCGAGAACGCCGTCGATAGAAATTTTGTAAGTCGCCGCGACAAACGCGTTGTCCTCATACTTTTCGGGTACGAAGTTGCGGAGGATATCGCCTATCGTCATTCCGCCGAAAGCCTTTCTTACGAGAGCTTCCCAATCGCCCGAGTAAATATCCTTGAGTTCGATATTGAGTACCGAAGCGATGGAATCTTTCAAAACGTCGGAAGTAACTATCCATTCGTCCTTTTCGCCGAGTTCGACTTTGACGGGGGTAAACTTATTGAGAACGTAACCGATAATATCGCCGATTTTGATAACGCCCGTCTTTTCTTTCCAGAAATCCCAACTCTTGTAGTTGTGGTAAACTTCGTCAACGTTTAAATTGAGAACGAGCTTCGAAAGGTTCTTGAATTCGTTGTCTATGTAAACTTCGCCCGTAGCTTCGTTATAGGAAGCCCATTCGGGTTTAAAGGGGATAGCGTGGGTTAACGCGTAATAGAAGTCGCCGAGCGTGAGGGCTTTCACGTTTGCTTTTACGCCGCCTTGTTCTTTACCCGTCGCAATCGTTACGACGAGGTCGGCTATCTTCATATCGAGGAAGTTTTCGTCGAAGTTGGTCGTAACCTTTTCGCCGTCTTTTTGGTAAATTCCGTCAACTTCCGTGTAGCCGAACGCCGCGCCGAAGAAGTCGCCGAAAGTAACGTCGCCTAAAAGGTCGTTAATAACGTCGGTCGGGTTCTTGGCTCTCGTCAAGTCGAGGAAGTCGCCGAGCGTTTTATCCATCAAAATCCCGAGGAATTCGTTGCAGTTCCACTTGCCGTTTTCTTTCTTCAAACCGATAACGTCGCCGAGGCGAATTTCGCCGATAGCGTTTTCGAGAGCGGTCACGAAAGTATCGAGCGTGTAATCTTCCTTTTCCTTGATAAGGTCGCCGAACCTTATATCGAGAAGTCCTTTTAAAAGCGCGTTGGAATTTATGAAGTCTTTCGCCTTTTCGGGGAGAATATCGTCGAGTGCGTCGCCGAGCGTTATGTCGGACAAGCCGAGGTTTAAGTTTTCCAAAAGCCTGTCGAGAATATGGTCGGTGCCGCTGCCTATTATGCTTGAAACGGTCATCTGTCCGAGTTTTTTGACGATGAGCGGAATTTTGTCCTCGTCCATAAAGGTCTTGAACACCGTTTCAATCGTCATATCCCCCGCAACAGCTTCAATCGTCTTGATAACGTCGCCGTCGCCCTTTAAAACGTCGCCGATATTGAGCGTTGCGAGAACGCCTAAAAGACCGTCCGCCTTGTTGCCGTCCTTGTCTACCCATTCGCCGTCGTCGGTCTTTTCGTAACCGACCACGTAGCCGAGTTCTATGCCGGAAATAAGTTTGTCGGCGTTGAATTCGTATTTGCCCGCTTCGTTTTTAAGGAACAAATCGCGGACTTCGACCGAGCCGAACATACGCGTGTATTTTGCGATTTCGCCCGCAATCTCTTTGCCCGTGACTGAAGCGACGGTATCGAGGACTTCGGCAATCTTCATTTTACCTATCGTCAAAAGGTCGCCTTCTACAAGCTCCGTAACCACGTCGGAGCCGGAAGCGATATCTATAATCGCGCCGAACTCAACGTCCGCAACGAGATTGAGTATGCCGAGTTGAGAAGCCGATTCTTCTTTTACGGTATAAGTGAATTTATGAGCCTGCTCGTCGTACGTCGCGTCGAACACGGACGGAAGAAGCGAGCCGAGTTTAAGCTTTTTGATAGCCGAAAGGAAGCCGAGTTCTTCGGAACCTTCGGCGGAATTTATAAGTTCCCACACGGAGAGGTCGCCGAGCGCGGCTTGCGCTTCGCGGCTTAATAAGTCGTCTATGGGTTTGCCCGTAACGGTCGGCACAAAAACGTATAACGCTCTCACCCTGATACTGCCGAGGAACTTATCCATACCCGACAAAAACGAAAGTATGGAAACGTTTTCAAGCGCTTTAAGGTCGTTATCCGTCGCCGTAGAAGTGTCTACGCCCGCCGCTTTAAGCACGCCCGCCATATCGAGTCCGTATTCTTTCTCGATACGCGCAAGGGTATATTCGTCCGGGTTTTTAGTCGCTTGAACGATAAGTTCGGCGAGCTGTTCTATCGTCGAGTTCTTTATTTCGCCGATAGGCTCTTCGATACCGCTAAGCGGCTTGACGTTTTTGTACGCCCAGTAAGCCCCGACGCCGACCCCGCCGATAAGCGAAACCACGCCGAAGAGCATGCCAAGCAAGAATGCCGTAAATCTTCTGAAAAGACCGCTCATAAATTCTCTCCTACGGGCAAAATTTTAAATATTGCCCTATAAATAGATTATGACTGTATTTATTATATAATTAAACGTCGTCTTTGTCAATGCTCTTTTTTAGAAAAAATCATATTTTAAAGTGAATTTTCGGTGAATTTATGACGGCAAAATTCAACTTTTGTCACCCGAATTTTATTTTCGGCAACAAAAAATCCGCCCGTAAAAGCGTTGCAACCGTCCAAAACAGCGGAATAACGCGCTTATAGGCAGACTTTTAAGAAATTGAAAGTTGAAAATTGAAAATTGAAAGTTATGCTATACATCGACCTTCCCCCTTGTGGGGTAGACTTTCCCGACAGCGGGAAAGGTGGCACGCCTTTGGCGTGACGAAAAGGGGGGCGGCTCCGCCAAGGAGCGGGCGGACCGCCGTCGCAAGTCGGCTT
>DHMS01000003.1:78861-107132 GCA_002405915.1 Christensenella sp. UBA4636
TTCCCCCTTGTGGGGAAGGGGGACCGTTGCCGCGCAACGGTGGATGAGGGGACAATATGTAAATTGAAAGTTGAAAGATTAAAGTTGAAAGTTTCCGGCAGCTTTTTCAACTTTCAATCGTCCTTATAAAAATCTCTCGCGCTTGCGTGAATATCGATTGTCCGTTCACGGACAAATATCGAGCCGCTCTGTGGCTATATCTATTGCTCTGAAAGAGCAAATATCGAGCGTGCTTTGCACGCATATCCACATCTTTCAACTTTCAACTTTCACCTTTCAACTTTCAACTCAATCCCCAATCGCTTCTTTTATCTTCTCGGCAATCACGGGCATTTCTTCGTCGAACGGCATTTCGCCGCTAAATACTATCGGTTCGCGCTCCACAAGGCAAACGTTCTCTTCGTCAATTACTATCGGAACGAATTTTACATGCTTGCCCGTGCGCTTTAAGTACATTTTTTCGATTATCAAAAATCCTTTGTAAATATCGCTGCTTTCCTCTTCTCCCGCCTTGTATTCTACATCCGGGAACACGCACACGCTTTCGCCGTTTTCAAGGTACTTCATCGTCAGTTTGAGCGTGGTTATCGCGCGCGTATCCTTGCGGTAAACGGGGATAGCCTTTGTGGACTTCATTATTCTCGGCACGAACAAAGCCGCGAAAAACGCCTTTATTTTTCCTTTAAACGTGGGTTTGCCGTTCTTTGCGTAAGTTATGCGCGAATAATGCCTATACGCCGTTTTAAACGAAAAGAACGCGCTAAACACCATAAGGTGAGTATCGAAACCGAGCTTGCGCGTAATAGTGAGCGGACCGTGCATGTTGAGGTGACGGCAAACGTACACCACGCCCGTTTCCGGGAGCGACACCGCGGAAGCGTATCTCGGGCGCATAAACATATTCATGAAAAATCTGCCCACGCGCGCGAACGGTCCGTAAAAGTTGGTTTTCGTGTGTCTGTCTTTGAACACCCAGTTGCATTGTATCTGATAGGAAAGTATGGCGATAAGCATACTGCATATACCGTTAACCGCCGCTTGCCAGAACGTGCTCGGAATAACAAGACCCCATAAATACAATAAACCGAAGGAAAGAGCGAGCTGCACCGTCCATAGCATATAATATCGGACAAAACATGTCGGAGATTTTCCTTTAAACACGACTTTGAAGTTAAAAATCGAGTTGAATACGGAAGAAATCACACGCGACGCAATCTTAGTGTAAAGCGCGTTCATCACGCTTGACGAACCCGTAAACACATAGGTAAGAAAGAGAAAATCTCCGAGAACGTCCAAAAGCGCGGACACGATACCCGAAACCGCATACCAGCTTATGTTGCTCATAAGCACGAAAAACACTCTGCTGCTGTCACGCAAAGTTCTGTAATGCGAAACCTTTTCCACGTCGTCCGATTTTTCGCGATAAATGGTTTCTATCGGCACTTCCGTTATTTCCACGCCGTTTTTAGGCAAAACGATAAGTTGGTTCATTTCGTATTCGAACCTTTCGCCGCGTATCTTTATGAGTTCGTCCAAAAAAGAATACCCGAACGCGCGAAGCCCCGTTTGCGTATCGTTGAGTTTTATTCCGTACAACGCCTTGAAAGCCCGCCTCGTCCATAAGTTGCCCGCGCGGCTACGCTTAGGCACGTTAGGGTTAAAAAAGTCGCGCGAGCCGAGGACGAACGAAGCGTTTTTCTCCCAAGCGACTTCCGCAACGCGGAAAACGTCCTCGACGGTGTGCTGTCCGTCGCAATCGGCGGTGACGAACACCGTTTTGCTGTCGAAATTTTCTTTGCAATATTTGAAAGCCGTTTTTAAGGCGTGACCTTTACCGGCATTTTTGTCGTAAGAAATAACGACCGCGCCGTAATCTTCGACCGCGGAAAAGACAGGCGCGTACTTTTCGCCGCTCCCGTCGTTCACAATCACAAGTTTTTTGATTCCCGCGTCGATAAGTCGTTTAGCGTACGGCACGAAGTCCTTCTCGGACGGTTCGTAACACGGCACTATAACGACTAAGCCGCCGACAAATGCTCTTCCCATGTCTTACCTTTATGTTCCCTTTCGTTTATTTTTTCAAGCATTTCTTCTCTGACTTTTTCGCCGAGTTCGCTCGTCTTTAAATCACGGTAATCGTCGTATTCGAAAACGTCGAGGAAGTCGACATAAATTTTGCGCAACTTAAACGGCGAATACTTATAAATGTTTTCGGTGCCGTTCAAACAGATTGCGGAAATCGGAGCTTTCGCCTTGTACGCTATTTTAAATACTCCGTTCTTAAAGGGCAGTAGCCCCGTGTTTTCGAGATTGCGCGTTCCCTCGGGGCATGCAAGCACGCTTTGTCCTTCGGTCATCTTTCGCGCGGCAACGATAATCGTCTTTAAGGCTTCGCGGTCGTTTTCGCGATTAACGGGCATATAGCCCATCTTATGTATTATTTCGCCCACCATCGGGATTTTAAAATTCTCGGGTTTGCTTATCATTATCACGTTGAATTTTTTAAGCACGGAAGCGAGAATCATGTTATCGAAGCGCGAGCGGTGATTGCACACAAAGAAGTACGTTCTGCCCTTTTCGAGCTTTTCGAAGCCGTTTAATTTTACTCTCACGTTACACATCGTGAGTATGAATTTATCCAAAAAGTTGAACAGCCACACGTAAAACTTGTTAGGCTTTTCCACGGGCTTATTCTTACTCACGAACCGCGTTATTATAAAAGCGAATAGTAGCCACGCCGCGAAGAAGCCGACGAACGCGCCTAAAAACACAAGCAGCGGCTTATAAAAATCGTACCAAGCGTTAACGGGCGTTACGCCGAAAAACGCGAGGACGAAAGCGAGCGCGACGGAAAACGCTAAGTCTAACCAAAGCATCATTTTTCTTCACCTTACGCCTTCACGGTATAACCGAGAACGTCCCTTATCGTTTCGCCGTCAATCTGCAAAGCGGTGGGTTTGTCATACTCTACCGAGATTTCCTTACCTTTAAGTATATCCACAATCGGGAGGCTTGTATGCTTACCCGCAAAAATTTTCGGGAAGTTAATTAAAATTTTAAGTCTTAACGCGCCGTGAACGACAACGGTCGTAACCTTGCCCTCCGGGTCGTTTCTGTCCTGGTCCGGGGCAACCTTCATTCCGCCGCCGTAAAATTTGCCTTTCATCGTCGGCAAAATCCATACGTTTTTGTATTCTTTGGTAACGCCGTCCACCGTGACTTTGGCTTTTTTGGGCTTGTAAGCGTACAAAACCTGCTTAATCGCGATAGAAGTGTAGTTTACGGGTTTATCCGATTTAGCGCGCAAATCGTCGCCTACCTGGCAGCACATACCGTCAAGTCCGTAGCCGACGCCGTTTATGAATTTATATGCCTGCCCCTTAACGATAACCGTAGGAAGATTTTTTAAGAATTCGTTGATTTTAATAGGTTCTTTGCTTTCGGGCGAAACGTCGTTCAAAAAGTCATTGCCCGTACCCGCCGCATAAAAGTAAAGTTCGGGTAAAATTTCCGCTCCGCCCATTTCGTTTATAAAATAGTTGAGCGTGCCGTCTCCGCCGACGAGATATACCTTATCGTCGCGCGAAAGGTATTCGAAAAAGTTTTTGTAGCTGTTGAGTTTCGTTACGTCCTGGAACTCGCATTCGCCAAGCTTTGCTTTGAGTTCCTCCGCCGCCGCTTTGCCGCGATTGTTGTTTGAACGAGGATTGAATAATACGTACTTCATTTACGTTATCTCCGTTTGTAAAAATTTTTTCGGTACGAAAAACAAGCAGAAAAAGCACAGTCTTTCGCCCGACCGCAATAAATTGTATCACCAAAAGGTGAACGAAAGGTTACATTTTGCCCCTTTTAACGATTTTTTTGCGTTTTTACCTTTCCTTTTAGGGCAAAATATGTTAAAATGAATATTAACAACAAGTTTTAATCGGAGAAATTTATGTTCAACATACTCGTCGCCGAGGACGAAACGCACATTTTAAAACTTATGGAGATAAGGCTCAAGCACGCCGGCTACAACGTTTTTACGGCAAAAGACGGCGAGGACGCGCTCAAAAAATTCGAAGAAAACCATATCGACCTTATAATCGCCGACGTTATGATGCCTAAAAAGGACGGACTTGAACTTATAAGCGAAATCCGCGCTTCCGGCAGTTCCGTTCCCGCCATTATGGTTACGGCGCGCGGCGCGCTCGAAGACAAAGCCCAAGGCTTTTTGGTCGGCATCGACGATTATATGGTAAAGCCCATCGAATTCGACGAGCTTTTGTTCCGCATAAAAGCCCTCTTGCGCAGAGCGAAAATCGTAAGCGAGAGGAAGCTCTCGGTCGGTCCCGTCACGCTCGACTACGATTCGCTCACCGTTTCCGCACCGGACAGAGATAGCGTAACGCTGACAAAAAGAGAATTTTCGATACTCTTTAAGCTGCTTTCTTACCCCGAACTTTCTTTCACCAAGGGGCAGATTTTCGAAGAGTTTTGGGGGTACGACAGCGAGAGCGACGAGGACACGGTAAAAGTTTTCATCAACCGCATACGCTCGAAGATAAAGGACTTTCCGGAAATCGACGTCGAAACGATACGCGGCATAGGATATAAAGGGGTGCGCCATGAAAAAACGTAAATCGGTCCGCGGGCTTATCTCGAACGCGCGAATAACCACAATCGCCGTTTTCGGGTGGATTCTCGCCCAACTTCTCACAATCGGGCTTGCGATAACGCTCACAAAATTCGTGCCTAAAATAGGCAGTTTAAGCCGCATAATTTTAATAGTAGCGATATGCGGTTTTTCGCTCGTTATAGGCTCGCTCCTATCCTTCCTTTTAACTAACCGTTCAAGCTACGTCACGCAAAACATCAACCGCTCGATAAACAAAATCGCCGCGGGCGATTACTCCGCTTCCATTCCGAAAATAGGCGATAACAGCGATATAGACCGACTTATCGACAATTTCAACAAAATGGTAAAGGAGCTTAATTCGGTTACCGTTTTGCGTAAGGATTTTATAACGACCTTCTCTCACGAATTCAAAACGCCGATAGTTTCAATCAAAGGTTACGCCGAACTCTTGCGCGAATCGGAGAATTTGACTGACGAGCAGAAAGAATATCTTACCGTCATAATCGACGAAAGCAAACACCTTTCTTCCCTTGCCGAACGCACAATGCTTTTAAGCAAGCTCGACAGCGACTCGGTAAGCGAGCCCGACGAAGAATTTTACCTCGACGAACAGCTCGGTCGTTGCGCGATACTTTTAGACTCTCAAATGACGGCAAAAAAAATCAATCTCTCTTTCTCCGCCGAACACGTAAAAATAACGGGCAAAAAAGACCTCTTAAAGGAAGCCTGGACAAACCTTTTATCCAACGCCGTCCGTTATTCTAACGACGGCGGAAATATAAAAGTGACATGTAAAAAGAAAAACGGCTCCGCCATGGTCACGATAGCCGACGACGGCGTCGGCATGGACGAAGAAACGCTCTCTCACATGTACGAAAGTTTCTATCAATCCAAAACGGACGGCAAAAAAGAAGGTCTCGGTTTAGGCTTATCGATAACAAAAAAGATAATAGACCTTTCTAACGGCACCATTCTTTGTGCCTCCACGTTAGGTAAAGGCACCTACTTCACGGTCACCCTCCCCCTAAAAGGCACAGTCGAACAATAACAAAAAGATAAAGCAACGCAAAAAGTCCGCCTATAAGTCGATTATCGACCCATAAGCGGGCTTTTATTTAACGCTTTAAAAGTTTCCGATTTTCTTCTCACGAGCGAAAAAGAATTGAAGATATTATATAAATTCCGTCCGCAACTTTCACCTTTCAACTTGCAAGCATGCTCCTCTTGTTAGCCTTTTTAGGGCGCAGAGTCAAGAAATTTAAATAATATGTCCGACCACAATTTTCAACTTTCCATTTTCAATTTTCAACTTTATTATTCTAAAGCTTTCAAGCTTGCATTCATATCCACCGACGTTATCTTTTTGCTTAGACAAAGCGTGACTATAAAAGTGAATAACAATACCAAAACGGGAGAAATAAGCCAGACGTACCAAGAAACGGAGGCGAGCGAGCCGAAGCCCATAACCGCAAAAATTATCTTAATCAACAAAACAGCCGCCCCGTAACCGAACACTATTCCGACCGCCGCGTCAATGTAAATTTCGCGATAAATATACCCCGCGACCTCCTTGTCAAAGTACCCCAAAACCATAAGCGTGGCGATTTCTCTGTTCCTTTCGCTTATCGAAATGTTCGTTATCGTGTACACCGCCGTGAAAGTCAAAAGAGCCGCAAACACAACGACAAGCACCGCAAGCCAAGCTATCGAAGCGTTTCCGAAGTCGCCGAAAAGGCACATATCGAGCAGCGCAAGCCCCGCCGCGACAAGCCCCATCGACCCCGCAACCGCGATAACCGTCATTATAAAGCGGTTCGCATACCTCAAAACGTTCCTTACCGTCGATTTGTACTTGAACGAAAGCTTGTTCCAGATGAAAGGGATTTTTTCGACGATAACCTTTTTGCCCGGCTTAGGCGACTTCGGGCGCAAAAGGTCCGCGGGCGTTTCGCTCACCGTTTTTCGCCCCGCGCTCGCCGTTGCAAGCACCGCCGCCAAAAGTATCGCGGCGAACGAAATCACAAAGAACGTTACCCCGAAAACTCCCGCTTCCGCAGGCATAACGTAGCTGTAATCGAATGTTAAATAGATAAACGAGCAAAGCCCCGTTCCGACAAAGTACCCCGCCACGCCGCCTATAACGGTTGCGGTGAGCGCGAACAAAACGTACTTTATAACGACGCTTGCGCCCGAATAACCGAGCGTAATAAGGCACGCCGACTGCGCGCGTTCTTCGTCTATGAGCCTCGTCATGTTCGAGAGCGTAACGAGCGCGGTTATGAACGAAAACGCGACCATAAACACTATCGCAAGCCCCGTTATCTTATCGGCATACGCGAATATCGATTTAAAGGAAAAGTTCTCGTATAAGCTTATAAACGCGATATTTTCCTCACCTGTCGCGCCGTCGGTAACCTCCGATAAAACGCTTATAACCCTCTCTTTTTGCTCGTTTAAAAAGCTTTCGTATTCCTTCGTGAAAAGTTCGGGCGCGTTTTTAGAAGCGAACGAAATATATACGTCTCCCGCCCCGGAAGCAAACGGCAAAGCCTTTGTCGGCACGTAAAGACATTCTTCAATCGAGATAAGGTCGTTGACGGCTATCGTGTCCGGAATTTTCGTATCCTCGTCGTTGAGTAGACTCGGCTCCTTTTCGAGCGAAAAAAGCCTCGGGTCCCCTACGATTTTTGTAACCGAAAGCGTTACGGGCGAAAGTTTATCGAGCATAGACAATTGCCATTCGGGCAGCGTTTCGTCGTTTTGTTCGGCAAGCTGCGTGTAAATATCTTTGTAATTAAGAATTATTTCGTCGCCCGTTTTCAACTCTTTTATGCCGTTGTCTGCTCTCTCGGCGTAAACGGCGATAGTTCCGTCGACCGTTCCGTCCGGTGAAGTCGAATCCGCGCCGCCGCTTGATTGCGAAGAATATTTATTGACCTTCCGCACGGAAATATCGTCATAAAAATTGAGCCGCACGAGCCGCCTTTCGCCGTTAACGGTAAGGTACACGTCGTAACTCGTTCCCGTATCGACGTTTTCCTCTCCGTACTCTTTTTTGAGCGCGTTTATCTCGGCGTTCGAAAACCCGCTTTCCGACTTGGATTTCACCGTCAAATCGCCCACGTTGTATTCAACCTTGAACGCCGAAGCCGAATCTTTCAGTTTGCCCGTCGACGAGCCTATACCGGAAGTTAGCCCAACGCTTATAAGCACTATAAAAATTATCGAAATAAAGCGCGAAATATTCTTTTTGAACATACGCCTTATCGCTTTGAAATAAGTTTTCATTTTATCACCACTCTATCTCGTCCACGCTCTTGGGGCGTTCGTTCACGACCGTCTTTTCTATCATGCCGCTTTTTATGTAAAACACTTTGTCGGCAACGTCCTTTATCGCCTGGTTGTGAGTAACAACGACTACGGTTTTTTTGCGTTGTTTGGAAACGTCGTATAGGCATTTAAGAATTTTTTTACCGGTAACGTAATCGAGCGCGCCCGTCGGCTCGTCGCATAGCAAAAGTTTAGGGTTTTTGGCGAGCGCGCGGGCAATGGAAACGCGTTGTTGCTCCCCGCCCGAAAGTTGCGCCGGAAAGTTCGCCATACGCTCTTTAAGCCCCACTTCTTCGAGCGTTTTCTCGGGAGAAAGGTGGTTTTTGCAAATTTCGACGGCGATTTCCACGTTTTCAAGCGCGGTAAGGTTTGGCATAAGATTATAGAACTGAAAAACAAACCCCACGTCGTTGCGACGATATTCGCAAAGCCCGCGTTTATTAAGCTCGGTAACGACCTTCCCGTCAAGAATTATTTTGCCGCTCGTAGCGTTGTCCATTCCGCCCAAGAGGTTCAAAAGAGTGGTTTTTCCCGCTCCTGAACTCCCTAAAATAACCGCAAATTCGCCTTCGGAAAGGGAAAGCGAAACGTCTGTCAACGCTTTGACTTCCACCTCGCCCGTTTTGTACGTTTTGCACACGTTTTCAAGCCTCAAAAATCCGTCCATAAAAAACCCTCCTTTTCGCCGCTTTTTACGCGCCGATTTGCTTTTTATATATCATATCATATTTTCTAAAAAAAAACTAAAATTGCGGCAAAATTTTTTCAGAAAAAACACAAAAAGTTCCGTCAAGCCGAAATTGAAAACTTTTCCCGTTTTTAGCAAAAGTTTTCAATTTCAAAATATTCCGTCCGCAATTTTTAACTTTCAATTTTCAACTTTCAACTAAAAACAACGCGCCAGAACAAGACCGTCCGAGCGCGTTATTAAAATTGTTTTAGTGTTTTTCTGCCTTTAAGCGGCTTTTTTCGCCCATGCGAGCGTACCCGTTGTGGCAAGCTCGATGTAGTTAAGGTTCTTTCCGCCCGCCGCGTCGTAATGAGCTTTGCCGGACATTTCGTTCGTTGCAAACTCTATCACGTTTTCGCCGCGGATAAGGTGCAAGACTGCTTCTACTTCGTAAGTCTGCCAATCCCACCAACCGCCGGTGTTGTCGCCCGGGTCGAGAGTTATGCCCGTATCTACGGTTTTTCCGTTGACGGTAAGCGTTGACATATCGTCAAGAACGTGATGCCCGTTTATCTGCTTGCTTATGCAGAAAGTGATTTTTGCCTGCGTTTTTTTGTTGCTCGTAATTCTGAAAGTCACCTTGCCGCCGACGGAAGAAAGGAAAAGATTTTTTACGCACTGCTCTTCGCTGCCGTCCGCTCTTTTCTGCCCGCCGCAATACTCGGTCGAAGCCTGGTCTTCGAGTTCGGCGTCCTCCGCTTCGAAGCGAAAAGTCTTGACTTCGCCCTCGTTGTTTTCCTCTTCGAATATAAGCTTAACCTTAAAAGTAGCCGACTTGCCGCCGTAAAGCACTTTGACGTCCTGTTCCGCCGTGGAAGTTATATCGACGGAAGTTTTGTCAATCATGTCGGGCGTAATCTTTATTTCGTCGCTTTCGCCGCCGACGTAGTTCACGCTAAGCACGCCGTCGTCCGCTATCGCGAAAGGCACTTCGGTATAAACGCTCGTAACGGTCGGGGCTTCCTTTATGCTTACCGAGCTTGCTTTTCTCACAAGCTTAACGGTGAAAGCAACGCTCTTGCCGCCGTAGTTTATTTTCAACGTTTGTTCTTCGACCGATTTTTTATTGAAGGAAGAAACGTCTATCATTTTAAGCGTAACTTTTACTTCGGCTTTTTTGTCCTTGGAATACTTTACGGACAAAACCCCGTCGTCGGCGATTTTCAAATCCTCGCCGTATTCGCTCGTAACGGTCGGCGCATTCTTTAAAATAATGGCTTCCGCCGAAGGTTCTTTGCCGCACCCTACCGCAGCAAGGCAGGCAACAAAAAGTGATAAGGTTAAAATAATCGATATGATTTTTTTCATGAATATTGCTCCTTTTTGTCAAATAATCGACTTATAGCGCGACTTATGCGTTCTTCGTCCATTCAAGGAAGAGGTCTGTGAAGAACGTTATTTTGTCTAAGTTCGCTCCGCCCACAACTTCAAGCTCGATAACGTTTTCGCCTTTTACAAGGTCTATTTTTGTTTCGACTAAGTGCGCAAAGCAGTAATACGGGGTCAAGCCCGTCCAATAACCTACGGTTAAAGAGCCTATCGTTATCTGTTTTCCGTTTACGCGCAAAATAAACTTATCCTCGAACGTTAACGGGTCGGGTCTGTTCATGTCTATGCCGAGTATTGCTTTGCCCGCGTCGTCGGCATTTATGTTGAACACAACCTTGTCGCCCGCCTTGTTGAGCGCACCGACGGATTTTCCGCCGGAAGCCGGAGCGTAATTAAGCTCGCCAGCGGTCGGCGTTTCAATCATTACGCCTTCGGGCAAAACCGCGTCTTCCGCTTCGAAGTCGAAAACGGAGCCTTTCGCAAGTTTTACTTCGCTGTCCGTCGTCGTGATTTTGAAGCAGTCTAAGTTAGCTTCTTTCAGCCCCTTATCGACGAGCGTAAGAACTATAACGTTTTCGCCCGCTTTAAGATTGACGTTAACGTCGCAAGAACCGCCGAAGTTTGCGTAGGTGTTGCCGCCCCAACCGTTACCCTTTACAGCGCCCACGGTTACGGCTTCGCCGTTTACGCTAAGCGTAAAGACTTTTTCGAAAGTAAAATCGTCGGGCTTGTTGTTGACTATTCCGAGCGTCGCCGCCGTCGCCTTTTCGCTCGTCACTTTGAGCGTGACCGTCGCGCCGTTAGACATTTCCGCAAACGTCATATATCTGACTTTGCTTACGACCGAAGCGAATTTCGCCTCGGGATATTCGAATTTGACTTTTCCGCTTACATCTGCGTCCTCCGCTTCGAAAACGTAAGTTACTTTTGCGGATTGCGCCCATTTTGCGTAAAGCGTGACGTCTGCTTTGAGCGGCTTAGTCGCAAGAGAGTCTTTATCGAATGCCTTTGTCAAAGCTCTGTCATAATACCAACCGACGAAGGTAAAGTTTTCTCTTGTCGGCGCGGTCGGTAATTCAATCGTTTTGCCGTCGCTTTCAACGGGGCTTATCGCGTTTCCGCCCATCGCGTTGAAGCACACGTTGTAAACGGGCGTTTTTTTGACGGTAATCGTAAACTCCGCGCTCTTGCCCATATAAGTGACGGTCACCTTCTTTTCACCCTCGACGTTCATGTCGGGCGCGGATAATTCGCACTCGGCGATTTCGATTGTTTTCGTCGTGTTGTCGCTCATCTTTGCGGTGACGATAAGCCCTTCCGCGGTAAAAGTTTCGCCCGCTTCGTAAAAAATCTTAGCGGCGGATATGTCGAGCGTTATTTCCTTTAACGTCACTTCGACAGAAGAAGAATCGCCGCCGGTCGAGGACGAAGAGTCGCCGCCCGTGGAAGAAATCGGGGGATTAGCCGACGAAGAAGAATCGTCGCTGATTTTGATATCGCAAGCCGTAAAAAGCATTACGGACAAAGCCGTTACGACTGATAAAACGACCGCCAAAAATCTGTTTAATTTAGTTTTCATCGTTTTCTACCTCTGTTTTTATTTTTTTATTTTTACCGAACACGAAGCTCACGACAAGCATCGCCGCGGAAGCCGCCGTCAGTACGGCAAAAGTAATTATGAGTGCGGTTATAGTCGTTCTCCACCAAGGCGTGAGCGTAACTATTCTCGTAGATGCGGAAAGCCCGTTCATTGCGTTTGTCTTTGTGAGGACGTATAAAACCCTATGCGTGGATTCGCGTATAGCAAGCGTAATTGCGGGCGAATCTTTATACTTATCGAGGGCTTTTTTACCGCCGCCGCACATAAACAAGTCGTTGCCGGCGCGTATGCCGTCCACGTAGTTAGCCATAAGCGCGTAACCGTTTCCGTCCGACTGAACAAAGCCTATAAAGCCCCATTCGCCGCGTAAAACGTCCGTCATCATTCCTTTGTGCGCGCCCGACCAAAGCGTGCCAACGCGGTTAAACGAGGACATTACGGAAAGCATTTCGCCGCGACCCTTCGCCGAAGCAAACTCGAAAGCTTTAAGATAAATTTCCCTTATAGCCTGCTCGTTCGCCCACACGCTTACGCCGTTGCGGTTTACTTCCTGGTCGTTCAAAGCGTAATGCTTTGCTTGCGCGCCGCCGCCGTTGGACTGTATGCCCTTAACTTCCGCTTCGCACATAAGCCCCGAAAGAACGGCGTCTTCCGAATAATATTCGCCGTTTCTTCCTCCGAAAGCCGAACGATGAATGTTCGCGCCGGGCGCGTAAATGAAGGTGAAGCCGCAAGCGAGATTGTCCTCGCCTAAGCAAACGCCGATTTCGTAAGCTATTTCGGTATTGAAAGCCGAAGCTATTATGTTTTCGCTCGGATAACACATACCGAGCCCTATGACCTTGCCGTCCGGCAAATAATTAAGCCCGGCCGGTCCGTCGCGATTTTCCGTTCCCGGCGCGGCAACGCTTTCAAGACTTTGAGTAGCGCACCATGCGTTGCATATTAAGTACGCTTGCTCGGTAAAGCTCGTTTCGTCGAGAAGCGTATCCCAAAGCGCGTGGTCGTAAGGGAGTTCTTTCCCGTCCGTATCCTTCCACAAGCTGAAAAGCGTAAGCCCGTTTTTTTGTTCGTATGCGGGAACCTCGTCGAATTCGTCTTCCGTCCAACTCTTGCCGTAATCAAGCCCTTCGAGCAGTTTTTCGGTAAGGTTAAGCGTTACTTTTTTCGGGTAAGTGCCTTGCCAGTCGGAGCGTGAAAGATAAGTGACTTTTCCTATGCCGAGTTCGGCTTTGTTCACGTCCGCGTCGTCGAATTTGTTTGTTATTTCTTCGTCGGTATACTGAGATTTCGTGACGGAAAGGTCCTCTTTTACGTCGAATTCTTTAACGAATTCGGCATTCGCGCCGTCTACGGAATATCCCTTTTTAGAAAGTATGTTGTTCACCGCGGCGTGCGCGTTTTCGGCAACGGCGAGATAATACTTTCCGCCGTCCGTTATGTAGCTTTTAACGCCGTTCGCGTCGTAAGTTTTGAGTTCGGTTTTTTCAACGCTCACCTTAACCGTGTCCGATTCGCCCGGAGCAAGAATTTTCGTCTTATTAAACCCTACGAGGTTTACGGAAGCTTGTTCTATTCCGTTGTCCTTGTCATACTGCGTGTACGGTTTTTGCAAGTAAACCTGAACGACTTCCTTGCCGGAATATTTTGCGCCCGTGTTTTTAACGTTAACGCTCACTTCGTAAGTTTTCGCCGTTTCGCTCACCTTAAAATCGGAAAATGCAAACGTGGTGTACGAAAGCCCGTAACCGAACGAAAAAGCAACCTCGTCGTCATAATTCCAATTGCCTTTGCCGTTCTTCACGCCCGCCGAGGACGAAGCGTTGCCCTCATTAAGCACCGTGTCCTCGTACCTCGTTTCGTAATACTTGTAGCCGACGTATATGCCCTCGGCGTAAGCGACGTATTTTAAGTTCTTCTCGGTCGAGTCGGTGTTGCCTTGTCTTGATAAAAGTTTTTTGTAAACGGGGTTAGAAGCAAATTCGCTTGCGCCGGCGTAATCGTAGTTACCCGAGTTCTCGGTTGACGGCGCGGAAAAACTGTTGTACACGAACGTGTCGGATAGTTTTCCGCTCGGAGTAACCGCTCCGCTCACAAGGTCGGCAACCGAATCGGGACCGCTCGTTCCGCCTAAGCCCACCCACAAACATGCGTCGATATCCGACCTATAGGCGGATATTTTGTCAAACTGAACGCCCATCGACACGGTGTTGAGTATGAGAATTATCTTTGAAAGCTTGCCGGATTTTTTCATTGCGACAAGGTTTTCGAGATGATTTTTTTCGGCTTCCGAAAGAGCTGTTAAGTTGCCGTTTTCGCCGTCGCTGCCCGTCATGTAAAGGTCGCACCCTTCCGAGCCTTTGCGTGAAATAACGTACAAACCGTACCCCGAAGAAGTAAGAGTGTTTATCTCGTTACTCCATGGCGTTTCGTTTACGGCTCCAGTTCCGCCTCCGTAAGAGCGTGTGGAATAAAAATTCCAAAGCTCATTGTTGACCGTGTAGCCTTTTTGTTCGAACGCCGCTTTCAGTCTCGGCGTTTCACTCATTCTCACCCCGCCCGAACCGTCGGTCACGAACGCGTAATTATAGCTTCTTCCGCCGTAAAAGTTGATTGTTTTCGACTTGTCGGTCAAAGGCAAAGCGTTGCCGTCGTTCCATAAAAGCACGGAACCTTCGTTGTTTGCGTTCTTCGCTATCTGTTTGTCGTACGCATACAACGCTTCCTTGTCGGCAGTGCCGTCGGTCTTTGCAAACTTATACTTATAATAAGTTTTATCCTCGAAGTCGGTAAAATCATCCTCCACCAGCTCGAACGTTTTACAGTTGAAATATGAGTTTATAGCCGCCGCATAATAGTCCGCTATCGGGCTGCCCACGCAAAAAGCGATAAGCAACACCGCGAAAACGGCGGTTAAAACAGTCCATAAGGTTTTTTTGAACAAACCTTAAACCTCCTATATTATTTATTTTTCACGCTTCGCTGCAGTCGAAGCGATAAAATCTTAAATGTTTAGTATAATGTTAAAGTTTTCTCTATCTTTTTTTGACGAACGAAAGAGAAGCCGAAGTAGTAAAGCTTATTCCGTCAAAATTAGCAGGCATGTCCCAAAACGAAAATTCTATTTCGTTTTCGCCGTCTCTTAGCATAATCCAAACGCTTACAGGCTCGAAAAAGCAAGCTTCCGTATCGGAATCGCCCGTTGCCAAACCCTTAACGCCGCCGACGGTAATTTGTTCGCCGTTCACGGACAAAGTATATTTGTTTTCAAAGTTGAACGTATACGGGCGGTTCAGAAAGATATCCATCGGCAAGCAAATTTTACCCTTAGAGTTCACGGTAAATATTAGTTTTCCGGCATTTTCGTCGCTCGTTTTTATCAGTTCTCCGACGTATTTGCCGCCGTGCGCGTTTTTAGAATAAAACTCCGAAATTCTGCAAGACTCCGTTTTGGCGTCCTCGGCTTCGATAAAAATTTCTTTTCTTGCGGAAAACAAACGCGTGGCGCAAGTTATTTCTATTTTGTCGATATTGACGTTCAGCCCGTCGATTATCTGTATTTTGATTGAGTTTTTACCCTTTTTCAGTTCAATCGGCAGCGTGACGGCTTCGCCGAAGTTATAAAACTTTGTCTGTTCGTCGCCGTTCCAGCCAAGCCCCGGCACCGTTCCGACGCTTAATTTTTTATCGTTGACGTAAAGAATGAATTTATCCTCGAATTTAAACGAAAACGTACGCGTGAGCGATATTCCGAGAGTAGCTTTAACGCCGCGTTCGGCGCAAAATTTGAAGACAAGGCTTTCGCCCTCGCCGTGAAGCCATGCCGAAACGGCTTTTCCGCTCGCGTTTTCGGCTTTTTCGATTTTGAAACAATCCGTAAAAACGCTTTCTTCCGCTTCAAAGACGTAAGTTGCTTCTTCGTAGGTTTTGTTTAAATCGAAAAAAAGAAAACAAAACCCGACAATTGCGGCAAGCGCGCAAACGGCGGCGGAAATTATTATCGTTCGCCGATATTTTTTGCTTTTTAAGGGCTGCTCCGCGTTTTCGGCTACTTCCTCATTTTCGCCGGTATCGTTCCCGACAAGGCGGTCAATCGAAATATTAAGCATCGCGGCAATTCTCGGAAGCTCCTCTATGTCCGGTAGCCCCTTACCAAGCTCCCAACGGCTTATGGTTTTGTCCGACACGAACAATGAATCCGCAAGCTGTTGTTGCGTAAGCCCCTTTTCTTTCCTGAACTTTTTTATATGTTCGCCGATAATCTTTGCGTTCATTTTTTCCCTTCCGTTTCTTTCTGCTTACATTATAACAGATTGCGTTCACATTTTCAAGACCTTTTGCAAAATTTGTTTCTCTCGTTGCGTGAGATACGTTTTTTCTCCGCCGTGTTTTTTGAAAAGCAACTAAAAAAGTCCGTCTATAAGCCGATTATCGACATATAGACGGACTTCTATTTGATATTAAGAACTTTTCGATTTCCTTGCCGATAGCGGAAGAGCTTTTAAAATAATTTACGCATATCCGCAAATTTCAATTTTCAACTTGCGCAACGCGCGCATATTTCACCCGCAATTTTTGATTTATATATATATCGTTTTTAATCAATCCTCTTTCGCTCGCACTTTATGTGCGAATATCGATTGCCACTTGTGGCAAATATCGACCGCTTGAAAAGCGGCATATCGATTGCGCCCTCGGCGCAAATATCGAGCGCGCAACGCGCGCATATTTTCACCTTTCAACTTTCAACTTGCGAAACACGCATATTCAAACTTTCAATTATAAAAAAATTTCTCGGCGGAGAGTTTCCTCTCCGCCGAAAGCATAAAAGCAAATTTTCACCTGTTACTCTTCCTACTCTTAACTTTAACAAAAACACCACAAATAAGCATAATCGCCACAATCATAACTATGCTCGTTAAGTCAAGAGTTCCAAAACACCCGCTCAATTCTTCGTCATCGTTCTTGAGCTTTTCAACCGAACGCTCTTCGCGGTGTTCGCAACGCAAGCACTTTCTGTACTCGCGACCCTCGGCACTAACCGTCGGCTCCAAGTCAACAATCCATTCGCCGTACTCATGTCCAAGTGCTTCGATTGTCTTTTCTTCACGGCTTAATTCTTCATTGCAAACAGAACAATAAATAACGCTATCATAGTGTCCGTCCTCAAGGCACGTTGCCTCTATTTTGTTTTCTTCTACCGCCGCAGCTTTAGTATGTCCTTTCTCGGAAATTTCTTTGTAAGTCGTATAATCGCAACGCGAGCAAGTGTCATACGCTTCCCAACCAATCTCAACACAAGTCGGAGCTTTTGCCTTGTGATGAATATAATCGTGTCCTAACGCTTCTATTATCTTTTTCTCACGGCTTAATTCTTCATTGCAAACAGAACAATAAACTACACTGTCATATTGTCCTTTCTCTAGGCAAGTTGCCTCTATCCTATTTTCTTCTACCGCAACAGCTTTTGTATGTCCTTTTGCCTTGATTTCTTCATATGTCGTGTAATTGCAACGCGAGCAAGTGTCATACGCTTTCCAACCAATCTCAACACAAGTCGGAGCCTTAGCTTCGTGATGAATATACTCGTGTCCGAGCGCGTCTATTTCGGTTACGTCCTTTACCGCAGCGCAACGCGAACAATGGTGCGACTTACTACCGGATGTATCGCACGTCGGCTGCTCATCCGTCGTAAACTCATTTGAAAAATCATGCGGAACGACAATCGTTGTTCCTACGTATTCAACGATTTGTTCGTTAAAATCTTTGTCGGTTATTTTGCTACCGCTTATCGAAAATTCGCTTTTAGTTTCACACGGAGCAAGGACTTTAAACCGCAACCGAGCAATCGCCGTATCGCCCGAAATTCCGTCTTCATAAATAAACGATAATCGCGCCATACCCGCCTTAAACGCAGTATTGCCAACTATCATAGAACCGTCGAAAATCTTTACAATGTCAACGCATTCGTATTCTTCGGCGTTAAATTCAACAAAGAAATCCCCGGCTGCAAGCAAGGTGTCCTTTTCGGCAAAAATGTCCAATTCTACTTCCGAATAAGTCACGCTATGCGCCTTTAATGAAATTTTAGGATAAACTATCACCGACGGAATTTCTTCCGTATTAACGGTAACGATAGACTTCGACCCGTTATAAGCCGTCAAATCGGAGTTATACAACGCAGACGAAATAAATTCTATTTGCGTTTGCCCGTCTTTGTCCCCTATAACCGTAAACGAAATCTCCAACACCGTAACGTACGACGGCGCGGCAGAAAGAGCCGCATAAGAAATTTTAACGTAGCCGTCGGTTTTGTCGTTAACGGAAAACGTAGCGGAATCGGTGTTTTTGAGCGATTCGCCCAAACTAACGGATTTTAATGCAAGCATTTCATCATCGAAGTTTATTTCGAAATCCGCAGAAGCAAAACCGTGCGAGTTATAGGTATAAAAGCTCAATGCAACCTCGTCGCCCTTGCGCTTTGTTACGTCTTCATACCTCGAATAAAAAGTAACTGTTTCGGTTATTTGCTGTTTTTCCTTTACCGTTATTTTGCAACCGCTTGCGCTAACGGCAACGGAATTCAAGCCCGAATCGTAGCAGTCGCCGACGATAATATCAACTTTGTAGTCTTTGATTTCGGCTTCGCTTTCAGAATATAACAAAACAGTCAATATTAGTCCGTCGCCGCTTACGCCGTCAACCGAAACGTAACTTAGCCTAATTTCTCCCGCCGTTTCGGCGTTCACGTCACAAAGCGCGCTTGAAATAAAACTCCCTTTAGTCGCTCGTCCCAAAGTAAACGCAGAGGTATCGTAACGAACAAACAAATCAAGACCCGAAACGTCCGCAAAGTTTTTCGCATAAACGTAGATATACGTTCCGCTCCCTTGCGTTACAGAAACGTCGGCGGCGTATACCGTCGGGGCTTCGCTCGGTTGTTCTTCAGCCTCTACCAAGCACAAGCAAGGCAGAAAGCAGAAAACCGATAAAACTACGGCAACGATATACGCGAATATTTTTTTGTTAAAAACTTTATCTGACATAGTGACTTATCTTTACACCGCTATATTATTGAGCCGATTTTACCGCTAACGTATTGCAAAATTCTCATCGCTTCCGCCGCGGAAAGGACGCCGTCCTTGTCGATATCCGCACGCATAAATTGCTCTTCCGTTAGATTCAACTTGTCGTTAGCCGCTTGCAAAAGCATAAGCGCGTCTTTATTAGTGATTACTCCGTCTCCGTCTACGTCACCGAGCGAATTATCGTCCACGGCTACTTTAACCGTTACCGAATACGGCTTATCGGCAGTGCCGTTGTACGTGTGCGTTACGCCGTCAAACGCGTCTATGTAATATTCCAATCCTTCGAGAGAAATATTTTCCGCGCCGACAATTCCGTAGTAACGGCTATTGTTGTTGTACATAGTGTAAGACTTCCATTCTCCACCCACAACCCTATAATAGAGCGTTGCCGAAGCAATCTGCAAGTTATCCGTAATGGTTGCCGAAATTATCAACTTCTGCCCCGTGTACGCGGTGCGAACGGGTGAGTGATAGATATTCGGTGCCATGGTATCCATAGCGCGGATAACTATTTTGCCGCTCGGCGTGGATTCCGACATATCCGTTTTTACGACCGTGAAGTTGTAATAATAAAGTTTGCCCGGCTCCACGGTGGAATCGAAAAATTCGTTTTCGTCCGCAGCAAGCACGTAATCGTTAAGGCGTGTGTATAAGCCGTCTTCTTTATCGCTACGGTATACGTTGTACCCGAGTAAAGTATCGAAGTCATCTTGTTGCCAAGTGAGTTTTACGCCCGTTTCGGTCGCTTCGCCTTGCATAATCATTGCTTGCGCCGTGGTAGTGTCTATCTCGAAACCGAAACGCCCTTGTGTTTCGTAAAGCCGCAAGAAGTAGTCGTCCGCCGCCCGCGCGTTTTCTATGTTAAAGTACTGATTGCCGTTTTCTATAGTAGTTCTAAGCGTATAAGTGCCTTCCCAACGGCGAGCCGAAACGTATTTACCCGAAATTTCATATTCGGCATAAGGCTTAGACGAACCGAAGCGAAGTCTGAGCGGCAATGACGTATCCATATCGCGGTTAAACTCAACCACGAAAGTGCAAGTTTCGTTACCTACAACGCGCGCACGCTCTCCGTTACTGTTAAGCACGTATGCGTCGGTTACGAACGGAAAAGTATTTTCGGGCGCGGTGGTGAGGTATGGTTCACTTATCAAAGTTGCCATCTGAGAATAATTATTTCGATCAACTATTTGTCTTTTTATCAAATTAGTGTTTACAGTCCCCCAATAGTTGCCGGAAATATCTATTGAAACATCATCACCTTCAACACTAGGTGCTGTAATACGAAGCCAATGTTCAACATTAGAATCACCAAGATTGTTAAGTATTACGCTATTATGCAGTTGTTTCTTTGTATTATTCGACAAGGAATACCCGGAACTGCGCACGGTTTTTCCGTCACTTGATGTAATATTATTCCCGGCAAAAACACAATTATTATATGTTGTTTGTACATATCTATCGTTATAACCGTTAAAAATCACTCCACAATCAGAAAAAAGACAAGAATCAAAATTTCCAAGTAGATGAGGAGTCCAAATTATATCAATACTATCTGATCCTAAGCCTTTAAAAACACAGTATGTTGCATTATCAATTGTAAAGCCTCTGACAGCATCTTCTGTTAAACCAATACGTTTATAATGAAAATAAACACTTTTATTCTTAACTCTTCCCTCTAAGGCGTCATAAACACGAGTCAGTATTGAGGCACCGTTATGTTTTTGTGTAAAATAACAATATTTAGCAGAGGAAATATCTAAAGTGGCATTTACGACATTAGTGTAATTAAGCTCTATCTTACCATTGCCACTTTCATCAAGACAGACCTCGTATTCACCCATCAATTCACTCGGGAAAAGTTCTACGGGTTCATCCAAAGTACCATTAGTAATAAACGTACCTTCCACTTGCAAATAAGCAATATACTGACTTGCATACGGGTCTTCGGGGTCGTTAGACCAAAACTGTATTTTCGTCCCGGGGTCTACCGTGACCGTTACGCCTTCTGCTATAACGGTGCTATTCGGTATAATGTAATAATTATCCTTAGTAAGCGTCATATCTTCCGTTATCTGGCTTGGTAGCACAACGCCGTTACGAACGGCAAAAGATATAACGCCGTGATTTGTATAAGTACCGTTATCCTCTTCGTCAAGCCCGTTGCCGAAAGTAACGGTTACGTTAAGATTTATAATATAATCATTAGGGCAATCTTTTGAGACTTTAACAACGAGAGGTTCTTCCGTTCCTATATATGCGCCGAGTTCGTCACGCATTAAATTGTCTTTCGTGGAGTACGTGCCTACGCCGTCAAAATTGACGGTATCGGTTAAAATCTCAACGTACGGGTTTGCAATACCGGAGTCGCTTAACGTATCGATTTTCACAACCGTATCCTTACTCATACCCCAGCGGTTGCGGAGTATCAAGCCGATATTTATCGTTTCGCCCGCGTCGATAACTCCGTCGCCGTTGTTTTCTTCGGCAATATTCTCACTGTCAAATAGATAGTGTCCGTAAAGATTTACGTCCGGCTTAGGCAATTTTGTGAGCGCGGCATAAGCGTTTACAATCATCGGCAAATTGTGTACCGCGCCGTTAATAACATGTTTGTCGGGATTAAAACAATACGCCGTATCTTCGCTCGTAGCGGAGAGTTGAGCGGAAACGAATTTGCTCGGATACATATCTCTATCCGTATAGTAACTGCAAATCAGCGCGGCTATGCCAGAAACAAGCGGGGTCGCCATACTCGTTCCGTTAAGTTTTCCGTAACGATTGTTCGGCAATGTGCTAAGCATTGCTTCGCCCGGAGCATACACTTCGTATTCCACGGAGTTATATGCAGAAACGTCCCAGTTAGTGAAAGAAGATTCCACGCCCAATGCGTTTACACTCATTACCCCTACTACGTAACTAAGCGCAGCGGGATAAGACGGTAAATATTCGCCATAATTTTTATAATAATCCGCCGCTTCGTTCGGTTTCCCGTCGTTGCCCGCCGCCGCGACCAAGGTAGAGGTGGTGTACGCAGCCTGAAGCGCATCTTGCACGGCGATAGAGCATGCCGAACCGCCGAATGACATATTTATTACGTCCGCGCCATGGGTGTATGCGTAAACGATTGCTTCGGCTATGTCGCTTTGCAAAAACACGCCCGTTGCTTGACCGGCTTTTATCGCCATTATTTTTACGTTATAAGCAACGCCGACTGTGCCGACTTTGTTATTCGCCGCCGCGATTATGCCCGCGACATGCGTTCCGTGTCCGTGGTCGTCCATCGGGTCTCCGCTATGGAAACGCGCGTAGCTCACGGTGGAGCAACCGTAAACGTCGTCTATGTATCCGTCGCCGTCATCGTCAATTCCGTTTCCGGGTATTTCGTCGGTATTCACCCACATATTTGCTTTCAAATCCGGGTGCGTATAATCTACGCCGGTGTCTATTACGGCAACCGTAACGGAAGGGTCTCCGCCGGCAGAAATGCCCTTACTCTTAAGCCAACGCCAAGATTTTTGAATATCGCAAGCGGTCAGATACCACTGGTCTTTCACTTGAAGATTGTTTAAAACTTCATCGAGAAGCCCGTCTACGTCCGCCGAAGAAGCCGAAGCGCCGTCGTCGGAAACTTCCGTTGAAGTATCTTCGTAAATATAATCGAAATCGGCAGTCAAAACGGCTTTAAGCGAACGCGCCTTTTTAACCGCTGTTTTTACGTCTGTTTGTCCGTCTATCTCGGCGCGGTACCACACCGAACCGTCGGCATTCGCCATTACTTTTTCAAGCGAAGAAAACCCGCAAGACGTCAAATCTTTCGTTATTTTGCCGTTGAAGCTTTTAGCGAATTTCAAAAGTGCGGCAGAATCGTCATACTTATAGTTTCCGCTTTCAAAAGCTTCGGGATAAACAACGTCGAACGGGGCAAGCAAATTGCCGTCATCGTCCGTCGCTTTGCCTTTGTACGTTGAAGCAAGGTCTGTTAGCGGCACGTTTCCGTCGGCGTATTGAGTATCCGAACGAACTCCGTCGCCAAACAGGTTACCCGTGCTATACGCAGTGAATGCGCCGCAAAATACAGAAAGTACAAGTAACAAAGATAAAATAAGGTTACGTTTAAATTTTTTCATTGTAAGCACTCCTACCTTTTCTATATTCACTTCTATAAGAAGTGTTTTCACATTATCGTATAAACAATATAGCACTATACGAAATATTTGTCAATTTGTTTTAAACGTTATTTTAATTGAATTTTGGTTTTGGGAATTTAATTATCTTCTCATATTCATATTCTGACCTTCATACTCTGAACAAGTTATTCAAAACGTTAAATCAACTTTTTTTACTACAAGCAAAACGCCGACCGCAAGTTTTTTTCTTGCAGTCGGCGTTTAAGATTATAAGAACATTACCATATAATGCGGCAAAGTGATTTTCACACCGTTTTTGCCGTTTCTTCCGCCTATCAATTTGTAAGCTACGCTCGGGGAATAATCTTTTATAAACTTATTAAGCGAAACGGAAGACATGTTTCCCGCTTTCACTTCAACCGGGATAACCTCTCCGTTTTTTTCGATAATAAACTCGATTTCTTGCGAATCGTTAGGCTTATAGTAATAAATTTTATATCCTCGTTTAATCAAGCATTCGGCGATTACGTTTTCGTATACGCCGCCTTTCGCGTTGCCTTTTATCGTGTTGTTTAAAATCGCCGCTTTCGTTTCGAAGCCGTAAGTCGCGCAAAGTAGCCCCGTATCCGCCATATACAATTTGAATTGAGCGTCGTCCGCATTCGCCATCAACGGCAAGTACGGCTCGTGAACGTTATAGCACGCATTCACGATTTCAGAATCTTTGAGCCACTGAACGCTCCCGCCGAATTTTCTTCGCGTTTGACCTTTTTCGACCGTAGAATACTGAAATTTTTTGATTTCTTTCGCTAATTGTTTAGGCACCGCGTCGTAACACATTCTCACAAACTGCTTTTCTTTGCCCTTTGCGTGCTTAGATATGTCGTCTTGATATTCCGCTAATATTTCGTTCTGAATTTTCGCTACCCTATTGAAATCTTTGCGTTCCGCAAAATCGGCAACGACTTCGGGCATTCCGCCCACGACCATAAATTCGCGAAACAACGATTCAAACTTTTCATGTACGCTTTCGGGAATTTGCGCTCCGTCGTCAAAGTAAGTTTTTATTACGGCTATCACTTCTTTTCTATACCCGTACGCCCACAAAAATTCTTCAAAGTCAAGCGAACGCATTACAATTTGCCTTTCGTACCCGACCGGCACCGAACTCGGCACTTCAACGTTTTCGTCGTCGTCATCGCCGTAAGCAAGCCCTAACAATGAACCTGAAGAAATCACGTCGCAACGCATGTCCTCGGCAAGAAACTTAATCGCCGTCCGCGCATTGCCGCAATATTGTATTTCGTCGAAGAATATCAAAGTGTTGCCGTAAACAATCTGCGCTTCCGGCATGTTCGCCGTCAAGCGTTTGTAAATTTCGTCGGCGGATAACTCCCCTTTGAAAATCACTTTCAAGTTAGGTTGTTTAAAAAAGTCGATACAGATGAAAGAGCTATACTCCGCCTTGCCGAAAGCCTTAACGATATACGACTTGCCGACCTGTCTCGCCCCTTTTATCAACAAACATTTTTTTAATCCGTTTTTCCTCTCCCTCTTCCATTCCAAGAGTTCGTCATACACTTTTCTTTTCAGCATAGTTTCACCTCTTAGGTTCCATTATACATAAAATCGGCATATTAGTCAAGACAATTTTGCATAAAATCGGCATATCGTTTTTCAATTTTTTACATAAAATCGGATAGTCGGTTATAACTTTTTTGCATAAAATCGGCATATACGCGCACAAAATTTGCTCAATATTTGTCCGCGTACCGCGGACAATCGATATTTATACATAAAGTATGATTGATTGAAAGATGATTGAGAATAATATATAATTTCGTCCGCAACTTTCCACTTTCACCTTTCAATTTTCAACTTACTAAGCGCGAGCAAAAGCGGATTTTAAAATATATACGTATATCCTTAATTTTCAACTTTCACCTTCAATTTTCAACTTGCTAACTTGCAAGTCCGCTTCTCTTGTCAGCCTTTTCAGGGCGGAGAAGGGTTGCAGTTTGGCATAGCCGGTGACGGCGAATTTTAAATATATACGTATATCCTTAATTTTCAACTTTCACCTTTCAATTTTCAACTTGCTAACTTGCAAGTCCGCTCCCTTTGTCAGCCTTTTTAGGGCGGAGAAGGGTTGCAGTTTGGCACAGCTGGTGACGGCGACCGATAGGCGCGTACTAAAACGTACGTAACTGAGGGCGGCGGCGCACGCAGTGACAAAATGCGCCCTTATACACCCTAAAAAAGACCGTGGATAACGCCGTCCGAATCCACATCTATATTCTCCGCGGCGGGGTGCTTGGGTAACCCCGGCATGGTCATAACGTCGCCCGTTAGAACGACTATGAAGCCCGCGCCGGCGGAAACTTTGACTTTTTTAACGGTCACTTTAAAGCCCGAGGGCGCGCCGAGAAGAGTCGGGTCGTCCGAAAAACTGTACTGCGTTTTCGCAATGCACACGGGCAAGGACGAAAAGCCTAATTTTTCAAGCGTTTCTATCTCTTTTTGCGCTGCGGGGGTTATGATAACGCCGTCGCCGCCGTAAACCTTTTTAACGACCGCTTCTATCTTTTCCGCAATCGTAGCTTCCGATTTATAAGCGAACGTAAAGTCGCCTTTTTCTTCGTTGCAAAGGCGCACAACCTCTTTTGCAAGATCCTCTCCGCCCGCGCCGCCGTCCGCCCAAACGGTGGAAAGGCGCACGTTTACGCCAAGTTCGCGGCATTTTTCTATAATAAAATCAATTTCCTTGTCGGTATCGGTCGGGAAGCGGTTGACGGCAACTACGCACGGCAAACGGTAAACTTCCTTAACGTTTTTAACGTGCCGTAAAAGGTTTACAACGCCCTTGCCGAGAGCTTGTATATCTTCCGTGCCGAGCGATTTTTTATCGAGTCCGCCGTGCATTTTCAACGCCCTTACCGTAGCGACAACGACTACCGCGTCCGGTGTAAGCCCCGCAAGGCGGCACTTTATGTCGAAGAATTTTTCCGCGCCGAGGTCGGCTCCGAAGCCCGCTTCCGTAACGACGTAATCGGCGCATTTTAAAGCCGTTTTCGTGGCGATTACCGAGTTGCAACCATGCGCGATATTGGCGAACGGTCCGCCGTGAACGAATGCCGGGGTGCCTTCGAGGGTCTGCACGAGGTTGGGTTTCAACGCGTCTTTAAGTAGCGCGGTCATCGCACCCGCAGCCTTTAATTGCCCCGCCTTTACGGGTTCGCCCGAATACGTATATCCGATTATAATGCGTGCAAGGCGCGCTTTCAAATCGTCTATAGAGTTTGCAAGGCACAGTATCGCCATGACTTCCGAAGCGACGGTTATGTCGTAGCCGTCCTCTCTCGGCGTGCCGTTCGCTTTTCCGCCCAAACCGTCCACGATAAAACGGAGCTGGCGGTCGTTCATGTCCACGCAACGCTTCCAAGTAATTCTGCGCGGGTCTATTCCGAGTTCGTTGCCTTGCTGAATATGGTTGTCAATCATCGCCGCAAGCAAGTTGTTCGCCGCGCCGATAGCGTGAAAATCGCCCGTAAAATGTAAGTTTATATCCTCCATAGGCACAACTTGCGCGTATCCTCCGCCCGCCGCGCCGCCTTTAACGCCGAACACCGGTCCTAAGGACGGTTCGCGCAACGCCACGACCACGTTTTCGCCGATTTTTCTAAGTCCGTCGGCAAGCCCTATCGTCGTAGTGGTTTTGCCTTCCCCCGCGGGCGTGGGCGTGATTGCGGTGACGAGAATAAGTTTGCCGTTTTTCCTTTTCGTTTCCGTTAAAAACGCAAGGTCTATCTTCGCCTTGTTTTTGCCGTAACATTCGACGTACTTTTCGTCAATTCCCGCGCGCTCGGCTATTACGGAAATGCTCTCCGTTTTCGCCCTTTGCGCTATTTCGATATCGCTTAAATACTCTTTCATTGTCGTTTTTCCCTCCCGTAAAACTGCTTTTATATCAAAAATTTACCGATAACGGGCTTATAGCCCGACTTTCTATTATTTTGCTTCGTAGATAACCTTTCCGTCGCGAATAGTTTTTTCAACCGAAAAATCACTTTCAAGCACCGCGAAGTCGGCTACCTTTCCGACCGTTATGCTTCCGCGCTCTCTATCTAACGAAAGGTTTTTGGCGGGGTTTATCGTCGCGCAATCGATAGCGCGTTCAAAAGGAACGCCCACGCGCAAAACGAGGTTTTTTACCGCTTCGTTCATCTTTAAAACGCTGCCCGCAAGCGTGCCGTCTTTAAGCCTTGCTTCGCCGTTTTTGACGTACACCGTCTGTCCGCCCAGCTCGGACACTCCGTCCGGCAAATGCTTGGCTCGCATAGCGTCGGTTATAAGCGTGAGTTTGTCCGCGGGCTTGGATTTATACAGAATTTTCATAGCCTCGGGGCAAACGTGAATGCAGTCGGCGATAAGCTCGGCGTTGAGTTCGTCCTCTAAAAGCGCGCTGCCCACAACCCCGACTTCTCTATGGTGCAGCGGCGTTTGCGCGTTATAAGTATGCGTAACGCTCTTCGCGCCCGCGCCGATTGCCGCTACCACGTCTTTATATTTAGCGTCGGTATGCCCGATAGAAGCGACGATATTTTTAGAAGCGAGATATCGTATAAGCTCGGTTGCTCCATTCTCTTCCGGCGCAAGAGAAACAATCTTTATATGCCCGCCCGAAGCTTCTTCGTATTCCTTAAAAGCAGCAACGGAAGGTGCCTGAACGTACTCTATAGGTTGCGCCCCGACATGCTTTTTAGAGATGAACGGACCCTCTAAGTGAACGCCCAAAACCGCCGCGCCGCCATCAAAATGTCCGCCTATATAGCGATTAACGGCAGAAAGCGCGTTTTTAATGTTAGTTTCGCTCTGGGTCATCGTGGTGACTAAAAAGCCCGTCGTACCCTCGGAAGCGATAGCGTTTGCAATGGTTGCGATAGCCGCTTCCGTTCCGTCCATTCCGTCCGCGCCCGCCGCGCCGTGGATATGTTCGTCGATGAAACCGGGGCAAACGACGGAGTTTTCTCCGACGGTTATTTCCTCCGCATTCGGCATATCGAGGTTTGCTCCTATCGCCTTGATAATTCCGTTTTCGAAAGCGATATCGCACTTTGTGATTTTTCCGTCAACGTAAGCTTTAACGTTTTTCAATACTTGCATTTTATGTATTACTCCCTTTTATAAATTTAAAGTTTAAAATTGAAAGTTGAAAATTGCGGATACAAATAATTACAATATTTTTCGTCCTTATCTTTCACCTTTCAACTTTCAATTTTCACCTTTTCTACGGCGCACGCAATGATAAAATGCGCCGTTAATTTTTTGTTAGCCCGATAAGGTGTAGATTGGTGCAGTTTGGCACAGCTGGTGACGGCGACCGACAGGCGCGTACTATAACGTACGTAACTGAGGGCGACGGCGCACGCAGTGACAAAATGTG
>DHMS01000037.1 GCA_002405915.1 Christensenella sp. UBA4636
CGTTTGAATAATCTCCTTCCGGCATAGTTAGTTCGACTGCTATTTTTTTGCCCGCCGCAAGTTCGATAGTATCGGTCTTTGTCAAAACCACAGTACCGGAATTTACTTGATTGAGCGAGAATTTAACCGTAGCGTTGCTTCTGTTTTCGATTGTGTAGTAGAAAGTCATGCCGCTAACGGACTTTGTCGAACCGAACGCGCTCTGGAACCTTATTGCACAACTTCCCTTAGCGGTAGGCGTAATCGTTACTTCACGACCTTTTATCCCGTCCACGATAGTGCTTACTCTCGTTGATTGGGCAAAGGTAACGTTCTTTTCACTGTCCGCTTTCCAACAGAAATCGAGTGCCGTTCCCTCAACCTTTTTCAGAGGGGCAATCGTTATATCCCTTTCGGGCATTACGAATTCGGCTATAGTACCGGATTCGTCAATGTTATCTACGTTGTACCAGCCGGCAGCGTCTTTGCCCAAAATTCCTTCGGGGAGAGCCGCCCCGACATTGAGTTCGTAAATTGCGGTCGTTCCGTAAATTTTCAACTTATACTTGTTGGAAGAATCAAGTGTTTTTCTAAGAACTTCCTTGCCTTTTATCGTTAAGGAATAAGTTTCCACACTGCCTTCCTTGGTATAATCGTAGAAGTCTTTTCCTTTTGCGAGCGCAGGTATATTGTAATTACGCGTTTTTTCCGTTTCACCCGAACCGGACGTACAAGTCAAAACGCCGGAGTCCGCCGCCGTCGGCTCTTTCGTGACGCTCCATACGGAATCTTTATCTTTATACCTTTCGTTATCGAATCCGCTTATAACGGCGGAAGTGTACAATTCGATATAGTCAAGGTTGCCTATATTGGAATTGCTCTTGATATGCTCAAAGACTATTTCGTTATCGCCTTTTTGGAGAGAGATAAGAAGTTCTTCGACGGAAAATCTAAGCCATTGATTGCCGTCTACCGTGACGCTATTCTTTGCGCCGAGAATAATGCCGGACAAATCTATTTCTTCGCCGTTCACGGTGATAGTAAAGTAATCCCCGAGAATAACGTCGTCGCCGTAGTTGCCTATTCTCATTTTGAACGTTACTTTGCTTAACGACTTATCGGATTCAAAACGGAATATTTGCTTATCGCCCAACGCTTTGTTCATGTTAGCCGTCGCAAAATAACCGCTTAATCCCGTTCCAAAGCGTAAATTGTATTCGTCCGTCCAAACGCGGCTTTCCGGACTGCCCGCGCCGTATTCGAACTCTGCGCATTCGGCTTCGAGTCTATAAGCGATTTTTTCGCCTTTGTCTGCGGGATTGAGCTTTTCCGTCGCTTCACTCTTGCCCGTTTTCTTTCCGCAAACGGTGCAAAGTTCCTCTTTAAGCCCCGTTTCGGTTTCGGTGGCTTCCTTAGTCACTACGTACCTATACGTGTGTCCCGCCTTATCCGCCTTTTTGGAGCAGACTTTGCATTGACGATAATGTATTTCGCCTTCGTACTGCCATTCGCCGTATTCATGCGAACCGACAACGCCTACGTCGAGCATTGTTACGCGTTGTTCTCCGCTTTCGGAAGAATACATTGCGCCGCAAGTTTCGCAGCCGTAGTATTCACTGTTGCCCGTTCCCGTGCATACGGCTTCTTGCGCGGCGATTTTTTCTATCTTATGCTCATGCGTAAGCTTCCCCGCCATTTTTCCGATAGCGATACCTACCAAAGCCTTGTCCGCTTCCGATTGAAGTTGGAATACGGGCATTATGTTATCGTTCGAATTTTTAGCCGTAAATTCAAGACAGAAGCTCTTGCTCTCGCCTTTTTCAAGCGTTATCGTCTTACCCGCGGCAACCATATACGAACCGGAGAGAACAATGCCGCTCTGGAGTTGATAAACCTTGAAAGAAATCGGAGCTTCGCCTTTGTTTTCAAAGTTATACACAAACGTATACGTTGCGCCGCCGACAATGCCGTACTCGGTATCTTTAGTGCCGCAACCGGTTAAAAGTCTTGCAAAATTTCCCGCGGAACCGGTAATTTCAAAAACGCTGCCTCTTAAATAATCTTCCGTTCCGTTACCGTTTATATCGGCAAGATTGTTTTCCTTTACCTTAAACGAAAAGTTCGTATCGAGAACGAAAGGCGAGCGAGCTTCAACGCTTTTTACTCCGGCACTGCTATAGTCGGGACCGACCGAACCGTTAAAAGCAATGTTTGCGCTTAAATTTTGGAACAACGTAGGCTTAGTATCGGTTTTTACGATTTCTATCGTCGCATCTTTTGCAGGCATTCTGAAACGATAAGTTTCATAAACCTTTTCCTCGCCTTGAAACTTAACGCCGCCGATAAAACCGTCTCCCGTCCATTCTATGTCCGGAAGCATTGCGTTTTCCTGCAATTTCAGACTTTTCTTTCCGTCTGAAAAGCTTGCGTTCTCCGTCGCCAACGTTAATGTGTACTTAGGCTTATTTTCAACTCCGTAATGCTGTACCGAATCGAAACGACTTAAATCTTGCGTCAATCCGTCATTCGTTTTGTTCCCGCCACCGGATGAGGAATCCGGGTTGCCAACAGAACAACCGCCGAACAAAAAAACGAGAGAAAGAGCCATAAGTAACAATAAGTTCAAAATACAGTTCTTCTTTTTCATTTGCTATACCTCGACATTTTTACCTTCCTTTTCCGCGCCGCTTTTCCCGAATTTCGCCTTGCGGCGACTTATAGTTAGAAGATTTTTGCGCATTCGCGCAAAAATTCCCCATGGGGAATTGCCAGTTCGGAATTTAAGTTTTTTTTAATGCGATACTATCGCATTTTACGCCTACATTTTAAACGATATTTCATTTATTGTCAATTGCAAAACTTCTAACAAAACATTGCAAAAACTACTCTCTTTTGTTTTTATCTGTCGCCCGGGGTTGCCCCAAAAAGGGTTTTTGATAACTAAAAACATCGCCTTACGGCTCAAAAACCCGCTTGACTTCAAGGGGTTTCGGCGTTCAAAAAAAACTTTACAGGCAGAAAAACTTTCGTTTTTTAACTTTTCAAGTAAAAAATATCGATAATACTTGAAAAGTAGCTTAAAATTTGATATAATCGAATAGAAGTACCGCTAATTTGTCACGACAAAATTTTGTACAGCAACGGAGGTATCCGCCTATGAGAGAGTTTTTTAAGCGCAAAGGAATTGTTTTTCCCTTGCTCTTTTTTAAAAAATTATAAAAATTTGTTTTCGCCGCAACGCAATGCGTTTTTTGTTGTCTATATAAGTGAAGGGGCGTTGCGCGAAGAAGGAGAAGTACTATGAACGACAATCAAATAATCGATTTGTTTTGGGCAAAAAACCGGCTTGCGATTTCCGCCACCGCGGAAAAGTACGGAAGCTTTTGTTTTTCGGTCGCTTACAACATTCTCTACGACCGTTTGGACTAGGAAGAATACGTGAACGATATGTACTTAGGCGCGTGGAACAGTATTTCCCCGCAAAAACCCAACCGTCTTTTAGCTTTTCTCGGGAAAATCACCCGCAACCTCGCGTTCAATCGCTACAAGCGCAACCGTGCCGCAAAACGCGGAAAGGTTTTCTCTTAAAACGTAATTTTCGGGTTTATAAAACCCGTTCGCTCTGCCTGTTAAAAATTTGCGGTTTCTTTCAAGGCGAAAAGTTTTAAGCGAAACGTCACGTTCTCCCTAACGGGCGAGCCTTGCCGCCGTTTAAACAAAAAGAGCGAACGTTCGCTAAAACGGCGAAAAAAAAGATTGCAATATTCCCAGAAAAAAACGGGTGAAAATTGCAACCGACCGACTTTATTTAATTTTATTGTAGTCCGAAACTACTTTTTTTCAAGCGAATTTCGCCCTTAACTTTTTTAGCCGCGGCGAAATTTTTAGTTGCGAAAAAGCCTTTTCTTTTGATTGAACTTTAAAACGAAATGATGTATAATTAAAAAAACGATTTTAAGGAGTAAACGATTATCATGAAAGAAAACAGAAAACTCTTGAAAGACGTACTCGACGATATTCGCCAAGATATGAGCGACGAGGAAGTCCTCGCGCTTTTAGCGAATCGTAAAATTTCCGTCCGCCCCGACAGCGAAAAGAAATACACGTTAGGGCAACGCGCAGCCGACGCGATTGCGAAATTTGCGGGAAGCTGGGCTTTCATTTTTTCGTTCACGAGCGTGCTTGTGCTTTGGATGGTAATAAACGTTATTCTTGCGGCAAACGCTTTCGACCCGTATCCGTTCATATTGCTCAATCTTGTTTTGTCATGCGTGGCGGCTATACAAGCGCCGCTTATTATGATGAGCCAAAACCGCCAAGAAGAAAAAGACAGGCGCAGAGCCGAAAACGACTACAAAGTCAACTTAAAGACGGAAATTATGATTGAAGATTTGTACGACAAATTAAACGCCATTCTCGCAAAACAGTACGCGCTCGAAAAAAAATTGTCGACCGAGAAAAAAGACGGGGCGGAAAAACAATAATCGATTCGAATTTCACATATTGAGTTTACAAAAAATTTACACATATTTTACATAAAACCGATAGCACGCTCTTCGTTTATAATATATAATGTAATCGTAAACATTATAAATGATGAGGTGTTTTTTATGAAATACGAAACCGTAGTGTTAAAATACAATCCGCGCGCTAAAAAAATGGCGGAAGAAGTGGAAAAAACAGCAAACGAATACGCGGAAAAGGGTTATAAGCTCGTAACGTTTTCCGTTACCCTCTCGGCAAAAGCCATACTCATATTCGAAGTGCCGAACGAAAACAATTAACTATAAGGCGGTAAATATTATGAGTAAAGAAAAACAAGAAAAAAGATTTGTTCAAGTCTATGCGGAAGACTGCGGATTTTTCGGTCCCGAAAGCAGCCTTGTCGCCGACAGAGAGACGGGCGTTACTTATCTGATTATTCGAAACACTTTCGGTTCGGGCATAACCCCTCTTTTAAACGCGGACGGCAAACCCGTAATCACGAAAGCGGAAGATATAGTCTCTGCCGATACCGTAAAAGAATAAAAAATTTTCAGTGTAAACGCCGCCGCGCAAGTTTTGCGCGGCGGCGTTTTTGTGCGTTAACGGGGTTATAGCCCCGCTTTTTATTTTGAAAGCAGTTTTATTTCGTCTGCGGAGAGATGGTTTTTGGCAAGCAATTCCGTGACCATTCTGTCGAGAAGAATTCTGTTTTCGCTTATAAGTTCGACGGCTTTTTGGAGTTCGCCTTTTAAGATTTCGTTTATCTTCGCGCGGGTTTCCTTGTCCTTAAAGTCGGCTTCGTCCATAACGGCAAGCCCGAAATCTTCGTCCATGCCGTAGGTGCCGACGAGGCGTTTTGCTAAATACGTAGCTTGTCTTAAATCGGAAGAAGGACCTGTCGTTACGCCGTCCTCGTCGCCGTAGCAGACAAGTTCGGCGGCTCTTCCGCCGAGGCAAACGCGGATTTCGTCGAGGAGTTCTTTGCGCGTATAGCCGAATTTTTCGACGTCGTCTTTCTGCATGTACCCGCCGAAATCGCCGCGGGAAACTATCGTCAAGTACGACGGGCAGTTGCCGGCAAGCAAGGAGATAACAGCATGACCCGATTCGTGACGAGCGGTTCTTAAAACCGTTTCTTCGTCCCACTTCTTTTTGTCGCCGCTTCTATACGCTTCGAAAGCTTCGTCAAAGGCATGGTCGTCGACTAAGTCGAGCGAAGCCTTAATGCAATCGCGCATGGCAAGCTCTACGACCGATTCGAGGTCGGCTAAGCTCATGGAAACGCTTCTTCGCGCGATACTGCGTATTTCCTCTTCCGAAATGCCGATTATCGGGTGGCGTTCGACGGAAAGGCGCAAGTATTTTTCTCTGTCGTCGAGGTTAGGTAAATCTATTAAAATTCTTCTGTCGAACCTACGCAAAAGCGCGCCGTCGAGGCTTCTCGGGGAGTTTTCGTCAAGCGAAGAGTTGGTTGCGGCAAGCACGAAAACGGGCTTTTTCGGGTCGGTTCTGAACCCGTCCATTTCGGTCAAGAACGACGTGAGAGTTGCCGCCGCCCCTTCCGAAGCCGAGGCATTGCGAGAAACGCCTATCGCGTCGATTTCGTCTATAAAGAGTATGCAGGGCGCGTACTTTCTTGCCGAGCGAAACAGTTCATGCACGGCTTGCGGACCTTCGCCGACGTAACGCTTTAAAAATTCGTTGCCTTCGGCGGAGATAAAGGTGACGTCCGATTCGCCCGCCATAGCCTTTGCAAGCATTGTTTTGCCCGTTCCCGGAGGTCCGTATAAAAGAACGCCTCTCGGAGCCTTAACGCCCCTACCCATAAACCTTTCGGGGTTTTTGAGATATTCGACGAAATATCTTAATTCGCCTTTCGCGTCCGCCGCGCCGATAACGTCGTCAAACTTGGTGGTCGGCTTTCTCGCGCCCGTTAAAACGTGCGAATTGTCCTCGGCGTCGAGAGAGAGAGCAAGGCGGAAATCGTAAAGCGCGATTGTTATTTTGTCGCCGTCCGCGGATACCGTCTGGCGCGTGTCGAACGAAAGAACGCGGTTGGACTTGGCAAGCGATAACATACTCTTTTGCCTATGCAGTTTTTCGCATTCGAAGGTAACGCGCTTTTTGAACGCCGCGGCGGAAGAAGGAACTTCGAATTCCCCCCTTACGCCCATACCCGTGAAGGTAAGCATTTCGTCGTTGCCGATACGCTTTTCGGGGTTCTGGATAAGATAGCAAGGGGTTTCCGAGAAAGAAGCCAATACGCCCGACAAAAAGTCGTAACCCTTGCCGCGCATGTCCTCTATGTTCATTACCTTTTCGTCGTATTTTAAAAGCCCTACCGTGATGTCCGTCAAAATGAGAGAAATCGGACGAGTTTTTAAAATTTCGAACGCATAGGTCGCGTCGGTCGTCGAATAAACGTCTATTCCCTTTGCAGCAAAGGACGAAGCTATATCGTCCTCGGCGAACACAAGCACGGCGGGTTGTTCGTCGTTAACGAACAATTCTCTTGCCGCGCCGTCCTTAGGCAACTCTATCGTGAAGTCTATTTCTTTGAGCTTTCTTACGTCCACCGCGGAATCGTCCGCAAGGCGAAGCGTTTCGTAAAGTTCGCGCGCAAGGAAGGTTTTCGCCTTGCCTTTTACGGTACGCGCGTCCGCCGCGCCGCCTTCCGCAAACATTATCGCGGAGTACACGCGGTCGTCTACTTTTATGTCTATTCCCGTGTTTTTGGAGAAGTTGTTTACGGCGTCCTCAATCTGGTTGCGCGCTATCTTTTCAAGGTTGAACGCCGACATTTTGTCCATCATGACGACGTTGTTTGCGGCAAGCCTCGATATGATTGCTTGCGGGAACATCGGCGCGCCGGTAACGGGGTTAATATCCGCGCCGAGAGCCTTGGTTATCGTCTTTTTCGCGATTGACGAAAGTTTGCCGACGGCGTCGTCCTCGTAAAGCTGTTTGCCCGCGTTGGTCGTGAAGATTATTATTGTATCGGCGAAAGAAACTTCTTCGTCCGTGTAGTTGTCGCGCAGTCTGCCAGCGTCGATAATTTGCAGAAACAAGTGAATTATGTTAAGGTGCGCCTTTTCTATTTCGTCGAACAAGATTACGGCGTTGGGGTTTTTGGCGACGAAGCCCGTAACGTTACCCTCGCTGCCGTTTTTGTAAACCTTGTCGGAACCGGCAAATTCGAAGTTGGATTCCTTGTCCGAGTATTCGCTCATGTCGAATCTTCTGAAAGGCAAGTTCAATACTTCCGCGCTCTTTTCGGCAAGGAAGGTTTTACCTACGCCCGGAGGGCCCGCAAAGAGGAAAACCCCGCGCGGTTGCTTGGTTTTTGTGGCGGTTATGCGATTGAATTCCGCGTTGAAATATCCGCCGATAAAGGTGTTGACGGCGGCGTCCTGCCCGAAGATGTCTTTGAGCAGTTCGTTCTGCGCCTTTTTAACCTTTTCGACGAGGTCGGCAAGTCCGCTCGCGCCTATTTTGTTGTTCTTTTGCGGCTTCTTTTTTGGTTTTGCCGTTCCCGTAGATTTTTCCTTGTCCGTAAATCCGTCGGTCAGAAAATCGAACGGGTCGTCTTTTTTTGAAGTATCGCCCGATTGGTCGTCCGTTTCCATAAGCGTGGAACGGCGGAAAAGCTCGTCAAGGTCTACGCTGCCGCTACTCTTGCCGTCGCCCTCTTCTTCGTCATCGTCGTCCGAACTATCGGAACCGGAAGAGGCTTGACTTGCCGTAACGGATGAGGAAAGTTGAGCGAGGATATCGTCTAACGAAGCGGGACTAACAGCGCCCTCTTTGCCCACGCCGTCCGGCGCAATGTCCTGCGCGGTGTACGGCAGTTTGCCGAGGACGAAGTCGGAATATTCCGCAAATTCCGCTCTGTCGGGGTCGTTGAGCGGCGTGCCTTGCTTTCTCAATGCGTGCGCCATGTACGCGAACAACACGGGCGCGAAATCGCGGCAAGCGATAAGGCACAAACAGTACATATCGTAAGCCGAAACGTAGCTTCCGCAACCCTCGGAAAGGGAATAAAAATATCTCACTTCGTCGCTTACGTCCACGCCGTTTTCCGCGTCGTAAAAATCCGCAAGGCGGGTGTGCGCCATTATTAGCGTAGTATCTTCAAGCGGCATTATCGACAAAAGCTTTTTCACGGCTTCGCTGTCGTCTTTCACGTGTCCTTTCACGATATTCGCAGCAAAATTACAAGCCGCGATAAGGTATTTTATCGGCGTAAGCTTGTTTTCTCGCTCGCCCCCGCCGAACTCTCGCGCGGCGGCACAAAGCTTAAAGAATAATTCGTTGTCCGTCATTTCAACCTCTCTTTCGTTACCGAGTTTTTATCCGTTTCGGAAAGCATAACGCGGTAATAAGAATTCATTATGTATATATAATATCATAAAATCTCGCGATTTTCAATAATTATTTAAATCTTTTTACAAGAATTTTATTTTTTTGTGGTTTCGCTTAGAAAAGCGGTCAATATTTCTATTTCGGAAAAAGGCTATATACTACGGTTTTTCGAAATATAAATTATTTTGCTTAATTTACACAGTCGTCGACCCGGCTTCTTTAGTAACTTTATATACAGTCATTCCGAAAAAAGCCGATATATTACAGTTTTCCGAAACAGAGTTTTCTTTTTTTACTTGACATATCGGCTTAAATCGTGTTATACTTATTCCGAGAAAATGTAGTATACAGCAATTTTCCGAAATAGGAGTTAAGCATATGGAATTATCAATCAAACGCGACGAGTACCTAAAAAAACTGATAAACAAGAGAGAAAACGGGGCGATAAAAGTAATCACGGGGCTAAGGCGGTCGGGAAAAAGTTACCTTTTGTTCGATATTTTTTACAACTACCTTTTATCCGAAAAGATACCCGAAAAAAGGATAATAAGGATTGCGCTCGACAACGAAAAAAACGCGGCTTTGCGCGACCCCGATAAGCTTTCGGAATTTCTTTATTCTAAAATAACCGACGAAAAGCACACGTTTTTCGTACTTCTCGACGAAATACAGTTTGCAATATCAAAAGAAGAGTTGAAAAGCAATCAACCGCTAAAAATTTACGGCATATTGAACGGGCTTCTTTCGCTTAAAAACGTGGATATTTACGTTACCGGCAGTAACTCGAAGTTTCTCTCTTCCGACATATCAACGGAATTTCGCGGACGCGGCGACGAGGTGCATGTCAACCCGCTTTCGCTTAGCGAATTCTTTTCCGTTTATAACGGGAATAAATACGAAGCGTGGGAAGAATATTCTTTATACGGCGGCATGCCGAGGCTTTTCGCTTTGAAAACCGACGAGGAAAAAACCAAGTATTTATCGGACTTATTCAAGGAAACTTACGTCAAAGACATTTCGGAACGTTACAATTTGCGCTCCGACGTGGTTTTGGACACGCTAATAGACGTTCTCGCCTCTTCCATAGGGTCGTTAAACAACGCGACGAAGATAGCCAAAACCTTTGAATCAAACGGGATAAAAACTTCCGACAAGACCGTTAACTCGTATATAGAGTACCTTGAGGACGCCTTTTTGATAAGAAAATCTCGACGATACGACATTAAAGGGCGCAAGTATATAAATTCGCCTTTCAAATTTTACTTTTCCGACGTAGGACTGAGAAACGCAAGGCTTAATTTCCGCCAACAAGAACCAACGCATATTATGGAAAACATAATCTACAACGAACTTATCTACCGCGGCTTTAACGTAGACGTGGGGATTGTCGACTATTACCCGAAAGAAAGCGACGGCAAGCAACACAGAAAAACCGCCGAAGTCGATTTCGTTTGCAACAAAGGAAGCAAACGTTACTATATACAATCGGCATATTCCATACCGACCGTCGAAAAAATGCGACAAGAAGAAACTTCGCTCGACAAAATCGGGGATTCGTTTAAAAAAATAATCGTAACCGCCGATATAGCAAAGCCTTGGCAAAACGAAAAAGGACACACGATTATCAATGTGATAGACTTCCTTTTAAACCCCGCAAGCCTTGATTTTTGATTTTCGTTTTTAAATTTGTATTGCTTTTTATTTCGGGAAAAGGCTATATACTACGGTTTTCCGAAATAAAAACTTGTACGACCGCACAAAATCGGCGGTCGAAAGCGTTTACAAATAATTCATTACGGCGGCGCGGAGTTTTAAAACTCGTTCAGCCTCTTTATAATCGGGGCAGATTGACTTGACCAAAGCGTAAAAGCGCGCGGAATGGTTTTTTTCACGCGTGTGGCAAAGCTCATGACAAATAACGTAATCGACGACGGAGGGCGGCATAAAGACGAGCGCGCGCGAAAAGTTGAGCGTATCGCCCGCGCCGCAAGACCCCCACCTCGTTTTTGCGGAAGTTATCGAAATTCCTTTGTACCTTAGTCCGTTTTTCGCCGCAATCTCTTCCGTTCTCGGCAGTATATAAGAACGCAACAGTTTGTAAATGAGCTTTTCGAAAGCCGGTTTTTCTAAGCCCGAAGGCAAAACTATTTCGTTTTCCGTCAAAAATGCGCGTTTTTCGGGCGTTATGCGGACGGTGTATTCGTTGCCTAAAAGTTCGATTTTCGCGCCGTTTTCAAGCGAAAAAGCGTTTTCCGCGTTACTCCTTTTTACCCGTTCCGCCGTGCGCAAAATCCATTCGCGCTTCTTAAAAACGAAGTCCTTAATCGCGCTTTCGGGGTATCTAAGCGGCGCGCGAACGACGACCGAGCCGTCCCGCTCGACTATTATGGAAACAGTTCTTCTGCGGCTTCTTATTATTTTGTAGCTTATCTCGTTATCCATGTCTTAAATATTAAAACTTTTATTTTAGGCTGTCAACAAAAACTTCAACGAATAATCGATTGTTGTGCAATATTCTTTTATCAAAATGTATTGACACGGGTGTTTTTATGTGATAGAATATAAGCACAAAAAAAATTTAAGCCGCATTGCACAAAAGCTTTGCGACGGGAGGAACAATTTTTATGGCTAAGAGAAAGGGAACTAACCTAACTCAAATCGTAACCGCCGCGGCGGTTCTGCTCGGAATCGTTGCCATAGCAATGATTTTCGTACCGACAATCGGTATTAAAGACAGCGAAACAACATTTACCGGTTTGCAACTTGCTTTCGGCTACACAAAATCGGTAGATGCCGGTCTTGTATCTATCACAGTCACCTACTTTGAATTTTCATTTATGAATCTTCTCACCTACATTCTTGCTCTTGCGGGTACCGTTGTTGCGTTGATGGGTCTCATCAAAAACAGCTTTGCTTCCGGTCTTTTCCGCATCATTGCCGCAGCTTGCTTCATCGTTTCCGGCGTATTCTTCTTTATGGCTCTCAACTTCTGTATTCCCAACACAACTGCTACGGAAGCATTTAAACTCATTGGAGACATTAAAAGCAACGGCGTTCTTGCAGTAGGCGCGTACATCGGCGGAATTACCGCGATAATCGCAGGCGTTTGCGAACTCTTGTCCGTATTCGTTTTCAACAAGTAATTTGCTCGAAAAACTAAAAAGATTTTTTGCCCGAGGTTTTTGGCGTTCCGTTCGCCTTGCCCTCGGGTATTTTTTTACGCTCTAACGGCTAACCGCGAATTTAGGCGTGAGAAAAGGGAACCGCTTTTGCGATTCCCTCGGGTTTTTGAATATTCGATAATAAAGATTATCTCTTGGAGAATTGAGGAGCGCGACGAGCTTTCTTCAAGCCGTATTTCTTTCTTTCCTTCATTCTCGGGTCTCTCGTTAAGAAGCCTTCCTTTTTAACAACGGTGCGAAGTTCGGGTTCCGCAACGATTAAGGCTCTTGCAACGCCGTGACGGATTGCGCCCGCCTGACCGGTGTAGCCGCCGCCCTTAACGTTTACGAAAACGTCGTAAGCGGTTTCCTTGCCGGTAAGGGTAAGGGGTTGCTTGATAACGTATTTAACGGTTTCGGACGGGCAGTACTCGTCGATACCTCTGTCGTTAATGATGATGGTGCCGTTGCCGCCCGGGATAAGGCGAACTCTCGCGACGGCTTTCTTTCTTCTGCCGGTTCCCCAGTACTGAACCTTTTTCGCAACTTTCTTTGCCATATTAAAAGTCCTCCTTACTTATTGATAACAAGCGTTTCGGGCTTCTGAGCCGCTTGCTTATGTTCCGCGCCCTTGTAGGTGCGAAGTTTTTTGAGCATTTGTCTGCCGAGGCTGTTTTTGGGAAGCATGCCTTTGACGGTTTCGTAAATAAGAGTATCGCTCTTTTTAGCAATCATTTCGCCGTAGGGAGTCTGCTTTAAACCGCCGATGTAACCGGTGTAGTAGGTGTAAAGCTTCTTTTCGGCTTTCTTACCCGTCAAAGCGACCTTGTCGCAGTTAACGATGATAACGTAATCTCCGCAATCGACGTTCGGCGTGAAAGTCGGTTTGTTTTTACCTCTTAAAATTGCCGCGACCTGCGACGCAAGACGACCGAGCGGAATGCCGGCGGCGTCTACGACGTACCATTTTCTTTCGACGGTGGCGGCGTTTGCCATATATGTCTTCATAGTATTCTCCGTAAAAATTTGTTTTGTATAAAGACCTACGCTCAAAAACCGAGGGGCTAATTCGCCTTTCAAACGGCAGGACTCTACGTTAGCCCTAAAATGATACACGATAAATATATTTATGTCAAGCGTTTTTTATTGTTTTTCAAAAAAAATTACACTCTTTAAGCTTTGCTTTCGCGTTTTTGGTCGGCGAAAAAGTCAATTTTTAGCTTTAAAAGTGACGAAACGACGAAATAATCGCGCTTTATGCGTTAAGCGAAAATTTATTTTGCGTATTTTATTGACATAAAGCCCCTCGGTAAAGTATAATGAAAAGACGATAAAAAACCTCAAGGGGTGAACACATGAAAAATTACGACGATTTCGAGCTTAATTGCAAAGACGACTGCTCTTGTTGCGAAGTAAAGCTTGAATGCGAATATCTCACGGCGGACGGCAAAGCTAAAGAAGCCGCCCTCGCTAAGCTTGCCGAGCGCGACGAAAAAGAAGAAGCCGCAAGAAAAGCCGAAGAACAGGCTAAGGAAAAAGCCGCCGAGCAAGAAACGGAAGTAGTTGCGGAAGTTATCGATACTAATTCGCCCGCCGAAGAATTGGCCGAAGCCGCCGACGAAGCGACGGAAGAAACCGAGGAACAAGCGGAAGAAGAAAAGCCCGTTGAAGAGATTAA
>DHMS01000032.1:0-138 GCA_002405915.1 Christensenella sp. UBA4636
ATTTTAAATGCCCCCATTACCAAACTTATACTTTGTTGGGTCGGTCTTATGTTTTAGGTCTATGTAATTTTAAATGCCCCCATTACTTGTTTTTACTAATACGTTTGCAAATATATGTTTTAGGTCTATGTAATTTTA
>DHMS01000032.1:200-537 GCA_002405915.1 Christensenella sp. UBA4636
AATTTTAAATGCCCCCATTACCATGTTCCATATGGAGAAAGCCGACCTTTTGTTTTAGGTCTATGTAATTTTAAATGCCCCCATTACTTTGCCCGCCAACCCCTAACGCGCCAACGAGTTTTAGGTCTATGTAATTTTAAATGCCCCCATTACTTTAAGGTTTTTTGATTTTATCGCAACGTCGTTTTAGGTCTATGTAATTTTAAATGCCCCCATTACAAATTATAAGGACTTATAACAAAAACCGTTGTTTTAGGTCTATGTAATTTTAAATGCCCCCATTACACAAAAATGAAATACACCGAACTTTTCGCGGTTTTAGGTCTATGTAATTTTA
>DHMS01000032.1:584-6868 GCA_002405915.1 Christensenella sp. UBA4636
TAATTTTAAATGCCCCCATTACTGTACGGAGTTTTTGCGCCTCTGCGGTTTTAGGCATATGTAATTAAAAATGAAAAAAGAAATTTCGGTCGATTGTTTTTGACGGGAGAAAGCAAAAAACTTGCTACTTACAAAAACATCGACCGAAATTTCTTTTCAGTTGAAGCTTTCGGGAGGGGAGAATTCCGACATGTTTGAGCGGTAACGGCGGGGGAGCCAGTTGTCTTGGAGACGTTCGTTTTTGCGCTCCGCTATGCTTACAGACTTGAAATACTTTTTCCATAGACTCGAATAGGCTTGCTCGTTCGCCGTCAGGTAGACAGTGACGGGCTTGTTGGGCTTTATGTAGCGCAGCGTTTCGCCGTCGAAAAAGCAAAGCTTGTTGCGCTTTACGTCGTGAATGATGAATTTTTCGTCGGAAAATCTTCTTTTGAAGTGCGGGGCGACAAGGTCGATAACGTCGTTGTCGGGCGTAAAACGCGCGTAATATCCGCCCTCGGCTTCTTCAAATCTGAGAAAACCTTCCATTCGGTGGACTTCGTAACTTATTTGTTTGGTCAGTTCGTAATGCTTTAAAACGAACTTGTCGGAAAAGTTGTCAAGCACGTTTTTGCGCATGTTGAGGCACCGCTCGGCTGCTTTGAAAACTATCGTTTCTTTCTCTTCGGAATTTGAGCGCAAAGGATAAAAAAGTGCCGATAACAGGCTTATACCCCCGTGTTTTAAAATTCCTTTCTTCACGCGCTCGGCTTTTTCGGCGTTAAAAATTATCTCTTTTACCTCTTCCCCGATAGTCGGCGAAAACGCGGACGAATACACGGCGGAAGGGGATTCTTTTTTAGTAAAGCTTTCGTATAGCGCGCACAAAATTCCGTCGCGCCCGCAAGGGATAAAATAAATCATAATTGCCCCGTCAACGCGCTCATAGAAATTTCCGGAGCGGAAAAGAGCGACAGTTGTTCGTATTTTTGCTCGGCTTCGGAAAGTAGCAAAAGCCGTTGAGGGTTTTTGTCGTCGCCGATGAACTTGCCCGCGCAAGTGATAAAATGCGCCGCGCGTTTCAAAACTACGCGGAGCTTTGTTAGGTCGTTAAAGTCAAGCTTCGAATACTTCCTTGCCGCAACTATTTTATACGCGCTTTTGAACCCTATCCCGGGAACGCGAAGCAAAACTTCCGGCGGCGCGGCGTTTACTTCTATCGGGAAAAATTCGGGGTGCCGTAAAGCCCAGCGACACTTTGGGTCCATAGTCAAATCGAGGTCCTCGTTCTCGTCGGAAATTTCGGCGGCGGTGAAGCCGTAAAACCGCATGAGCCAGTCGGCTTGGTAAAGCCTGTGTTCGCGCAAAAGCCCCGCGGGGCGGGCGGGCAAGAGGTTGGATGTAAAATTCGTAGGTATATACGACGAAAAATATACGCGCTTCATATCGAATTTTTTGTATAAAGCCTGCGTTAAGCGTATTATCTGCCCGTCCGTTTCGCGCGAAGCGCCGACAATCATTTGCGTTGTCTGCCCCGCCGGCAAGAACTTTTTGTTGCGTTCCGCCTTTGCTTGCCGCAAGTTTTCGGCTAACATTCCCATCGGTTCGATAAGCGCGGTTTTGGATTTTTGCGGGGCTAAAAGTTTAAGGCTTTTTTCGCTCGGAAGCTCAATGTTGCAACTCATTCTGTCAACGTACTTCGCGGCTTTGTTTAGTAGGTACTTGCTTGCGCCGGGTATGCCTTTAAGGTGAATGTAGCCGTGAAAATTATATAGTTTTCTTAGCCTCATTACGACGTCTAAAAGCCGTTCCATAGTGTAATCGGGGCTGCGTTCGACTGCGGACGACAAAAACAGCCCCTCTATGTAGTTGCGCCTGTAAAAATTCATAACCAGCTCGCAAAGTTCTTCGGGCGAGGCGGACTCGCGCGGAACGTCGTTGCTGCGGCGGTTTACGCAATACAAACAGTCGTAAACGCACTTGTTTGATAAAAGAATTTTTAGTAGCGATATGCACCGCCCGTCCTGCGTGAACGAATGGCAAATTCCGCCGTAGCTTGCGTTACCGACTCCGCCTTTGACGTTTTTTCGCGACGAACCCGAGGACGAACAAGAAACGTCATACTTCGCGCTTTCCGTTAAAATTTCAAGTTTTCTCTCGTCAATCATTTTTTACGCTCCTTTCATCTTCGAACATATGCTTTACTCGTATATTATACACCCGACTTATTTTTATGTCAAACATACGTTTAGCAATTATCGAAAATTTATACGGAAATTTTTTAGATTTTCAAGAACAAGGCGTTTTTAAGGGGTAAAAGGGGAAAAATCGGTAAAATTACAAGAAAAATCTTTTTATTTGTATTGACTTTGCCGCCGATGTGTGCTATTATATTTAAGGTATACAAGAAGGTGAAATTATGCTTAACGAAAATAACCTTTATTTATTGACTAACGAAAAGCAAAGACTGTACCTTACGGGCTTTTTTGCGACGGACGGATACGTCGTCGTGTCGGAAGGGAAAAAGTATCTCTTCGTCGATCCGAGATATTTTTACGCCGCAGATAAGGCTCTTAAAAATTCCGACGTTACCGTCGTGAAAGGTTTTAAAAACGAAACTTTCGAATTTTTGAAGTCGACGGGCAAAAAGGACCTTTATATCGACTATACAAAGACGAGCATTGCGGAAGCGGAAGAATACGGCGAATTAGGGTTTTCGCTCAAAGACTGCTCGCAAGATATGGTCGCTTCGATGAAGTTCAAGTCGGATGAAGAACTCAAAAAAATCAAAAAAGCGTGCGCGATAGCGGAAGCTTCTTTAAGGTGTATTAAGCCTCTTATCAAAGAGGGCGTGAGTGAATTAGAGCTTGCCGCCGCGTTGGAAGCGGAGTTTAAAAAACACGGCGCAAGCAATCCGTCCTTCGACACAATCGTCGCGTTCGGCAAAAACGCCGCCGTTCCGCACCACGAAACGGGCAAGACAAAGCTCAAAAACAACGAATGCGTGCTTATAGACTTCGGTTGCTTGTATAAGGGCTACTGCTCGGATATGACGAGAACGTTTTTCTACGGTAAACCGGACAAGGAGTTCAAAAAGGCGTACGAAGCCGTGCTTGCCGCGCACCTTGCCGCCGAAAAGGGCATTTACGCGGGTATCGAATGCGTAGCCGCGGATAAGATAGCGCGCGATATTCTCGAAGAAAGAGGTTACGGCAAATACTTTACTCATTCCTTGGGTCACGGCATAGGCGTGAACATTCACGAGCCGCCCGCAGTTTCGCCTAAGGGTAAGGGTACGCTTGAAAACGGAATGGTGTTTTCGATAGAGCCGGGCGTTTATATCGACGGCAAATTCGGTATAAGAATAGAAAACACGGTAACTCTTAAAGACGGCAAAGTAGTTCCGTTTATGACGACTACGAGAAAGCTCGAAATATTGTGATTTCCGCTTTTTTCGGGCTTAAAATTTAGCGACAATAATTAGCGACAACAAAGCGATTTTGCGGAAAAATTTTCGCAACAATAACAAACGAAAAAGTCGGCGCGCCGCGCCGCAAAAAAAATAAAAACATTTTAACTTATCAGGAGATAAATTATGGTACAAGCAGGCGATTTCAGAAAAGGCGTCACCATCGAATACGAAGGCAACATCTACGTTATAGTAGACTTCCAGCACGTTAAACCGGGCAAGGGCGCGGCTTTCGTAAGAACGAGACTTAAAAACATCATCACGGGTGCCGTTTTGGAAAAAACTTTCAACCCGACCGAAAAAGTAGAAAACGCGGTCATCGAAACAAAGAAGATGACTTATTCCTACAACGACGGCGGTCTTTACTACTTCATGGACGAAGAGTATAACATGGAACCTTTGAGCTACGAACAGGTTGAGGACGCTTTGCAGTGGATAAAGGAAAACGACCCCGTTACCGTTAAATTCTACAAGGGTAAAGCTTTCTCCGTCGACTGCGAAAACTTCGTCGAACTTTTGGTTACCGAATCGGAACCGGGCGTTGCCGGCAACACCGCTACCAACGCGACCAAGAACGCTACGCTTGAAACGGGCGTTACCATTCAGGTGCCTATGTTCGTCAACGAGGGCGACGTTATCAGAATCGATACTCGTACCGGCGAATACATGGAACGCGTTAAAAAGTAAGTTTATACGCCCGACTTTTTTTGTCGGGCTTTTCCCTTTTTTTAAAACGCCGAAGAGAGGAACTTTTTATGAAAACGGTAGTAGTTACCGGCGGCAACGGTAGTATCGGCGCGGCGATTGCAAAAAGAATGCAAAAGTCGGGCTATAACGTCGTTATCACCTATTTTTCGAACAAAGAAGCCGCGGAAGATTTGCAAAAAAACTTCGGTTTTTACGCCGTTAAATGCGACGTTAAGGACGAAAAAGAGGTAAAAGAGGCTTTTAAAGAAGTTCATAAAAAATTCGGCAAAATCTACGCGCTTATAAACTGCGCAGGGATTGCTTTAAAGCAGAAAGTCATAACCGACGTTACTAAGGAAGAATTTGAAAATTTGTTCGCCGTAAACGTCACGGGAACTTTCAACTGCATAAAGGAAGCTTTGCCCGACATGATAAGCGAAAAGCGCGGGCGAATAATCAACGTTTCCTCCGTGTGGGGAGTCGTCGGCGGCTCGTGCGAAGTCGCGTATTCGGCGACGAAAGGCGCAATAAATTCTTTAACAAAAGCTCTTGCTCGCGAAGTCGGTTTGTCGGGCGTAACCGTCAACGCCGTCGCGCCCGGGTTTATCGACACGAAGATGAACGCGCATTTGTCCGAAGAGGATAAAAAGGACTTCTGCGACGGACTTAGCGTTCCGCGCGTCGGCACCCCGGAAGAGGTTGCGGAAGCGGTCGCTTTCCTTATGGAAAACGCGTACGTTACCGGACAGATACTTTCGGTTGACGGCGGCATGTGAATTTTGTTGAATTTTAAGCCGCGTTTATGTGTAAAATAACTAAAAATCGCATTTTACACACTCAAATTTTACAAAACGTCTTGAATTTTTTTCTCGTTTCGTGTATACTTAAATAAATAATAATCATTAAGAATATTCATGCGTTCGTTTTTTTTAGAAAGATCGAACGTTTTACGGAGATAATATGGCTTCAAAGCGTTCGCGCAAACTTAATAATCCGTCGTCGGAAAGTCCGGATTTACCGCTTTATTTGTTTCACCAAGGCACAAACTATCGCGCTTATAAGTATTTCGGCGCGCACTTCGACCATAAGGCAAATTGCGTGGTTTTCAGAGTCTGGGCTCCTCATGCCGACGCAGTTAGCTTAGTCGGCGATTTCAACGACTGGGTGGTCGGCAAAGACCAACTCCACAAAACGGAGGACGGCGAAACTTGGGAAATCCGAATTAAGGGCATGCATAAGTACGACAACTACAAGTACGCTATCACGCACGGACTGAAAACCGTGCTTAAAGCCGACCCGTACGCATACCACGCCGAAACCGCACCCGCTACGGCTTCGAAGCTTTACGATATAGAAAAGCTTACGAGCAAGGCGCAGTGGTACGAGAAAGAACGCGAAAAATATTCGCCGTATAATTCTCCGGTCAATATTTACGAAGTAAACCTTGCTTCGTGGAAGAGGAAAGAGGACGGCTCCTATCTTTCGTATAAGGAACTCGAAAGGGAACTTGTGCCTTACGTTAAGCGCATGAATTATACGCATGTCGAATTTATGCCCGTGTCCGAATATCCTTACGACGGTTCGTGGGGGTATCAGGTGACGGGGTACTTCGGCGTAACTTCCCGCTTCGGTACGCCCGAGGATTTCAAAAGCCTTGTCGACGCTTTCCATAATTCCGGTATAGGCGTAATTTTGGATTGGGTTCCCGCGCACTTTCCGAAAGACGAACACGGTCTTTACGAATTCGACGGCACTTGTCTTTACGAGTACGGAGACGAATTTAAAAAGGAACACAAGTCCTGGGGTACCCGCGTTTTCGACTTCGGCAAAAAGGAAGTTCGTTCTTTCCTTATCTCGTCCGCGCTCTTTTACTTCGACGTTTACGCTATCGACGGCATAAGGGTGGACGCGGTCGCTTCGATGCTTTATCTCGATTATGACAGAAAGCAGGGCGAATGGCGACCTAACGAAAAAGGCACCAACATTAACCTCGAAGCGGTTGAGTTTTTACAACAGTTAAACAGCGCGGTTTTCGCAGAATATCCGTACGCGCTTATGATAGCCGAAGAATCCACGGCGTTCCCGATGGTCACAATGCCGGCTTCAATCGGCGGTTTAGGCTTCAACTTCAAGTGGAACATGGGCTGGA
>DHMS01000032.1:6899-46828 GCA_002405915.1 Christensenella sp. UBA4636
AACATGGGCTGGATGAACGACGTACTTTCTTACGTTTCCACCGACCCGTTGTTTAGGGGCGGTTGCCATAACAAGCTCACGTTTTCGATGATGTACGCTTTCAGTGAAAACTTTATTCTCCCCGTTTCGCATGACGAAGTAGTCTACGGCAAGCGTTCGCTTTTCAACAAAATGCCGGGCGACGAAAAAATGCAACATGCGGGCGTGCGCGCGTTTATGGGATACATGATGGCGCACCCGGGCAAAAAGCTGATGTTCATGGGTCAAGAATTCGACCAGTATAACGAATGGAATTTCGCAAAAGGGCTTGAATTCGAGCTTTTAAAACGCAAAGAGAACGCGCTCGCTCATAGATTTTTCAGAGAACTCAACGCATTTTATCGCGATAACGACGAGCTTTGGTCGATAGAAAAATCGTGGGACGGCTTCGAATGGGTCATTGCCGACGATTCTACTAACAACGTTTTGGCTTTCGTCCGCAAAGGCGTTAGCGGAAAAGAACTACTTTGCGTAATCAACTTCTCGGGCTTAACCTTGCGCGACTACCGTGTAGGCGTTGACGGCAGAGAATATGTTATGAAGTTCAGTTCCGACTCCAAATTCTACGGCGGCGACGGCACTTTCCGCAAAAAGGATTTCGTAGCCAACCGCAAACCGATGCATGGAAAAAAGAAGAGTATAAAGGTGAACTTGGTACCGCTATCTTTCATGTACCTTGAGCGAGTATAGCACGCCGCCTTGCCACTGCGTGCGCCACCGACCTTTAGTTACGTACGTTTTAGTACGCGCCTATCGGTCGCTGTCACCGGCTGTGGCAATCCGACGCACTCTCCACGCTCAAGGCTCTAATAGCAAGCTACGAGAAAGGCAAAGAAGTTGAAAGTTTAAAGGTGAAAGTTGAAAGATAAGGACGAATTTAATATATAAATTTTAAATCCGCAATTTTCAACTTTCAATTCTCAACTTTCAACTTAACAAAATATATGATAAAATAAATCGGAGTGATGTTTTATGTCAATGAAAAAAGAATGTGTTGCAATGCTCCTTGCCGGCGGGCAGGGTTCAAGACTTTACGCATTAACGAGCCGTATTGCGAAACCTGCGGTGCCGTTTGGCGGAAAATACAGAATTATAGACTTTCCGCTTTCAAACTGCGTTAACTCGGGAATTGATACGGTAGGCGTGCTTACGCAGTATCAACCGCTCGTTTTAAACGAATATATCGGCAACGGTCAACCGTGGGACCTCGACCGCTCTTTCGGCGGCGTGCATATCCTTTCGCCGTACCAAGCAAAAAAGGGTAGCGACTGGTACAAAGGCACGGCTAACGCCATATACCAGAACCTGCCGTTTATAAAAATGTACAACCCGGAATATGTGCTTATACTTTCGGGCGACCACATTTATAAAATGAATTATTCCAAAATGCTTGCCGAGCATATCAGAACGGGCGCGGCTTGCACGATTGCCGCTTACGAAGTACCCCTTGCGGACGCTTCGCGCTTCGGTATTTTGAACACCAACGCGGACGGCAGTATTTACGAATTCGAAGAAAAGCCCAAAAAGCCGAAGAGTACGCTCGCTTCTATGGGAATTTACATATTCACCGCCGAAAAGCTTTATAAGTATCTCGAAGCGGACAACGAGGACCCCGCTTCGCAGAACGACTTCGGCAAGAACGTTCTCCCGACGATGCTTAACGCCGGCGAGAAGATGTTTGCTTACAATTTCTCGGGCTACTGGAAGGACGTCGGAACAATCGCTTCGCTTTACGACGCGAATATGGACCTTTTGGGCGAAAAACCGGAATTCGACATTACCGATACCGATTGGAGGCTCCATTCCCGCAATCCTATCGCGCCGCCGCACTATATCGGCGAAAACGGCAAAGTAATTAACAGTATCGTTTCCTTAGGTTGCGTTATCGAGGGCGAAGTGGAAAACTCCGTGCTTTCAAACAACGTAATCATCAAAAAGGGCGCGGTCGTCAAAAACAGCGTTATTTTCAGCGACACCGTTATCGAAGAGGGTGCGAAGATAGAATGCGCCATTATCGACGAACAGGTTTCTGTCGGTAAAAAAGCGAAAGTCGGCGAAATGAACGACGAAAAGAAGATAGCCGTTGTCGGTCGCGAATACAAAGTGGCGGATGATACTGTTATCGAAAAAGGCGAAATGGTAGAACTTTGATAAGTTGAGAGTTGAAAGTTGAAAGTTGAAAATTGAGGTCGAATTTTTTATATAATATTTGTATCCGCAACTTTCAATTTTCCATTTTCAATTTTCAATTTGCCACACGACTTTGCTTGCTTGTTAAGAGTATTCTTAAAACGGCTTACCTAAAAAATAAGGGAGTAAAAATATATGAACGCATTAGGATTGATTTTTTCAAACATACACGATAACAACGTACCCGAACTCACTATGAACAGAACGGTTGCGGCAATACCTTTCGGCGGAAGATACCGCCTTATAGACTTTCCGCTTTCCGCAATGGTTAATTCGGGAATAACTCACGTCGGCGTTATCACAAAGCGCAACTATCGTTCGCTTATGGACCACGTCGGCAGCGGTAAGGACTGGGATTTGGCGCGCAGAAACGGCGGCTTCGTCCTTCTTCCGCCGTTCGGCGAAAAGGACTCGACTTCCCTTTACGGAACGAGATTGGAAGCTTTAAAAACCGTTCTCGGATTTATTATGCGTTGCAATGAAAAGTACATACTTTTATCCGATTCCAACGCCGTATATTCCGTCGATTATACCCCTATGTTCCGTGAGCATGAAATATCCGGCGCGGATATCACCATGCTTTATTGTAGAAAACAGAGCGCGGATATTTCCGGAACGAATAACGTCGTTTTAAAGCTCGATAAAGACGACAACGTCAAAGAAATTTTGACCGACCCTATTATGAAAGGTACGGTTAACCTTTACGGCAACATAATACTCATGAAGCGCGATTTACTCGTTTCAATCGTGAGCGACGCCGTAGCGCACGGGCAGAGACATTTTATCAAGGATATGATAGCGGGACTTCTCGGCGACCTTAAAATAAAAGGTTACCGCCATGACGGCTACTTTGAAGAGATTTCTTCGCTTACGAGATTCTACAAAGTCAACTTAGGGCTTTTGGACAGAAAGGTTATGCAAAAACTCTTCGGCGGAGCGGAAATTTACACAAAGGTAAAGGACTCTGCGCCGACCGTTTACGGGGAAAACGCCGTCGTTAAAAACTCGCTCATCTCCGACGGTTGCGTAATAGAAGGCGAGGTTTATAACAGCGTATTATACCGCGGCGTAAAGGTAGGCAGAGGCACCGTTATCCGCGACAGCGTTATCATGAAGAATACCTTTACGGGCGAAAACGTAACGCTTAATTGCGTTGTTACGGACAAAAACGTCGTCGTCAAGGATAAACGCGTGCTTTCGGGTGCCGATACGCACCCGTTCTATATCGCAAAAGACACTATCGTTTAACTAAAAATACGTTTACATTCGGCTAAGCTCCATATTTAGGGTCTTGGCCGGTTGCATATAAAAAATACGGCTTAAAAAAGCCAAAGAGAGGTAAAAAAATGTCAATCAAAAAAGCAGGAAAAACTGAAAAACAGACCGAAAAGACCGTTAAAGCGGCTCAAGAAGTAAAGAAGGAAGTTGAAAAAGAAATTAAAGCGGCTGTCGAAGAAACCGTTAAAGCGGCTCAAGAAGTAAAGGAAGAAGCCGAAAAGCAAGCGAAAGCGGAATCGGTCGCAGCTAAAAAGGAAGAGAAAAAGGAAGCTAAAGCGGCTAAAAAAGCAGTAAAAGAAGAGGTTAAAACGGAAGAAAAATCCAAGGTTAAAGCGACTGAAAAGCCTGCCGAAAAGAAAGAAAAAGAAGCGGCAAAAGAAGAGGTTAAAGCAGAAAAAGAAGCCGTTAAAAAGGCTGAGGCAAAGGCGAAAACGGCTAAAAAAGTCGCTAAAAAGGTTGAAAAAACAGATAAAGAGGCGGCAAAATTAGAGGAAAAAGCCGACGAAGAAGCTCAAAAAGAGGACGAAAAGCTCGAAGAAAAGCTTGTCGAAAAAGAAGTTGAGGAAGAAAAAAGCGAAAATATTATTCCCGAAGAGAATAAAGAACAGACCGAAAGTCAACAAAAAGACATAGAGGTCGAAGTTACGCGCAAGCGTTCGCTTTTGTTCGTCGCTTCCGAGTGTAACCCGTTTGTCGGCACGGGCGGACTTGCCGATGTTATAGGCTCGCTTCCTATTGCTATTTCCGACCTCGGCGAGTATGACGTGAGAGTTATTCTCCCCTTATACGGCACTATGGAAGAGGGTTACAGAAATCATCTTACCTATATCGGCAACTTTAACGTTCCCGTCGGTTGGAGAAACCAGTATTGCGGGCTTTTCTCGTATAAGAGAAAGGGCGTGACGTATCTCTTTATCGACAACGAATATTATTTCCGTCGTTCCACGCTTTACGGACACTACGACGACGGCGAAAGATTTGCATTCTTCTCTCGCGCGGTGCTTGAAGCCATGTTGTATATGAACTGGTATCCGGACGTTATGCACTGCCACGACTGGCAGACCGCGCTCGCCGTTATCTACCTTAAAACGATATACGCTAATCGTTGGGGCTTTGACCATATTAGAGCGATTTTCACCATTCATAACATAGAATATCAAGGAAAGTACGGTAAGGAAATTTTGGAGGATTTGTTCGGGCTCCCTTGGGAAGTCGAACCCGCGCTCGATTACGACGGGTGCCTAAACCTTATGAAGGGCGCGATTCAGCTTTCCGATTACGTCACGACCGTTTCCAAAACTTATGCGGAAGAAATAAAGAACGAATACTTTGCGCACGGACTTCAATACGCTATTAACGACAACGCGGGCAAGCTTATAGGCATTTTGAACGGCATAAGCGAAGAGGTTTACAACCCCGAAACGGATAAGGCGCTCTTTAAAAATTATTCCGTTGACGATATGAGCGGCAAAGCCGTCTGCAAAGCGGAACTTCAAAAAATGCTCGGACTTCAAGAAAGAACGGACGCTCCGATAATAGCTATAATTTCCCGCCTTGTGGCGCACAAGGGGCTTGATCTTGTAAAATGCGTTCTCGAAGAACTTTTAGCCGAAAACGTTCAAGTCGTCATTCTCGGCAAAGGCGAACCGTATTACGAGGGATACTTCTCGTATATAGCCGATAACTACAAGGGCAAATGCAAAACGATTATCGCTTACAATAAGGACCTTTCGTCCAAAATTTACTCGGGCGCGGATATATTCTTAATGCCGTCTAAGCAAGAACCTTGCGGGCTTTCGCAGATGATAGCTTGCCGTTACGGCACTATCCCCGTGGTGAGAAGAACGGGCGGTTTGAACGACAGCATAACCGCTTACAATACGGACAGAACGACCGGCAACGGGTTTGCTTTTACAAATTACAACGCGCACGAAATGCTTTACGTTTTGAAAGACGCTATCTACACTTTCGGCAACAAACCCGAATGGGCGAAGATAGTAAAATGCGCGATGACGACCGATTTCAGTTGGAAAAAATCTGCCGAGGAATATGAAAAGTTGTACGACTTATTTAAATAAGGCGTAAGGAAACGATATTAAGATATAAGGTTAAAGTAAGGGGCAAGAATGAAAAACGATAAACGGGCTTTTTGTAAGCCTTTTTGTCGCGTTTCGTTCTTGCCTTAACATAAGGATTGAATACGGAGTTTGTATGTACGAAAATTTCACTAAAAAAGAAGCGAAAGAGGCTATAACGGGTAAGCTCACGAGATACTTCGGAGTAGCCCCGAGCGAATGCACCAAGGAGCAGCTTTATAAAGCCGTCGTTATGACGGTAAGAGATATTCTTCTCGAAAAACGCAACAATTATCACAACATCACCAAAAAGAACAAATCCAAAAAGGTTTACTACCTTTGCATGGAGTTTTTGCTCGGCAGGTCCTTAAAGAACAACGTTTACAACCTCGGCATAGAGTCGGCGGTTTCGGGGGCTTTAAAAAGCTTCGGCGTAACGCTTGACGACCTTTACGAAATGGAACCGGACGCGGGCTTAGGCAACGGCGGCTTGGGCAGACTTGCCGCTTGCTATATGGACGCGCTCGCTTCGGGCAACTACCCGACTTACGGCTTCTCCATAAGATACGAATACGGTTTATTCAAACAAAAAATCGTAGACGGCTGGCAGATGGAACTCCCGGACGAATGGCTCCCGGGCGGCGAAGTGTGGCTCACTCAAAGAACGGATAAGACTTTTAAAGTAAAATTCGACGGCAGAATCGAAGAAAACTGGACGGAAAACGGCGTAAAAATCAACCATGTAGACGCGACCGAAGTCGAAGCCGTGCCGTACGACATGATGATTTCCGGCAAGGACAGCGAAGCCGTTTCCGTTTTGAGATTGTGGGCGGCGCGCTCGACCAAAACTTTCGATATGCACATGTTCTCGCAAGGCGACTACGCGCGTTGCATGCAGGAAAACAACGAAGCCGAGCTTTTGAGCAAGGTTCTTTACCCCTCGGACAATCACTTCGAAGGCAAGTCTTTAAGGCTCAAACAGCAATATTTGCTCGTTTCGGCGTCTTTACAAAACATTCTTGCCGACCATTATTATAGATATCAGACTTTCGACAATCTCCCCGAAAAAGTCGCTATCCACATCAACGATACGCACCCCGCGCTTTCCGTGCCGGAACTCATGCGCCTTTTGATGGACGAACACGGCTATTCTTGGGAAAAGGCTTGGGATTTGACCACGAGAACGATTGCTTACACCAACCACACGGTTATGGCGGAAGCTTTGGAAGAATGGAACGAAGACTTAATCCAGAGAAGATTGCCGAGAATTTACTCTATTATTAGGGAAATCAACCAGAGATTCTGCGCCGAACTGTGGCAAAGATACCCCGGCAACTGGGATAAGATAGAACACATGGCGATAATTAGCCACGGCAGAGTCAGAATGGCAAATTTGAGCGTTTTAGGCAGCCACAAAGTAAACGGCGTTTCGGCTCTCCATACCGATATCATAAAAACGAGTATCTTTAAGGACTTTGCCGAGCTTACGCCCGATAAGTTCTTAAACGTAACCAACGGTATAGCGCACCGCCGCTGGCTGTGCCAGGCTAACCCGGAACTCACTTCGCTTTTAACCGACTGCATAGGCGACGGTTTCGTTAAAAATTCCGAAGAACTTGCAAAATTCAAGGCTTTCGAGAGCGACGCCGCGGTGCTTAAAAGGCTTGAAGCAATCAAGAAAAAGAAGAAAACTCAGCTTGCCGAATATATCAAAAAGCACAACGATATCGTAATCGACCCGTCCTCTTTGTTCGACGTTCAGGCAAAGCGTATGCACGAATACAAACGTCAGCTTTTGTTCGCTATGTATATAATCGACCTCTTCGAAGAGTTGAAAGCTAACCCCGACATGGAAATGCAGCCCAAGACCTTTATTTTCGGCGCGAAAGCCGCCCCGGGGTACTTCCTCGCAAAGCAGGTTATAAAGCTTATTTGCTGCCTTGCCGCAGAGATAGACAACTATCCCGACAAGAGAATAAGGGATAAAATAAAGGTCGTTTACATTGAAAACTACTCCGTAACCATAGCCGAACTTTTAATGCCTGCTACCGAGCTTTCCGAACAGATTTCTCTTGCAGGCAAAGAGGCAAGCGGCACGGGCAACATGAAGTTCATGATTAACGGCGCGCTCACCGTCGGCACTATGGACGGCGCGAACGTGGAAATGAGCGAAAAAGTCGGTATGGATAATATCTATATCTTCGGTTTACGCGCTAACGAAGTGGAAGATTTGTGGAAGAGCGGTTACGACGCGTCCTCTTACTACAACAACAACTACCGCTTGCGCCGCGTAATCGACAGTATGCGCCGCGGCTTCAACGGCGTAAGCTTCGATATCTTCGCGCAGTATCTCACTACTAACTCTCCCGTTGCCGACCCGTATATGTGCATGGCGGACTTTCATTCCTACAAAGAAACTAAGGACAGAATCGACGCCGACTATCAAGACAAAAAGAAGTGGAACGTTATGGCTTTGCGCAATATCGCCGCAAGCGGCTACTTCTCGGCGGATAGGGCGATTGGCGAATACGTAGACAAAATTTGGCACTTAAAATCGGTAAAATAATCGATTTTAAAGGCTTAAAATAACGAAAAACAACGCAAAAATCAAATCGGCTAACCCCGATTACGCATAAAAATACAACAACTATTTAAGAATGCAACCTTACTTCGACCCGCTCGTTACCGCTTATAAGTCGATAACCGGCGCAGTGCAACAAAATTCGACGCTTAATATGTTCGTTGCCGCGTCCGACGACTATAACGAAGCTTTTCTCGTTTTAGAGTCGGACGGCGGCGGCGAGAAAGCCTACCCTATGGAAAAATCCGCAGGGGGCTTTTTTGTGCCGATTAAAGCCGAAGAAAGGGGGCTTTTCTTTTACTTTTTTATAATAAACGGCGAACGTTACGGCGCAAGCGAAAACTTAAAACTTGCAAAAGGCTCCTTAAAAAACTTTCAGTTAAGCGTTTACGCGGAAGATTTTACCACGCCCGAATTTTTAAAAGGCGGGCTTATCTATCAAATTTTCCCCGATAGGTTTTGCAAAGTCGGCGAAAAGCCGATAAAAAACGGCAAAATAAAACGCTACGACTGGGGCGGCATGCCGACATATAAAAACGAAAAAGGCGAGGTTTTGAACAACGAATTTTTCGGCGGGAACTTCGACGGGATACGTTCTAAAACAGATTATTTAAAATCGCTCGGGGTCACGACCGTTTATTTGAACCCTATCTCGGAAGCTTATTCTTCCCACCGTTACGACACGGGCGACTACTTAACGCCCGATATGCAGCTCGGCACCGAAAAAGAGCTTAAAGAAATGCTTTCCGAGCTTAAAAAAGCCGGTATAAAAGCCATTTTCGACGGCGTTTACAACCACACCGGAGCGGACAGTCTGTACTTTAACAAGTACGGAACGTATTCGTCGTGCGGTGCGTACAATTCGCCGTCAAGCCCGTATCTGAGCTGGTATTACTTCAACAATTATCCCGAAGATTACGAGAGTTGGTGGGGCTTTAAAAGCTTGCCTAAGCTCAACCCTTATTCGGGTTTTAGAAAATTCGTTTTAAACGAGGTTATCCCCAAGTATATGAGGCTCGGCTTTTCGGGCGTAAGGCTCGACGTAGTGGACGAAATCCCCGACGAATTCGTTAAGGATATCCGCGCGGCGGTCAAAAACGAGGACGAGGACGGAGCCGTGATAGGCGAAGTGTGGGAGGACGCGACTAACAAAATAGCTTACGGCGTAAGGCGCAAGTATTTTTTAGGAAAAGAACTCGATTCCGTAATGAATTACCCGCTTAAAAATGCCATAATCGACTTTTTGCTGCACGCCGACTCGACTTCTTTCGTAAAAGTCGCGCGCGAACAGATAAACAATTACCCAAAAGCTTCTCTCGACGTATTGATGAACGTTTTGTCCACACACGACACTTCGCGCCTTATCACCGTTTTAGGGAGAAGCCGCGTTATCGTCGATAAAGACTTAATGAAAGACGAAACGCTCGACGAAGAGGAATACGCAAAAGGCAAAAATCTTGCGAAAATCGCGTATGTTTTAGCCTATACCGCTTACGGCGTCCCGTCGCTTTACTATGGCGACGAAGCGGGCGTTTACGGCGATTTGGACCCTTATAACCGCCTTTGTTACCCGTGGGGCAAAGAGGATAAAGAGCTTTTGGAATTTTTCCGTAAGCTCGGCGAAATCCGTAAAAACGAAGTCTTTAAAACGGGAACTTTCCGTTTTATCCACACCGACGAAAAAGTTGTAATTTTTGAAAGAAAATTTAAAAACAAGTCGGTAGTTATAGCCGCTTCGCGTGAAAACGCGGACGTTAAACTTAAATTTTCGCGCCCCTTAAAACCTATGTTGAGCGGCGGCGAGAAAAGCGAAACGCACGTTTTGAAAAGCGACTCCGCGGAAATATACTTTGAGTAAAAAACGGGCGATAATCGACTTATAGCCCGCTAAATAATAAAAAAACATTAAAAAAAAGAGGAAAATATGGACATTCTACAAAGAGTGACGGAAGAGTTCAAGCTCAACCCGACTCACGCAAAAAACGTCGTCGAACTCCTCGACGAAGGCAACACTATACCTTTCATCGCGCGTTATCGTAAAGAGATGACCGGGCATATCGACGACCAGCTTTTAAGAGAGTTCGCCGACAGACTGACGTACCTTAGAAACCTTGAAAAGAGAAAAGAAGACGTTAAAGGCGCAATCGAAGAACAAGGCAAGCTCACGGACGAGATAGTCGCGGCTCTCTCCGCCGCCGAAACGCTTACCGAGGTCGAAGATATTTACAGACCCTATAAGCAGAAAAAGAAAACGAGAGCGACCGTCGCAATCGCGAAAGGGCTTTCTCCGCTTGCCGACATAATTCTCGCGCAGGACGTAAAAACGGGTACTATCGAAGACTTAGCCGCGCCGTACGTGGACGAGGAAAAGGAGATAAAAACCGTTGCGGAAGCTATCGCGGGAGCAAAGGATATCATCGCAGAAAGAGTGAGCGACGACGCGGAACTCAGAAAAAAACTCCGCAGAATATTCTTAAGAAACGGCGAAATCTCTTCCAAAATGGCGAAAACCGACGACGAGGGAGCAAAGACTTACGAAACTTACGCCGATTATTCGGAACCCGTTTCCGAGATAAAAAGCCACAGAGTATTAGCGTTGAACCGCGGCGAAAAGGAAGGATTTTTAAAGGTAAAAGTGTCGCTTGACAAGGACTTTGCCCGGCGCGTTTGCGCCGCGCCTTACGTAAAGGAAGGCTCCGTGACGAGCCAAGCCGTAAAGGAAGCTTGCGACGACGCTTACGAACGCTTAATCTACCCGTCCATCGAGCGCGAAATTCGTTCGTACTTAACCGATATCGCGGACGAACAAGCCATAAAAATGTTCGAAGTCAACTTAGAGCCGCTTTTAATGCAGCCGCCCGTTAAGGATAAAGTGACTATGGGGTTCGACCCGGCTTACCGCACGGGCTGCAAAATCGCCGTAGTCGACGAAACGGGCAAAGTACTCGATAAAACCGTCGTTTACCCGACCCCGCCGCAGTCCAAGGTAGAAGAGGCTAAAAACAAACTCATCGAACTCATAAACAAATACAAGGTAGACGTTATTTCTATCGGCAACGGCACGGCTTCAAAAGAGTCGGAAATTTTCGTGTCCGAGCTTATAAAAGATACGAGAATAGACCATAAAGTAAGCTATATAGTAGTTAGCGAAGCGGGCGCGTCCGTATATTCCGCTTCAAAACTCGGCGCGGAAGAATTCCCCGATTACGACGTTTCCGAGCGTTCCGCCGTGTCCATAGCAAGGCGTTTGCAGGACCCGCTCGCAGAACTTATCAAAATCGACCCAAAGTCCATAGGCGTAGGGCAGTACCAGCACGACATGCCCGAAAAACGGCTTGACGAAGTATTGAAAGGCGTTCTCGAAGATTGCGTAAACAAAGTCGGCGTAAACCTCAACACGGCTTCGGCTTCGCTCCTTTCTTACGTTTCGGGGCTTAACGCGGCGATAGTCAAAAATATCGTAAAGTATAGGGAAGATAACGGCAAATTCAAGACGAGAAAGGAACTTTTAAAGGTTAGTAAGCTCGGCGAAAAAGCCTTTGAACAGTGCGCGGGCTTTTTGCGCATCGCTGACGGTAAAAACGTTCTCGACAACACGGGCGTTCACCCCGAAAGTTACGAAGCCACGGAAAAACTTTTAAAGCTTTTCGGCTACACGGAAGCCGACGTCGCTAACGGAAAAATCAAGGAATTGCCCGTAAAAATCAAAGCTTACGGCGAAGAAAAAGCCGCTAAAGAGGTTGGCTTGGGCGTTCTTACCATGCGCGATATCGTGGCGGAACTTTTAAAACCGGGCAGAGACGTTCGCGACAGCTTGCCCAAGCCTATGCTCCGTTCCGACATTATGGACATTAAGGACTTAAAGCCCGGTATGAAGATTACGGGTACCGTAAGAAACGTTATCGACTTCGGCGCGTTCGTCGATATCGGCGTTCACCAGGACGGGCTCGTTCACGTTTCCGAAATTTCCGATAACTATATCCGCCACCCGAACGAAGCTTTAAAGGTCGGTCAGGTCGTAACCGTTACGGTCATCGGCGTAGATTTGAAGAAGAACAGAATTTCGCTGTCGCTACGCAAAAACCCCAAGCTTTCGGCTTCCTAACGCTAATTGACTTATAATTCGCCGCTATAAGGATTAAACAACCGTCGAAAAACTTCAACGCCTTAAAATTTCGTTGACAAAGCGAAAATTTTAATGTATAATCAAATAAATGTTACGCCTTTTGACGGCGAATATGGAGGATAAATCATGACAATCGATAAAATTATAGACGCTCTTTCCGAACAGCTCGGAATAGCCCGCGAAAAAATCACCGCGAACAGCCGCATTATTGAAGACCTCGGCGCAGACTCTCTCGACGTCGTGGAACTCATTATGAACATCGAAGAACAGTACGGCGTTTCTATCTCCGACGACGAAGCGGCAAAAATGTCCACCGTGGGCGATGTTTTCAAAGTCCTTCAAAAAAAGCTCGGCTAAGGTCGGCTTTATCGGCTGACGCTTTGTTTTATCGGCAAAGCGGTCGGCAAAACTTAATTTTGTTTTATTTAAAAGGCGATGGTTTTATTCCGTCGCTTTTTTTATGTTTGTTGCAAATTCAAATGCCTCTATTGCGCAAGCAAACTTTTCTCGCGCTCGATTTCCGATACTAACGCAAAATTATCACAAAATTTTAATAAAAAGACTATATCGCAAGGCTCAAAAAAACTTGCGTAAAACGGCTTAACATGGTATACTTATACGGTATATAAATCTATATAAGGCGGATTGTGACATTGAGTAAAGGAGTAAGCTCTAAAAGCGGTAAAAAAGCGGGTTCTTTCACGAAAGAAGTTTTCGGAATGGCTCTCATATTGTTTGCCGTGCTGGCGTTTTTTTGCCTCGTCACGGGCAACGCGCTCGTATATCCGCTGGGCGGCGGCGTTCAGTCGTTTTTGCTCGGCTCTTTCGGCGTGTACTCTTTTATTTTCTTACTGCACACGGGGCTTCTCGGCTTTAAGCTCGTTTCGGGCAAAAGCGTTATCCCCGAGGAAAAAAGGCTCGCAACGTTCTTAATTTCTCTTGCGATAGCGATAATTTTTCTTATCGTTCACATGGCAGTAGGTTTCGATAATTCCTTGTCCGTCGGCGCGCATATGTCCTCGTCGTTTTCTAAAGGCGAAGGCGGCTTTGCGACCACCACCCCGGGCGGCGCGATAGCAACGCTTGTAACGGCACCCGTAGCAAAAATCGCTTCCTACCCCGGCGCGTTCGTTATCCTTTCGATTGCGCTTTTAGTGGTTTTCGCAATACTATTTAGGGGTAGATTTAAATTCGAAAAGAAAGAAGCTAAGCCCAAAATCCCCACGCCCGAAAAGGTGAAAGCGGGTAAGGACCCGTTCACGGGCGGCGAAAGCGCGGAAACGGCAAGAGCCGACAGAGGCGTAAAAGGCGACCGCGAAAAGGCGGAATCCGAAAAGGAAGTGCCGCCACACGGATATTTTTTGGACGAAGAATCTCCGTTTACGTTTAAGTCTAAGCGCGAAGCCGCAAGCGGCGTTCCGTCAAGGCTAAGCGTTTTCGACGGCAGATTCGAATTTAAAAATCCGGCGCAAAGCGGAATGTCGAGCCGCGAACCCGTTCGCCCCGACTCAAAAAGAAGCTATTCCGACGATTACACGGGCAGAAAAGGAGAAAAGGTTTCCTATACTCCGCCTAAATCCGCTACGGAAAGACCCGAACGCGACGTTTCGGACGTTATCCGCGACGGTAAGCCGGTAGGAAAGGTCAAACTCGATAATATCGGCGTTTCGCCTATATTCGGCGACACCGCAAAAGAGCGCGCGACGGAAACGGAGAATATCGATTATTCCTGCCGCTCGGCTTACGTAGTCAACGAAACTTCCCGCGGGGTACCCGTCGTGGACAGAACGGCGCGCGATACTTACGGACGAGAAACGGCCGATACGCGCGGCGCGGACTACGGCGTTTACGACAGAACGAGGGAAGATACGGCGAGAAGAACGCAGGATACTTCATCTTATACCCGTACCGATACCCGTCGCGATTTTACCCGCCCCGTAGCGGACGAAAAAGCGACGGAAACGAGAACAACGCGCACCGTCGAGCGAGAAACGCCCGAAAGAGCTGTACATGAGGACGATTTTTCTACGATGCGCAAACCCGCAACGCCGAGCTTTTCTTCCGCGCCCACGCGCGATAGCGGTATAAGTTCAACGAGAGAACCTATAAAGAGCGCGGCTTTGAGAGCCGATACGCCGACTTCTACGAGCCGTTCGTCGTTTACCGAAACGAAAACGACGGAAGAGAAAAAGGAGACTTCTTCCTTTACCCCGAGAGTGGAAACTTCGCCTATGGGCGGAACCGCCGCGGCAACGCCCGCAAGACCCGCTCAATCTGCCGCTCCCGCGCGCCCCGCGGCAACCAACGTCGCAAGCGGAGTTGCTGCTTCGGCTAAACCTAAATATACAATCCCGGACGACGGCTCGCTTTCCATCGAGGACATGCCCGTCAATTATAGATACAAGGCTCCGCCGCTCGACTTGTTAAGAGATTACGGCGCAGACCCGCAGGCTCTGCGTGAAGAAAACGAAAAACGCAAAGCAAATTCCGAAACGATAGTAAGGGTAATTAAGCAGTCCACGGGCATAGACGTAACCGTCGAAAACATAATCGCAGGACCCTCCGTTACTCGTTACGATATCGCTATCCCGGACGACGTAAGCCCGAAAGACGTTTTCCATGCGAAAGGCGACCTTGCGTTCCGTTTGAAAGTTTCGGATTTGAGAATGTACAACGTTCCCAACGAATCGCTTATCGGTATCGAAGTGCCTAACAAGGTCGTTTCTATCGTCGGATTAAAATCGACGCTCGCTTCGCCCGAATACAAGGCTTTGAAGAAGAAAGGCTTGCAGTTCGTTTTAGGCAAAAACATTCTCGGCAAAGCCGTCGTTTTAGACCTTGCCAGAATGCCGCACCTTTTGGTCAGCGGCGCAACCGGTATGGGTAAGTCGGTATGTTTGAGTTCGCTTCTCATAAGCCTTTTGTACCGTTATTCTCCGGACGAAATGCGCCTTATCATTATCGACCCTAAGGTCGTTGAATTCAATATGTACAAGGGCATACCGCACCTTGTGTTCAACGACATTATCGGCATAGACAAGCGCGCGCTCGCCGTTCTCGAATGGGCGGTAGGCGAAATGGAAACGAGGTATCAATTCCTTGCCGAAAACGGGTGCAAGGATATCGGCGAATACAACGCTATGATTGACACCACCAAGGTTAAGCGCGTGCCGTATATCGTAATTTTGATAGACGAGTTTGCAGACCTTATCATGGCGGACGAAAAGAACAAAAAGAAGATTGAAAACTATATCGGCAGAATTGCGCAAAAGGCGCGCGCCGCGGGTATTTCGCTTATACTTGCTACGCAACGTCCGTCGGTCAACGTTATCTCCGGTTCCATTAAAACCAACGTTCCGTCGCGTATCTGCTTTAAAACGGCAACCTCTATGGACAGCCGAGTCGTCATCGACGAAAACGGCGCGGAAAAGCTCGTTTGTAAGGGCGACTGCTTCTATAAAACGAGCGACGAGGGCTTTTTACAGCGTGCGCAAGGCGCGTTCGTCGACAACCCCGAAATCCGTTCCGTTCTCGATTATATAAGAAAGAACAACAAGAGCTACTATGATAACAAGGTTCTCGAACTCATCAACGCATACGCTACCGAGGACGAGGGCGGCGACGATGAAGATTTCGCCCCGCAAACTCCGGGCGGCGAAGTCGACGAGGTTATGAAAAAGGCTTTGCGCATAGTAATCGACCAACGCCGCGTTTCCAACTCCGCATTAAGAACTAAGCTCGGCATCGGTTACAACCGCGCCGCGACCATTGTCGAATGGATGGCGAAAATGAAGTACGTTTCCGATTGCTTAGACAATAAGGACCGCACCGTTTTGATAACGCAAGAACAGTATGAGGAGTTATACGGCGAATTTACCCGAGATTTTTAGGCTTCAGCGCACGCAGCCTTGCCACTGCGTGCGCCGTCGCCCTCAGTTACGTACGTTATAGTACGCGCCTGCGCGTCGTTCTCGCCAGTTGCCCGCCTATGCACCACTCTCCGCCTTAAAAGGGCTAACAAGAGCTACATGCGGTCGCTGTAACCGGCTGTGGCAATCCTACGCACTCTGAAGCCTAAAAAGGCTAACAAAAAGTATCAATCTGACAAGTTGTCTGTCTGTATTTTTTCAACTTTCAACTTTCAATTTTCAATTCAAATAAACATGATTACACAAAGAAAAAAAGTCGGACTTGTGTCGCTCGGTTGCGATAAGAACAGGGTCGACGGCGAAAAACTTTTATACGAGGTTGCAAAGCACTACGATATAACTTCCGCGATAGAGGACGCGAACGTGCTTATCGTCAACACTTGCGCTTTTTTAGGCTCCGCGCGGGAAGAGGCGATAAACGCCGTTTTCGAATATCTCCCGTATAAGGAGAGCGGAAACCTCGAAAAAATAATAATGACGGGTTGCCTTCCGCAAAAATTCGTAGGCGATATGTTCGACGATTTTACCGAAGTCGACGCGTTTTTAGGCACCAAAGACGGTTCGCTTATAACGCAAGCTATCGACGAAGTTTATAAAGGCAAACGCTTGAATCTCGTAGGCAAGGGAAAGGAACTCGGTTGTTCTCGTATCGTTACCACGCCCGAGCATTTCGCTTACCTTAAAATTTCCGACGGGTGCAACAATCACTGTACGTATTGCCTTATCCCTAAAATTCGCGGGAAATTCGTTTCTCGCCCGATAGAGAGCTTAGTCGAAGAGGCTAAGGGTTTGGGCGAGGTGGAAGAACTTATTCTCGTCGCGCAGGACACTACGCGTTACGGCGAGGATTTATACGGAGAAATTAAGCTCGTTGAACTTATCCGCGCGCTTTCCGCACTCGATACCGTTAAACGCATTCGTTTGATGTACTGTTATCCGGAACTTATCGACGATAAGCTTATCGCCGAAATACGGGATAACGAAAAGATTATAAAATATCTCGACATTCCGCTTCAACACGCTTCCGACAGAATTTTAAAACTGATGAACAGAAAAGGAAGTTATGCAAGTTACGTCGCGCTCGTGAATAAGTTAAAAGAGGCAATCCCTTCGCTCGTTATTCGTTCGACATTTATCGCGGGCTTCCCGACCGAAACGGAAGAGGACGTTGAGATACTCGAAAGGTTTTTGAAAGAAGCAAAACTTATGAATGCGGGCTTCTTCGCATATTCGCGCGAAAAGGACACGCCCGCATACAAGATAGACGGGCAGATAAAAGAACCCGTCAAAAAGGAGCGCGTAAAGCGGCTTTACGCCGTGCAAAGGCAAGTCGTTAACGAAATCACTTCCTCGCTCGTAGGCAAAACTTTCGAAGTAGTTTGCGACGGCGTGGACTACGACAAACAATACTTTTACGGGCGCGCGTACTTTAACGCGCCGGATATAGACGGAAAAGTTTATTTAAAATCGGACGGGGTTATCAACGAAGGCGAAACTTACAAAGTCAAAATTACTTCCGCCGCCGATTACGATTTATACGGAGAAATAGAAAATGAAGCTTAACTTACCGAACAAACTGTCTATCTTAAGACTGATACTTATCCCGTTTTTCGTCGCGGTGTTCTACTGGAACTTTCCGGGACATTTTATCGTTGCCGCGGGCATTTTCGCAATCGCCGCGTTCACCGATTTTCTCGACGGACACATCGCGAGAAAGTACAACCTCGTAACCGACCTCGGTAAATTCCTCGATTCTACCGCAGATAAGGTTCTCGTCCTTTCCGCTCTCGTTTTAATGGTCGATACGGAAGTTTTTCCGTATATGTACGGCGGTATCTGCGCGATAGTCGTTATCGCAAGAGAAATTCTCATTTCGTGCTTGAGAATGGTTGCCGCGGCTAAAGGTTACGTTATGGCGGCGGATAAGCTCGGCAAAACAAAAACCATTTTGCAGGATATCTCGATATTTATCCTTATCATTTACGAAGGCTTCGAAGGCATCTGGGGTGAACATACACTTCGCCTAATTTACTACGCGGGGCTTATAATCTTCGCTCTTTCAATCGTGATGGCGATAGTTTCCGCCGTTCATTACTTCTATATCAATTCTCACGCGCTCGACGAAAGCAAAGCGGTGAGCAAGGTCGGACACAAGGAAGAAACGGATGGTGAGAAAAAACTTGAAAGCGAGGCGGTTGAATAATGAAAACACACCTTGCGTATCTCTCGGAAAGGCGCAAAAGCTCGGAACTTTCTTCCGTTGAAAAGATAATCGAAAAGATACGCTTATCGGGGCTTTTTGCCGACCGCGTTTCCGTCGTTACTTCGATAAAAGAACTTCCGTCGATACTCGGCGAAAAGTGCGATTTGTGCTTTTTAGCGGGCTTCGAAAACGAGAAAGATTTCGTAAAAACGCTCGTTTCAAGCGGGTTTAAGCAGACGGACGAGAACGTTTTCAAAGGCAAGTATCCGCTCGTCGTTATAGGCGAAAACACCCATATAGCGGAAGAGGTGAAAAAGCTACTGAAAAAGAACGTCGGCACGCTTACTTTCAAGCTGTTCGACGCAAGCGAAAATAGGCTCAAAGAAACGATAAAAGCCCTTACATCGCTTTATAGCGGCGTTTTCTTCGATTATATAGTCAAAGACGACGACGTTAAAGTCACCGTTTTTTACGGCGATTCGACCCCTAAAATGATAGTCGACGAAGCCGTTAAAAACTTTATAAAAGCGTTTAAACAAGAACTTTACGCCGAGGACGACACCTCGCTTTACGAAAGGTTTTATCAGGCGGCAAAGCTCCGCGGCAAAACAATTTCCACAGCCGAATCTATGACGGGCGGGCGGATAGCCGCAAACATAATAAGCGTAAAGGGCGCAAGCGAAATTTTTTACGAGGGTTTCGTCACTTACGACACGCTCTCTAAAATCCGTCGGCTTTCCGTTAGCGAACAGACGATTAAGGAAAACGGCGTTGTTAGCGCGCCCGTAGCTTACGAAATGGCGAAAGGCATTACCGACTTCGGCTTTGCAAACGTCGCTATAACTATAACCGGTTACGCGGGCGGCAAAGAAAAGGCGGATACGGACGGCTTATGTTTCATCGGCGTTTCTGTCGATAAAAACGTAAAAGTCTACAAATATAAATTTTCAGGCACGCGCGAAGAGGTAATCGCAAAAGCGGCGAATACGGCGATTTTTGTGGCGTTAAAGGATATACTCGAAGCCGTATAGCACGCACCTACGCCGCTACGTGCGAAAACGCCACACAGTTACGTACATATAGTACGCGCCTGCGCGTCGTTTTCACCGGTTGCGCCGCATGCACGCACTCTACGGCTTCGAGGCAACCTGCGCTAAGGCAGTTGAAAGGTGAAAGTTGAAAGTTGAAAGATTTGGATTTGACTTTTTATATATTTGTTTCGACCGCAATTTTCAACTTTCAATTCTCAATTTTCAACTTGACTTTGTTCGTGCTTTTCTTAAGTAGAAAAACATAAAAAATAACAACCCAAATAAACTTCGGAGGGAACAATGGAAGAAAATAAGAAAAAAGCCCTTGACCAAGTACTCGGTCAGATAGAAAAACAGTACGGCAAGGGCGCAATCATGAAGCTCGGCGATGAAGCCAAAGATATGGGCGTGGAAGTTATTTCCACGGGCTGCATTACGCTTGACGTCGCACTCGGTATAGGCGGTTTGCCTCGCGGCAGAATCATCGAAATTTACGGACCGGAATCCTCCGGTAAAACTACGGTCGCGCTCCACGTTATAGCCGAAACGCAAAAGGCGGGCGGCATTGCGGCGTTCATCGACGCGGAACACGCGCTTGACCCCTCGTACGCGGCTAACCTCGGCGTAGACCTCGACAACCTTTACGTTTCTCAACCGGATACGGGCGAACAAGCTCTCGACATTACCGACAGCTTAGTCCGCAGCGGCGCGGTAGACCTTATCGTTATCGACTCGGTAGCGGCACTCACGCCTAAGGCGGAAATCGAAGGCGATATGGGCGACAATCATGTCGGTTTGCAAGCAAGGCTCATGAGCCAGGCTTTGAGAAAGCTCACCGCAATCACAAATAAGAGCAAAACTTGCGTAATATTTATTAACCAGCTTCGCGAAAAAGTCGGAGTTATGTTCGGCAACCCCGAAACGACAACCGGCGGCAAGGCTTTAAAATTTTATTCGAGCATTCGTATAGACGTAAGAAAAGCCGACGCCATAAAAGACTCTTCGGGCATGATAGGCAACAGAACAAAAGCTAAAATAGTTAAAAACAAGCTTGCGCCCCCGTTCCGTACCGCGGAATTCGACATTATTTACGGTCGCGGAATTTCCAACACCGGCTGCGTGCTCGATTTGGGCGTAGAACTCGGGCTTATCGACAAGAGCGGCTCGTGGTTTGCGATAAACGGCGACAAGATTGCTCAAGGCAGAGATAAGGCTAAAGAATATCTCGCCAACAATCCGGAAGTTTACGAACGCCTCGACAAAGAAATAAGAGAAAAACTTATGCCCGAAAAAAAGGACGGAGAAGTAAAAACGGAAGAAGAAAATTAAAGGAATTTTATTATGGGAAACACTGAAAAAAGCGTCGTTAACGAATGTATAGAGGGACTTTTCGACAAATCCTGCCAAAAACTTTCAAAGGCGCGTATTTTCGACTTACCCGATAAAAAAGAAGTTGAACGCCTTTTAGATGACTTAAAAGGGCTTGTTTATCCTTTCTGCTTTTGCTCGTGTTTAAAAACGGAAGCTTGCGTAGAACAAGCCAAAAGCATAAAAGAACGACTTAAACGACTTATAGCCTCGGCTTTCTCGTATCTATGCGAAGCGCAGGGCGAAAAAAACGACTGCAAAAAGGCTATCGAAAAGGCGGAAAAAATCTCCGACGAATTTTTGTTAAAGCTCCCCGCCGTGTTCGAAGTTTTTAAAAAGGATGTTGCCGCAACGCTTGCGGGCGACCCCGCCGCGACCGACCCCGACCTTATAATTTTGACTTACCCGGGGATCGAAGCGACTTTTACTTATAGACTTGCGCATATTCTCTATAAAGAGAACGTGCCGCTTATCCCTCGAATGATGACGGAAATAGCCCATTCGAAAACGGGCATAGACATTAACCCCGGCGCGGAAATAGGCGAAAGCTTCGTAATCGACCACGGCACGGGCATAGTTATCGGCGAAACAACCAAAATCGGCGAAAGAGTCAATATTTATCAGGGCGTAACGCTCGGCGCGATTTCGCTTAAAAACGCCCGTTCGCTCGTCGGTAAAAAACGCCACCCGACCATAGAGGACGACGTTACGATTTATGCCGGAGCAACGATTTTAGGCGGCGAAACGGTTATCGGCAAAGGCTCGGTTATCGGCAGCAGCGTTTTTTTGACGGAGAGCGTACCCGAATATACAAGCGTGCTTTTGGAAAAACCCGCGCTTAAACTTATCCCGAGAAAAAATAAGTAAGAGGCGGCGCGATTTTCACGAAAAAACAAATAAAAATCGGCGTATAATTACGCTATAAATCGGTTTTCGACGCTCAAAAAGGCAAACGAAAGCCGTTTTTTTTGAGTTTTTTTCTTTTTTTTAAAATTACTATTGACAAACTACGATATATAGTATAAAATAATATAGTATAAAACTATATAAAGTGTTCGGAGGGTATGCGGGTAAGCGTTATCCGCGCAAGCATATCACCGTCGAATATATATTTTTATAAATCATAATTCCGGGAGGGTAATATGTCCAACTTATTAAGCTCCCTGTTCTTGGCTGTGGACGCTTTGTCCATAGGTCTTATAGCCGCGGCGGCGGTCGTTTTCGCGATTATCGGCGTAGTTGTCGGTAATGTAATATCTTCTAAGGCAAGAGACAAAAAAATGGGTACTGCCGAAGAAGAAATCAAAAAAATGAAAGATAAAGCAGAACAGGAGAGTAAAGAACTCAAAAAAGTAGCAATCTTAGAGGCAAAAGAAGAAAACCTTAAAATCCGTAACGAGTTTGAGCGCGAATCCAAGGAAAAGCGCATAGAACTGCAAAAAATGGAGCAACGCCTCAACCAAAAGGACGAAGTTTTAAGCAAAAAAGACTCCAACCTTTTAAAGAAAAACGAAGAAGTAGAGCAACTCAAAAAGGACCTCGAAAAAAAGAACGAGGATATCCGCAAAACCAAAGAAAAACTTGACCGTCAGTCGGAGCTTATGCTTGCCGAGCTTGAAAAAGTAGCTCAACTCACCAAAGAGGAGGCAAAACAACAGATAATGGAAGCCGTTCTCGACGACGCGCGTAAAGACGCCGCCGTGACGGTCAGAAACATCGAACAAGAAGCAAAAGAGGAAGCGACCAAAAAGGCGAAAGACATTATAAGCCTTGCCATTCAGCGTTGCTGCACCGACCATGCTTCGGAAATCACCGTTACCACAATCGCGCTTCCCAACGACGATATGAAGGCCCGTATAATCGGCAGAGAGGGCAGAAACATCCGCGCCCTCGAAAACGCGACGGGCATCGAACTCATCATCGACGATACGCCGGAAGTCGTTATCGCTTCGGGCTTCGACCCGGTGAGAAGAGAAGTTGCGCGTATCGCGCTCGAAAAGCTTATCGCCGACGGCAGAATTCACCCGGCAAGAATAGAAGAAACGGTTGAAAAAGTCAAAAAAGAGCTTGACGTTCAGATTAAGCAGAACGGCGAAGAAGCTATGTTCGAAGTCGGTCTTTTCGGTATCCACCCCGAGCTTATCAAGCTTCTCGGCAGATTAAAGTATAGAACGAGCTACGGACAGAACGTTTTGCAACACTCCATAGAAGTAGCGTTCCTCGCGGGGCTTATGGCTCAGGAACTCGGCGTTGACGTTAACCTTGCAAAGCGCGGCGGGCTTTTACACGATATAGGTAAAGCGGTAGACCACGAAGTCGAAGGCACGCACGTTTCTATCGGCGTAGACCTTGCCAAAAAGTACAAGGAAAGCAAGAACGTCGTCAACTGCATTCAGGCACACCACGGCGACGTGGAACCGAAAACAATCGAAGCCGTTCTCGTACAAGCCGCGGACGCCATTTCGGGCGCAAGACCGGGCGCAAGAAGAGAAACGACTACGAACTACGTCAAGAGGCTCGAACAGCTTGAAAACATCGCCACGAGCTTTAAGGGCGTCGAAAAGAGCTACGCCATTCAAGCGGGTAGAGAAATCCGCGTAATGGTCAAGCCCGACCAGATAGACGACAGCCAGGCTATGTTCCTCGCAAAAGACATCGCGAAGAAGATAGAATCGGAACTCGAATACCCGGGACAGATAAAAGTAAACGTCATCAGGGAATGGAGAGCCGTCGAATACGCAAAATAAAATTAAAGGCGACGACCTTTTTTAAGGGTTTGCCGCCTTTTTTATCAGATTTATAGGAAACATTAAGCGATTAAAGCGCGAAGGGAGGCGATAGCGTTTGAACGAGATAATAGAACAAAAAATAAAAATGCTGCCGACTTCCCCGGGCGTGTACGTCATGCTCGGCTCCGACGGGCAAGTTATTTACGTCGGCAAGGCGAAAGTGCTTAAAAACCGCGTAAAACAATATTTTTACTCCGGGTTTAAGACGGAAAAAGTCGCCGCAATGGTTATGAATATAGCCGATTTTTACTATATTATGACCAACAGCGAAATAGACGCGCTGTCGCTCGAAAACAACCTTATCAAAAAGTACAAGCCGCGCTACAATATCCTTTTAAAGGACGATAAAACTTACCCGTACTTAAAGGTTAAACTTAAAGACCCGTTTCCGCGTTTCGAAGTCACGCGTAAGCCTAAAAACGACGGCGCAAAATACTTCGGTCCGTTCATGGGCGGGGTGAGCGTAAAGGACGTTGCGGAAATAATCAACGAATGTTACCTTTTGCGCACATGCACGCAAGTTTTGCCTAACTCCAAGATAACGCGCGAATGCTTAAACTATCATATCGGCAGATGCAGCGCGCCGTGTACGGGCAGAATTAGTAAAGCGGAATACCGCGAACAAGTCGAAAAAGCGCTTGACTTTTTGTCGGGCAACGACGAAACGGCGGAAGAAATTTTGACAGAACGCATGCGCAGTCTTGCGGAAGAGGGCAAATTCGAACTTGCAATCAACTTTCGCGACAAGCTCAAAATGCTCGAAAAGATAAAGGAACGCAAGATTACCGACCTAAACCGCTTCGTCGACCTCGACGTAATCTCAATCGTGACCGACGGAATTTACTATACCGTTTCGATGTTGATACTGAGAAGCGGCAGAATGCAAGGCGGAAAAAACTATTCCGTTTCTGCTCCGACCGGCGATATAGCGGAAGCCCTTTCGGAGTTTATCAGAGCTTGTTACGGCGACGGAAAGCTCTTGCCGCACGAGATTGTTTTAAACAAAGAAATCGAAGATAAAGAAGTTATAGAGGGGTTTTTCCGCGAAAACTTCAATAAAGCCGTCAATATAATCGTGCCGGAAAAAGGCGTTAAAAAGCGGCTTTCGGAAATGGCTGAAAAGAACGCCAAGGACTACCTCGAAAAGACCGTGCAAAAAATCGAACACAAGGAAGATATGACTACCGTAGCTTGCGAAAGGCTTCAAAAAATTCTCTCTCTTTCGCGCTACCCCCGCCGAATGGAATGTTACGATATCTCAAACGTCAGCGGCGTGGACAAGGTCGCTTCCATGGTCGTTTTTACGGACGGCGAAAAGGACGCGAAAGAATACCGCCGCTTTATGATAAAAACCGTAGAGGGCGCAAACGACTTCGCTTCTTTAAAGGAAGCCTTGACGAGGCGACTAAGTAAGCTCGGCACCGACGAGGAAGAAAAATTCCCCAAGCCCGACTTAATAATAATCGACGGCGGCAAAGGTCAACTTTCCTCCGTAAAAGAAGTTTTCGACGAGATGGGCGTTACCGATATCGACCTTATTTCGCTTGCTAAAAGAGAAGAAGAAATTTTCACCGTTCATTCGCTCGAACCGGTAGTTTTGCCGCACAGCGACTACGTTTTAAGGCTTATGCAACGTATCCGCGACGAGGCGCACCGCTTTGCGATAACGTATTTCAGGAGCCTGCACAACAAGCGCAATATCGCTTCCGCACTCGACGAAATCCCCGGCATAGGCAAAAAATACAAAAAACTTCTGCTCGAAGCTTTCGGCAGCGTGGAGAATATGGCGCATGCCGAAAAGCAAGACTTTTTAAAGGTGGAAGGCTTCGGCGAAAAGCGCGCCCAAACGCTTTATAACTTTTTCCACGGTAACAAAGACGAGCAAACAAAAGACGAAACAGACGAAAGCGAGGAATAAAAAATGCGAATTATAGGCGGAAAACACCGCGGCAGAGTATTAAAAACTTTCGACGGCGAAGCGGTCAGACCGACTTCCGACAGAGCGCGCGAAGCCTTGTTCAACGTTTTGCAAAACGAAATTTTCGACTGCGTTTTTTACGACGGGTTTGCGGGTAGCGGCGCGGTCGGGCTTGAAGCTTTATCCCGCGGCGCAAAAAAGGTCGTTCTGACCGATATTTCAAACGAAAGCGTAAAACTCATAAAAGCCAACGCCGCGCTTTTAAAGGAAGCCCCGACGATTTTAAACACCGACTGCGTTTCGTTTTTGAAAACGACCGAGCAGAAATTCGATATAATCTTTCTCGACCCGCCCTATAAAAACGACGACGGCGAACTTGCCCTTAAAATAATCGCCGAGCGCGAAATTTTATCCGAAAACGGCGTAGCCGTGCTTGAAAAGGACCGAGAGGGCGCGGAAATAACGGGGCTAAATAAGCAGAAAATAAAAAAATACGGTAAAGCGATTTTTACCTTTTACAAGAAAAATGTTTAACGAAAAATGCGTTTTCGCCGGGTCCTTCGACCCCGTGACTACGGGACACATGGACGTAATCGGAAAGTGCGCCATGATGTTTAATAAAGTCGTCGTCGCGATAGGCGTTAATAATCAAAAAAAATACACTTTCCCGCTCGAAGTTAGGCTAAAAATGCTTCAAGCCGCTTGCGAAAAGTATTCTTCCGTCACCGTTACGACCTTTGACGGCTACGTTGCCGACTTTTTAAGAAAAGAAAACACAAAGTTTTACGTCCGCGGCATACGCGACGGCAAGGACATAGAGTACGAAGAAAAATCTTTCGAATTCAGCGTAAAGCTCTACCCCGAAATGGAAACGCTTTTCGTCAATTGCTCCAAGGAAACCAAAAACGTAAGCTCAACGCTCGTTAAACGGCTAATAAAAGAGGGCAAGCCGTTCGAAAAATACCTTCCGCGCGAAGCCTTGCCCGTTTTAAAAGAGTTTATAAAATAATCGAAAACACGATAAAAGCAACTAAAAAGGAAATGAGGCTATGCACGGTTTTTGCCGCGGCGAACTTCAAAAAACTTGCGCCCGCGCGGCTAAGGTACGCTTTGCTTTGCGCCCACACCGAAAGCCCGCCGAACGAAATAACGAGCGAGGCAAGGGAAAGTGAAAGCGCGTCGACCCCGCTTTCCGCAAGCTTTTTGCAGCCGAAAGTACATTCGATTATTCCCGTCAAAAGTCCGTCCGCCTTGTCCGAGCCGAAAACGGGCGTTAAAATTTTGACGAGCGGATAAAGGACTTTTAAGTCGGCTAAAATATTAGAAAATACATAAAAAATAGTCACGAACCCGCCGAGCGTAAGCACGGAAACAACGGCGGAATAGACGGAATCCCCGAGCGAAAGATTAGTTTTAGGCGAAACCTTGACCTTGTTTTCGGACTTTGATTTTACGAAAAACCTAAACGCTACGCCCGTTAAAAACGACGAAAAAACGTGAACGGCGAAAAGGGTAAGCCCGTAGCCGCCGAACGAAAGCCCCACGCACCCGATTATGAAATTCGGACCCGACGTGGAAGAAACGACGGCGTAATCGGAAGCTTGCTCGCTCGTAATCGCGCCCGAAAGCTTTAAATCGCTTATTACTCTAACGCCAACGGGGTAGCCGGAAATTAGGCTCATGACTCTCGGGTACGCCGAAAGCCCGCCCGTTTTATAGAAAAACTTAGTAAACGGCGAAAAAACATTCGCAAGCTTTTCGGTAAGCCCCGTTCCCGTTATCAACGACGAAAGAAAGAAAAACGGAAAGAGCGGCGGCAGAACGGACAAAGCCCACAGCTTAACCCCGTCGAATGCGATTTTCGAATACCTTTTCGCGTTCGCGGCTATAAACGCGGCTATAAGGAAAAGCAAAACCCCGAAAAGTATTTTCGCGCCGTCGCGTAAGCCTTTCCCGGTCAAGCTTAAACTTTTCCCGCCCGCGCTTAAACTTTTATTTTTACATATACAACGTTCTTGCATAATCTATATATAATTGCAGAGGAATTTTTTTATGAACGATTTATTCGACGTTTTAAACGAATCCGAACAAGAAAAAACCGCGCCGCTTGCCGACCGCATGCGCCCCGTTACCTTAAAAGAATTTTTAGGGCAAGCGCATATCGCCGAGGAGGGTTCGCTTCTTCGCCGCGCAATCTCTACGGACAGGCTCGGCAGCTGTATATTCTGGGGACCTCCCGGGTGCGGAAAAACCACGCTTGCAAACATAATAGCAAACTCCACGGAAGCAAACTTCGTAAAATTGAACGCCGTTTCCGCGGGTGTTGCCGACGTAAAAAAGGTGGCTGACAAGGCGAAAGAGGATTTGAGAATGTTCAAAAAAAGAACGTATCTTTTCCTCGACGAATGTCACCGCTTTTCAAAGGCGCAGTCCGATTCGCTTTTGCCTTTAATAGAAAACGGAACGATTATCTTTATCGGCTCAACCACGGAAAACCCGTTCGCCGCAATGACCCCCGCCATAGTGTCGCGTTGCAGGGTTTTCGAACTTAAAAAACTTTCGGACGATATTATCGAAAAAGCCCTCTATAACGCGATTAACGACAAAAAACGGGGATTTTCGAACATGGACGTTTCAATCGACGCGGACGCTTGCCGCCACATAGCCGTTATGGCTGCGGGGGATATGCGGGTAGCGTACAACGCGCTCGAACTTGCCGCGCTCACGACCCCGCCCGATAGTAGCGGCAAAGTGCATATCACGCTTAAAGACGCCGAACAATCCATTCAGAAAAAGGCTCTTTCTTACGACGAAGATATGTATTACGACTTGCTCAGCGCGTTTTGCAAGTCCTTGCGCGGCAGCAGTCCGGACGCGGCTTTGTACTATGCTAACCGCCTTATTTCGGGCGGGTGCGACCCGCTTATCATTGCGCGCCGTTTGATAGTCCACTCCGCCGAGGACGTGGGGCTTGCCGACCCGCGCGCGCTCGTCGTCGCAACATCCGCACTCACGGCTTTCCAAAATCTCGGCTTGCCGGAGGGGTTGATTCCTTTGAGCGAAGCCATAATTTACGTTTGCGAAGCGGAAAAATCAAATTCCGTCGTCATGGCGATGGGCGCGGCGAAAGAAGCCGCCGAAAAGGTTAAGGACGACTTCGTGCCGACAAATCTACGCAATACGCCGTATATGAGCAAGGAGCAACTTGCGACCAAAAAACCTTACCTTTACCCGCATGATTACGGCGGTTACGTCAAGCAACAGTATCTGCCGGATGCGCTCGTCGGCTCGGTTTTCTATCGCCCCGGCAACAACGGTTACGAAACGGAAATAAAAAAGATACGAAAAAAGAAGGGCGTAGACGATTAGTCGACAGAGAAAACCGTCGAAACTTATCAAAAAAAGCAACTTTTTCGGAGCAAAAGCTCAATTTTTGACATCTAAAAAATGTTTTAAGAAAAACGAAACCCGATATTTCGCCGTTTTGCCGTAAAAAAGGTTGAATATCTTGCTTAAATATGCTAAAATATTCGTAGCGATAGAAAAGCCGGCTTGCGTATGACCTTGTTCCTATCGTTAGAAAGAAGAAATCCACGGAGAAACCAATGGAAGAAAAGACTAAAAACGAGTACGCCGACGACGGCGTTACGCTCGGCGAGCTTTGGAATATTTTCGTCAAGCACCTTGCTGCGATAGTGGGCATAACTCTTCTCGTCGCTATTTGCGCGGGCGTTATATCCAAACTCTTTGTGAAAACTCAATACAAAGCTTCGGCAACGCTTATCATCAACGCCAAGCACCTCTACGAGGAACCGAGCGGGGTTAACGTCAGTTACGACAACGCCGCGATAACTTTCGGCAAAAACGTAATTCCGGTGCTTTCAAGCACGATTACCGAAACGGACGTCGTTCGCGACGCGGTTAACGAAAAAACTTCGCCCGACAAAAAGATAGAAAAGCTTAAGAAAAATTCTGTCTCCGTTTCCTATAAGGACGAGAACTTGCTCGTAACCGTAACTTACACGACGCTTACATCAAAGGCACACGCCGCCGCGACGGTCAACGCGATTGCCGACACAATTATTGACGTTTCGCGCGAAAAAGGCACGGACGGCAACGATGTTTATCCTTTCGCGAACACCGTTTTCATCGTTCAGTATTCGACCGAAGAAAAAGCTGTTGCGACCAACAAATGGAAAACTTACACGATTATAGCGGCTTTCGTCGCGCTCGTTCTTTCGTATCTCGCGTTCTTTATCGCTTCCCGCCTCGACGATACCGTGGAATCGAAAAAGGATATCGAATACGCTACGGGCTTTGACGTTATCGCATACGTGCAGGACGTTTCCGTAAAAGTAAAAGGGAGTAAGTGATATGAGCTGCAATTTTTTCAAACGCCTTTTCGGCATTAAAAAACGTTCCAAAAAGATAGTAAGAAAAGACGAGATCGTCGTCAAAAAAGACGAAATGTCCTCTATAAACGAGTGTTACAATACCTTAAAGGACAATATTTTGTTTATGTCCGGCGAAAATAAGCCGCAGGTTATCCAGATAGAATCGGCGGTAGAGGGCGAGGGCAAAACCACCGTTTGCACAAACCTTGCGGTTTCGCTTTCGTTCAACGAAAAAAAAGTTCTCGTTATCGACCTTGACTTCCGCCGTCCGCGCGTAAATAGATTCTTCGCGCTCTCTAACGACATAGGTTTGGTCGATTACATGTCCGATAAAGTAACGCTCGAAGAAATAATAAAACACACCGAATACTCGGGGCTTGACATAATCACGAGAGGTTCGGAAATCTTCAACCCGTCGCTCCTTTTAACGAGCGAAAAATTTGCAAAACTCATCGCCGCTTTGAGAGAAAAGTACGATTACATTTTCCTCGATTCCGCGCCCGTTTTGCAAGTTTCCGAATACATACACATCTCCAAAGTTTCGGACGGAGTGTTGTTTGTCGTAGCTTACGGCAAAGCTCAGAAGAAGGAAATACGCGAAGCTTCCGAACTTTTAAAGAAGAGCGGCGCGCGCGTTTTGGGCAGCGTAATGAACTTCTACGACGTTCGCTCCGGCGGGTATTACGGTAATAAATACTATTATTACGGAGAACAAAAATAATTATGACGGATATTCATGCTCACGTCGTGCCGACGGTTGACGACGGCAGTAAAAGCCTTGAAGATTCTCTTTCGCTTTTGAAAAAGGCGGAAAAGGAGGGGATAAACCGTATGGTTTGTACCCCGCATTTCAGGCGAGGCGTTTACGAAGCGACGAGGGCGAATATCGAAAAAGCATTCAACACCCTCGTCGAAAACAATCCGACGGGGGTTGAACTTTTTTTAGGCAGAGAAATCACGATTGACAAGGGTGTGTATAAAGCTTTAAAGGACGGCGAACTTTCGACCATGGCGGGCGGCAAGTATGTTTTGTGCGAATACCCGTATACAAAGTTTTTCGATATCGCAGGCTCCGTGTACGAGCTTAAACTTGCGGGCTTTAAGCCGATAATCGCGCATATAGAGCGTTACGAATACCTTTCCGCGGACGACGTTGCCGACATTCGTTCTTTGTCTGCCGTAATCCAGGCGAACGCTTCATCGTTTTTCGCTTCTCCTTTCGCTTCCCATCGTCGCCGTGCGTACAACTATCTTGAAAACGACTTTGTGGACGTTGTTTCGAGCGACATTCACGTAACGCGCGAATATAATATGAAGAGAGCAAGGGATTTTATCAAAAAAAGATACGGAGAGGAGAAAGCCGAAAAGCTTTTCAAGACGAACGCCGATAAAATTTTGCTGTAAAAAAGAGCGCGTTTGCGCTCTTTTCGCTAATTAAATATTAGTGATGACGAATGTAATCCCTATTTTTCAAAAAATAAAGTCTGCGTTTAGGTAAACTTTAGTTTTAGGTCGCATAATAACGCTCGTAAAGAGGTTGAAGCGGAATAAGACAGAAGTTGCAGCAAAAGCCGATTACGTTTAATAATCTTTAAAACCTCGGCGCGGCGTCGTCCGTGTTGGGCGTGAACACGAAAACTTCGTTCACGATAGGTTGCCAGCTACCCTTCAAGGCGTAAGTCGCGCCCGCTAAAATATCGAGTACGCGAACGGCGGTGGACTCTTTGAGTTCGGTGCAGTAAACGATAACCGAACGCCCGAGCCTTAACGCGTCGATAATGGGGTAAAGGTCGGCAAAACTTCTCGGATAATACCTGTCAAAAGTTCCCGCAACCGTCGAGGACTTAGGCATTTCCGACATGTTGAACGGCTTCGGCGCTTCCTTTTTAGATTTTCTTTCGCTTTCGGGCTTAATAAAGCTATCGAATACTCCCATGGTAAAAACTCCTTTTTCGTTAGTTCTTTAAAGAATAATCTCTCTTTCCGAATATCGCTTCGCCGAGGCGAACGCAGTTACTTCCGCATTTTACAGCGATTTCGTAATCGTGCGACATTCCCATCGAAAGAATAGAAACGCCGTCAAATTCACTCTTAATTATATCATATAAGCGGCGCGTTTGCAAACATTTTTCTTGCGTTATCTCAAAACTTGATTTTGGCAGCACCGTCATCAAACCCTTAACGCGCAAATTTTCAAGCGTCCGCGCGGTAGCGAAAAGCTCTTTCGCTTCCTTAAAGCTAACGCCGCCTTTCTCCGCTTCGCCTTGGTTTACTTCGATTAAAATATCGGTCGTAACGTCCGAACGCTTAGAAAATGCAGAAATTTCCTCGGCAAGGCGCAAACTGTCAACGGACTCGATGAGCGAACATTTGCCGACAAGGTATTTTATCTTGTTCGTTTGCAGTCTACCGTAAAACCGATAGTCAAGCCCCATAAAAAACGGGTACTTATCGCGGAATTCCTGCGCTTTGTTCTCGCCGAAAACGCTAATCCCCGCATTCAAAGCGCGGCGTATCTCTTCAACCGTCCGCGTTTTGGTGGCGGCGGCTACGGTGATTTGTTCGCCGTAAGAGTTTAGCTTAGGGATAGCGGACAAAAGCTTTTTAACGTTGTTTTCTATAAACAAATTATCTTCTTTCATATAAAAAAGTATAATCCCGAACCTTAAAGTTTGTCAACTTTTCGGAACGGAAAAAATAAAAATAAAAGCAAAAAAGGTTTCAACCTTTAAAGGAGCGATTATGAAGAAAAAATATTTCGTTTTAACGGTAATCATGGCTCTCGTCGTCGCGATGAGTTTGACCTTTTCGGCATGCACATTAAGCGGGCTTTCCGCTTACGACATCGCCGTGAGAAACGGGTTTACCGGCACCGAGCAAGAGTGGCTTGCAAGCCTGAAAGGCTCCAACGGCAAGGACGGCGAAAACTTCAACGCGGGTTACACCGCTTACGAGCTTTATCAAGAAATGGTCGAAAACGGCTCGTATACCGGCAGTTTTTCCGATTTCGTCAAAGAATACTTCGGTTCTACGGACAGTGAAGTCGTTGCGAACAACACGCTTTTCTCCGTTGTGGATGTTGCCGCAACCTTTACGGTGAGAACGAGTTCCGGCGGCGGATTTTGGGGCGGAAACACTACCACGAGCAAGTCTGTTTCTTACGGTACGGGCGTTTTCTACTCGGTCGATAAGGAAAACGGCGACGCGCTTATCATGACTAACTTCCACGTCGTTTACAATTCTTCGGAAGTTAAGTCCGACAAGATTGCCGAAACGATTAAAGTTTACATTTACGGTCAACAGAGCGATTCTTACGCAATCGATTGCGAATACGTCGGCGGAACTTCCACTTACGATATCGCGCTTTTAAAGGTGAGCGGAAGCGACGTTATCAAAAATTCGTCCGTCAAAGCTGTAAGTTTTGCCGATTCCGACGAAGCGAGCGTGGGCGAAACGGTTTATGCCGTCGGCAATTCGAGGGCTAACGGCATATCGCTTACAAGCGGCGTTTTGTCGGTAGACAGCGAATATATTTCGATGAACGACCCGCGCGGCAACGAAACGACTTACCGCGTAATGCGTTTCGACGCGGCTATCAACTCCGGCAACTCGGGCGGCGGTTTGTTCGATGCGGAAGGCAAACTTCTCGGCATAGTTAATGCAAAAAATATCGAAGACAATACCGAAGGCATGTATTACGCGCTTCCGTCCGCTCAGGTTGAGCCGGTCGTTGAAAACATAATCGAATACTGCCTCGGCTCGTCGAATACGACCTTCAAAAAACCGCTTATCGGCGTTCAGGTCAAATCCAATTCCTCTTCCGCCGTTTTAGACAGCGAAACGGGGCTTTTGAAAATTGTCGAAGAAGTGGAAATCGCGGCGATAACTTCCGGCTCTGCAGCCGACGGCAAACTCAAAGTCGGCGACAAAATTATCTCCGTCGCGGTGAACGGCGTTGAAAAACAAGTCACAAGAAGCTTTGTCCTCATAGACACCGTTATGGGCGCAAAGGCGGGCGACGTCGTTACGACGAAAGTTTTGCGCAACGGCGAAACGGTTTCCGTCGATATCACCATCACTTCCGACTGCTTAACCGAGGTCGCATAAAAAGCAAAAATTTGCCTTGCGAAAAGCGTGCGAAAAACGTTTGTAAATTGTGCGCAAACCGTGCGCAAAATTAAAAGGAACTCTCTTGTTACTGAGAATTCCTTTTTTTTGTTTTGCTCTAAAGGCAAAACTGCCGATTGAACTTGTGAAAACGTTGATATTTTACGAAAATTACTTCAGCAACTTTCTGCTTTCTACGTCGTTCAATACTTTCATTTGAGAGATAGCGATTTGGTTTAGTCTTTTAAGTCTTTCCGACTGCGACATTCCGTCGGCGATGAATACGGCGTTTATATTTTCCATATTTGAAAGGCAAATAAGCTCGTTTATAGTTGCGTAATCGCGGATATTTCCTTTTTTATCTGGGTTTTCTTCGCGCCATTCGCGAGCCGTCTTGCCAAACAATGCCATATTCAAAACGTCGGCTTCGCTTGCATATACAATGCTTGTTTGCGCTGCTGTAAGTTCGGAGGGAATAAGATTTTCCTTTATGGCGTCAGTGTGTATATGATAGTTTATTTTTGCAAGTTCTCTCTTTGCCGACCAACCGAGTTGTTTTAACTCTTCGTCCTTTAAGCGTTGAAATTCTTTTATAAAATATAACTTGAATTCAACCGATATCCAGTTGGCAAATTCAAATGCGATATCTTTATGGGCATACGTTCCTCCATATCTTCCCGACTTGGATATAATGCCTATAGCGTTTGTTGATTCTACCCATTTTTTAGGCGAGAGCAAAAAGGAATTCAAACCGGCTTGTTTTCTAAACCCCTCGAATTCGACGGGTTTAAAATCGGAATTATACAAGGTTTCCCATATACCTAAAAATTCAACGGTATTGCGATTGCGCATCCAGTTTCCGATAAGTGCGTCTGGTTCGTCGGTTTTGTATTTCGCAATATCCGTTAGGCAAATATAATCGCTTTCGTTGAATTTTTTATACTTAATATCTACGCCTTTTACAGTTAACTCTTTCATATGTTTTCCTTCGCACGTTTAATTTTAAAAATATCTGTTATGTTGCAATCCGAAACACTTTTTTATAGTATATCATACTATTTGAAAATTTTCAAGCAAATCTTTATTATTTATATTAAGAATAAAATCAATAAAAAAGGAACTCTCTGTCTTTCGGAGAATTCCTTTTTTGTTTGCTTAAATTTATAAAAATATCGCTTTTTTACGGCGTTTTTGCGTTTGATAATCTAAAATTCAATAATCTTTTTTGCCGAGCAGAAAGTCTGCAGATTCGCCGAGAACGTCGCATAAAAGCGAAAAGGTTTCGAGCGACGGCAAAGCTTTGCCATGCTTGTACATGGACATCGTTGCTTTGGTTATCCCGAGCTTTTCCGCCACGCTTGCGTACGTAAAACCCGATTCTTTTACGGCAATATCCAAATTTTTGCAAAAAACTTCTTTCACGTCGGTTTTGCTCTCGACTGTCAGTTTATTCTTCATCATAATACAGAAAGTTTAATACAATCTAACTTCTTTTGCTTGACAGTTAAATAATATCTAACTATAATATATAATAGTTAGATGATATCTAACAATAATTTACAAGGGATTTTACAAAAAGGTAAAATCAAGAAAGGAGTATTATGAAAAAAAGATTGATTTCTTTAATCGTAGTCGCGGTTTTTTGCGCTTTGCTTATGCCTAATCTTTCGGCATGTTCTATCGGTGTGGAAGATTTAGCGGGCTACGTTGCGAGCATTGAAAACGCTTCGGCGGTCGGCATAGGCAAAATGAGCGTGACAAAAAGCAGCGTAAAGGCGCATACAAACGCGCAAGCGGGCGTTATGGCTGTTCCCGTCACGCTTGACAACGCTTCCGCGGAACAAACGAAAGATTATTTGCTTACCGCAACCGAAACGGAAGACGGCTACGAGTATGAAAAACTCTCGTTCACAAAAATCGAAAACAGTCTTTTCGGCGAAGTGAAAGGCGAAAAGGAGTACGTTTCGGCAGACGGAACGCTTTCGTTTTTTGCAAATAAAGGCTTTAAGTATACCGTTTTAGTCGACGGCGAAGAAGTTTTTAGCGAAATAGAAGATAATTCCGCTGAGGACGAAAACAAAAAACAAGGCGTTATCACGTTAAGCGGGCTTGAAGAGGGCAAAACTTACGTCGTTCGCCACCGCGGCAAAGGCAAAGAAAAAGTTCTCACTCAAGACGAAATGAAAGCGCATATAAGCCGCGTTTACGTTTCGGGCAATTTTACTTTCGTGGTGTTTGTCGGAAAAAATGGAGTTGATGATAATGGCATCGGTTTTAATGGAGTTATTTCTTACAAACATAATAATGCAAATTTTGGCGGCAGATATGCCTTGGAAGAAAATCATTGTAGAAGCTTTATCATAGATAACGAAAGCGGGCATGTTTATTCTCTTGACGATACGTATATAGATAGTACATATGACGGAATGGTAAAAGCCGAGGATAGTGAATGTAATCGGTTGCTTTATGATTTAAGCGTAAACGAAAATGACGAACTTGTTTTTACGCCTATAATTAAAAACAAAAATATATGGGTTTCAACATTTTTTAAGGATAAATACGGGACAAAATATATTTGTGCTGATTTCGGGCAAGATGATGAATATTACGACGAACAAACGAATTCGATTATTTATGCTTCGAATGGTTCCAAAAGAGGAAAATATTGTAAAAACTCTAATGCTGAAGCCGTTATGGTTGAAAATTCAACAATTGAGATAACGGTTAACAACGAATGGGGTACACGTTCTGAAGAGCGTCAAATTGAAAAATTTTTTATAATAGAAAAAAATAACATAAAACGTGAATTAACAGATAATGATAATTTTTATCTTATAAAGTTTAACGACACTGTACCTTGGGTTTATTCTGCCGTTAAAAATGGTTGGGTGAAACGATTTGGTGAGTTTAATAGCTATGCGTTAGATTATTATAACTATATCTCTGAAGAAAAAGAATATTATGCTTACGTTGAAAATCGCAATTATATCAGATACGGTATAAATCAATACGACACAACAGAATATAATTCTGCACTGTTTGATGATGGCATATTATTTTTTATGCGCGATGGTAATTTCTCGTATTGTAAAGATATGTGGAATTGTTTAAGAAATCAGATAGAAATAAAATACATAACGATTTTGAGCAATTGCGGAGAAGTTTCTATCGATGATAAAAATCCTAAAAGAGTTTTTGCAAAAGTCGGACTTGACGGCGAAGTGTATTACACGGTAAAGGAAACTATTGTCGGCGGAAAGCGAATGTACGAAGCCGTGGAAGCGGGCAGCTACGAGGGCAACGCAACTTCTTTCACTCTTCAACCGCTTAATAGGTAATTTAGAAAGGCATTTTTGCGCGGCGGAACGCTCCGCCGCGCTTTTGCTTTGCGTTTTTTCCTTTTTACATAACAAAGTTTAAATAATTTTTAAATTAAATTTGTTTTTGATACAAAAACACTTGTCTTTTCACGAAAAACATTATATAATAGACAAAAAAGAAGAATTAGGGGCGCGGAAGCTTTGTTTTCCGCCGTGAAAACTCGTATGAAAGACGAATTACTCATTGTTTATAAATCGATATTACCCGATTACTTTGAATCGGTTCTCAAAGCGAAAAGCTTGGTTGAGGACAGCAAAATGAGCGTGAGCGAAGCTTGCAAGGAAGTTGATATTTCCCGTTCCACGTTCTATAAGTACAAGGATAAGATTTTCCGCGCGACCGAACAGTACGGCAAAAAAAGCATAATTACCGTAAAAACAGCCGACAAAAAGGGCGTTTTGGGCGCAATTCTCGACACCGTTTACGATTTCGGCGCGAACGTTATCGCGATTAACCAAGCCATGAGCGTGAGGGGAGTCGGGTTTATCACGCTTACCGTTGACGTTACGGACGTCGCTATCGACGTGTCCGACTTAGTCCAGGCGATACGCAACACGGAAAACGTTAAAAACGCTTCGATTATGGCAATCGAATAAGTTTTGCGTGCTTTTTCCGCATAAATTTAAAATTTTGCCGATATAATATATCGGGAGTAGGGGAACGACAACAAATCGTTCCTTTTTTGTATGTTAAAGCTCGGTAAGTTCGGCGGCAGTTCGCTTGCGACTCTCGAAAGGCTAAGCAACGTTTTAAGGATTGTAAAAGAAGATAGCAACCGAAAAATCATAGTCGTTTCCGCGCCCGGTAAAGGCTTTTGTTCGGAAGAAAAAACGACGGATTTTTTAAGGAATGTTTTTGTAATAAAAGACGAAAAAGAAAAGAAACAATCGATAAATTTTTTAGCGCGAAAATTTGCGGAGTACACGCAAGACGAAAGCTTTTTTGCGATTGCTTATAACGAGCTTTTAGCGTGCGCAAGCGACGAGCAAGCCTTTATATCGCGAGGGGAATATCTCACGGCGTTGATAGTCGCAAAAAAGCTCGGGTTTGCTTTTAAAGACGCACTCGAACTAATATTTTTTGACGGTAACGGCGAAGTTGATAGGGCAAAATGCCGCGCCGCCGCCGAAAAGACTAATATTGACGACGGGGTAGTCGTTCCCGGATTTTACGGCGCGGACGAGCAAGGCAAAGTAAGGCTTTTTCCGCGCGGCGGCGGGGATATCACGGGCGCGATTTTAAGTGAAGCTTTTTCTGCGAATACGTATGAAAATTTTACGGACGAAGAGGGCGTTTTATCGGCAGACCCACGCATTTTTGTCGAGGCGAAAACTGTCAAAAAGTTAAATTACAGGGAGCTTGAGACCTTATCTCGTTTCGGCGCGAACGTCGTTTGCCCGTCGGTTGCTAAGTATCTTGTCGGCAAGGATATTCCGCTCGTCGTTTGCTCGTCTTTCGTTCCGTCCTCTCGTTTCACGCTCGTTTCGGAAAGCCCTTTTTGCAGTAAAAAGAACGCGCCGAAAGCCGTTGCGGGCAAGTCTGCCTTGAAAATTTCCGTAAAGCAAAAAATCGGCGGTTTATCAAATATTTTTATTGCGTTAAGCAAACTTTTCACCATTTTAGGCGACCCGCTCGCGCTTTATTTATCAACGAATGATTTAGCTTTCTATATCGACGAGGACAACTCAAAAATCCCGGAAGCAATCCAAGCCATACGCTCCTCAGGCGACTTTTTCATCACCGCCGAGGACGGTTTTTTCGTTCTTTCCCTCGTCGGCTCATTCTCTCAAACTTTCGCTCGGCAAATCTCCCGCCGTTTAAATTCGTCGGGCATAAAAGTATATTGCGTTTTATCGTATTCCGACAAGCTTATTTATATCGTCAAAAAATCGCACTCAACAAAAGCCCTTATCAATTTAGCAAACTTTATAAACGAAACAGATAGGGGATAAAAGCATCTTAAAGGGCAATAAAAAAGCTACGGCGTAATTATTGCCGTAGCCGAAAATTATTCGTTGATAGGTTGTCTTGTCGTTATCGTCAAGGTTAAGCCGAGCGGTTCAAGCATTTTTAAAAGCGTAGTCAGTTTGGGGTCTGTCGCGCCTTTTTCCGTCCTTGCAATGCAAGGTTGAGCAACGCCCGACAAAATCTCTAATTGTTTTTGCGAAAGTCCCGTTTTGTTGCGCGCTTTCACAAGTTCGGCTATAATTTTTTGCTTGTATTCTTCTACGTCGTTAGGCTTACTGCAAGCAACGCCGCGCTCGTAAACGCCCTCGGCGGACACGTCAAGCTCGTCGTTCCACACTATTCCAAATCCGCACGCGTCAATTTTGGCTTGTTCATAAAGCCCGTTTATTTCTGTTAAAGAGCGGAAAGGCGGATATTTTTCGATATAAGGTTTCAAATCGAATTGTCTGAATTCGCCGTCCGAAAACCCTACGAGCAATACAAAATTTGGCAAAGTTGCAAGCGAAGTTATTTTATGAAACATTTCGTCCTCCTGATACAATATATTTGACC
>DHMS01000036.1 GCA_002405915.1 Christensenella sp. UBA4636
TCAAGAAAATTATACCATAAAAGCGAAGAACACTCAACCCTTTTCCTCGGTCGAGTGTTCTTTTTTTGTTTAAAGGCTGCCGCTTAACGCGACAGCCCCAGCTTTTTAATAGTTTTTGTAAATGGATAAAAATTGCTCGTTTACTTTGTCGATTAAGCCTTTAACGCGCTTGCCGTCGACTTTCAGAACCTGTCTGTCGTAGGTGTACAAACCGTTGATTTCGTCCTCGATATCGCTTAGCTGCGTGTACACGAACCCGCAAAGCCCGTTTTTGAGCGACGGGATAATCATTTCGTCTATTAAGAGCTTAAATTTGTCGGTAAGCTCCGTTGCGGAAGTTGCCGTTTTGCCGTAACCGTAAAGCTTATCGGTGAAAACATGCCCCTCAACGAGCCTGCCGTATCCGCCGCATTCGCTCAAAAAAAGCACTTGCTTGCCGTTGCCCTTTAAAATGCGATTGTGAAAGTAAACGTGTTCGCTCTTTACGTCGCTTTTTCTGCGGGCGAACCAACCGCTCGTCGAATCGATAAACCGCGAAGGGTCGGCGGCTTTTACGAGCGTGTAGATTTTGTCGGAATTAAACTGCCCCCAGCCCTCGTTGAAAATAGTCCAACCGATAATCGACGGGTGATTATAAAGCGTTTTAACCGTTTCAAGCGTATGCTCTATAAAAAATTTGCGCCGTTTGGTGTTGAAAATCTTTTTGTCAAGCCCGAACTTTAAGCCTATCGTCGGCAAAACCGTTTGCCGTATGTACTTATACGAGCCGCTGTTCACCATATCTTGCAATACGAGCATGCCGAGTCTGTCGCACGCTTCGTAAAACGTTTCCGGCTCAATTTTTATGTGTTTGCGCAAACAGTTGAACCCGAGCGATTTCATTCTGAGAATATCTTTTGCCCATTCGTTAGGGTCGTCGGGCAGGAAAATTCCGCCCTCGAAATACCCTTGGTCGAGTACGCAACTCAAAAATATCGGTTTGCCGTTTAAAAGAAACAGCGGCGTGCCGTTTATTTTTTTAGTTTCGAAAGTGCGCAACGCAAAGTAAGTTTTCACTTCGTCGGCGTCGTTTTTTATCTTCGTTTCGTAAACGTAAGGATTGTCGGGCGACCAAAGCCGTATTTCCTCGTCGGGGATAGAAAGATAGGTAGACTTAGTTTTATTTTTGACAAGCTTTTGCCCGCTCGGCAGAATAACTTCGATAACGCAAGGCTTTTCGCAGTCTATATCGACTTTCACGCCTTTTAAGTCCGGAGTAAAGGCGAAAGACTTTATCTCGTCTTCTCCTCGCGCCTCTAAATAAACGCTTCCCCAAATGCCGCTGACGGGCGTGTACCACATTCCGCCGCGCTTTTTCCGTTGCTTGCCGTAAGGATATTTGAGTGAAAGGGTATCGCGTACGCTCACTGCGAGCGAATTTTTCTCTTTCAAAATCTTGGTCACGTCAACTTTAAACGGCAGATATCCGCCCTCGTGAAAAGCAATCGCTTTTCCGTTAAGGCTAACTTCCGCCGTCTGGTCGACCGCGCCGAAGATTAGATAAATTTTGCTGCCTTTCGGAAGATTTTCGAAGCGTTCGGGGTAGGTGAAATCTATCGTATACGAAAGCGTTTTGCCTATTTTCCCGTCATAGAAAGAAAGCTTGGATTGTGGCGGATAAGGTACGGAAATATCCTTGCCGTTAAGCTTCCACCCGTCGGACAAAATAAAGTAATTTTTACGCTTCCTTTGCGGTGTCGGATAAAGCGAAGAAAATGCGTTGCTCATATCGTTTTCTCCGTTTTTGCGCTTAGTTTACGCTTTTTTATAAACAGCGTTACGGGAATAAGCAGGATCGCGAGAGCAATGCAGACAATCGCCGCGGCGATGAATATTTTTTCGTTTGGAATGAACGATTGCGTTCCGTCGCTGTTCGTTACTTTATCTGCGTTCCTTAGAACGAACGCGCCTATAGTAGGACCGATAAGCCCCGGAATAAGCACCTGAGCGAAAATTCTTAGTCCTTGAAACATTCCCGTTTTACTTTCGGGTGTATAATCTCTTACGACCGCGCCGAAAATCCCCGTTCCCGCAAGGTATCCGCACATCATCAAGAGCGAACCGATAAAAACGAGCGGCGTTTGCTTAAAGAAAAAGAGAATCAAAAACCCCGTCGTCATTATGACTACGGGCGTAAAAATCGTTTTACCGAACCCTAATTTATCGTAAAGTCTGCCGTAGAAAAAGGTGAACGCCGCGGCGCAAATTATGGCGGGAGCCATTATGACTACGTAATTATCAAGCCCTAAACTTACCGAATAGTAAAGGATAAGATATGGCATGAATATCTGTATCGCTATGCCGAAAACGGCGTAGCAAGCGAGCGAAAGATAAAGCTCGGGGCTGCTCTTTATAACCGACGGACGAAAACCGTAAATTATGTTCTTGAAATAGCTTTTGTTGCCGCTTGCGTCTATCGGCTTTTCTTTTATCAAAAACACGCCTAAAACGCCGATTATCACGACGAGTACGCCTATAATCGAAAATATTGCCGTCCATCTCGATTCTTTCGTCAAGTCGAACGCCATAAACCCGCCGAAAACAACGAGTATCGCAACGAGCGGCATCATAGAATTTATTCCTTCCGTTCTGCCTCGGTTTGTGGAGTCGGTGTTGTCCGTTAAGTAAGCGTTAAAGCATGCGTCGTTGGCGGCGGAACCGAAAAACGTCATAACGCAGTCCATGACGATGACTAAAGCGACGCCGACCGCCGTAACGCGCGCGGCAGGAACAAACTTTTCGATAATGTCCTTCCTTAAAAGCGCGAAAACCATTACGGATACGCCCCACAATATGTAGCCTAACGTAATGAAGATTTTGCGCTTTCCGACCTTATCGGCAAACGCCCCGACAATAAGCGTGGTTACCGTCGCCGCGGCGGAAGAGAGCGACACCATGAGAGATATTTGCGCCGCCGAAGCCGAAAACACGTTGTAAATAAATACGTTGAAGTACATGTTTTCGACAACCCACGCTATCTGCCCCGTAAGGCTGAAAATAACCACCGTTAAGTAAAATTTTCCTCTGTTCATTTTTTTAAGCCCTTTTGCTATATATATTTTCAAATTAAGTTTATGTTCCGAGCGGCGAAAATTCGCCGCATATCGAGTTAAGTTCGCAGTTAGAACAAAAACGGCGAACTTAAACATTTTACACGTTGTACGAGTAGAAGTTTCCTAATCCCACGAATTTGCCAAAGATATATTTGTTGGAAGCGGCTTCCGTCATGACGTAGATTTTGCCTTCTTTGTAGACTATCTCTTCGCTCATGGGGATTGCTTTTACGGTGTTGCGCAAAACTTTGCCGTCAAGGTAGTAAAGATTGGCTTTTACGCCGTCGACTTCAATACTGTCCTTTTGAGAGGCGGCAAAATCGTAGAAATAAAGGTGTGAAGCCGCTAAACCGTAAGAGGCGGAAAGCACCATGTAATCGGGTGTGAAGCACATTCCTTGCACGAGCGCGGGGATAGAAAACACCGATTCGGGCGTCTTTTTAATGCCGAAGTTGTCTTTCGCGGAAATGTCGAGGCGGTAGGAAATTATCGTAGCGGGGTTTTCGGTTCCGTCGGGCGTAGTAATGTGTTCCCATTCTTTGGTCTTGTATTTGTCGCCCGGGTCGCGATAGAATGAGCCGATATAGAAGAATCCGCCGTTTACGGAGCAGAACGCGGGGTTAATCGGCGTTTCTATCTTGCCGATTGCCTGCGCTTTTTTCTTGCCCTCGGCAAAGTCAGCAACCGAGAACACGTCTATTTGATTGCTGCCGGTGATATAAACGTAATCGTCGTTTATCGCGATTCCGCCCGTATGCCCGTCGTACTCGGAGCCGTCCGCGCTAACGAGTTCGACGTAGTAGGATTTTTCCTTGTCGAAGTAGTAAACGCGCGAAGACGAGCCGTTAGACATATAGCCCGCAGTCAAAAAACCGTCCTCGTAAGCGCAAAGCCCTTGCTGAACGAAGTTGTCGCGCGTGCCGGGAATAGCCGAATACTTTTCCGAACGGTCGTAAAACGCGGAAAAAGATACGCGCATATAGATGTTCGCGCCGCAAATGAGCAACGCTATCGCCGCAAGGACGATAAGTGTTATTCTTAAAATTCGTTTAAGTATTTTCATAAAAAACCTCGTATCTTGTTATTTTTGTTTTTAAAAAATCGAAATTATATAATCATTGTATAACTTATTGAAAATTTTGTCAATGCAATGCGGCGCCGATTATCTAAAGCGGCGTAAAAACGCTTGCTTTTTTTAGCATAATGTGCTAAAAATACACTTATCAAACATATAGCCTTTTAAAAAAGTAGATAAAAAGAGGGATTAGAAATTTGCTTATGGAAAAGTTTTTGGACGTGTTAAAAGATTCCGCGCTCGATTCGCTTAAAATCCTGCCGGTAATATTTTTAGTGTACGTGCTTATAGAATTTTTGGAGTCGAGAGAATCGGAAGAAAAGCGGCTCAAAAAAATATTCGGCAACAGGTTTTCGCCGTTTTTCGGCGCGGCGATAGGCATTATTCCGCAGTGCGGATTTTCGGTCGTTGCGACTAAGCTTTATCAAGGCGGCTATATTCTTGCGGGAACGCTCATTGCGGTGTATATCGCGACGAGCGACGAAGCCTTGCCGATAATGTTTTCGCGCGCGGTCACGGAGTCTGTCGTTTGGGGCAAATTAGCTCTTATAATCGCGATAAAATTCGTTTACGCGTGCATAGCGGGCTTTGCAATAAACGCGCTTATTAAAAAGGACGTTAAGGAAATAAAAGAGGACGAGGACGACGTAAAAGAGGACGAGGACGGCGACGGATGCTGCCACCACAAAATAACCGGCAAGCGCGAAGCTTTAAAAACTCTTCTTTTGCACCCGCTTATCCATTCGTTAAAAATCATTGCGTACGTTTTTGTCGTAAGCTTTGCGTTCGGCTTAATTGTCGAACTTTTAGTGGGCGAAGAACGCCTTTCCGCGTTCCTTTCGTCGTCTTTGTGGCTTCAACCGCTCCTTTCGGGGGTGGTCGGGCTTATACCTAACTGCGCTTCGTCGGTGCTTATAACCGAACTTTTCTGCGACGGCTACCTTTCTCTCGGCGGCGCGCTCGCCGGGCTTGCCGCTAACAGCGGAATAGGGCTTGCCGTGCTTTTTAAGAACGGCGAAAACGTAAAAAAATCGCTTTTAATAGCTCTTACTACCTTTGCGCTCGCTCTTATTCTCGGTTACGGCGTGACGGCGATAACGGCTTTAATTTAGGCGGCTTTGGTTTGTTTTTCCGCACGTTCGGGGTAAAAAACGAGAATTTTCGGAGGAATTATGGAAACGATTGAACTGCTTGAAAAACAATACGAGGACTTCCTTTTGCTCAATTTAAAACTCGATATGTCGCGCGGAAAGCCGTGCAAAGAGCAGTTAGACTTATCCATGAAGATGATGGACGTGCTTAATTCCTCTACCGATTTAAGGTGTGAGGACGGCATAGATTGCAGAAACTACGGCGTTTTAGGCGGAATAGAAGAGTGCAAAAGGCTTTTAGGCGATATAATCGAAGTTCCGCCGCAAAACATTATCATATACGGCAACTCGTCGCTCCTTATAATGTACGGTTGTATTTCGCGCGCGATGACGCATGGCGTTTTAGGCAGCGAGCCGTGGGCTAAGCAAGGAAAAATCAAATGGCTTTGCCCCGTCCCGGGGTACGACAGGCACTTTGCGATAACGGAATATTTCGGCATAGAAATGATAAACGTGCCGATGAACGCCGACGGACCCGACATGGATATGGTCGAAGAACTGATAAAAGACGAAGCCGTCAAGGGCATATGGTGCGTGCCTAAGTACTCTAACCCCGACGGTACGACTTATTCGGAAGCTACGGTAAAACGCTTTGCTCGCTTAAAACCAACAGCAAAAGACTTTCGCATTTATTGGGATAACGCGTACTCCGTGCATCACTTATACCCCGACAAGCAAGACTTTTTGCTTGAAATTTTAGACGAATGCAAAAAGGCGGGCAACCCCGATATCGTGTATAAGTTTACTTCCACTTCAAAAATAAGCTTTCCCGGTTCGGGCATAGCCGCGCTTGCCGCAAGCGAAAATAACGTTGCGGAAATCAAAAAACAACTTTCAATCCAGACGATAGGCTTCGACAAGGTTAACCAGCTCCGCCACGTAAGATTTTTCAAAAACCTTGACGGAATAAAGGAGCAGATGAGAAAACACGCCGACATTTTGCGCCCCAAGTTCGAACTCGTAGAAAAAATCTTAGAGGAAAACTTGAAAGGATTTGCCGAATGGACGAAGCCGAACGGCGGGTACTTTATACTTTTAAAGACCAAAGGTTGCGCAAAGGAAGTCGTCGCAAGGTGCCTAAAAGCCGGCGTAAAGCTTACCGAAGCGGGCGCGACTCACCCGTACCATATCGACCCCGAAAATTCGTATATCAGAATCGCGCCGAGCTATCCTTCGCTTAGCGAGCTTAAAACGGCGACGGAAGTTTTAGTAAACGCAGTAAAAATCGAAACTCTCTTAAAAAATCAATATTAAGCGGTAATCGACTTATACGCGCACTAAAAAAGAGGTTCTACTTACGGTAGAGCTTCTTTTTTGTCTTTCTACCGATTAAAACTCATTCGTATACCCAAAAAGCAGGGCGGTAGGTTGTAAAGACGAGCCGAACGTAGTAATATAACGTTGACGGCAAAATTGTTTGCCGAGGCATAAAAACGAAAAATAGCAAGAGGTATTACTATGAATAGAAACTATATTTTAAGCTGTGAATCGACGGTGGACGAACCGTATAAAAATATGGCCGACAGGGGCATACCCGTCATCTTTTACACCTATACTATCGGCACGGAAATTTTCGAAGACGACATGAAAAGAACGCCCGGCTCGACCGAAGAGTTTTACGCTAAACTTAAAGCGGGCGCAAAGCCCGTCACTTCTCAAATTAACACCGCGACTTACGAAGAGTACTTCGAAAAGATATCGAAAGAAAACGACGTTTTGCATATAGCTTTCGGCTCGGGAATGTCCGGTTCCGTCAACAACGCTTTCGAAGCGGCGGCGACTATCATGAAAAAATATCCCGACAGAAAAATCGTCGTGGTGGATTCGCTCTGCTCGTCATCGGGCTACGGGCTTTTGGTCGATTACGCGGCGGACATGAAAGAGGCGGGCAAACCTCTCGACGACGTAAAGCAGTGGGTGGAAGATTACCGCAACAACGTTCACCATCAGTTTTTCTGCACCGACCTTTCCTTTTTTAAGCGCAGCGGCAGGGTTTCCGCCGTCACTTCGCTCATCGGCACAATTCTCGGCATATGCCCGCTCATGAAGCTCAACGACGAGGGCAGAATTGTCGCTTACTCCAAAGCTCACGGCAAACGCAAAGCCCTCGACGCTACCTTCGAAGTCATGAAGGAAGAAGCTCTCGGCGGCAAAAATTATGACGGCAAGTGCTATATCAACCATTCTAACAGTCCCGAAACGGCGGAACTGCTTAAAAACAAAGTCGAAGAATATTTTCCGAATCTCAAAGGAAAGGTGAAAATATTCGATATAGGTTTCGTCGTCGGCGCACACTGCGGACCGGGCGTTACCGCGCTTTACTTTTTGGGTAACCCCAGAAAACATATTACTAAAAAGTGATTATCCTATCGGGAATAAGAATAAGTTCCTACTATATAAACCGCAAAAAAAAGCTTCGCCCGAAAATTTTCGGGCGAAGCTTTTTTGTTAGTTAATCATTGATTTTCGTTATAAATATCTCGATAAAGTCCTCTTTATCTCGTTCTCGTCAAAGCCCTCGCAAGTCCAAAAAGTGATGAGAGGCAACCGCACTTTTTTTAGGATAAGCGCAACCTTTTCGTCGCGTTCCTCTCTGTCTTTTCGAAAATGCGTGTCGTCGTTTATTTCTATAAGCGCGACGGGGCGATAGTTTTCGTCGAATATTCCGAAGTCGGCGTTGCGGAAAAGTTCCGTTCTGAATCCGCCGCCTTCCTTATCTATAATAGAGGCAAGGTTGACTTGCGGCAGAACGATATACCTTGGCGCGGCGGCGCAAATTGCGCGGAAATATTCCGCTTCCGTCCTCGTCATAAGCGAACTTTTGAGTTTGTAACGCGGTTCGCTTTTCTTGCCCCGCATAAAAAGAGCTATTATAATAATGATAAGTGCAACCGCAACGCAGCAAAAAATCGCAATCGTTCCCGCACTCGGTTTAAACGCCAAAAATAAGTTTCTCATACCCCCATGTTAACACATTCCGCCGCGCTTTGCAAGCGAAGTAAAAATAAATTTTGTCAATTTTTTGCTTTGTAAAACACTTTTCCAATGCTTAATTGTGTTCGTTTTGTGAAATCGTTCACAAAAAATTCAAAATCGGGTGTTTTTTAAGAGCGAAAAATTGCCAAAAAATCCGAAAATGCGCGATAATCGACTTATAGGCGGACTTTTGAAATTATGAAAAATGAAAACTCGGCGATATTATCCGTTTTCGGCGGACAAAAATTCAAAATCGGGCGAAAAAAACTAAAAATCGTGCGAAAAAATTTAGCGAAAACTATTGAAAATTCGCGCGCGATATGATATTATATAAGTACGTTTTAGTTTATTCGGTTTCGAGAACGTTTTTAAGGCGGGTTTCCGCTTTTGAGGGCGCGAGAAACCGTCGGGAGAGACGATATGAAGTCATTAAGGAAAAATTCGATAATATCGCTCGCCTTAGTCTGCGTTTTTTCTCTTTTGCTCGCTTTTTCTCTTAGCGGAGTAAAAGCCTTCGCAGTCGCGCCTACCGCGGCGGAAGCGCAAAATTATTACGAGGAAAACAAGGCTAAAGTGGAGCCGATAGACGAGGGTGCGGCGTACTTCAAAAAAATGTGCGACGCTTACGTCGACACGGGCGATACCGGCGCGTACGATTCGATGTTATCTCTTGTAAAAGTAGCCGAAAAGGCGACCGACTACAAGAATACTTACGCGGCTGAAAAGTATCGGCTTACGGACAGAAAAACCGTGACGAACGAGCTTACCCTCGCTTTGAACGCGGTTAAAGCCACGAGCGATAATTGCAAAGATTTTAAATATTACGAAAAAGAAGCCAAGTATCTCGAACGCTTAGAAACGTTAAAAACCAAGCTCGATACGCTTAAAACAAAACAAGTTTTGTTCGACGAAGCAAAGAGCGCGGCGAAAACTTCGCTCGAAAATAAACGCGACGAACTTTTAAGCGTTGAAGGCTCCCCGGCATTAGTCGTAGGCGCGCTCGATACGACCGCGAAAACGGCGGTAAAGAGCATTGCGGACGAGTACTTGGCGAAGATAGAAGCTGTTACTTACACGACCGACGTTTCCGACGAAAAGGACGACGAAAAGTATCTTAAAGCTTCTTCGGCAGCCGAGGAAGCCGCAAAGGCGGGCAAGGACGAACTCATAGCCGTTCCCAAAAACGACGTCGAAAGAACGTATAACGACCTTTGCGATTACGAAGCCATGCGCGACGGTTATATCGGCAAAAACGACGGCGAAACGGACGAACAGTTCGCCGCGAGAAAAGCCGCTTTAAAAGCTAAAGTCGTAGCTTCAATCGAAGCTTTGAACGAAGTTTTCTTCCCCAACGCCGCTAAGGACGTTTTGAAAGAATATTCCGCGGAAAAGATACGCTTCGACGCTTTCGTAAAGAGCTATAACCCCGACGACGTGCCTTACGCCGATAAGGATACCGTACAAAGCGAGGACGGCGTGTTCACCGTAACGGCTTACTATCAAGGCACCGATACAAAAGTTGCGGTATTCCCGGGGCGTGCGGTCGTCAAAGCGTTGAATTGCGGCTCGGGCGCGGCTAAGGTGAACGCCGAAAACGCCATTCGCAAAGACGATAAAAAGCTCGGCGTGGCGTACTTTATGCTTATCTCCGTCTACGCGGGACCGACCGAATGGACGACGCTAACCGAGGACGCGACGGGCAAAAAAATCGAGTACGAAGTGAGCGTCGACTTGGAAAAATATTACGAAGTCTACATAAAGAACCACGAAAGCTTGCTTTCGATGTTGCTCAAAAAGATTAACTTCGTCGCAAAAGCGGGCGCGGACAAAGCGGAAAACATCGCCGCTTGCGCAAACGATTACTTAGCAAAAAATAAAGCGGAAAATACTTCGCTTTGCTATTATTACACAAGAAGTGCCGAAGGCGATTCCGCGGTGACTCCGCTCGCCTACGAGTTAAAGGAGGGAAATATCCTTATGTTCAAAACAAACGCTTTCAATCTCTTCGCCGTTTCGGAAGTAAATTCGGGAAGCATATTCACTCAGCCGCTTTTCTATATAATCGCGATTTTGGCTCTTATTCTCTTGATTGCCGTAATCGTAATCATCGTTAAGAACGTTAAATATTCTATCCGCTTCGTTACGGGCGACGGCAGCAAAGCCGTTACCGTCAAGGCGAGAAAGGGCGAAAGTTTCGTTATGCCGGAAAACCCCGTCAAAGCGGGTTACGTTTTCGCCGGCTGGTATGAAGATAAGGAATTGACGAGAAGATTCCTCGACACCGTTATCACCCGCCGCAAGAATATTAAAGTTTACGCTAAATGGGTCGCGGCGTTAACCCCGGGTACGATTGAAACGTATTTTGCAAAACTCCGCGCCGAGCTTTTGAGCCACGGCGCATATGAAGACCCGACCAAGCTCAAAGACGGCGAAACGGCAACGCTCGCCATACTTGCTTCTTCCGCTACGGAAATCAAGTTATACCTTGCCATAGACGCTAAGTCCGCCGCGGACGCAGGTTACGAAGTAAAAGCCGTAACCGCCAAGGAATATGCCGAAACGCCTACGCTTTGCATAATCGACGGCAAAGAAAAATTCGTCAAAGCCTTAGAGCTTATCGACCGCCTTGTTAAAGAAAACGAGCTTGTCGAACAGCCGATAGCGATTGAAGAAAAAGAAGAAGCAGACAAACATTACTTCGCGCTCACTCTCACCGCGCCCGCTCCCGTAGAGGAAGCCCCGGTTGAAGAAAAAGCAGAAGAAGTTAAAGAAGAAACAAAAGAAGAAACAAAAGAAGAACCGACCGAGGCGGTTGTCGACGCAGTCGAAGAACAACCCGCTAAAGAGGAAAAAGCCGAAGAAGCTCCGACCGAGGAACAACTTACCGAATACTACACGGTAATCCGCAAAACCGTTATGGGCTATGCGCTTGCGGAAGAAAACGACAAGGTTAAAAACGGTATGATGCTCGTTAAGGCTTACCTTAAAGCCGACGGCGTGTACGTTTACCTCGCGGGCGACGCCGAAGCTTTGGGACTTGAAAAGGCGGAAGGCTTGTTCGTAGGCGACACCCCCGCGTTCGCGAAAGTCACGGACGAAGCTACGCTTGAAAAAGCGCTTGCTGCAATCGATACGGTAATGACAGGTTACGGACTCGAAAAGACGGGCGAAGAAACCGAACTCAAAGAAGCCGGAAAGAACGGCTTCGGCTACCGCTTAAAATTTAACGACTGATTTAAAGTCTAAGCGATAACGCATAAAAAAGCGCGCATAATCTCAAACGAGGTTATGCGCGTTTTCACGTTTTTTTATTCTTTCGCATAAGATAGTACGCTAAGAGGTTTAAAGAATGTACGACGGATTGAGTAAAGCCGTAATAAACCTTAGCAATCTCGAAAAAAACTATAAAACCGTGCGGGCGAAAAAGGTGCTTGCCGTCGTAAAGGCGAACGCTTACGGACACGGCACAGCGAAAGTCGCCGAGAAGCTCTTAAGCCTCGGCTGTTCCTCCTTTTGCGTTGCCGATATAAGCGAGGCGTACGAACTTAGGAAAGCTTTACTGCCCGCCGTTCCCGAAATAGTGATTTTGGGCTACGTTCCGCCCGATTTTGCCCGCGAATGCCTTTTGTACGCCCTTACGCCGACTATTTTTAATTACGCGCACGCACATAGGTTTGCTCGCTTTTTGCCCGAAAACGGGCGTTTAAAGGCTTATATCGCACACGACACCGGTATGAACCGCAAAGGGATAGTGTCGCGTGGCGAGTGCCTTGCGGCGATAAGCGAAACGGAAAAAATATTTGCGCTGAAAAACCTTGAAATCGTCGGCGCGTACACGCATTTTTTCGCGGCGGACTGCGGCGAAAGGGGAGAGAAGCAAACGAATATCCAGCGCGAAAATTTCTGCAAAATTTTAAAGGCTTTTCCGTCGGCTTTCTCTTCCGTTTCTCTCTCTTCCCGTCGCTCGTTGTTCGGCGATGACGTGCGCTCGGGGCTTACTTTATACGGCTACCCCGGCGGCAAACCAGTCATGAAGCTTTGCTCCGCAGTCGTGGACGTTCGCGACGTAAAAGCGGGCGAATATGTCGGTTACGGGCTTATCCGCGCTAAGAAAGATATGACGGTCGCGCTCGTTCCCTTGGGCTACGCGGACGGCGTTCTGCAAGCGTATTCGGGCAAAAAGGTCAAAATAAAAACCGAAAGAGGCGAATTTTTCGGCACCGTTTTCGGCAGAGTGTGTATGGATTTTACGCTTATCGACGTATCGGAAAAGCCGATAAAGATAGGCGACGAAGTTATATTTTTCGGCGAAGATACCTCAACTTTGCAATCGATAGCGGGTAAAAAGCTCCCGGTTCATGAATTGTTAACGTCGGTTTCTTCTCGGGTTAGAAGAATTTACAAGGAAAGTTGATAATTAAAAGTTGAAAGTTGAAATTTATGCCGCGCTATGCGCGGCTCGATATGCGCGTTACGCGCGCTCGATATTTGCCGTAAACGGCAATCGATATGCCGCAAAGCGGCTCGATATTCGCGCATAAAGCGCGAGCGAAAGAGGCTTTAAAATATTTTATATATTATGTACGTCCTCAATTTTCACTTTTCAACTTTCACCTTTCAACTATGAAACAAGCTCGGCGTTTTTACCGAGCTTGTTTCATAAGCTTTTATTCTTCAATCATTCTTCTTATTTCGGGAACGGCGGCAATGCCTGCTAAATAGCCTTGCTCGTAAATGAACTTTTGCTCTTCCACCTTGTATTGAGAAAGGTTTTTGAAGTCCGGGTTTACGGAGAGGTCGGGCGTGTCCTTTGGCTTCCACATATAAACGGGTCTGTGGTCGCTTACGTCCACCGCGCGGAGCGCGACGTTGACAATGTTTTTTATCTCCGTGTAAGGCGGCAGTTCTCCTAAAACGTCCACCGCAACGACCTTTTCCGCGCCTAAATCGCGCGCTTGGGCAACGGGAATACGGCTTAAAATTCCGCCGTCAACCAAAATCATTCCGTCCTTTTCTACGGGAGTGAAAACGCAGGGGATAGACGCGCTTGCCGTAACCGCGAGCCGCAAATCGCCCTCGGTGAAGGTAATCAGCTTGCCGCTAACGAGGTCCGCCGCGACGGTCGCGAACGGAAGGGGCAGTTCTTCGAAAGTCGGTTTTTTAATGTAACGATTGATTAGCGAGTGCATTTTGTTGGTTTTGAGTAACGCTTTGTTTGAAAACAAACTCACCGTAAAGTCGACTATATCGGAGTTTTTGAGTTTGAACGCCGCGCGCTTCATTTCATCGGGCGTCATTCCCGAAAGATAACATGCGCCGACTACCGCGCCCATCGAGCAACCCGCCATAACGTCCGGGCGAATGCCGTTTTCGTCCATCGCTTGCATAAACCCTATGTGCGCAAACCCGAGCGAGCCGCCCGAGCCTAAAACTATGCCTAACTTTTTTGCCATAACGTCCTCCTTTGCGTAAAAAATACTTTTGTTTTTCCGTTGAGTTAAAAGAAAAGCAGCTCGGTTGATAAGGGAAATCCTTTAAAACTAAAAGCTGCTTGTTTTATTTTGGGGTAATAATGTGAATGCTTGGAAAATGTGAATTAAGATTTGCTTGCTTCGGGAGTTTTCTTTTCGGTTTCCGTCTTGTCTGAAAACTCGGCTTCTTCGGCTATCTCTTCGACTTTCGATTCGTCGGTTACAACTACTTTTATTTCGTAAACTCTTCTCTGCGTGCAACGCGTGAGAACGATGTGCAAGTGTTCGAAGTCGAACGAATCGTTCTTTTTCGGCAGTTCGCCGAGCATTTCCATAACCCAGCCGCCGACCGTTTGGGAGTCGAAATCGTCCTCTTCCGTTTCCACGGAGAAAAGTTCGAAAAAGTCGCCTAAGTCGGCGTTGCCGTCAACCCTATAAGTGTTGTGGTCGAGCCGTTCGAAGTATTCCACTACCTCGTCATGCTCGTCCCAAATTTCGCCGACAAGCTCTTCGAGGATATCTTCCATCGTGACTATGCCGAGCGTGCCGCCGTATTCGTCCACGACGACCGCGAGGTGAACCTTGGCTTTCTGCATGCTTTTAAGTAGCGTGGAAATTTTCATGTGTTCGGTCGCAAGCGCCGTCTTTTTTATTATTCCGTTAACGTTTTTGTCGCCGCGGTCCATCGCGATAAGAAAATCTCTTTCGTGAATCATGCCGACGATTTTGTCTATCGTGCCGTTATAAACGGGTAGGCGCGAGTAGGCGTTTTTAAAGAAAACTTTCTTTATTTCCGCCATAGGCATGTCGATAGGCACGGCTACGACGTTGACCCTCGGCACGAGGATTTCGCCGACTTCGCAGTCGTGGAACTCAATCGCGCTCGAAATAAGGTCGGATTCGCTCTCTTCGATGGAACCGTCCTCGTTTGCTTCTTCAACAATGTTCAAAAGCTCTTCTTCGGTAATGCCTTCGCTCGCTTGAAGCTTGAAAACCTTGCGGATAAGCTTTTTAAGCCCGGAAAAAATAGCGCAGAGCGGCAACAAAATCACCATAAAAAAGCGAAGGACGGGGTAGGCGAATTCCGCAAACGCCTCGGGCATTTCTTTAGCGCAAGTCTTGGGCGTGATTTCGCCGAAAATAAGAATAACGAGCGTTAAAACAACCGTAGATATGGTGGGACCCGCTCCGCTGCCTAAAAGTTCGACGAACAGTAGCGTTGCAAGCGTGGAAGCCGTAATGTTGACGATATTGTTGCCGATGAGCAGCGTAAAAAGCACGCGGTCGTAAATTTCCGTGAGCGCAAGCACCTTTGCCGCGCGTTTGTTTCCGTCGTTCGCGCGCGTTTTTAGGCGCGGTTTGTTGACGGATGTGTAAGCCGTTTCCGTAGCGGAAAAGAAAGCGGATAAGAGAACTAAGCAAACGATTGCGATAATATAAATCGCTATAATCGTACTGTCGGGTTCGGGTTCGGGATCTAACATAGAAGCCTGAATGATTACTCCTTAAATTTAAAAAAAGATTTTATTTTTACCCTTTGTTTTCGGCTTTTTAGCGCGTGTTTTTTGTCGCTTGCGCAGATTTTTGCCGAATTGTTATCCATAGGATAAAAATATTTAATTTATTTTATCATAATAACGCGCTTTTGTAAACTATTTTATTTGCTCCTTTCATATTTATACCCCGTCAATACGGTCGAATTTGTCATTTTTTTGCTTTATAAGTATAAAAGAGCGGCAAAAAGGCGAATAATCGGGTATAAAATTTTTTTGAGAGGTAAAAATGCAGTACTTTTCGTTGTTTTTTAATAAAGTTGCCTTGGAACTAACTAAGAACGGCTACGTTCCGCTCGTTCTCACGCTTTCCGCGATAGGCTTGAGCGTTTCGCTCTGTTCGGCTTGCGCGTTCGCCGCGGCGGGGCGGGTTAAGCCGTCTTTTTTCGTCGTTTTCTTTTTAGCCGCGATATCCGTCTGCCATTATCTGCTCGTTAAAACTATGGGAAACGCCGCGAAAGAAATAGGCTTTGTTGTCGAACAAAAACTCTTTTCCGTAGCTTCGTCGCTTATACTGTTTTTCGCATTAATCGCGTTATACACGGTTATTTTGCTTTTGCTTGCGCTTTCGACTCCTCGTGAAAAGCCTAAAAAAGAAAAGAAAAACGATGTGTATTTTAACGCCGATAAGCGAATGAGAAGATACGGCGGCAGGGTGGAGGAATTCGAGCTACCCGTTTTGAAAATGCAACTAAGAAAACTCGGCGACGTCGAAAAATGCGCGCCGACGAACTTCAAATATATTGCCGAATTTATCGCCCAAACGGAGCAAAACTGCCCCGATACCGTTAAGGAAAAACTAAAAGAAATCAAGGCGACCGTCGCGCGTTATAACGGCGTGTGCGACGTACCCGTCAAAGCCTTTAACGAATTTTTGCCATATCTTTTAAAAACTTGGGCTAAATACGTCCGCTCCGCTTCTTGACAAATCCGCCGCCTTGGGGTAAAATAAATACAAGTTGAAAATTGAGAATTGAAAGTTGAAAATTAAGAACGAATTTTTATATATTATTTGAATCCTCAACTTTCCACTTTCAACTTTCATCTTTCAACTTTTACGGAGGCAAACTCATGGATAAGGTTATTTTTAAAGGTTTCAAGGTGACGGAAAGCTATTTTAAGCTCAACGAGGCGGCAAAGGAAAACGAAAAGTACACTATTGCGCCGCGCTTCGAGTGTAGGCTTGCTTCATCGGGCGTGGAATTCGAAGCCGATTTTTCCGTTTCGATAGCCACCGTAACCGAAGATATGCCAGCTCCGTTCGACCTTAAAGTCGTGCTTAAAGGCAGGTTTTCCTCCGAAAATCTCGTTTTAAACAAAACCGTGCAACTCCGCCATGCCGTCGGCACGCTGTTTCCGTTTTTAAGGTCGCATGTCGCAACGCTGACGGCAAACTGCTCCGTTCCCGCGTTCGTTCTCCCGGAAATAGATATCGACGCGATGATTTCTTCGTCCGTCCGCCCGCTTGAAACGCCCACGCCCAAGGAAGAATTGAATTGATTTTAAAAACCGAATATTTTTAAAAAGTCCGCGAATAAGTCGATTATCGACATACTCGCGGACTTTTTAAGTTAAAAATTGAAAGGTGAAAGTTGAAATATGCGCTACTATGTGCGCTCGATATTTGCACCGAGGGCGCAATCGATATGCCGCTTTTCAAGCGGTCGATATTTGCCGTAAACGGCAATCGATATTCGCGCAAGCGCGAGAGAGCTTAGAGGACGAATTTTCTTTTTATTTTACAGCTTATCTCAAAATAAAGCAACTTTTTTTTGCCTAATCGGCAAGAATATGGTATACTTTAACCATGAAAAGAGAATTTAACGCTAAAAACTTAATATTTTTCGTCGCGCTCGGGGTGGCTTCCGCGCTTGCATTGTATATTTTTTTTAAGATTTTTGCTTCGTACTCATACCCGACGCACTTTTATCACCCCGTAAAAGAAGAAGAAAAGGCTTTGGCAAAGTATATCGGCAAAGCCGGCTTTTTTGCATATTTTACATACCTTTCGCTCGGTATCGCGGGGCTTTGGGGCATGGGGCGAACGGTGTGTTTTTGTTTAGGGCTTGAAAAGGGATTGAAACTTTTCGACAACGAATACGTCGTTATTTTCGTCACATTAAACGAAATAGTAACGCTCGTTGCGTACTGCGTGCCGCAATATTTTTCAGCCGTGCCGTTCGGTTTTACCGGCTGGGCGTGGCAAAACCTAAAGGGTTTTTTGCAGTCAACCTATATGCATATACTTTTCCCTGTGTGCGTTATCGCGTTTTTCGTTCTCTTTAAGCCGAAAAAAGAGGTGAAAACGAAAAAAGTTTGCCTTTGCGCGCTCTTTCCTTTGTTGTACGTCATTATCGTTAAATTCTTAGGAAAATTCGTTTATCCCGTCGAATGGTACCCGTACCCCGTGTTTTCGGCGGAGGGCGTGTGGCTTGCGGTTTTCAAAAATCTCGATAACTTCAATCGCGCGTTGGGTGTTATCGGCGTGATAATTTGCGCCGTGCTTTTGATTTTTTTGTACTCGCTATCTCTTATGCTTTTGGCAAAAATTACGAACAAAAAATTTGCCCGTCAAAACGCTTTAACGGGTGATGAAAAGGCATAAAAGCTCGCCTATAAGCCGATTAAACGATAAAAACCCCGTCTTTCAAGAGTAGAAAGACGGGTAAATTTTATCTTGTAAAAGGGCGTTGTAAAATATCAGGAAAGCAAACCGTTGTAGTCTTCCTTGAAAATTTCGCAAAGCTTATCGAGCGTTTCAAAGTCCGGTTCGCTAACGCCTTTTTCCCACGCGCTAACAGTGCGTTGGTCCACGTTTAATTTTTCGGCAAGCTGTTTTTGGGTAAGCCCCGAATTTAGTCTTAAAAATCTCAAATTTTCCTTAAAATTGTTGCGCATTTTTGTTGCCCCGATATTCATATAATGCTGATAATAATTTTAATTTTCGCCCTAACTTTACAGTAAATTGCCTAAAATGTCTTGACATACCATAATTTTTGGTATATAATATATATGATAATAGATTTTAACTTATGTTTTAAGAAGAAAGGAGAAGGACTGCAATGAAAAAGGCGATAGGATTATTGGCTTTATACGATGAGTTGAAAAGCGAAAAAGGGCTCAAAAAAGATGAATTTTTAGAAAAAACGGGCATATCGCTGTCCTCGTTCCGTAGGTACTTAAAGAATGTTTCGGAGTATCTTTTGCCGCTCGGCTACTTTGTCCGTTACAACAAAAAACTTGCGGTTTATCGCGTTATAGCGCGGGTTCCTTTAAAATAAAAGACTTTTGATTATATCGTTTTAGGTTTAAGGAGATATCATAAACAAAAAAAACGGACTGTCGCAAAATGCAAAAAATGCAGCTTGCGACAGTCCGTCTTTTTGTTTTGACTGAAGTGTTAGTAATGTAAATCGAATAGCTAATTATTCAAAGATTTTACGTAATTATACCATTCGTCGACGATATCCGAATACGGCTTGCCGTCTATTACTATTTGAGTGTCCAGGTTTAGTTGCCAAACGTAATTTTCGCCGTATATTTTTGCAATATAATACGCTAAACTATCCGTCTGAACTCGATGTATAAACGCCGTTCCTTTTTGGGTGTAAATCGCGGAAAAACAATCGGCGAATAACCAAAAATCGAAATTTTCGGCAGTCGGCGTTTCGGCAGTGTATTTTTTATACAAATTCAGCGTTTTCAAATAAGTTTCTTTTTCCTTTATCTCTTTATTGTAAGGAAATTTTTTCGCTTGCCCCGTGAATAGATAATACCACATTGTCGTAGCGTATTTTGATGTGTTCGCATGCATTTCGGGTATGACTTCGCGCGCGTAACCGCTTTTCCCGAGATAAAACAATGCGTGGTGGATATATTCGTGCGAAAAGGAGCCGACGGAATATATATCGATATAATTTTCGCACGCATAGCCCGTGATGCCCGTGGACTTCAAACCGTCGTCTAACCGCACGTTTATGTCGTACATGTCGCTTATGCCGAACACTTCGTCGCTTTCCGCCGTCGTTTTGGCGTTGTCTTTCAACCAGTCGGCTAAAACGCTGTATTTCGTGGAAAAAACGTCGGAAGGCAATACGAGGTCGGTATATTCTTTGTTGATATAATACGTGAAACAACCTTGTTTAACTTTGTATTCGTAGTCTTTTGAGTACGGCTCAAACGAATAATCGGGCAGGCAGACCCCGTATTTTTCCGATAAGAACAAGTTAATGTCGTTCTTGTTCATAGCCAAAATATCGGCGTAAGTTTTATTGTCTAATGACAAGTCATCTATAATGCGTTTTGCAAAGCCGAATGCGATTTTTCGCTCGCTATCCGCAAGGTTGTCTGTTTCGTATAACGGAAACTGCAAATCGGCGTAAAAAGAGTTTTTATTTATAACCGATAAAGGAAAATTTTTCGGTAGTTGCAAATTTGTAAGCAGTGCCGAAATGCCCGCGTAAACGCCGAACGGCAAGTCGCTTTCTGTGTTTTGAGAGGCTAAAAACCGACTTGTTATTTCTTCGTAAGTAATTTTTGTCGGCAACGAAACGCACAAGCCTAACGCTTTGTCGAAAAAGTGGTTGGAAACGAGATTGTCGCTTATAACGACGGTAAAATCCTTTTTAAGCAAATTGTTGTTTTTAATTAAAGCGTATGCGTTGACTGAATTTTCTATCAAAAAATCTATTGTTTTTGTGTTTTTGATATCCGAACCGAGGTAAATTTTAGCGTTTTCGCCGTATGATTTGTCGAAAGAAATTTTGCTCGAAGAATTTTCGTCTTTAATCTCTAATTCGCAACTTTCTGTTAAGTATTTCGGCGAATAATACCTTGTCAAGCACAAAACTAATATTGCGCCAAATAATGCAACGGTAGCCGCAACCGACAATATTATGGCAATACGCTTTTTTGTGATTGTAACTTTTTTCATGCGCCTATCCTCCGCGAATATCTTAATTTATTTCATTATACTATATTTCCCGAAAATTTTCAACCGCTGTATAATATCAATCGTCATCTTACTGGCGGAAAACGCTATGGCGAAACAATATCGTTGTATAAATTGCATTATATGGCTAATAAAGCAATTGTTTCGATTGTTTTTCAAAGAAATTAGCGAGTAGTTAGCAAGTAGTTGTAAAAAATATTGAAATCGTTGTAAAAAACTTGTGAAATTAAGTTGACAACGCGGTCGGCATTTTATATAATATATAGGCTAACAAAGCGAAATCGACTTTTTGGAGAGGTGTCTGAGTGGTCGATGGTGCAACATTGGAAATGTTGTGTACGGCAACGTACCGCAGGTTCGAATCCTGTCCTCTCCGCCAAAACCTGAAAATCCCGCAATTTTTGCGGGATTTTTTGCGCTTTGGCGGAGAGGACAGAGATGAAGGGGTTCCTTGTGGTTCGCGTGTCGGCTTTGCCGACATACGCCGAGGGGTCCTACGCATGCGTGGGAAACGTTATCCTGTCCGGTGATAACGAAAAAGCTTTGCTATATCTCTCCGCCCCCGCATAAAATGCGGGATTTTTTGTGTTTTGGCGGAGAGGACAGAGATGAAGGGGGTTCCTTGTGGTTCGCGTGTCGGCTTTGCCGACATACGCCGAGGGGTCCTACGCATGCGTGGGAAACGGCGTTATCCTGTCCAATGTTATCTAAATACCATTAGTCGTATATTGTGCAAAATAAAAAACGCGCCGAGATTTCGTAAAAGAACGAAACTTGGCGCGTTGAGTTTTTTTGTGTAGAAAGGGGCTTAAAGCAATTGAAACCCGTTAAAAAATTTACTTTTTCTTTCTTAATTCCGCGATTTTTTCGGCGGCTTCCTTGTCTATCACTTCTATGCCGTTTTTCTCGGCGATTTCGGCAATCTGCAAAAGCGCGGCTTTCAAAAACGGTCTCGGGATTTTAACGTACATGGAGCAGGCTTCTTTTGTAAAGCGAACCTTTGTGTCGAGCCGTTCCGCGCAGTACATAACGCTTTCGACCGTGTCGGCGTTGCTCTCGGCAATTTTCTCGGAAACGGGCAAAAATCCTTTGAATTTCTTGTACCAAAAGTTTTTGCTGTCGTGGTAGCCGTAGTCGACGGGGACGTTCGGGAACGACGTGCGCGTAAGCCCGTTTTTCAGGTTGTCCGCATACTTTTCTTCCATCAAAATATCGTCGATTTTCAAAATGAAATGGCAGCCGAACTTTGACGTTATCCCGTTAAAATTATTATACGGCGGCTCCACGCCTTCGAGCTTGCCGATATGCTCCTTACACTTGAATGCGTCCTCTAACGTGTCGTCCCAACTGCACTCAATAACCTGGTAGGCGTCTTTTATAATAAGCGGTCTTTCGCCCTCGGCTTGCCCTTTAACGAGTTCGAAAATGCAGTCTTTCATTTTTTCTTGCGGCGTTTTGCCCGGGAAACCGAGGCGAACGGCTTCTTTAAAATACTTTCTGTCATCTTTTATAAAGTTGAGCGCGCATTTGCCGTTTCTCAAGATATTTTGCGCCGTGTTCGAAGAATTTCTGCATTCCAAAATCATTGCGTAGTAGTCCTTGCCGGCGATGTAGTAGGGGAACACGAGCGAGTAACTGCCGATATTGGTACTTCCGTCCTCGCACAACGTCGAAATCTCCACCGTAGGCATCGGGAAGAACAAATTGTTTTGGTAAAAGTTATCTACAACCTTTAATTTTCTGAATTGAGCCATTTTTAACCTCCGCATATGTTGTCTATATGTACTATTATATTGTACCACCAACCGCCACAAAAAACAACTAAAAGGATAAGATAAACGTTGTTTTTGAATTTGCGATAAGAAAAAAGGCTTACAAAGTGTTTATTTTAACTTATTTCCGCAATTCGGACATTCCGTATCATCAATGCCGATTTTTGCAAAGCAATAAGGACATTCGTCTGCTTGCGGAACATTTTCGTCGCCGTCATGTTCTTCTTCGTCGCCGTCATGTTCTTCGTATTCGCTAATAATTTCTCTATGAATTTGTTGCATTGTCATAACAAAGTGTTCATCGTCGCGTTTAGCGTTTTGTTCGACATTCAACATCTGTATCAGTTTGAGATCTCGTTCGATATCTGTGGCTTTTGTTATCAATTCGCCAAAACCATATAGGGTTAACGTCCCTGCCCAAGAAATAAAAATTCCGCAGACGAGTACTATAAATCCGTTCCAGACTAAATTTGTAGTAACCCAAAGAACAATTGCACCTATAACGGATGCAATAATACCGCAGACAATTAAAAATCCTGCAAGATTTTTGATTTTTTGACCTATGTTACTATACATTTTGCAAATCTCCTTACTAAAAAATTTTTTGTGTAATAAAAAATGCGTCAACCGAAGTCAACGCATGAAAAACGCGAACTCCGATTGTCGCCAAACAAATCTACGCAAAGTGGGCATAATCCAATATACGCATAAAAGAATCCGCATTTTTACCGAATCTATTTGCGCATATCAGAAAATTATTAAAAAATGCCCATGCTCCTAATTAGGGTGATAGATTTGTTTGGCTTATACAATATACCATATTATACAAGAATTTGCAATATTTTTTCATAGCTAAAAGTTGATTTTAAGGAAAGTTAAAAATAAATTGTTTCGAAATAAGATTGTGAGTAATAAAAAATGAATATCAACGTTGTTGTTTTTATAGACAAGAAAAAAGTTCTACGTTTATTGCAGAGCTTTGAAACGATAATTGTGAGTTGAGAATAGTGTTTAATATTATTATACGTAAAACGTTGGTTAGGAGTGGCTTGCTTACGGCGAAATTATTTTTTACTTTGTTATTGACTTTTGTTTGCTTTTCAAGTATAATTAAAACGAAACTTGATTGCGATATTTTTTTGAGCGGCATTCTTGTGAAAACGTTTGCTTGACAAAAAGGCAAGGCGGGTTTTAGTGAAATTTTATATGAGGGTTGAAAATGAAAACGATAGCTGAAAAAAGCGGAAAGGGCATAGTAAGCTGGGTTGTGTGTTCTTTGGGTTGTTTGATTTTATCTGTAATGCTAATAAGAGTAGCAACGACCGCACCGAATAATCAAAAATATGTGCCGATTATAGGGGCTTTGATATTTCTTGTCTTTTTTGTTTTGTTTCTGTATTTTATCGTGAGTGAAGCGTACCGCCCCGTGGAATTGGTAAAATATGACGAAGATAACGGTAAGTTGTTGGTTTTTCTAAAAGAAAGTGGAACGAATTAACCGTGACTGATGTCGTAGACGTTGAATTTGCGAGAAGCCATGGTAGAAGCAGCGGCGATTATAGTTGGGGAACGCTTCTTATAAAGACGGCAACCGAAAAATATACCGTATATAACGTTAAAGACGTTGCAGAAGTGTGGTCAAACCTCAAACATATTTGCGGAAAATTTGATAGTTAACAGAACAAAAAAATACGGGGCTGTCGCGTTAAGCGGCAGCCTTTAAACAAAAAAAGAACACTCGACCGAGGAAAAGGGTTGAGTGTTCTTCGCTTTTATGGTATAATTTTCTTGA
>DHMS01000039.1:0-33437 GCA_002405915.1 Christensenella sp. UBA4636
TTAGCCGGTGGTACTTGACTTGCACATATATGTGCAAGTGTTGTAAAAGTGGTGTTCCCTTACGGGAGTGATGTTTTATTTCGGCTAAAAAAGAGGGCGAACATTACACCACGTTGCCGAGTATTGGTAACACATCACTACGGCGTAGCCGTAGCATCGTTTCATCACAAAATTGCACCCTTTTGCGTTATGTTTGCACATATATGTGCAAGTGTTGTAAAAGTGGTGTTTCCTTACGGGAGTGATAATTTATTTCGGCTAAAAAAGAGGGCAGACATTACACCACTTTGCCGAGTATCGGCAACACGAGACAATCGTAATTTGCGTTTTTAGTGATTCGCAACAGCTTTTTTTCTTGTGTGTAAAAAGTTTGTTTGTTGCAAATACTTGACGTGTGGCTGAATATAGTATATAATATAGCCACAAAGGAGGCAACTATGACTATTATTCCTATGCGAGATATGAAAAACACCGTTGAAATCGAAAGACTTTGCTTAGAATCGGGCGGACCTGTATTCGTTACTAAAAACGGTTACGGAAAGCTTGTCGTAATGGATATCGATTATTACGAAAAGACGATGCGCGAAATATACGAAGCAAAAAGCGTAAACGAGGGCTTAGCCGATTTGCTCGACGGCAAAACGATAGACGGCGAAACGGCAAAGAATAAGTTGGCGGAAAAGTTACGCGAAACAAAAGAGAAAGACGAATTGTTTATGAAGCGAGCGATCGAGCTTTCGAAGCTTGCCGTCGAACACGGAAACGAGCCTTTCGGGGCGGTGCTTTGTAAAAACGGCGAAATAGTTTTTGAAAGCGAAAACAGAATTTTTACCGAAAAAGACCCGACTTACCACGCGGAAAACGGGCTTATACGAGATTTTATGAAACAAACGGGCATAACGGATTTGAGAGAATACACGCTTTATTCGAGCTGCGAACCGTGCTTTATGTGCAGCGGCGCGCTCGTGTGGACAAAGCTCGGCAGGCTCGTTTACGGCGCAAGCAATATCGACCTTGAAAACGTTTTGGGCAAAAGCGGTTGCGACTGTTCCGCGCTCGTGTTTAAAAATTCTTCCTTTTCTTCGTCCGTAACCGCGGGCGTTTTGAGGGAAGAGGCGAAAGAAGTTTTGCGCGAATATTTTAAAACCCGAAAAAAGAGTTGATACTTTATGTACCGCTAAACTCATATCAATAATTAAGGGGTGAAAAACGATGATTGTAACTGTAGTTTGCGACGTTTTGGGCAAAGAAAACAACGGGACGACGATTGCGGCAATGAACCTTATAAGGTTTTTGAGAAAAAGAGGACACGAAGTGCGCGTTTTGTGCGCCGACGACGATAAAAAAGGACAAGAGGGCTACTACATGGTGCCTAAGCTCAACTTGGGCAAACTCTTAAACAATTATGTCGAAAAGGTGGGCGTAACCCTTGCCAAACCCGACGACGATATAATCCGCGAAGCGTTGAACGGCGCGGATATAGCGCATATAATGGTGCCGCTATTGCTTGGCACGCGGGCAACGAAAATCGCCGTAGAACTCGGCGTTCCTTTGAGCGCGGGCTTTCATATGCAGGCGGAAAACTTTACGAGCTATTTTAAAGTCAACAAGATAAAGCTTGCAAACCAAGCCGTATACGATTTTATTTACGAACATGTTTACAAATACGTCGATGCGATACACTATCCTACGCAGTTTATTCGCAACGTATTTGAAAGGGCGATAAAGAAGGAAACGCCGGGTTACGTTATTTCTAACGGCGTTAACGCATACGTCAAAAAACGCGATATTCCTAAGCCCGAAGAATATAAAGACAAAATCGTCATACTTTCGACGGGCAGATACGCGCGCGAAAAGTCGCAGGATACCCTTATAAAGGCTGTTTCTATCTCGAAGCATAAAGACGAGATTGCGCTTGTTTTGGGCGGTCAGGGCATAAAAGAAAAGGAATACCGCGCGTTGGCGGAGAAGGTCGGCGTAAAACCCGTATTCAAATTCTTTTCTCGTACGGAGATAATAGACGTTCTTAATTATTCCGATATGTACGTTCACCCCGCGGAAATAGAGTTGGAGGGTATTTCGTGCATAGAAGCAATCGCTTGCGGAAAGCTCACGATAGTTTCAGATTCTCCGCTTTCGGCAACCAAGGAATTTGCCGTGGACGAACGTTGCGTTTTTAAGTGCCGCGACGAAAAAGACCTTGCGCGCGTAATAGATTACTGGATAGAAAATCCCGAAGAAAAAGCGAAAGTCGAAGAAAAATATCTTGCTTCGGGCATAGCTTTCGACCAAGAAAAATGTATGGAAAAAATGGAGCAAATGCTCTTTTCCGCTATCGAAAAGCATAAAGAAAAAGCGTAAAACAAAAGCATAAAGAAAACGACCTGCTTATCGGTTAAGCGGGTCGTTTGATTTTTGCTTTGATTATTATTTTTTGACGAGGCAGTGGAGATATTCGACCGTCGAATCGGCTTTCGCGTCGCGTGCGGAGTCGGCTTTAAATCGGCGGTGTTCTTTGATGTAAACTTTGTATTTACCGAACTTACGCATTATCTTTTCGATAGACTCAAATGACATAAGCCCTTCGTTGTTGTAGCTTAAAAAGATGTACTTGAAGTTTGCGGTTTTCAAAATATCGGTGAAAACCTTTTCGACCTTTGCCTTTTCGCAGAACGCGCTTTTTTGCGCGGAGTATTCCCTTAAGCCCGTTTTGCCCTTGATAGTCGGCTCGTCGTAACGGGCGATTGTTTCGAGCAAGTGATAGTTGGTGCAGTATTGGCGCGCGTTATACGGCGGGTCGAGATAGAGTATATCGCCCGAAATCTCCGTTATAAGCTCGGAAATATCCTTGTTGTAAGCGTGGTATTCCGCCGTGCCTTTTACAAGGGGGTAGGGGGTGAGAACCATTTCCTTTTGTGCGGAACGCTTCAAAGTTTTCAAAAACGCGCCGTAAACGGAAGCCGTGTTGGCGTACTTATCAATGCTGTTTATGAGCGAGGCGAGCAAAAAGTAATATTCTCCGTCGGTGATTTCGCCTTTAACGTGCTTTTCTTCTATTGCCGTTCTTATAGCGTCGCACTTTTTGGCGTTCTCGTCCGAAAAATACATTCTTTGGAATTCTTCGTCCTTGCTACCCGTAAAACTGTAGTTTTTGTAGATAAAACCTTCGATTCCGTCAAGCGAATTAAGCTCTTCGATAAGATTATTTGTTCGTTCTTCGTCAAGGTCGTTGTTTTCGAGAATATGCTTTAAGATGACGTAGCTATAATACTGAATATCGTTAGCCGCAACCGAAAAACCTTTGTCCTTGAAAAACGCGCTCACTACGCCCGTGCCGGCAAGAAGCTCCGCAAATTTGAGCTTAGAAGGCTCTCTTTCGTCGCCGTGGGCGGCAAGGGTCTTTTCTATCGAAGAGTATATAAAATCGAGCAGAGAATATTTTGAACCTATATAATTCATCTTGTTTCCTTTTTGCTTTTGCTGTAACGAATTTCCTATAAAGTATACCATGTTTTTGCCTTAAAGTAAACGGCAAAAGGGGGCAAAACTCGACGATTTGTGAAAAAACCGTGAAATTTTATGCAAATTCCGTATAAGCGCATAAAAACAGTTGCAAATTTTTTATTTAATAATAAAATATATAACATAATGTTCTCTTTTTAAAGTTATAAGTACGAATTGAGAATAAAATATAACCGGAGGGTTTGATATGAAATCGTTTTGCAAAGCAATGGAAGGGCTCGATTGGATTGTTAAGCTTATTCTCGCTATCCCCGTTCTCGACATTATCTGGAACATTTACAGATTGTGCAAGAGTATTACGAAGGGTAACATTCTCGGAATAATCCTTGCGATAATCCTTATTTTGCCCGGCGCATCGTTTATGTGGCTTGTCGACATTATCTCGATTATAGTATTCAAAAAAGTACTTTGGATAGACTAATAGTCGATTTGCCGTTAAGGCTAACGCAAAGCGTGCTTCCTTTATTTGTATGGAAACACGTTTTTTTTCTTGCCTAAAATTGCTTTTCATGCCCTAAAACGCTTGAAAAACGGGTCGGATAATGATACAATACAAAGTATGAAAGAAAGACAAACGATACAAGGAGTTACTTCCGCAAAAGAACGCGCGTTTTACGGCGCGCGGGATACGGACTTTATAGACTGCCGCATAGAGGGCGAAGAGGACGGCGAATCTGCTTTTAAGGAAACCGAGAACATAAAGATAGACGGATGTTTTCTTTCTCTTCGTTATCCGCTATGGCACTGCAAAAATTCAACGATAATAAATTCCGTCATGACGGACGCTTGCCGCGCGGCGTTGTGGTACGACGAAAATTTGCTTATCAAAAACCTTGACGCTAAGGGTATAAAGGCGTTGCGCGAATGCAAGAAAATAACGATAGGCAAAAGTTCTTTTTTGTCCGACGAGTTTTGTTGGCGGTGCGAAGATTTGAATTTGCACAAAGTTAAGGTCGAATCGGTCTACGCGTTTTTAGAATCTAAGAACGCTTTTATACAGTACCTTGATTTTAAGGGCAAATATTCGTTCCGGTATACCGAAAACTTTTTTATCCGCAACTCTTCGCTCGACACAAAGGACGCTTTCTGGCATTCTAAAAACGTTACTTGCGTCAACTGCGACGTAAAGGGCGAATATCTCGGCTGGTATTCGGAAAATCTTACCTTTATAGATTGTAGAATTTCCGGCACGCAGCCGCTGTGCTACGCTAAAAACTTAAAGCTCGTCAACTGCACTATGGACGGTTGCGACCTTGCTTTCGAACGCTCGACCGTAGAAGCGCAAGTAAACGGAAAAATAGATTCCGTCAAGAACGCCGAAGGAAAAATAGAAGCGGACGAAATAGGCGATATAATACGCGACGAGTACGCGAAAGGCGACTGCGAAATTATAATTAGGGATAAGAAGTAAAATCCCTAAAAAAACAAGTAAATAACTTTCGGATATTGCGCAAGCAATCAAGCGGAGAAAGCGCGTTGAAAACACGCCGCAACAGCCATTGCCGTTACAGTCGGAAGGTCCGCCCGAGAGTGTATTTTATAGTTACGTACGTGGGCAAAGGCGTGCGGGCGGCGGGACAAAGTTTCCGCAAGTTTCCTTTGCTTTTTTTTGCAAAGGAATTTTCTTTGCCGTAATAATTTTTACGGAGGGCAGAAAGCCTATGAAAAAACTTTTATCACTTTTGTTGACAGCCGTTTTGGCGGTTTGTCTTACCATGTCCGCATGCGACATTAAGCTCACGGACAAAGATTTTGCTTCCGAGGGCGTAGCTATGGTTGTAATTGCAAGCGAAGAAATGCTCGAATACGAAGTAAACTTAGCCGACGTAAAAGACGGCGAAAGCGCGTTTTCGCTTCTTCAATATCTCGAAAAGACGGAAAACCTTACTCTTGATTACACTTATAGCAGTATGTATGGACCTATGCTTACTGCTGTCGGCGACGCAAGCGATGCGAGCGGCAAAAAAATGTTGAGCCAGAACAAATTACCTGCCGGCACTTACATCTATATTTATACCTCGGTTGAAAAAGACTTCGCAACATCCTATATCAAGAAGGTCGAATATAAAGGTAAAACGCTTACTTCGAGCGGAGTCGGGATAGGTTCCATGTCGGTTGTGGACGGCGCGATAATTTATATAGGCACATCAACATTTTAACGCCTAAGTCGTGAAAGACCTTAGAGAAAACAAAAAAGCAAGCCTTGCCACGAGGCTTGCCGTATTAGGCGTTTTGGCGGCTCTTTTAGAGGCCGTAAAGTGGGCGTTGAACGTTTTGCCGAACGTTGAACTCGTCACGCTTTTTTGCGCCCTTTACGGCTTCTGTTTCGGCCCTATAAGCGTAGTGTCCGTAGCTCTGTTCGTCGTGATAGAAACGCTTTGGTGGGGCGTACACACATGGGTGTTGGAGTACTTTATTCACTTTCCGCTCATCTGCCTTACGTTCGCGCTCTTTAAAAAGCTCGGCGTAACAAAGCTTTGGGTTTTTGTTACATTCGCCGTGCTTATTACCGTGGCGTTCGGCTTTTTCACGTCGTTCGTAGACGTCGTTATACCCGTCGGGTTTTACGATTTTTCCCGCCGATACGTAGTGTACTATATGCGCGGAATTTGGTTTTACGTCGTGCATGTAGCTTGTAACTTCGTGGTATTTATCGTTCTGTTTCGTCCGCTTGAAATGCTTTTCACGAGGCTCAAAGAGGCGATAAGATTTTAGCAAAAATAAACGCAAAAAAAATAGCCGCGGGCATTCCTAAAAACGGATTGCTTGCGGCGTTTTACTTTGCTTTTTATCTTATTCTGTCGGTTATTTTGAGTACGTCCTTAGGCTTGCCGACGACGATAATGTGGTCGTTTTCTCTAAACGAATAATCGGCGGCGGGGGAAACCGTCATTTTGTCTCCCGTTTTTACGGCTATAATGTTTAGCTTGTATTTTTTGCGAACGTCAATGCTTATAATGCTCGACCCTACCCAGTAGGAAAGCACGGGGATTTCGAAAATGCCGTATTCGTCGGAAAGTTCCAAATAGTCGAACACGTTGGACGCGCTGTATTTAACGGCAAGGCTTTGCGCCATGTCGCGCTCCGGAAATATTATCTCGTCCGCGCCTATCGTCGACAATATATTGGCTTGAATATCTTGAGAAGCCTTTGCTATTATCTTTTTCGCGCCGAACTTCTTTAAAAGAATGGTCGTGACGAGCGAAGATTCGAAGTTTGTGCCTATCGTGACGAAAACCACGTCGAAGCTCTTTACGTCGAGCGATTTTAAAACGTTTTCGTTAGTGGTGTCGCCGATATGACAGTCCGGGAACTTAGGCGCAAGCGATTCGATTATCTCTTCGCGTTCGTCCACAATCATAACTTCGTTGCCGAGGTCCAAAAGTGCGGAGGCGAGGTTTCTGCCAAGCCTGCCCATGCCTATTACGAGAATTGATTTCATGTTTTTATCTCCTTTTCATAAGGGAAAGTTGTGTTAGAGACGGCGTTTCGTAAGCTTGTACGATTAACCGATGACAACGTTTTCGGACGGCCTTGAAGTTTCTTGATTTTTGTTTGCGCCCGTGAACGTAAGTAGGAACGTTAAACCGCCTATTCTGCCGACGAACATTAAGAATATGAGAATATACTTGGAAGCCGTCGCAAGGCTTGCCGTTACGCCCATAGAGGCCCCTACCGTTGCGATAGCGGAAGCGACTTCGAAGAATATCGACCTTGTGCTTACGCCCGGGGTGTTATAGTCTATCGCGCATATAGCCGTAGTAGCCAAAACCGCCGTTATAACGTAAATTATCGCTATGCAGTGGGCGTTTCTGACGTTTTCGTCGGAAATTTTGCGTTTGAATACCGTGACTACGCCGTTCTTTTTAAAGCCCGTAAGCACGGAGATGACGAGAACGGCAAAAGTTGTCGTTTTCATACCGCCCGCCGTAGAACCCGCGGAACCGCCGATTAGCATTAAAAAGTCGGATAACATAACGGAACCGTCCGAGAGGTTGCCTTGCGGTACGGAATAGAAGCCCGCGGTGCGCAAGGTCGTCGCTTGAAAGAAGCTGTTTAAAATTCTTTCGCCTATGCTCATGTCGGCGATGGTCGCGGCGTTGCGGAATTCAAGCCCGTAGAACGCGCCCGTGCCGAGCGTTAACAAAAGGAAGGTCACGAACAGCGAGATTTTAGAGTGTAGCGAGTAGTAATGGAAGCGTAGTTTATGCTTAACGAAGTCGTCCCATACGAGGAAGCCTATACCGCCGGTGATTATCAAAATGGCAATCGTTATCATAACGAGAGGGTCGCGGTTAAAGCCGACGAGGGAGCCGACTTCGGGACCGGAAAGGTCGAACCCCGCGTTGCAAAAGGCTGAAACGCTGTGGAACACGGAATACCATATTCCTTTTATTATGCCTCTGAAACCTCCGTCGACGGCGAACTTAGGCACGAACCTAAAACCTAAGGCTACCGCGCCTAAAAATTCAAATAGGAACGTGCCTTTCAAAATTCGTTTGAGCTGGTCGTAAATGCTTTGGTAAGACACCGCGCCGGAAGCCTGCATCGCAAGCGCGCGGCTGTGTAAGCTTGCGTTCTTGGAAAGAATAATAGAGAACAGCGAAAATATAGTCATTACTCCGAGTCCGCCTATCTGGATTAAGCAGATGATGACTACATGTCCGAATGTCGACCAGTGGGTGAGCGTGTCCTTTACCGTAAGCCCCGTAACGCAAGTCGCGCTCGTGGCGGTGAAAAGGCACGAGGTAAAATCCGTCCATTGCCCCGCTCTCGACGATATCGGGAGGGTTAAAAGCCCCGCGCCGACGAGGATAGCGAGCAAGAAGCTTATGACGATTACCTGCGTATAGCCGATATGAAACTTCCTATGAGTTTTTTTGATTGTCGTTCTTCGCATCATATCGATAATATTTTACTACAACCTTTTATAAAAATCAAGGTTTTTTTATCCGCTTACCAAAAGCGGTTGGATTTCTTTTTTACCAATTGTATCGTTTTGGCAAAATTTGTCGGCAAACGCCGTCAAAATTTATTTGCAGACGGAAAGGACGACGAACTTTAAGTACGCCGATTCGTCCGCGCCTAAAAGGATAGGGTGGTCGGGGCATTGTCCGCGCTCTTCTATGATTTTAGCGCGCTTTCCCGCCGAAGCCGCGCTTTCGGCAAGCATTCTTTTGAACATGAGCGGGGTGACGAAGTGGGAGCAAGACGAAGAAACGAGTATGCCGTCGTCCGCTAATAATTTCATCGCTAAAACGTTTATGTCTTTGTAGCCTTTGAGGGCGGCGGCTACGTCCTCTCCGCTCTTGCAAAAGGCGGGCGGGTCGAGAACTATAAGGTCGAATTTTTTCTTTTCTGCTTTGTATTCGCGCAGTTTTTCGAAAACGTCGCACTCAACCGTTTCTATATTCGTTATGCCGTTCAAAGCGGCGTTCCTTTTAACTTCCGACAACGCTACGGGCGAAATGTCGAGGAAAGTCACGCTTTTCGCTCCCGCCGCGGCGGCGTTCAAGCCGAAACCGCCCGCGTTGCAAAAACAGTCCAAAACGTTTTTATCCTTAGCGTAACGGCGGAGGGCAAAGCGGTTTTCCTTCTGGTCGAGAAAGTAACCCGTTTTCTGCCCGTCTATTAAGTCGATAGAAAGTTTAAGCCCGTTTTCTTCCGTTTCTATGCGGGAAATGTTTTCGCCGTAAATTACGCCTTTTTTGAGCGGCAATCCCTCTTTTTGTCTTACGGCAACGTCGCTCCGCTCAATTATCGCGCGCGGGGCGAAAATATCTTTAAGGCATTCGACGATAAAGTCCTTGCGCATATCCATGCCGAGCGTTAAAAACTGCACGGACAAGGCTTCGCCGTACTTATCTACGATAAGCCCCGGCAAAAGGTCCGATTCGGCGTAAACGGCGCGACAGCAAGTCGAAAACCCCAGCCGTTTTCTTAAGTTTACGGCTTCTAAAAGCCTTTCTTTTATAACTTCCTCGTCGCTTCTTTCGTCGCGCACGAATATGCGCACGAGAATTTTCGAAAGGTGATTTATGTATCCTTTGCCGATAAACCGCCCGTCCGAGGAAACGACGGTCGCAAGCGAGCCGTTTTTGTCCTTGCCGGAAATAGAGGCGACTTCGTTTGCGTAAACCCAGCCGTTGCCCGCGAGTATTCTTTTTTCTTCATTCTTTTTGAGCGTTACAACGTAACCCATTTTTTTTGTCCTTTAAATTATCTTTGACTAAGTATAACAGATTATAGCCCGTTTGAAAACTTTTTTTAACCTTTTATTCGCCGTCGGCATTTTAATTTTTGAATTTTTGCAAAAAATTATATAATTAGTTTGTAAAAAATAGCACTCAACGCTTGACACTGCTAATTTAAAAGTGTATAATATGAGTAATAAAATAAAAAACACCCGAAAGGAGGGATTTATTTATGAAAAAATTCAAGACTGAATCAAAAAGAATGCTCGACCTTATGATTAACTCTATTTACACGAACAGAGAAATCTTTTTGCGCGAGCTTTTGTCCAACGCAAGCGACGCGATAGACAAACTTTATTATAAGAGTTTAACCGAAGGCATAACCGGGCTTACCCGCGACGATTTCGGCATAGACATCACGCTCGATTCCGAAGCGCGTACAATAAAAATTTCAGATAACGGTATCGGTATGACGGAAGAAGAGCTTGAAAACAACCTCGGCACGATTGCAAAAAGCGGTTCGCTTGCCTTTAAGAACGGCGAAACAAACGAGGAAGCCAAAAAAAATATCGATATCATAGGTCAATTCGGCGTAGGCTTTTATTCGGCGTTTATGGTCGCTAAAAAGGTTGAAGTCATATCCAAAGCTTTCGGCTCGGACAAAGCCTATAAATGGGTCAGCGAGGGCGCGGACGGCTACGACATAACGGAAGCCGAAAAGGATAAAGTCGGCACCGATATCATTCTTTATTTGAAAGACGATACGGACGAGGAAAAATACGGCGAATTCGTTTCGGAATACAAGATAAAAGAACTCGTCAAAAAATATTCCGACTATATCCGCTACCCCATCAGAATGGAAGTGACGACTTACGAGTATCCGGAGCATGACGAACACGAACATGAACACGAGGACGGTTGCGAGTGCGAGGAGTGCAAAGGCGAACGCGAACATAAGCATGAAGAGCCTAAGGAAGTAAAAAAAGTTGAAGTTATCAACTCTATGGTTCCCCTTTGGAAAAAGCAGAAATCGGAAGTCAAAGAGGGCGAATACGAACAGTTTTACAAGGATACCTTCTACGACGGCAAAGACCCGCTTCGCGTTATAACCGTTTCTGCGGAAGGCGCAGTCGACTATAAAGCCTTGCTCTTTATCCCTGAAACCATTCCTTATAACTATTATAGCAAATCCTACGAAAAGGGGCTTGCGCTCTACACTTCGGGCGTTATGATAACCGAAAAATGCGCGGAACTCCTGCCCGACTACTTCAACTTCGTAAAAGGCGTAGTCGATAGCGAGCTCATGCTCAACATTTCGCGTGAAACCGTTCAACAGAACAGACAGTTGAAAGCAATCGCCAACAATCTCGAAAAGAAGATTAAAAACGAACTCCTCGCAATGCAGAGCGAAGCGAGAGACAAATACGATATATTCTTCAAGAACTTCGGCGCGTCGATAAAGTACGGAATTTACACGAGCTTCGGCACCAAAAACGACGAACTCCAAGACCTTCTCATGTTCGTTTCCGTAAAAACGGGTAAGCCGATAACGCTCAACGAATACGTTAACGGTATGGTCGAAGGGCAGAAATACATTTACTATGCGACGGGCAAAACGGCGGAAGCAATCAAGGCTTTGCCGAGGGTTGACGCGGTTATCGAAAAGGGTTACGACGTGCTTTGCTTAACCGAAGAAGTAGACGAATTCTGCATAAAAATGCTCCGCACCTATGACGACAGAGAATTTATGTCGGTTGAAAACGGCGATATAGGTCTTGACGAAGTAAAAGTAGAAATAGACAAAGAGGTCGCCGAAAAAGCGTTGAAACAGCTTGAAGGTAAAGTCGTGGAAGTAAAGGGTAGCGGTTCGCTCAAAAATCACCCCGTATGCCTTTCGAGCAAGGGCGAAGTTTCCATCGAAATGGAAAAAGTTTTGTCGGCTATGCCGGGCGGAGAGGGTGCAAAAGCGCAGAAAGTGCTTGAAATCAACGTCAACCACCCCATATACGAAAAACTTAAAGAAAGCCTTGCCGACGACGAAAAATTCGGCAAGATAGTGTACTGCTTGTACGAACAAGCTAAGCTTATCGCGGGGCTTAACGTAGACGACCCGACCAAGCTTACCGATACCTTGTTCGAACTTATCTAAAATTAAGCTGCAAAAGCTAAAAGATAAAAACTAAACGAAAACGCGCGGACGATTTTTTGAAGTCGCCCGCGTTATTTTTTGCGATAAAAAGGAAATTTTTCACACGAAAAAAGAAGCGGAGGGGGACACCGCTTCTTCCCGAATGCGCCGTACGGAGCAGACTCAACCCGCTTACGTGCAGGTGGGTATCCTACCCTTACGCTTCTTCCGCTCTCATAAAAACGGCTTGCACGATAGACAATAGCCGAGAGCAAACGCCTCTGCGCAAAGAACGCGGATTCCCTTTTAATGACTGTGGAGAGAATAAAACCCCGCCTCGAACGCCTCAGATATCTATATTTTATCCAATCGAAAAAATTTTATCAAGCGTTTTGATATGTTTTTATCAAAAAGTTTTCTTCTTTTATTTTTTTACGTTCGCAAAAAGGGTTTAGCGGCGTAAAGCCCCCTCTATTCTTGACAAAATCGGAAGTTTGATATATATTTAATATATATTGCTTAAAAGTTTACCGCTAAAAAAGACAGTACAAGGGAAAAGAATGAACGACGAACGAGGAAAAACCGAAAGAGAAAAATTTTGTAATCTGCGCGTTCCGCTGCTTATGGCTGTCGCTATCGCCGCGGGGATTGTTATAGGTTTCGCTTGCTCGTCTTTAAGCATTATTTTCCCGTTTGTAATAGCCGCCGTAATCTTCGTCGCGACGCTCGTTTTAACGATGATTTTCCTTGACGTAAAGTCGTTTTTGATTGTTTTGTTCGTCGGCGTTTTCTTCTTCGCGGGATTTATTTCGATAGGCTTTAAGGTTCGCGACAACGCTTCAAAAAGTTTTGACGGCTACGCGGAAGTATCGGGCGAAGCAAGGATTAAAAGCGTTTCTTATAAGGACGGCGAATATACGGCTATCGCCGAAAATTTTCGCTCGGGAGATATAAACGGCGGCGTAAGGTTCAAGACCCGCACGAACGTAAGCGTAGGCGATATCGTAAAGATAGAGGGCAAAGTCAAATTCGTTTCTTACGACGGCTTCAACGTTTATCCGCTCAAAAATTCTTACGACTTTGAAGCTTACTACGCTTCCGTCACGGTGAAAAAGAAAACGGCGGACTTCTTTTCGAGGGTATCCTCTCTTGCCGAGCAAGCCGTGCTTAAAAACATGGGCGAAACGGAGGGCGGCATATGCGTCGCGCTTCTGCTCGGCGATACGCGCTACGTCGGCGAGGAATTGTACGAAAAGTTTTCGCTTGCGGGCGTTGCTCATATCTTCGCGGTATCGGGGCTTCACGTAGGCTTCCTTGCAACCGCGCTTGCTTTTATCTTGGAAAAGCTCGGCGTAAGGCGTATTGCAAAAACGCTTGCCGTCGCCGTTATCTCGTTCGTGTATGCGGGCTTTTGCGGCTTTTCCGTTTCTTCGCTAAGAGCCGTTATAATGTGCGCGATACTCGGGTTTTCGACGTCTACCGGTTTAAAATACGATTTTCTCAATTCAATCTCTACGGCTTTCGTCGCGGTTATGCTGTTGTTTCCGGAAAGCTTGTTCGCGTACGGAACGCTTCTTTCGTTCGGCGCGGTATATTCCGTTGCGTTTTTAAGCGAACCTTTTTCGAAAATCTTTGCGTTTATGCCGAAAAATATCGGCTCGGCGTGTTCCGTGTCCGCTTCGGTGTTTTTCGGAACTTTCCCTATAATTGCTTTTATGAGCGGGCAAGTGTCGCTTTTGACGATACTTTTCAACGTTTTAACAATTCCGCTTATCGGCGTATTGTTTACGCTACTGTTTATCGGCGGTTGGATAACGGCGTTTGTTCCCGCGCTTGCGTTTCTACTAAAACCCGCGGAAATTTTGTCCGGCGCGATTGCGTTCGTTTACTCCGAAGTTTCGCTTTCGGCGCAGGTCGTAAAAGTGGTTCCCGCCGTCTTTCCTACGGTTTTATTGTACGCCGTTTTGTTCGTCGTTTCGGATAAGTTTAATTTTCCTGAAAGCTTGAAAAAGGGCGCGGCGATTGCTTTGCCATTTTGCTTGTTGGCGTTTATTTAGTTTTAAAAGAGGTGTTTTTTATGCGTTTCGAACAATTAAAACAATCGCTTAAAGAAGAAGTTTTTCCCGTTTACCTTTTAGAAGGCGAGGACGGTTTTTTCCGCATGCGCGGCGCGGAACTCATAAAAAACAAGTGTTTGCAAGAGCCGTCGCTCAACTATACCAAAGTCGAGGGAACAACGCTTAAAACGGGGCTCGATTCCGTAATAGCGGACCTTAAAGTATGCCCGTTTATGAGCGAAAAAAGGATTGTAGAGGTGAGCGAATGGTATCCGACTGCGGCGGACTTAAAGCAAAAAAGCGTTAAGGAATACTTCGAATCGCCGAGCGACACGTCCGTCCTTATAATCGTCAATTCTTCCTCCTCGGACGCGCTTAAAAAGCAAAAAAACGTTACTCTCGTAGATTGCAAAAAAGCCGACGAAGCCATTATTTGCAGATACATTAAGGGTCAAGCGACAAAGGCGGGCGTTAACGTAACTCAACCCGTGTGCATGAAAATCGCGGAGTATTGTTTAAACGATATGACGAGGATTTCAAAAGAAACGGAAAAACTCATCGATTACGCCTACGAAAGCAAAGAAATAACGGACGAGGCTGTCGAACTGCTCGTAGCAAAGGAAGTAGATTACAAAACTTACGAAATAGTCGAGTTTATCGCGCGGAGGGACTTTAAAAACGCGTACAAAGTACTTGAAGATATTTCCACGCCGAGCGAAAAGCAAATACTTTTCGTATCTCTTTACTATCAGCTCCGCAGAATGTTTTACGCTTCCGTCACGAAAGAGCCTTTGTCCGAAGTCGCAACTATGCTTTCATGTAAGGAATTCGCCGTGAAAAAGGCGAAAGAGCAAGCCGCAAAGTTTTCTCCTAAAAGGCTTAAAAGCATAGTGGACAAACTCGCGCGGTACGATTTTGCTTTTAAAAGCGGGGCTTTGAGCTTGGATAACGCGTTTTACGAAGGCGTTCTTAACGTAATGTGCGACGCGTAAAAAGGCTTTAAGCCGGCGGCTTAGCCTTGTAAAAAGATAAAAAAACTAAAATATTTTTTTAATTTATTAAAAAAAATCGCCGAAAACGAAAATAACGCTTTATTTTTATAAATTTTTATGTTAGAATATTTAGCGTAAAAATAATATTACGGATTGAAAAGGTTTTTATGAGTATATTAGAAAGGTTTAAAGCGATGTTCGGCGCGTTCACGCCGCTCAGTGTTCTTGAAATTTTACTTATAACTCTCGTGCTTACTTTTATGATGAAAGTTCTGCTCGATAACAACGCGGGGCGCGTAATTTGGGTTTATCTTGCGTTTACGCTTTTAACCGGACTTTACGTCTTTTTTGCGAACGTGGAGTACGGCGGGCTTGCGATGCTTACGTTGCAAGGCTTGTTCGTTCTTGTCGTCGTGTGTTTGTTTGCTACGGAGATAAAGCGCGCGATTTGGTACAAAAGAGTGGGCGACCATAAGCACGGAGATAGGAAAAACACGCAGGACACCAACGTTTGCATAGAAGAAATAGTCAAAGCCGTGCAGAACATGTCAAAAAACGATATCGGCGCGATTATCATTCTTTCGAACGGCAATCTCCCGACGAGCGTTTTGGAAAGCGGCGTTTACGTAGACGCGGATATTTCTTCTCAGCTTATCGAAACGATTTTCTTCCCGAAATCGGCTCTCCATGACGGCGCGCTTATTTTAAACGGCACCAAGATTCAAGCCGCGGGCTGCTTTTTACCGCTTGCGCAGGAAGTCAACCTTTCCAAAGACTTAGGGTCGAGGCACCGCGCGGGCATAGGCTTAACGGAAACGGTTAACGTCACCGCGATAATCGTTTCGGAAGAAACGGGCATTATTTCTATCGCCAAAGGCGGAAAGATTATTCGCTACGTCGATACGACCGTTTTAAGACAGACTTTAAAACAGTTCTACTGGCAGGAACTCATAGATTAAGGAGGAACCTATTATGGCTAAAGAAGGATTTTTAAAAAAACTCGGAAGATTTATCGCCGACTGCTTCAAGCCTTTTTTGATAGCTCTCGGTTGCGCGTTGTTTATTTATATCGTTATAGCTTGCTAAAAAGCGAAAGGCTGTTTAACGCAGCCTTTTTTCAAGCCGTTTAATATGGCAAAATAAATAAAATCACTAAAAATTATATAGAATAATAAAAGTTATTAAAATATAAAAGGAAATTGTGAAAGGAAATTTTTATGAAAAAGAGTTTTAAATTTACCGCGATAATCGCACTATTGGCTTTAAGCCTTTCGCTTTTTATCACGGGTTGCGCTTCCGCGGACGTTGACGAAGACGGTTACGTGTCGAGCGACGCGATAGTAAAAGACCTTAAAAACGAGCCGGACAAATACGACGGCGAAACTGTCGTATTCGCCGCGCTCGGAAAACTTGAAGATTTTTCCACTTACGAAAGCTATTCTTCGGGTTCGTCGTCGGCTAAAAAAGGTTTTATCAACTACGAACAGATAACGAGCGGACACGCTATAAAGCACGGCGACGAATTTTACGTTTCTTCCGTCTCCGATTCGGCGTTCGTTCACTTAAACCACGAAGCGTTTTATAAGGCGGACAAGATTGCTTACCGCGAAGACGGCGGAAGTATCAAAAACACCGAAAAAGCCGATTATAAAAACGTTTACGGCGTTACGCCCGATAAACTTTTGACCGGGCATGTTTTCAACCGCGAAACGATTAAATCCGCAACGCTTTTATCGAGCGAAAATGGCGAATATACTTACGAAGTTATTCTTTACGGCGATAAGGCTAACTGCCTTATGAAAAAGCAAATGAAAATGTTCGGCAAGCTTTCCGCTTATCCGAGTTTTTCGTCCGACGTTACGCTTAATCTCGTCGTAAAAGCCGACTTCACGCCCGTTTCCGCCGAATATTCTCTCGGCTACGACGTAGAAGTTCCCGTTCTCGGTTCGGTGTCTTGCGAAGAACAAAATAAAGTAGTTTTTTCTTCGTTTGAAGAAGCCGTAACCATTCCCGATACGGATGCATTTAACGCCGCTATAAACGAACAGCCGAGCAAAGTTACTCCGGGCGAAATGATAAAGGGCGACGAAAACGTCGAAAAACTTTTCAACGCGCTTCTTGAAAGCGACTTTGAAAACGGCGTTTCGCTCGTCGGCACCCTTACTTCCGGCGATAATAGTCTGGCTGTAAAAGCACAAACTAAAATAGACGTTAAAAAGCTCGTTAAAGGAGATTTTCGTTCGGCGGTAGACTTAAAAGTTTCCGTCGGCGCGCTCGAAAACGCAAGTTTGACGGCGATTTTGCACGGCGACAGCGTTTATGCGAAAATCTTCGATAAAAAGTACAGATTTTTACTCCCGGAAGTCGAAAACGAAATCCCCGAAGACTTCGATATTTCCGACTATATAAGCGTTATTCCCGCGGACGAGAAAAACTTTATCGTAACGCTTTCGGACGAGCTTAACCAAAAAGCCTTCGAATTCTTCAAAGAACTCGGTTTGGTCGATAAAAAGAGCGATTTCGGCTTGTCCTTTGCGGCATATATGCCGAACGGAAGAATAGGCTCCGTTTCGGGAACGCTCCGCACAAAACAGTTTATCGTCAAGGCAAAGTTCAACGTTTCCGACGAAAAATTCTCTCTTGACGAAAATTTAGCGGAATATACGACCGACATAAAATTAGGCTTGAACGCCGATATAAAGATAGGCGATTTCGGAGCGAGCGTTAACGCCGACGTTTACTATGACGGCGCGAACACTAATCCGGACGAAGCTTTGAAAGTCGAAGTAAAAATCACGCTCGACGAACAAATCAAGTATTTGTTGAACCTTGCCGGGGTGTTTTCGAGCGACATTCCCGCGGAGCTTGCGCCGATAGCCGAAGCCGACGAACTATATATTTTGTACGACGAAAAAGAACTTTCGTTTATCGCCGAAGCAAACGGCTTGGCTTCGCTTTACTTACCGATGGGTATGCCTTCGCTCGGCGGAACGGCTTTGCCCGATACGGGCGGAATAGGCGGAGACTTTATAATTTCGCTTATCTCTTCGCTTTTCAAAGCCGAATTTTATAATGGCGTTTTGAAAGTTTCGTTCGCGGATAGCGTTATCGACGTTGTTAACGGACTGTGGGCGGACGTTACGGAAAAAATCATCGATGTTGCGGGAACGCAAGGCGTGTTTGTTTCGGCGATTCTCGGAATTTACAAACCGATTAACGAAATTGCTTTGTATGTCGATATCGAAAACAAGGAATTGAGTCTTGTTCTGAATGTGTATGACATCGACGCGGACGTTGTGTTCGTTCCGGGTGCCGATTACGACACGCTCGACCTTTTGAGCATAACCGTTACTCCGTCGGATACTTCTTCTTGGACGTATTCTCATGATGTAAAGAGCGTTAAGACCGCGGAAGAAAAAGCCGCAAAAATTCGCCAAACGGTTGAGTATTTAAAAACCGTAAGGCTTGACGAAAATTATTTAAAAGAACTTGACGAATTGTCCGCGCTTTACGAAAATTCGACCGAAGAAGTGCAAGCTCTCGCTTATAACTATATGATAACGGTTTTCTTTAGTTCTACGCCCGCGCCCGAATATCTCAAGAGCGCTTATGACGACGCGCTCGAAGCCGTTACAGACTTCGTTGCCGCTTGCGGCGACGAGAATACGAAAATAACTTCGCTTAATTATAAATACGGCGAGTTTACGGAAGAACAGAAAAAGTATCTTGTCGCGAATTACGAAAGCGTTTACAATGCTTATATCGCAAAGAGAAAGAATTACGAGGCGACTTCGCTTGTTCAAGTCAAAGAGGCTATCGACGCGCTTGTCGACGTAGATTATTCTATGCTTTCGCCAGAAGATTTGCTTAACGAGTTTAAAGCCGCGGAAACGCTTTATAAAAACGCCACGGCGTTGTTCGAAGGGAGCCTTTCCGAAGATTACACGGAAAAGCTTGAAAATTACGTTGAAAAAGTCGTTGCCGCATACGTCAAAACGATTGGCGAAAAAGCCGTGGGATATCTTTCCGTTATCAAGGGTATGCGCGACGATTCGTTTACGGCAACCGTCGATTATATGAATGAGTTTTACACTGAAGCGAGCGAGTTTTACGAAAGTTACTACGACGCGTTTTCTTCGTCGGTGCTTGTGCCGTTTATAAACGCCGAAAATTTCGCGTTCTTTGCCGACGGATATAAAGTAACGTACTATCTCGACCAGAATTCTACCGCTTTCAGAAAGGGTGCTGCAAAGGTTGCTTCCGACGCGATAGAAGCTCTTCTTTCCGCTTCTTTAAGCGACGAAGAAATAAAAGCCGAAGTCGAAAAAATCGACGCGCTTATCGAAAAAACCGACGAGAACGCCGTCGCGCGCTATGACGAATACCTTAAACTCAAAGAAAATTTGCAGTAAAAAAAGACAAACTTAAACCGCTTCGGGCTTTTCCGAAGCGGTTTTCGCATATAAAAAATTATTGTTTTCTCAAATCTTTGCCGTTAATTTTGAGCTTTGATGTATTCTTACCTGAAATTCGAGAAAAAATTCTCTCTCCGTAATATGTAAGAATTTCATCGGGTATAAAATTTGAAGTTATAAAAAAAGGCTTTTTTAACTCACTACGTCTTGTTATAATATTGTTAAGTTTTTCAACCGTTATTTTGTTGTAAATAGGTTCGCTGCCGAGGTCGTCTATAACGAGTAAGTCGCAAGTCGTTAAAATTTCTTCCGCAACGAGATTTTCATACGGAGCTTTTTTAAAAAAATTAGTAGCTATTTCATTTATTTCGAAAGCCGTTATAAAGATAGGGGTGAAACCGTTGTTTTCAAGTCGGTTTGTAACGCATTGCGCGTAAAAAGTTTTGCCTACTCCGGGTTCGCCGAAGAGGTAAATGTTGGGCGTTTCTTTACGGAAATTGTCGGCGTATTCTATAAATTTTCTTTTAAAGATTTGACTATTGTTTACAGCCGAAAGCGTATCGTCGTCAAAACTTTTTAAAGAGGGGCGTTTTAAACCTAAAAAAGCGTAAGCTTCGGTTAAAAGGCTGTCCTTAAAGCATTGGCAGTAACCGTTATCGGTTTTGCCCGCGTCTTTGCAAATTTCGCATTCGTAAACTGACTTTTTTTCGGGAATAGAAGAGGTGATTTTGTCAAGCGTTTTCTTTAATTCTTCGGCTTCCGCTTGCTTTTTTGCCGCCGTTTTTCCGTCGCCTAAGTATAAAGCTTTTTCTTTGTCGTACACGGCTGCTTTGTAGGCGTATTTGGCTTCGTTATAGCCTTTAACGTTAGAAAGTTCGTCCTCGCTTAAAAACGCCGAAAACGAGCGTTCTGCGGCTTTCTTTGAGTAATATTCGTTTACTTTATCGATAAGATATTTAGAATTTATCATGATTTTCTCCCTTAAAAGTCTACGTTTTCGATATCGTCAATCAATGCGTCGAGTTCGGCTTTCGTGTAAGTTCTTGCAAGCTTAAATTCGGCGGATTTTATCGTGTCGCCGTCAATGTACGCGCCTATGCCGTTATTCTTGCCCGAATTTTGCTTGCCTTGCGGCTTTTCGGGTATTTTATCGGGCGAGAATATGCCTTTTAGTTTCCAGTCGCCGAGGATTGCGTTTATGTAAACCATCGGGCTCGATTTGCCTGCGGCGAACGGCGCGGCGGCTTTTATCATCTCGTCGGAAAAACCCCATTCGCGCCAAACGGCAAGCGTTTTTCTGTCCCATTCGTTGGGCTTTCTGTCCTCGCCCGTAAGCGCGAAAATATCCTTGATAAACTCTTCGTCCAGACCGCGCTTTTTGAGATAGGAGGCGATTGACGATTGAGTTACCAAACCTTGCTTATATAAGTTTTTGAGCGTTTCGTCCATGCTTTCAAGCGTTCTTCTGCGGCGTTTGAAGCAAAAATCGGCGATAAAGAGGAGCGAATCTTTTTCGTAACCGAGGCTAAGCCACGGGTTGACGTAGGTATCGACGACCGGTTGAATGACTTCATAGTAAACGGAAAGCTTTCTTGTGATTTCTTTTGCGAGAGCCGTTACTTCTTCCTTTTTGTCAAAATAATCGGCAATTTCCTTTTCGGAAAATTTCTTCGCGCCGTAAAGTTCCATCAACACCCCGTCGAGGCGTTGGAGGGTTTTCGCCTTAAACTTTTTTGCGGCAAAAATAACGCTTGCCGGCGTAAACATAAGCTCGCTCGTCCACTTCGAAAAGTAATTGAAGTCGTCGATGTCGGCTTTCCTTTTTATGCCGATAGCCGTCAAAACCTTCTGCACTTCCGCGCTTGAAGAGTTGTAATCGGAAAGCTCGGCTTCCACCGCTTCGACCGTCGTTATGCCTTGCATCGCAAGCTTGCGCGCCTTGTTTATTATGTATCTGCCGCTTACCGCCGCGCCGCTCGTGTCCACGCAATATTTTGCAATCATAAGCATTGCATCCGGGCGAACGTTGTAATCTTCCATAACGGAAATATAATCTGCGTATTCGTTGGTCGAAATCATTCTGTCGGTTATAAGCGACTGAATGGACTTGTTAAAATCGTCGTACTTTCCGCTGCGGAATTTTTTAGGCTTGCCGTAGTTGGAAAGGGGAAGATACTTTACGATGAAAGGGTCGTCGGAAGTTATGCTTACCGCGTCGAATTCTTCCCAATATCTGAAACAATCTTTTAGTTTTTCTTCGTCGGTGAAAAGTGCCTTAGCCATGTCGGTTAAGGTGAATTCTCCCTCGTTGTTGCGGCAAAGATACAGCCCGTAAAGGTAAACTTTGACGGCTTCCCCGTCGGCTTCCGTTAAATAATCGGTGAAAAAAGAGTTGTCGATACTCGTCGTCAAGGACTTTCCCGCTTCTTTTGCAAAAGAACAAAACGCCATTTTTTTCTTATCCTTAAAAATACGCTTGAAATTATATGAAATATATAATATAATAAAATCAAATAAATTTCAAACGATAAAAAGGTGTTTTTCGAAAAACGCAAAATATTGTGGCTTAAAAATTTTTAAACACTAAAATTTTGCGGCAAACTTTTGTCAAAAAGGAAAAGATGAAGTTTTTGCATACTTCCGACTGGCATATCGGAAAAAAATTAGAAGGGAGAACAAGGCTTGAAGAACAAAAAACCGTTCTCGGCTCGATAGTTAAAATCGCGAAAGAGGAAGAGGTCGACGTCGTGCTTGTAGCCGGTGATATCTTCGACACGTTCACGCCGAGCGCGGAAGCCGAGCAATTGTTTTTCGACGTAGTTTCGTCGCTCTCCGCTCTCGGCGCGGCGGTCGTTATAATCGCGGGTAACCATGACGACCCCGTAAGATTGTCCGCTTCCGCTTCGCTTGCCGAAAAGTGCAACGTTTATTTTTACGGCGAAGAACAAAAACTTTATACGGGAAGCGAATCGAGAGTAAAATGCGACGAACGCGGCAAGGATTATATCGTCTTTTCAAATGGCGGCGAAAGAGTTTACGTCGCGCTTCTTCCGTACCCGACGGAGCTTAGAATGAAAGAAAAACTCCGCGAGGACGAAACGTACGCCGAAAAGGTGAAACGCTACATAGACGAAGCGACGAGTAATAATGCTGAAAATCTGCCCATCGTGCTTGTATCTCACCTTTTTATGCTCGGCGGCGAAAAGAGCGACGGCGAACGCGCGATAGACCTTGGCGGAGCAAGAATAGTTCCTCCGTCCGTTATAGGCGAAAACGTTATATATTCCGCGCTCGGACATTTGCATAAGCGGCAAGTCGTAAGTCGCGAAAGGAATATAATTTACAGCGGTTCTCCGCTTCAATACGCTTTCGACGAAGCGTCTTACGAAAAATCCGTGAACGTTTTTTCCGTTGAAAAGGGCGCGGTTGAGGGCTTAAAAACGATACCCCTCGACGGGTATAAAAAACTTTTGAGAACAACCTTGAAGTCTTGCGAAGAAGCCGAAAAGTTTATGGCGGAAGCGGGCGACACGTTTGTAGAAATTACGCTCGAACTTTCCGCGCCGCCGTCAAGCGAGGAGTTAAAACGGCTTGTCGGCTCGTACCCGAACGCGGTGCTTAGGATAAACTATTCGTCGGGTGAAAAAGCCGTAAAAAGCCGAACGGTTATGGGTAGCGAAGAACTTTTCAAGGAATACTATAAATCGCGCTATAACGAGGAAGTCCCCGCGGATATGCTCGAACTGTTTTTGAAATGCGTTCACGACACGGAGGTCGAAGATGAAACCGATAGCTATTGAGTTCAGCGGATTGAAGTCTTATAAAGACGAAACCAAAATAGATTTTTCCGCGCTTTTAAAAAGCGGGCTTTTCGGCATATTCGGTCCGACGGGCAGCGGTAAAAGCACCATTCTCGACGCGATGTTTTTGGCTTTATACGGCAGGCTCCCGAAAGGGCTTTCTTCGTCCGACTTTATAAACGCTTCCGCCGGCAAATGCTCCGTTTCGTTTACTTTTGCCATAAGGGAAAAGGAGTATTCGACGTACAAAGTGACGCGCGAATATAAGCTGAAAGAAGAGCGGAAAACCGCGCCGATACCCAAAGCCGCGCTTTATAAGAAAGAGGGCGAAGAACTAACGCCCATAGCCGAAGGCACGGAAAGCGTGAACGAGACTATAGAAAAAATCATCGGCTTAAAGATGGACGATTTTTCTAAGTGTATAGTTCTCCCTCAAGGGCAGTTCGCTTCTTTCGTCACAATGAGGAGAAACGACAGGCTTAACATGATGAGCGGGCTTTTTAATCTCGATAAGTACGGCGTAAGACTTTTTAGAAGATTGAAAGGAGAAATAGACGTATTGGATAAGGAAGCCGCGGTAAAAAGAGCTAAGCTTTCCGAATACGAGGACTGCACCGCGAAAGCCGTAAAAAGCGTAAAAGCCGACCTTTCTTTAGCCGAAACAGCATTTGAGGAACAAAACGTAAAATATTCTAAAACCAAAGAACAATTCGATGATTTTAAAGAAAATTATGACAGACATGACGAGCTTTTAAAGAGAAATGCCGAACTTGAAGCATTAGAGAAAAAGCGCGAATGGATTGAACGTAAAAGACTGTTTTTAGCAAAAAGAGAAAAAGCGTCAACGCTTAAAGACAGCCTTGAAAGTTTGAAAAATTATAGAAAGGAAAAACTTGAAGAAGAAAGAAAACTTTCTTTGATAACGGCGGAACTCAAAAAAGCGACGGACGAATTCGTGGTAGCCGAAAAAGAGTTTTTGAGCTTAGAAGGACTTAGAAACGAGCTTGCGGAATTAAAAACGCAGATAGAAAGTCTGACTGCGCTCCGCGCGGATAAAACACGGTTCGACGAAAACGAAGTTAAGCTAAAAGCTTTCAGAGAAACTTATAAGGCGGCAAAGTCCGCCGTGCAGAAAGCCGAAAGCGAAAGAATAAAAGCCGAAAAAACTTATGAAGATACTAAAAGCTTTATAGTTTCTAAAAGACTTGACGAAAAAATAGACGAACAATTATCTTTCATTTCGAACGAAGTGAGAATTAAACGCGGGCTTGAAGAAGTTGAGTTTTTAAAGTCGTTAAAGAGTATTGCGACGGCAAGCGCGGAAGTAAAATCGGCTATCGACGAGCGAATTGAAAAAACGCTGAAAGAAGTCGAAAAACGCGGCGGCTCGCTGACGGAGCTTAAAAAACTGCTCGAAGAAAAAGACGAGGATTCTAAAAAACTTTCCGCCGCCGAAAAGCAAAAGGATAAATCGAAAGCCGAAGAGGACAAGCAAAACTTAGTGCTTGCAAAAACGCTCGAAGAGGGCAAACGGCTTAGCGACGAGAACGCTGCCATTAAGCAAAAATTTTACGCCTTAATCGGCGACGAAGATTACGAAAAGTTTTATAACGAAAAAAAGAAGCTTGAAAAAACTTTAAGCGACAAGATTGACGGCGTACTGCTCAAATATTCCAAGTTAAACGAAAAGCTTACTAAAACCGAAAGCGAAAAAAGACTTTCGGAAGAAAAGTTGAGCGGACTTAATCGTTCCGAAAAGGCACTTTCGGAAATAGTCGAAAAGGCGATGAAAGATTTTGAGGACGAGCGCGAAGTGCTTGCCGTTGCCGCCGAGGACTTCGACGACGCGCTCGAAACGCAGATTTCGGGCTTCGACAACAAGGTCGCGGCGTTAAAAGAACGTATCGCCGAGCTTACCGCAAACATAAAAGTCGGCGATTATTCGGAGCAAAATTTCAAAAAAGAAAGCGAAAAACTTGCCGAAGAAGCAAAAAAAACGACGGAAGCGGACAAACGGAGAGATTATTTGCGAAAAACCTATGAAAATTTATCGCAAAAATCCGTAAAAAGGTGTATAATAGAAAAAGAATTAAGCAAAGTCGAAGCGGACAAGGCTCTGCGTGAAAAGCTTGTTACGGTGGTTAAGAGCAACGCGCTCGTCGAATTCGTCGCCGAAGAGTATCTTTCGGCAATCGCGCTCGACGCAAAGGACACGCTTGCCGTGCTTTCGGGCGGAAGATATTCGCTCGTTTACGAAAGCGACTTTTTCGTCGTCGACTATTTAAGCGGCGGCATACGTAGACGGGTCGATACCGTTTCGGGCGGGGAACTGTTCCTCGTTTCGCTGTCTCTCGCGCTCGCTTTGTCAAAGAGTATTTACGCAAAATCGATGCGCCCGATAGAGTTTTTCTTTCTCGACGAGGGTTTCGGCTCGCTTGACGCCGCGCTTATAGACGTGGTTATCGATAGTCTTGAAAGGCTCAAAAATTCCGATTTTTCGATAGGCGTTATTTCGCACGTAGAAGCTTTAAAGGAACGCATTACTTCAAAAATAACAGTTACCGCCGCTACTGCCGAGCGCGGTTCGTCCGTGTCGGCGAGCGGTTGACGAGAGGAAAGAATGGAAACGACAAGTACCATATTGTCGCCCGTAATGGTTTGGAAAGATTTTTCTCCGAACCTGCCGCTTAAAGAAAGCGTTACCGGCGACGAAACTTTCGACAACGTTATATACAGCGACGTGTATTTTTCCGGGCGCGAAACGCCGGACGGAAGAGTGCGCGTTTACGGAGTGTACGCAAAATCCACGAGTATGGCTAAAAAAAGCCGCAAAGCGGGCATACTTATACTCCCGGACGCGGACAAGACCGTCGACCTCGAACTTGTTGACCTTTACGTAAAGCAAGGTTACGCCGTGCTTATGATTGACTACCGCGGCGAATGGGAAAACACCGAAAATTACACACGGTATCCCACGAGCATTTCGTACGCCAACTATAAAACCGCAAGGGATTTGATGGACCACGTCGAAACGACGGCAAAGGAAACTTGCTGGTATGAGTGGGTTGCCGTCGCAAAATACGCTGTGTCTTTCTTAAAATCCCGCCACGAACTCGAAACGGTAGGCGTTATCGGTATAAAAGAGGGTGCGAGCATAGGCTGGGCATTAGCCGGTACCGATACGAGGATAGACTGTTTTATTCCTCTTTTCGGCGCGGGCTGGCGAGCTTATAAAGGCGTAAGCAAGTATTCGGGCAAAGAGCTTGAAATGGATGACGACAGACTGCGTTATCTTGCCGGCGTTGACGCGCACGCGTACGCGCAATACGTTCGTTGCCCCGTGTTTTATATGACGGCTACCAACAGCAGACGTTTTGATTGCGACCGCGGAGTCGACACTATGTGCAGAATAAAGGACGACGTTCCCGCGTATATCAATTTTGCGCCTAATTTCTCAGATTCCCTCGACGCAAATTGCAAATTAAACGTCGATTTGTTTCTTGCAAAATTCCTTCTCGGTTTCAGGCTCGAAATGCCTTTCGAACCCAAAGTAAGCGTTCAAGTCGAAAACAAAAAGGTTACTGTGGAAGTCGATATCGATTTTTCGGATATATTGCGCCCCAAAGCTTTGAGCGTGTATATGGCGGAAGACGGACCGTACCCCGCATACAGAGAATGGCGCACGATGCGGCTTGTAAAAAGCAAAATCGAAGACAAAAAATTCTTTGTTGGCGAACTTTTCGGGAACAGTACGTTTATAAACTGCTTCTGCGTTGTCGAATACAAAAGCGGCATAACGGTAAGCTCTAAAATAGTTTTCAAAAAGATACCGAAAATAAACGCAAGACAAGCCAATCTCATATACTCTTCACAAGATAAAACTAACGGTTTTGCTGTGTATTCTATGGAAAAACAAGCCCTCGGCGGAGTGTTTTTCGACGGAACAAACCCCGTTGAAAGTGTAATCGGCTCAAATGATATCGCAGGTGTAAGCTCAAAGTACGGGCTTGTGACGTATAGACTCAATCCGAGAATGGTTAACCTAAGCGAACGCGCGCTTATAATGTTCGATGTGAACGTAAAGGAGTTTACTTCTCTCACCGTTTCCGTTTTGGCGGGTAAGGAAGAGGATGTGAAGGAATACTCTTTTATCCTTGATTTGCATCCGGGCGATATCTGGCAGAACGTTATTATAAAATGTTCCGACTTTAAGTCGGTAGAGCGTAAGGGAATAAAGGATTATTCGGAAGTTTTAGCGTTAAAGATTGACAGCGATTCCAAGTGTATCGTCAACAACGTAGTCGTTTTGTAAAAGGAGCGTAGCTCTATGGTTTTAAATAAAAACATAAGGGAGAGGCGAAAAGAAGAACTTGACGAAAAGTTTACATGGCTTAATGCGTTCGTTATAATTTTTGCCGTTTACCTTTTGCTTTTCTTCTTTAGAACATTCGTGTACGCGCCCGTTCAAGTAGTTGGCAAATCTATGATGCCGACTTTGGAGAGCGGCGATATGCTCGTCGCCGACAAAACGGCGGCGATAAAGCGCGGCGACGTGATAGTCTTTTCCGACGAGAATAAAGACAAAAGTTACATCAAGCGCGTTATAGGCATACCTGGCGACGAGATAATGATAAAAGGCGGAAACGTTTACCGCTCCGAAAACGGCGGAGACTTTGTTTTATTGGAAGAAGATTATGTTTCCTCTCCGACTACAATAGCTGGAAATTTTGAAAAGGCAGTGTATTCTGTTCCTGAGGGTAGACTTTTCGTAATGGGCGACAACAGAATAAATTCGAGCGACAGCAGATATTCTACTATAGGCTTGCCGAAAATTTCGTCTGTTTTAGGCGTCGTTCCCGAGTGGGTTGTCGATAGTAAAGACAGTATCTTCACGAAGCTGCTAACATGTATTCTGTGACACATAAAAACTTTTAAAATTGACGATAAAATCTTAAATTTTTACGATTATTACGAAATTGCTTTCTGGGAAAGTTATTTCGTGAAAATAAATAAAAAACAATTCAAGGAGCTATAAAAATGGCATTCAAAATTTCATCGGATTCGACTTGCGATTTGTCCGAAAAGCTTGTCAAAGACAACGAGATAACAATTGTTCCCCTTACTATAATTCTTGGCGGAAAAGAATACCACGACAATGTAGACATTACTGCGGACGCGGTTATCGATTACGTTGAAAACGGCGGGGATTTACCTAAAACCGCCGCGGTTCCGATCGAAACTTATATTGAAGTTTTCAAAAAATTAACAGCCGACGGAAGCGAAGTTATTCACTTCGATATCTCTTCCAAGGACTCTTCTTCTTACGACCATGCGCTTGCGGCTTCAAAAGAAGTACCGGGCGTTTACGTCGTCGATACCCTTCAACTCTCCTCGGGGCAAGGTTTGCTCGTTATGAAAGCCGTTGATCTTAGAAAAGAGGGCAAGAGCGCGAAAGAAGCTTTCGATTGGATAGAGGCGAACAAGCTTAAAGCTTGCACTTCGTTCGTCGTTGACCGTCTCGACTTTTTGCATAAAGGCGGCAGATGTTCTCTTCTCGCTCTCCTCGGCGCAAAGCTTTTAAAAATTCACCCCTATATCGCTATGAAAAACGGCGCGCTCGGCGTTAAAAAGAAATACCCGGGGCAGCTTAAACGCGGAATGATGCAGTATGTAGCAGACCTTGCCGACGAGTACACTTCTTACGACAAGACGAGATGCTTTATAACGCATTGCAAGGAAGACCCCGAAATCCTCGAAGCCGTTAAGGAAAAGGTTAAAGAACTTTTCGACTTCGACGAGGTAATCGAAACTTATGCCGGTACGACGGTATCTTCCCACTGCGGAAGAAACACGCTCGGCGTTCTCTTTATGACGGAGTAAACTATGAACTTGACGAGAAACGACGTTCCCGAAAACCGCAAGTGGAAAACCGAGCATATTTACGCCACGGTCGACGACTGGAACAAAACTTATGCGAAAGTAGAAAAAAAGATTGATTTTTCCGAATTCGTCGGCAAACTTACCGACGCGGAAACGGTTAAAAAATGTTACGACAAAACTTACGATATACTGCTCGATTTGTCTAAGCTCGGCGTATACGCGTTCATGAAGCACGACGAGGATACGAGAAATTCCTTGTATGTCGGGCTTTGCCAGCGCATAGACGACCTCGAAATCAAATTTTCCGCGGCAACGAGCTTTATCGAACCGGAATTGACCGCGCTTGACGAAAAAACGCTTAAAAGCTTTGCCGAAAATCCGCTTTTAAAGGATTACGACTATGCTTTGAAAAGCTTAATCAAGGAAAAAGCGCATATTCTTTCCAAGGAAACGGAGGAAGTTTTGTCACTCGGCGGCAAAGTTTTCGGCGGGTATAAGGACGTTTTCGGTATGATAAACAACGCCGATTTACCTTTTCCGACCATTAAAGTCGACGGCAAACCTATAAAGGTCACGCACGGAACTTACGGCGTTTTGTTGCAATCTGACGACAGAAGAGTCAGAAAGGAAGCTTTTCAAAAATATTACGCCGCATTCAAGGGGCTTATCAATTCGATAACTTCCGTTTATGCGGGCAACGTAAACAAAAACGTTTTCCTTTCCAAAGCGCGCAAGTACGAATCTTGCTTAGACAGAGCTTTGTCCGCGGAAGACGTTCAGCCTATCGTTTACGAAAACTTGCTTAAAGCGGTAAATTCCGCGCTCCCGTCGCTCCATAGGTACGTTCGCGACAAAAAGAAGGATTTAGGCTTAAAAACGATGCATATGTACGATATGTATGTTCCGACGGTCAAGGAAGCCGAACTTCAACTCGATTACGAAGACGCTTTCAAGCTTGTGAAAGAGGGCTTGAAGCCGCTCGGCGAAGAGTACGGCAGACTTTTGCAAGAAGCTCACGACGGCGGATGGATAGATGTTGAAGAAACGGAAGGCAAAAGAAGCGGTGCGTATAGTATAGGCGTTTACGGCTTGCAGCACCCGTACGTTCTTCTCAATTATAAAAAGACTACGAACAACGTGTTCACCATCGCGCACGAATTAGGACACGCGTTGCATACCTATCATTCCAACAAATATCAACCGCAGTCCAAAGCCGATTACCGCATTTTCGTTGCGGAAGTCGCAAGCACGGTCAACGAAGTTTTGCTTTTGAAATATCTTTTGAAGAACAGCGACGACAAAAAACTCAAAAAATATTTGCTCAGCTACTACACGGATATGATAAAAAGCACGCTTTTCCGCCAGACTCAGTTCGCCGAATTCGAATACGCGGCGCACACTATGGCGGAAGAGGGCAAGCCTTTAACAAAAGACGCACTCAACGAAGTTTACTATAACCTCAATAAAAAATACTACGGCAGAAGCGTCGTGTCCGACGAAGAAATAGCTTACGAATGGGCGAGAATACCGCATTTTTACAATGCTTTCTACGTTTATAAGTACGCTACGGGCATCACGAGCGCGATAACCATTGCCGAAAGAATTTACGCCGAGGGCGAAGTAGCCGTAAAAGATTACTTCAAATTCCTTTCTTCCGGCGGAAGCGACAGCCCCGTCGAACTTTTGAAGCTTGCGGGCGTTGACTTAACGAAGAAAGAGCCGTTCAAACGCGCTATGGAATCGTTCAAGGAAGCTCTCGATGAGTACGAAGCAATCGAACTTTAATCAAAACACAATCAAAATGCAATCACGACAGCGTTTTTAATCGCGAAAACCTTACGAAAGGGTAAAAATTATGCCTAAAAGCAATAAAATGCCGTACAATCTCGAAGCGGAACAGTCCGTCCTCGGGTGCATACTAATCGACCAGACCGTTCAGATGGATATCGCTTCCGAACTTCATGAAAGCGATTTTCTCGTCGAGTCGCACAAAAAGATAATAACTGCGATAAAGGATATCGCCGCCACGAACAAGCCCGTCGACCTCGTTACGCTTGCCGACCTTATGCAGAAAAACGGCACGCTCGAAGAGTCGGGCGGGATAGCGTACCTTACCGAGCTTACTCGCACGGTGCCGTCGTCGGCTAACTATCGGCAGTACCTCGATATCGTCTTGCGCGACGGCGTTTTAAGGAGGCTTATAAATTCTTCCAACGCCATTATCGAAGACGCAATGACGAGTATCGACAGTCAAAAGTCTTTAACGCAGGCGGAAAAACTCATATTCGATATTTCGGAAAGTAACGAAAGAAAAGGTCTTGAAAAGATAGGCGGATATTTCCAACCCGTTCTCGACAGATTTGAAAAGCTTGAAAAAGACAAAAACTTTTTCACCGGACTTAAAACGGGCTTTACGCGACTTGACTTTTTAACGAACGGCTTGCACAAAGGTAACCTTGTTATAATCGCGGCGCGCCCGTCCGTAGGTAAAACCACATTCGTCATGAACATCGTTGAAAACCTTGCGATGAAGCAGAACGCGGCGGTCGCGGTATTCGCGCTCGAAATGACGAGGGAAGAACTTGCGCAACGTATGCTTTGCTCGGTCGCAAACGTCAGAATGGACGACGCTTTAAAGGGTAAACTTACGGAAAAGGACCCCGAATCTTTAAAGAGGTTGTGGGAAGCGCAAAAGCTACTTAACAACGCAAAAATTTACGTTGACGAAAGCTCTATGGTCACGCCGACCGACATTTTGTCTAAGTGCCGCAGAATGAAAATGCGCTACGGACTCGATATGATAGTCGTCGACCATATTCAGCTTATGAATTCCGCGAAGAAAGGCGTTGAAAGCAGACAACAAGAAGTCACAGATATTTCAAGAAACTTAAAGATGATTGCAAAGGAACTTGACGTTCCCGTACTTGCGCTTTCGCAGCTTTCCCGTCAGTCGACAGGCAGAAAGGACGGCAGACCTATTCTTTCAGATCTTCGCGAATCGGGCGCAATCGAACAAGACGCCGACCTCGTTATATTCCTTCATAAGCCCGACATGGTCGAAGGACCTAAGGAAGGGCAAGGTAACAAGCCGATGATAACGGAAGTTATCGTGGCTAAAAACAGAAACGGTATGATTGCCAGTTTCCAAGTTCTCTTCAAAGGCGAATTCGTCAAGTTCGTCAATTATACGGGTTCGGGGTTCGAAGGCAAGCCTACGCCGCCGACCGCAGAGGATAAGCGGCGCGAAGAAGCAGATTCGGCGACTGCGGAAGAAAGCTATTCTTCTCTTGACGACAGCGAACTAAAGAGTCTTTCGAGTGCGGTTCCCGAGGACGACGAGGACGTTTTTTAAGATGATCGTAGAAAATGGAATAATTTATAAAATCAACGATGAAAACTTGAAAATTGCGAAAGATTACATCACGCATGACAAGCTCGTGGCGTTCCCTACGGAGACCGTTTACGGACTCGGCGCGAACGCTTTGAGCGACGAAGCCATAAAGGCTGTTTACACCGCTAAGGGCAGACCGCTCGACAATCCGCTTATCGTTCACGTTCCGCCCGAATACGATATCGGCGGGCTTGTTTACGACGACAAACCTTACGTAAAAAAACTGCGCGAAGCATTTTTGCCCGGACCTTTGACTTTGATTTATAAAAGCAAAAACATCGTCAGCGGATATGTTTCTTGCGGTCTTGAAACGCTTGCTATACGCGTTCCGTCGCACGAGGGCGCGCAAAAGTTTTTGAGAGAGGTAGGCGTTCCCGTTGCCGCTCCGTCGGCTAATATTTCCAAGCATACAAGCCCCGTGACAGCCGAGCATGTTTACAATGATTTTAAGGACAAAATCCCTATGATACTCGACGGTGGACGCTCTAACGGCGGCATAGAATCCACCGTTATGGACGTTACGGGCGATTATCCGGTAATCTTGCGCAAAGGGCTTGTAACCGCCGAAATGGTTGAAAAAGTCGTAGGCAAATGTATTTACGCCGCTTCCGATTCCGAGCTTAACAAACGCTCCCCGGGAACGAAATATCGCCATTACTGCCCCAACACGAAAACGGCGCTTTTTAACCGCGACGAAATTAGGCAAGCGAAAAAGCTTTATTTGAGTTATATTGCGGACGGCAAAACGGCTTGCATTCTTTGCGACGAATCGCTGAAAAAGTATTTTGACGGCTGTAATTTGCTTAATTTAGGAAAAAACGGCAACGAAATGGCGGCAAGGCTGTATTACTGCTTGCATGAAGGCGAAAAATACGATATACTAATAGGGATAAGGTTTGAGATTACCGACGAAGTTTGTCTGAGCGTCGAAAACCGCTTCCTAAAAGCTTTCGGTTGAGCCATAAATATTCTTGAACGATAGGGATTGCGTTCTTCATCACTAATTACCTAAAAGGCGGCTTTTTTGCGCTTTTCCGCGACCGCTCGATTGGAGTACG
>DHMS01000039.1:33514-51442 GCA_002405915.1 Christensenella sp. UBA4636
GCTCTTTTAGGTGCTTCGCATTTATGCGGATGAAAAATGCAGTTTTGCAAGTCGGTTTTTGCAAGACGTATTAAAGAAATAATACTTTATGTGTATTGACATGAGTTTAACGTAGCAAAAACCGATTTAGTTCCGCAAAAATAATTAGTGATAAGGAATGCAATCCCTATGGATAAAAAGCTAAAAATTGCGTTTGTCTGTACCGGCAACACTTGTCGCAGCCCTATGGCGGCGTTTATGCTTAAAGACGAACTCAAACGAAGAAAAATTAAGGGCGTGACCGTAACGAGCTTCGGCTTAAATCCCACGGAAAAGGAAATTAACCCTTACGCCAAACAAGAGCTTGAAAGGCTTAATGTAAAAATCACTGCGTTCAAGCCGAAAAAGCTGACAAAATCTTCCGCTTTAAAGCAAGACGCGCTTATCTGCGTTACGGAAGAGATAAAAAACGAACTTATAAAAGCTCAAATCGAAAACGCGTATTCCTTCAAGGAACTTTTCGGCGAGGAATTATTCGACCCTTACGGAAAAGGCAAAGAAGCTTACGCCGATTGCGCAACGAAACTCAAAACTTATGCGGCGGAACTCGCCGATATGATAACGGAAATAATTGATGATGAACGTCGGAAAAACGGAGGTATAATAAAATGAAAATTGCGTTTGCAAGCGACCACGCGGGTTTTAACGCGAAGAAAGAACTTATGACCTTTGCCGAGGATTTCGGCTATCAAGTCGTCGATTTCGGTACTTATTCTACCGATTCCTGCGATTACCCTGATTTTGTATACCCTGCGGCGAAAGCCGTCGCGCAGGAAGAATGCGAAAAGGGTATATTCATTTGCAGCACGGGTATAGGCGTATCCATTTGCGCCAACAAGGTTAAAGGTATAAGATGCGCTCTTTGTACCGATGTTTTCCAAGCGGAAATGACGAGAAGGCACAATAATTCCAATTGCCTTGCAATGGGCGCAAACGTTACGACTTTGGAAATTATGAGAAGAATTACCGCCATATTCCTCGAAACGGGCTTCGAAGGCGGCAGACATCTCCGTCGCGTTGAAAAAATGATGGCGATTGAAGACGAACAAAGCGGAAAAACCGAGTAATTCTCGGTTTTTTTATGAACTCAACGATAAATTTATCGCGAAAAGCGATTTTATTTAATCAATTTATAAATAATTCGGAGGCAAAAAATGAGTAAACTTTACGTAGTAGACCATCCGCTTATAGCGCACAAGCTTAGCATGATGCGTCGCATCGATACCAGCACAAAGGATTTCAGAGACCTTGCGGAAGAAATCTCCCTTCTTATGGCGTATGAAGTAACGAGAGACCTTCCTTTACACGAAATAGAAATCGAAACGCCTATATGCAAGACTAAAGCGTATGAAATTTCCGGCAGAAGCATAGGCGTAGTTCCCATTTTGAGAGCCGGGCTCGGCATGGTTAACGGAATTTTAACGCTTGTTCCTAACGCTAAGGTAGGGCATATCGGTCTTTACCGCGACCCCGAAACGCATCAACCGGTCGAATATTACTGCAAGCTCCCCGCGGACGCTACCGAGCGCAGAATTATAGTCGTCGACCCGATGCTCGCTACGGGCGGAAGCGCGATTGCCGCCGTTCAATTCATAAAAGACAGAGGTTGCAAGGATATTAAGCTCGTCAATTTGATAGCCGCACCCGAGGGCGTTGAAGCTTTCCAAAAAGCTCATCCGGACGTCGATATTTACGTTGCCGCGCTTGACGAAAAGCTTAACGAACACGCTTATATAGTTCCGGGTCTTGGCGACGCGGGCGACAGAATTTTCGGCACGAAGTAACCGTGAATAGCAATTACGCGTGTCGTAAAAACTTCTAAAATCAAAGATAACAAGCTTAATTTTGTAGGTTTTTACAAAAACAAAAAAACGAGAGGTCGAATGATGGAAAAAGTTAAATTAGCCGTTATTCCCGTCGCCGGATACGGCACGAGATTTTTGCCTTTTACGAAAGCGGTGCCTAAGCCCATGCTTCCTATACTCAACATTCCCGCAATACAAATTATTGCCAAGGAAGCGGTAGACAGCGGAATAGAAGAAATTATTTTCGTCGTAGGGCAGAAAAAGGAAATAATCGAAAATCACTTCCGCCCGGCGCCCGAACTTGAAAGAGTTTTGGAAAAAGGCGGCAAGGAAGAATTCTTAAAAGCAATCAAGTTCCCCGAATCTTTCAACGTCAGATTCGTCGAACAGGTTCGTCAGCTCGGCTCCGCCGACGCGGTTATGGCTGCGAAAGATTACATCAAGGACAAACCTTTTGCAGTAATGTTCGGCGACGACGTTATGTATAACGAGGGTAGACCCGTTATCGGTCAACTTATCGATACGTACGAAAAGACGGGCAAAACCGTTATCGGCGTTAAGCGCGTACCGCTAAAAGACGTGCCTAAGTACGCTTCCGTCGAATACTCTTCGGCGGACGGTAGAGAATTCGCCGTCACTTGCATTACGGAAAAACCGCCGATTGAAAAGGTTAAAAGCGATTTGGCTCCGCTCGGCAGATACGTTCTCGCTCCGTCGATTTTCCCGATACTCGAAAATTTGAAGCCCACGCTCAACAACGAATATCAGCTTACCGACGCATTAGACCAAGAAGCCCGCGCAAACGGCGCGTACGCTTACGAATTTATCGGAACGCGTTACGATATGGGCGACAGACTCGGCTTTTTAAAGGCGAACGTTGAATTCGGACTTCGCGACGAAAAGTTAGGCGAGGACTTCAAAAAGTACTTGACCGAACTTTTGAAAACTCAATCTTAATATTAGCGGCGTGTTTTAAAGCGAAAGGAAATTCCTTTTAGTGTTTAAGACCCGCCGTTTTCCTTATATTTTTGTAAAAATCGGCAAAAATTCTGCAAAAAGCTATTTACTTTAAAGCTTTAACATGGTATAATATAACTAAATTAAGAAGCAAGGCGGCGAAAAGTAAAATGGTTTGTCCGATTTGTCATAAAAACGCGGCGACCGAAAAGGTCGAACGCAGGCTCGGCAGTCTGTATGTTACGGGCGAAGTCTGCACGGAATGCGAATATAAAGCTTACGGGCTTAGCGACCGAACGTTTTTCGAACTTTTTTACGTCGTGCCGAACAAAAAATGCAGAACTTGCGGCAGAACTTTCGGCGAGATTTCCGAAACGCTTCTCGTCGGTTGCGAAGATTGCTATAATAGCTTCGAACAAGAATTAAAGCCCTTGATAGCGGGATTGCAGAGGATAAACGATGATTGATACTTCCGTAACCGTTTCCTCTCGCGTGCGGCTTGCCCGCAACCTTTCCGGCATAGGGTTTTCTCCCGTCATACGCGACACCGCCGCCGAGGACAGAGTTACCGCTTTAGTTAAAAGAATACTCGGCGCGATAGGCGGATTTACGTTCACGGAAATGCGAAGTCTGACTGAGGAACAAAAACTTTCGTTCGTCGAAAGGTATATAATTTCGTCCGCGCTCACCAAAAGCCCGCGCGGCGCGCTCGCTTCCTCGTCGGACGGCACCGTTTCCGTGATGATTAACGAAGAAGACCACTTGCGCGAACAGTGCTTTGCCGCGGGGTTGAGCTTAAAATCCGTTTATTCTCGTTTAAAAACGCTCGACAACGTGTTAAGCAACAATTTACGCTTCGCAAAAGGCAAATTCGGGTTTTTAACGACTTGCCCCACGAACGTCGGCACGGGAATGCGCGCTTCCGCAATGCTTTTCTTGCCCGCGCTTTCGTATTCGGGCGAAATAAGTTCGCTTATGCGCGATGCACGCTCGGCGGGGCTAACCGTGAGAGGCGCGTACGGCGAAGGCAGCGGCGACGATTATTGGCTGTATCAAATCAGCAACGAAATAACTTACGGCGTTACAGAAACGGAGATTATAGAACGCGTTACGGGTTTTGTTAAAAAAGTCGAAAACGCAGAACGCGAAGAGCGTTACGCCTTGTATTCCGATAACGAAGTAGCTTTTTCAGACGCGTGTTTAAGGGCTTACGGCATACTTGCAAATTGCAAAAGCATAGGTTACGCCGAGTTTATCGACCTTGCCGCGAAAGTCAAATTAGGGCTTGCGTTGAACCTTTTGAAAGCCGACTACCCGAGCGGAATCGACGACGTTATGGTTTCTGCAAGAACGGCTACGCTCGTACTCGTACCGGACTTAAAGAGTTTTAGCGAGGACGAAAGGCGCGCGGAGTTTGCGAACAAAGCCCTTTTGAGTTTGGGAGTGCGCCCCGCAAAATAAGCGCAAAATAAAGCGGCTCAAAAAACGCAAAACAAAAAAACTGTTAAAAACGGCATAAAACGCCGAAATTATAAAAACAAAGAAAACAAAATTCGGTATTAACTATGAACTTCAATCCCGACAACCCGGTCGACAGAGCGACCGAAGAATTCAACGGAATGTTAAAGCTTTCGCTTACGATAGCGCGGCGAGAGTACAACGCCCGTTTTATAGCCACGGAGTTTACGATTATCGCGCTTTTAAGAATGGGCGGTAAACCCGCGGAACTTTTGCGGTACTTCGGCGTTAGCGATACGGCGTTCGAAGCGCAGGTTAAAAGGGAAAGTTTTTCGCAGGAAGGCAACAGAATGTTTTCCGCGCGAATGAACCACGCGATAAATTTAGCGATACGAATTTCCGACGAAACTTCTTGCAAATTCATTTCTACCGACCACTATCTTTTAGCCGTCTTAACAAGCGACAACGTGGCTAACGGCATAATACAAAGCCTTGCCGAGGATTATTCGGGGCTTGTAGCGGCAGCGCGCGAAAGGGTTGAAAAACTCGGCGCGGGTGCAAGAAATTTTGCGGAAGAGCAGGAAGACGGCGAAGATATAGAACAATATCAAGCGAATGTCGTCGAAGACAATTTTTCGTTCGACGATACGCCGCTTAACGGTTTCGGAATAGACTTGACCGAGCGCGCCGAAAAGGGTAGACTCGACCCGGTTATCGGGAGAGAAAAAGAAACGGAACGCATTATAAACACCCTTTCAAGGCGGCAGAAAAACAATCCTCTTTTAATCGGCGAACCGGGAACGGGCAAAAGCGCGGTCGTGGAGGGGCTTGCGATAAGAATAGCAAGCGGAAACGTGCCGTTGCCGCTCAAAGGCAAACGAATATTTTCGCTCGACATGGCTGCGGTCGTCGCAGGCGCAAAGTATCACGGCGAATTCGAAGAACGCTTCAAAGCCATTCTCGATTTCGTTAAAAACCACGAAAACGTCATACTTTTCATAGATGAAATACACACGCTCGTATCGGGCGACAAAGGCGGCGACAGCGGTGCCGCTGAAATTTTAAAACCCGCCATGGCGCGCGGAGATATAAAACTTATCGGCGCGACGACTATCGCGGAGTATAGGAGATATCTCGAAAAAGACCCCGCGCTCGACCGTCGCTTTCAAACGATTCTCGTAGAACCGCCGTCGGTTGAAGACAGTATAAAAATCATTAAAGGGCTTCAAAGCAAATTCGAAGCTCACCATAAAGTCGAAATAACGGACGAAGCAATCGAAGCCGCCGCAAACCTTTCGGATAGATACATTCCCGATAAGTTTTTGCCCGATAAAGCGATAGACTTAATAGACGAAGCTTGCGCTCGTGCAAGGCTTGCCGCAGACGCGCCCGCCGAGGACGTTCGAGGGAAAGAAAACGAACTTCGCGACACGATACGCGAATACGACTATGCCGCGGCAAGCGGAAGAGAAGTAAAATCTTTTGCGGAAAAAATAAAAAAACTCAACGCCGAACTCGACGAGCTTTACGACCGTGAGCTAAAACGCCGCACGCACGAAAACGCTTTCATAGACGGCGAGGACATAGCGAAAGTCGTTGAAGAACGCACGGGTATCCCCGTCGCAAGGCTCACCGAAACGGAAACGGAAAAACTTATGCGCTTAGAGGGCGAACTTCATAAGCGCGTTATCGGGCAAGACAACGCCGTCAAAGCGGTGTCGCGCGCAATCCGCCGCGCAATGTCCGGCATCAAAGACCCATCAAGACCTATCGGCATCTTCCTTTTTGTCGGACCTACCGGCGTAGGCAAAACAGAACTGACAAAGGCTCTTGCGCAAGCTCTTTTCGGCGACGAAAACATGCTCGTGAGAATAGACATGAGCGAATACATGGAGAAAAACAGCGTCAACAAGCTTATCGGCGCGCCTCCGGGCTTCGTAGGGTACGACGAGGAAGGACAACTCACCGAAAAGGTGCGGAGAAAGCCTTATTCCGTCGTTTTGTTCGACGAGGTTGAAAAAGCCCATCCGGACGTTTTCAATATAATGCTGCAAATATTCGACGACGGCAGACTTACCGACAGTAAAGGCAGAACGGTAGACTTTAAAAACACTGTCATAATAATGACTTCCAACGCCGGCGCGGCAAAATCAGGCGTCGAATCGACCGCTTACGACGACGAAGAAGCCTTGCGAGAAAGGATAAATTCCGCTTTGAGAAAGACTTTTAAGCCAGAATTTTTAAACAGAATCGACGACATAATCGTCTTTGAAAAGTTATCCCGCGAAGAATGTCGCGCAATCGTCACCATAATTCTCGACAACTTACGCGCGCGACTTGCGAAAATGGGTATAAACTTCACTTACGACGAAGCTTTGGAAGACGTTATATTAGACAGCGGTTTCAACAGCGAATACGGCGCGAGACCGCTTAAACGAACCGTTAGGAGACTCGTTGAGGACCCGCTTTCCGAAAAGCTTATAACGGGCGAAGTGTCTAAAAACGGACGAATAACGGCGACGGCAGAAAACGGCGAAATAGAGTTCTTTTCTTAAAGAATTTTAAGTTTAAAGTCTTAAAATTAAAGAAAGAATTTTAAATATATAAACGGAGGATTTACGTATGAAAATCGAAATCACAGCAAAAGATTATCGCGTGTCGGACGAACTCGAAAAGGTTATCGGAAAAAAGATAGCCAAGCTCGATAAATATTTCGACGACGAAACGAAAGCCCGCGTTTATCTCAAAAAAGAAAAACGCACATGCAAAATGGAAATTTCCATGGAGCATAAGGGAACGGCTATAAGAGCCGAAGGTAAGGGCGAAAACTTTTACGATATTATAGATATAGTTCTCCCCAAACTCGAACGTCAGATACACAAACATCGCTCCAAGCTCGAATCAAAATTGAGAGAGGGCGCGTACAAGGGCGACTTAGTATACGAACCCGCGGAAGAAAACGAATTCAAAATCGTTAAAAGCAAACAATTCGAAATGCCGCCCATGTCTATGGACGAAGCTTTGGAAGAATTCGAACTTTCAGGGCATAGCTTCTACGTTTATTACGATATCGACTCCTCTAAGATAAAGGTTCTTTATTTAAGAGACGACGGAAACGTCGGCGTAATCGACCCGATAGTAAACGCTTAAAACCAATCGAAAAGCGGGCGGCTCGCTCCGCCCGCAAATTAACTTTTATTTATGGAAATAGGCGTATCCACGGCAACGCTTTTTATGCGCGTTTTCAATGAGGAGGCGTTGCCTATGCTCGACGATTTAGACGCACGCGTCGTCGAAGTGTTTTTAGAATCCTTTTCGGAATATACCGAGGACTTCGGAAAATTCCTTGCAAAACGTAAAGGCGGTTTGAGAGTACACTCCGTACACGTTTTGACTACTCAGTTCGAACCGCAGCTTTTCGAAGCCAATCCCCGTGCGCATAAGGACGCGGTCAATATGTTCGAAAGCGTGCTTAAAGCCGCACGCGCGCTCGGCGCAACTCACTACACTCTCCACGGCAAAGCCCGCTACAAAAAGGGCGTTAAGTTTAACGATTTTCCCTTTTATATCGACTGTTTTAACGAAATTTGCGCCTTAGCGAAAACTTACGGCGTTACCGTGTGCCTTGAAAACGTAGAGTGGGGCTTTTATAACGTTCCCGGGTTTTTCACCAAAGTAAAAGACGCTTGTCCCTTATTGATGACTTGTTTAGATATTAAGCAAGCGCGGGTAGCGGGCGTAAAAACCGAAGAATTTATCGATGAAATGAAAGGTCGAATAGGCACCGTTCATCTATCCGACGTCGACGAGAACGGCGTTATGTGCTTGCCCGGCAAAGGCGTAACCGACTTTAAGGACTTGTTTTGTAAGCTCAAAAAAGCCGGCTTTGACGGCGATATGCTCATAGAAAACTATAAAAACGATTTCAAAGAAGTTTCCGAGATTTCGGACTCTTTAAAATATTTAAGAAAACTAATTTAATAAGGTAGGTTGTTTAAGAATGAAAAGATTTACGGACGAGAAGTTCCAAAGCAAAATGCGCGTAAGATTCGATTATAACAATATGATGAGCGAATTTTTAGGCGAAGAGGGCTTTACCGCAGAGCAGTTGAAGAAAGAAGAAGCTACTATAAAGTACGCTTTCGAAACCGTACAAAAGAACAGAGGTCAAAACATGATGGGTTGGTCGGAGCTTCCGTACAACCAGACGGAAATTGTCAAAGACATCGTCGAAACCGCGGCAAAGGTGAGAAAAAATTACGAATATTTCGTAGTCCTCGGTATCGGCGGTTCCGCGCTCGGTCCTATCGCGGCGTTTACCGCTTTAAAACATCTCCACTACAACGATTTGCCCGCCGAAAAGAGAAGCGGACCCAAGTTTTACGTTGAGGACAACGTAGACCCCGAAAGAATGGCTGCGCTTTTCGACGTTATCGAGCCTGAAAAGACCATGTTCAACGTAATCACGAAGAGCGGCTCCACGAGCGAAACCATGTCGCAGTACTTAATCATCTGGAACATGCTCACCGAAAAATTCGGCGATAAGGCTAAAGACCATATGATAGCGACCACTTCCGCTTCCAAGGGCAATCTTATCAAGCTTGCTCAGAAAGAAAATTTAAAGACCTTCTATATCCCGGACGGCGTAGGCGGAAGATTTTCCGAACTTTGCCCGGTAGGCTTGCTCCCCGCGGCGGTTCTCGGTATCGATATCGAAGAAATGCTCGCAGGCGCGGCTTATATGGATAAAGTCGTTTGCGCCGAAGCTTCGCTCAAAAACCCCGCTATGGCGTTCGCTACTTTGCAGTATATCGCAATGAACAAGGGCAAAAACATTTCCGTTATGATGCCGTATTCCGACAGTTTGCGCTTTATGGCGGACTGGTATTGCCAACTCTGGGCGGAAAGCTTAGGTAAAGCCGCTCATAAGGACGGCACGGACGCGCACGTCGGTCAAACCCCCGTCAAGAGCCTCGGCGTAACCGACCAACACAGCCAGGTTCAACTTTACACCGAAGGTCCTTTCGACAAGGTTATAACCTTTATCGCGGTCGACGAATATAGAAAGACGGTAGAAATCCCCGACGGTTGCGAAGAATTCCCGAACGTAAACTTCCTTTGCGGACATACGCTCAATCAGCTTATTACGACCGAAATGAACGCTACGGCTTACGCGCTCAATCAAAAGAAACGTCTTAACAATACTATCTATTTGCCGGAAGTAAACGAATTCACGCTCGGCGAACTTATGTTCATGCTCGAACTCGCTACGGCTTACTGCGGCGAAATGCTCAATATCGACACCTACAATCAACCGGGCGTTGAAGAGGGCAAGAACGCAACTTACGCAATGTTCGGAAGAACAGGCTACGAAGAAAAGAAAAAAGAACTTGAAAGCGCGCCCGCCAAAAAGGCTTGCTATATCTGCTAAGTAAAATTTGTTAACTTTCGCCGTGTAAAAATTGCTTTATAAAAGCGTAAAAATAGCGAAAAGTAACGGTAATAAAAACGAAATGAGGTTATTGTTTTGATAACTTTGCTTTCTAAAATCTTTATCAAAGACAACAAAAATTACCGTGACCCGATAGTCAGACGGGCGTACGGAATTTTGTGCAGCGTAACGGGGATAGCGTTTAACGTTATCCTCTTTATCGCTAAGCTCGTTATAGGTTTAATAACAGGTTCACTCGCTATTCAGGCGGACTCTTTCAACAACTTGTCGGACGCGGGGTCGAGCGTGCTTTCACTGCTCGGCTTTCGTCTTTCAAGCCGCAAACCGACAGACTTAAACCCGTTCGGCAGCGGCAGAATAGAGTACGTCACGAGCCTTGTTATTTCGGTGGTCGTAATGACTATGGGTATAAGCGTTTTCCGCGATTCCGTTGTCGGGATAATAGAGGGCAGCAGCTCGTCATTCAGTATCGTCGCGGTTGCCGTGCTTAGCTGTTCGATTGTCGTAAAAGCGTACATGGCGTGCTACAATACCGTCATAGGCAAAAAGATTGATTCTTCCGCAATGCGCGCGGTCGCTTCCGATAGTCTTGGCGACGTCATCTCGACTTTCGCCGTGCTTTTGTCCACGCTTATTTATCGTTTTACCGGGTTCGACCCCGATAATTACTGCGGTATACTCGTGTCTGCGTTCATACTTTGGTCCGGCTTTTCCTCGGCAAAGGATACCGTTACGACTCTTCTCGGCAAACGCCCGGATAAAGAACTCGTCAACAAAATTTATTCAATCGTAATGGGCTTTGACGGCATAGTCGGCGTACACGACCTTGTAGTTCACGACTACGGACCCGGTCGAATGATGATTTCTTTGCACGCCGAAGTTTCCGGTGACGCCGATATTTACGTCCTTCATGACACGATAGATTCGGCTATGCGCGCGCTCGATAAGGAATTTAATTGCGTTTCGGTTATACATATGGACCCAATCTGCGTGAACGACGCTCTTACGATGGAAAAACGCAAAGAGGTGGCTGAAGTTGTCAAAAAGCTCGACCCGCGCATTACCATTCACGATTTCAGAATGGTCATAGGACCTACGCACACTAATTTTTTGTTTGACGCGGTAGCTCCTCACGATATAAAGATGACCGACGAAGAGATAAACAAGGCTTTGTGTAAACTTGTACATGAAAATTTTGAAAACACTTACGCCGTTATACATGTAGACAAAAGCTTTATTTAGTCGCTACGTTTCGCACATAGAAAAATAAAGCTAAAAAGAGGAAAAACGATGGAAAGAATAGTCATAATAGGCGGAGGACCCGCAGGGCTTACCGCCGCGAAAGAAGCTGCGCAAAGAAGAAACGCCGAAGTAATTTTGTTGGAACAATCAAACGAGTTCGGCGGCATTTCGCGCACAGTGAAAACGGGCGGAAACAGAATGGATATCGGCGGACACAGATTCTTTTCAAAGGACGAAGACATTGTTAAAATGTGGCGCGAAGTTTTGCCTATGCAGGGCGAACCGTCATACGACGATAAGGTTTTAAAGCGCGAATGCACCACTTATTACGGCGGGCCCGACCCCGAAGAAACAGACGACGTTATGCTCATAAGGCATCGCGTTTCGCGTATTTACTATAAAAATTGCTTTTTCGATTATCCCGTGTCGATGAAGTGGTCCACGATAAAAAACATGGGGTTTTTCACGACGATAAAGGCGGGTTTTAGCTATCTTAAAAGTTGCATATCCAAAAAAGAAGAAGATTCGCTTGAAAACTTTTATATAAACAGGTTCGGCAAAGTGCTTTACGAAATGTTCTTTAAGGGTTACACCGCAAAACTTTGGGGCAGAGAACCGAAAGAAATTTCCGCCGAATGGGGCGCGCAGAGGGTCAAAGGTCTTTCAATCCGCGCGCTTATAAAGGATATGTTTTCAAAGCTTTTCAAAAAGAAAAATCGCTACGTCGAAACTTCGCTAATAGAAGAGTTTTTCTACCCGAAGTTGGGTCCGGGGCAGCTTTGGGAAAAGGTCGCAAAAATCGCGGAAGACAACGGCTGCAAGATAATAAAAGGCGCAAAAGTCACGTCTTTCGAGCGCGACGGCGATAAAATAACTGCCGTAAATTATGAAAAAGACGGCAAAGCCGAACGCCTGACGGGCGATAATTTTATATCGTCTATGCCGATAAAGAACTTGGTCGCGGGGCTTGACTGTCCTAAAGAAGTAAAAGAAGTTGCCGAAGGCTTGCCTTATCGCGATTTCGTTACGGTGGGTTTGCTCGTCGACAAGTTAAAGCTCAAAAACAAAACCAAACGAAAAACGCTCGGCGGAATAATTCCCGATTGCTGGATTTATGTTCAGGATACTTCCGTCAAGCTCGGCAGAATACAGATTTTCAACAACTGGTCGCCGTATATGGTAAAAGACGCGGAAAACACCGTTTGGCTCGGTCTTGAATATTTCTGCGCCGAGGGCGACGAATTTTGGAATTTGAGCGAGGAAGAAACGGTAAAACTTGCCATAGACGAGCTTATAAAAATAGGCATAATCGATAGCTCGACGAAAATTTTACACACTCATCGTGAAAAAGTACAAAAGGCGTACCCCGCGTATTTCGATACGTACGCTAATTTTGAACTTGTCAAAAATCATCTTAATTCAATAGAAAATTTATACTGCGTAGGTAGAAACGGACAACACAGCTACAACAATATGGACCATTCGATGCTCACCGCTTTAAAAGCCGTTAGGGAAATAAACGGCTACGGCGAAAAGGGCGAGGAATGGGAAGTTAACACAGAACAAGTTTACCACGAAAAAAAGTGAAGAGGCGGCAAAATGCAAAGAGAGAACATAAAACTCAATAAAGCCGTTTACTTTTTAACCGCGTTTTTCCTCTGCCTTTTGTTCTGCTCCGTTTCCTTTATGGGCGAAGAATTTATAAACGGCGCGGGCATTTTCGGGCTATTCGTCGTTATCGCGCTAACGCTCGTCTGTGTATCTTTTGCGGCGAAAAAGGCTTATAATCTCAATAATGTTGCGTTTATAGCCGCGCTTATCTGTTCGTTTGCCGTTGCGGCTCTCGTTTGCGGCGGCATTTACCACTCGACTGCGAAAGGCACTTACATTCTTATTGCCGGACTTTGCGGACTTATGCTCTATGTCACCGTAACTCTTTTAACGGGCAGAATGACGGACAAAAAGCTTATTATCGTTCTGTTTTTAGCGGGATTTTTACTTAGACTTGCGTACGCGCTTTACACTTCGGTAACGACCCGTCAACACGACAATTACGGCTTCGATACCGACTTAGGGCATGGCGGTTATATAAAGTATATTTACGAACACAATCTTGCTCTCCCCGATTTCGACGTAAGCACAAAAGACCAGTTTTACCACCCGCCGCTTTTTCATTTTATCTGCGCCGCTTGGTGGAAGCTTTTAAGCTCTTTCGGCGTGAGCGACGTTATGTGTCAGTCGTCAATGAAAACTTTAACGCTTTTTTATTCGACTTCTTCGCTTATCCTTTGCTATTTGCTGCTTGAAAAATTCAACGTAAAAAAAGTTTATCTTGTCGCGGCGTTTGCTATAATCGCGTTTAACCCGACCTTCGTTATTTTTTCGGCAAGCCTTAACAACGACGTTTTGTCCGTAACTTTCATGCTTGCCGCGCTTTATTTCTCGCTTTGCTGGCGTGAAGAAAAAAACTTTAAAAATATAGTTTTTACCGCGCTTTTTATAGGGCTTGGTATGAATACGAAAACTTCCGTGTATATGATTGCTATCCCCGTCGGCGTAATTTTCCTTTACGCGTTGACTGAAAACGGCGATTTTAAGAAAGATTTTAAAAAATATCTGCCGCAGTTTGCCGTATTTTTGCTTGTTTGCGCGCCGATAGGACTTTGGTGGAACGTTAAAAACTCGATAAAGTACAATATGAGCATAGCTTACGTTCAACGGCTTTCGAACGACTCTTGGCAATACGTCGGCTCGCACTCCGTTTTCGAGCGGCTTTTCGACTTTTCGCCCAAACATTTTTCGTCTGTTTTCGACCAGTGGACCAACCGCGGCGAAAAGCTTTATAACGAATACAATCCGCTCATTTCGCTTTTAAAAACCGCTTGTTTCGGCGAATATATCAACGATTATTCCTATCCCGCAATCTCCGCGTGGGCGGTTATCTTGTTTTATTCTAACCTTGTTCTTGCGCTTTGCGGCGTTGTTGCGGGCGTTTATATCGTCGTTCGCTCGGTTAAAGAGAAAAAGTTCGACCAAAAAGAAGTCGCGCTCCTCGTAGGCTATGCGTTTATGCTCCTTAATTATTACGTTTTCTGCTTTTCCTATCCGCACCACTGCACGGAAAATATCCGCTACGTAAGCCCGCTCATCGTGTACGGCTTGCTCTTTATCGCTATCGCGGGCGAAAGGCTTGAAACAAATTTGCAGAAAAACACGACTAAACTATCGATTAAAACCGCGCTTTCGCTCATCGTCGCGCTTTATGCACTTTCATCGGTTGCAATGTTCGCGATAATCGGAATAAGCGGTTAAAAAAGGTGAATTTCATGAAAAAATTATTTACTGTTTTACTAATTTGCTCATTGCTTTTTTGCGCTTCTTGCTCTGCTCCGTCAGATGTCGGTAGTAATTCTTTAAAAGATTCGGCTTCTACGGGAGAAAACACTCCTTCGTCGTCATCTTCGAATACGCCGGAATCGAGCGAAAACGAAGAAAGTAAGTATTCTTTTGAAGAAAAAACATTCGATAAGAACGGCGCAAAGCTTTTCGATTATTATCTTTACACCCCGGCAAACGTAAAAGAAAATTCTCCGCTCGTCTTGTATTTGCACGGCGGAAGCGGAATTCCGAAAAAGGAAACGGACGGGTTGAGTCTGTTGACCGACGGCGACGGACTGCCAAAGTTTTTGCGCGACGGAAACGCAAGACCTAATTATTACGTCGTTATGCCGCAACTTCCGATAGGAAAAAAGGGCTGGTCGGACGTAAAAGCTCAACTTTCGGCATTTTTAGACGGCGTTATTTCTGAATATGATTGCGACAAAACGAAAGTGTCGATTACGGGGCATAGCATGGGCGGCAAAGGTACTTGGGATATTTCCTTGGCGTTTACCGATAAGTTTTACAAAATCGCGCCGCTTTCCGGTTCGATAACTACAAACGATACAAACGTTGAAAAGTTAAAAAACAAACCCGTTTGGGCAATAGTCGGCTCTGCCGATACGATAGTCGACCCTAAACAGTCCGAAAATTTTATTGCGGCTCTAACAAAGGTTAACTCAAACGCAAAAATTACTGTTCTTGAAAACTACGACCATTTTATGGTTGTTAACGCTTACTTAGACGATAGCTTGAAACTTTTAGAATGGCTCGTCGCTTAAATTCTTGAATAAAATTTGATGTTTTACAAAAAATAACGGTATGCTCTATCTTGCGGTCGGGCTTGCCGTCGTTTTTTTTGCGCCCGTAATTTTCAAAATCTATCTGTTTTTCGACGAAGAAAGCGGGCGGGCGAACTTTTGCGTTTACGTGTTTTTCGTGCGCGTTTTCGGCGGCTACGCAAAGCTTAGCGGAAAATACCTTATGCTCCACCTGTCGGAAAAGCAGGCGAAAGGCTTTACTAAAAACGATATGAATATGAGCGGAGTCAACCTTTTAAGGGCTTTTTTCCCGCTTGAATTTTATCTCGGACTGCGTGTGCCGTACGACAATCTAAGCGCGCTTTTTGCTTTTCATTCGGCTTGCGTATTGACTGCTCCCGTCATAAAAACATTAAAGCCCGCTCTTAAAGTAACGGCAAAAGCCGAAGGAGGGCAAAGCTTTTCTTTGGCGGCAAAGTTCAAAACGGCGGTTAACTTGTTTTCCGTTTTATTAAAACTTTCGGAGGGATTATGGAAAAAAGCAATCAAACAGAAGAAATAGTAAAATCCGTTATAGCTGCAAGCGACGTTACCACCGTGATAGGCGAACCGTTCACAACTCCCGGCGGTGCAACCGTAATACCCGTCGGAACTTCCGTCACGGCGGTGCTTACGGGCAGCGGCGAATATGGCGAAGTAGGCTTGTTTTCCGGTAACAAAACGTACCCTAAAACAGGCGGAGGCGGCGGTATTTCGTCCGTTAAGCCTTACGGGTTTATCGTCGAAAGAGGTAAAAAAATCGAGTTTGTTTCTTGCCCCGTCGGTACGGGCGAAAAGCTTTTGAGCGAGGTTTTAAACTTTTTGAAAGATGAAAAACGTTAAATTGAAAAAACTTTTAATATCGCTTTTATTATGCGTGATTTTAGCTGTTTTTACGTCACGCATGATATGTTTTGAAAGCGAAAAAAGCATAAAAGCGAACGCCGCGCAAACTGTAAGCGAAATAGTAATCGACGAAAGGACTAAGCGCATTTTATTCGAAAGCAACGCGGACGAAAAACGCCCTATCGCTTCAACCACTAAAATACTGACCGCGCTCACCGTTTTAAAACACGCAAAGCTTGACGAGATTGTAAAAGTAGACGATAAAGCGGTCGGCGTAGAGGGTTCGAGTATCTACTTAAAATTAGGCGACCGTCTAACCGTCGAAGAACTTTTGTACGGGCTTATGCTGCGCTCCGGCAACGACGCGGCAACCGCGCTCGCTATCCATGTCGGCGGGAGTGTTGAAAACTTCGCCAAGACGATGAACGAGGAAGCGGAAAAAGCGGGAGCGAAAAACTCTTCTTTCAAAACTCCGCACGGGCTCGATACGGAAGGGCATTTTTCCACCGCTCGTGACTTAGCTTTGATAACCGCCGAAGCTTTTAAAATCACCTCGTTCGAAAAAATCGTCGGAAGTAAAAGTTATCGGCGAACAGACGGCGGAACGTGGGTGAACAAAAACAAAATTCTTTCCACCTTAGACGGCGGCGACGGCGTTAAAACGGGCTACACAAAAAAGGCGGGGCGTTGCCTTGTCGCTTCCGCGACGAAAAACGGCGCAAGGTATATTTCCGTCGTTTTAAACTGCGCGCCTATGTTCGAGCGTTCCCGCGAACTCATAAACAATTGTTTTAACGATTTTACCCCGCAAAAGGTTTTTGCAAAAGGCGAAGAGTTAGGCTCGGCAAAAATAAAAGACTGTATCGGAAACAAAATTTTTAAATTTTCGTGCGCGGAAGATATAATCCTGCCGTTAAAAAGCGGCGAGCGAAATTCCGTAGAAAAATCGGTCGATATCTCAAAAAACCTCTCTTTACCGTTAAAAAGAGGACAAATTATCGGAAAAGTTGATTTTTACCTCAGTAAAGACTTGATTTTTTCTTGTAAATTAGTTACTATTAACGATATAGAAAAATGCGGCTTTAAAGAAATTCTTTCCGAAGTTGCCGCGAGGTGGACTTAATAAAATGAGAATCAACAAATATTTAGCGGAATCGGGCGTGGCTTCCCGTCGCGCTTCCGATAAGCTTATTGAAGAAAAACGAGTGCTGATAAACGGCAAAACGGCAACGCTCGGCAGCGAAGTCGAGGACGGCGACACCGTTACCGTGGACGGAAGCGTGGTGCGCCCCGTTAAAAAGTATTCGTATTATATGCTCAATAAACCCAAGGGCTACGTCACTACGGTTAAAGACGACAAGGGCAGAAAAACCGTTATGGACTTGCTCCCGAAAAAAGGCGACAGGCTTTACCCCGTGGGCAGGCTCGACTACGACACCGAGGGGCTTTTGATTATAACCAACGACGGCGACCTTGCCCAAAGGCTCACGCACCCCGTCAACGAAGTGCCTAAAACTTACGTTGCGAAAATCGAAGGCGTGCTTACCGAAAATATGCTTGCTCGGCTCCGCGGCGGCGTTGAAGTGGACGGCGTAAGAACAAAAAAATCGGCGGTCAGAATTATAGACGAAACAAAAACAGAAACAAAAGTTTCCGTCACCATCACCGAAGGGCGTAATAGGCAAGTAAGAAAGATGTTCGAAGCCGTCGGCAAGGAAGTAATCTTTTTAAAGCGCGTAAAAATAGGCGACCTTGCGCTGCGCGGCTTAAACCGCGGCGAATACCGCCCGCTCACAAAGGAAGAAATTTACTACCTTAAAAACGTGTAAAATATGCTTGAAAAGCGGCTCGGTATTGGCGTATAGAGTACAAGCGAAAGAGGATAAATTATTATATAAGATAAATTATTATATAATTTGTTTATCCTTAACTTTCAACTTTCACCTTTCAA
>DHMS01000039.1:51510-70655 GCA_002405915.1 Christensenella sp. UBA4636
CAACTTTCACCTTTCAATTTTCAACTTCCCGTTTTTTCCTCTTTAAATTTTCAGTACATATTATTACGGAGGAAAAATGCGCGGAAAAAGGACTTTTGCGGCTATGGCTGCAATCGTGGCGGTGCTTTTAATGCTTGCCGCCGCATACGGATTATTCTACGGGGGACGGGTTTTGCCCGCAAACGGTATGACGAACCACAAAGACAACTCGGAACTTTTTAAAGAGTACACGCAATTAAAAAAGCAGCTTGACGAAAGATATCTTTCGGATTTTTGCGATATTTTCGAAAAGGCGAAAAGCTCCTTAAAGCAAAAAGCCGCCGTTATTTTAGGCGACGATTACGCGTGCCTTAACGACGAAGCAATCTCAAAGCGCGACGAAATAACTTTTCTCCGTGATAAATTGAGCGAAAGCGAAGAAATGGTTAAGCTTAAAGACGAGCTTACGACTTTAAAAGAAAGCCTTATTGAATGTGCCGACGAGCAAAAATGCGCAGAAATTCGCAAAAAAACGGGCGAGGTTTTAAAGGCGATAACAAAAAAGAACCTCGACAATTTTTCGCTTATGAGCCAAAAGAAAAAGGAACTTGACGAAATCGTGGCAAAGCTTACCGCTATTGCGAACTCCAAAAAGGACGAGCTTAAAGCCGTCGAAAAATTAGTTTTCGGCGAAAGCAAAAATTCGCTTGCAAGCCTCTCGTTTGCTTACCGCGACGAGATAGACGCGCTTGCCGCCGCTTTCGGCGTTACCGACTACGACGGCGAGCTTCCGTTCTTAAAAATGATAAACCTCGATATGCGCCTTACCGATTTCAATAAGCAAGCGTTCATTGCCGCATACAAGGAAAAAATCGAACACAAACACGGGCATACTCATTCGCACTGTCCGCACGATTGCTCTTCTTGTCATTCTTCTTGCGGTTCTCAATGCGACTGCGGCACGGAAGGCGGCGAACGCCCCGAAAAAGAAAAAGGTGAAAGAGGTGAAAACTTTTTCGTCACCGAGGACGACAAAGGCGACAAAAACTAAATTTTCTAAATAAGCAAAAGCCCGAGATTTTTTATCTCGGGCTTTCATATATGCAAAATTTAAATCCGTCTTTTTTACCGTAAAATCAAAGCTTTTCACAAAGTTCAAGAGCCTTTATAATTGTTTTATCCATGTCGTAATAGGCGTATCCGCCGAGCCTGCCGCCGAAAATAACGTTCGTTGTTTTGTCTGCTAATTCCTTGTACTGCTTATATAGGCTGCCGTTCTTTTCGTCGTTGATGGGGTAATACGGTTCGTCGCCGAAAGTATATTCGGCGGGGTATTCGCGCGTGACGACCGTTTTAGGCGAAACCGCGTTTTCAAAATGCTTGTGTTCGATAATTCTCGTAAACGGCGTTTCTCTGTCCGTGTAGTTGACGACGGCGTTGTGTTGGAAGTCCGGCGTATCGAGTATTTCCGTTTCGAAGCGAAGCGTTCTGTATTCGAGCTTGCCGAGCCTGTAATCGAAAAATCCGTCAATCGTTCCCGTGTAAATGGTAACGGGTGCGACTTCGCCGTTTTTCGCGATAAATTCTTTATAGTCGGTGTTAAGCAAAACTTCGCTGCCGTCAAGCAACTTTTCGACGAGCTTAGTGTATCCTCCGATAGGAATGCCTTGATAAATATCGTTGAAGTAGTTGTTGTTAAACGTAAAGCGCAACGGGAGGCGAGTTATAATGAACGCGGGGAGCGCGGAGCAAGGTCTGCCCCATTGCTTTTCGGTGTAACCTTTAACGAGCTTTTCGTAAATATCCGTGCCGACGAGCGTTATAGCCTTTTCTTCAAGGTTTTTCGGGTCTTTTATGCCGGATTTTTCCACTTGTTCGGCAATCTTCGCTTTGGCTTGTTCGGGCGTTTTAACGTCCTTCCAAAGCTCGGTAAACGTGTTCATGTTGAACGGCAAATGATATCTTTCGCCGTGGTAGTCGGCGATGGGCGAATTGATAAAGTCGTTGAACGGAACGAGGTCGTTGACGTACTTCCATACATTTTCGTCGGAAGTATGGAAAATGTGCGCGCCGTAGCGGTGAACGTTTATCCCTTCGACTTGCTCCGTGTAAACGTTTCCGCCGATATTTTTTCTTTTATCTATAACAAGGCAACGCTTGCCTTTCTTCGTCATTTCATGCGCCACGGTCGCGCCGAAAAGCCCGCTGCCTACAATCAAATAATCATATTTCATAATTGCTTTCCTTGTTTAGTTTTCTTTTAGTTTACCACTTTTTCCACACTTTGTCAATACTTATTCAGGATTTTGTCCGAATAGTGCTTTTTGCGCTCAAAAACGCTCTTTTGTTCGTTTTCGGAACTCGCTTTAAACTTTTTTTAAAAAAATTTTTACCGTTTACGCCGTAAAACCGTCAATTTGTGCAATAAGTGTTTACAAATCTTTTTTTTTGTGTTATTATTAACATGCATAAAAAAAAATGAGCGCGTCTGCGCTCGCGGTGAGAATATGAATATAAAAGAAACTATCGGTAAAATGACGCTTGAAGAAAAAGCGGCACTTCTGACGGGTAAAGATTTCTGGCAAACGCTGGACTTCGACGCCCTCGGCATCAAAAGCATTTTCCTTTCGGACGGTCCTCACGGTTTGAGAAAACAAGCCGCTGCCGCCGACCACCTCGGGCTTAACCAGTCCATTCCCGCAACGTGCTTCCCGACGGCTGCCACCATGGCAAACAGCTGGAACGAAGAACTCGGCGAAGAAATGGGCGAAGCTTTGGGCGACGAAGCGAAAGCTCTCGGCGCGAACGTCCTTTTAGGACCGGGCGTCTGCATGAAGCGTAACCCGCGTTGCGGCAGAAACTTCGAATACTTTTCGGAGGACCCGTATGTTGCCGGCAAAATGGCTTCCGCGTACATAAGGGGTATTCAGAAGAACGGCACGGCGGCTTGCGTGAAGCACTTTGCGTGCAATAACCAAGAACTCCGTCGTATGTCCTCCGATTCCGTTTTAGATGAGAGAACTCTTAGAGAAATTTACCTCGAAGCTTTCGAAATGGCTGTCAAAGAGGGAAAAACGGAATCTATAATGTCCTCTTACAATAAAATTAACGGCGTTTACGCGCACGAAAATTACCATTTGTTACAAGAAATTTTGCGCGACGAATGGGGCTTTGACGGCGCAGTCATTTCCGACTGGGGTGGCTCTAACGATCGCGTTGAGTCCATAAAAGCGGGGGGAGATCTCGAAATGCCATCTTGTAAGTACGGCGTAGACGAAATCGTAAAAGCCGTAAAGGAAGGTAAGCTCGAAGAATCCGCGGTCGATAAATGCGTTGAAAGAGTTCTTACCCTTATCGAAAGAACGACAAAGGGCGAATCCACCGGCAAATTCGATGTGGAAGCGCACCACGCGCTCGCATTAAAGTGCGCCGAAGAAAGCGTAGTTCTTTTGGAAAACAACGGCGTGCTTCCGCTCAAAGAAGGCGTTAAAGTCGCTATCATCGGCGATTACGTGGATTCTCCGCGTTATCAGGGCGCGGGTTCTTCTATCGTTAACCCGACTAAGCTCGATAAGATAAACGATATAGTCAAAGACTATTCGCTCAACATAGTCGGAATGGAAAAGGGCTTTAATAGATACGGCAAAAAGAACGACGGGCTTAAAAACAAAGCCGTAAAGCTTGCCGAAAAAGCCGATGTCGCGATTCTCTTTATGGGGCTTGACGAAGTTACCGAAGCAGAGGGTCTTGACAGAGAACATATCGGCTTCCCCGAAAATCAAATTTCCTTGTTCCGCGCGGTAAGAGTCGTCTGTCCGAACGTAGTCATCGTTCTTTCATGCGGCAGCGCGGTCGAAATCGAATGGGCTAAGGACGCGGACGCACTCGTTTACGGCTGCCTCGGCGGACAAGCCGGCGCGCGCGCTCAACTCGATATCATCACCGGTAAAGTTAATCCGAGCGGCAAACTTACCGAAACTTTTCCCGTTAAATACGAAACATGCCCGACCGCGGCGTACTTCCCCGGCGAAAAACTCACCGCGGAATATAGAGAAGGGCTTTATATAGGTTACAGATATTACGATACGGTAGGAGTAAAAGTTTCCTATCCGTTCGGTTACGGCCTTTCCTACACGAAGTTCGAATATTCTAATCTTAAAGTCGACGACAAGGGCGTTACGCTTACCGTTAAAAACGTCGGCGAAGTCGCCGGCAAAGAAGCCGTTCAGCTCTATATCGGCAAAGAAAACGGCGAAATTTTCCGTCCGAAAAAAGAACTCAAAGGATTTAAGAAAGTTGCTCTTAACCCGGGCGAAGAAAAGGAAGTTTACATTCCGTTCGACGATAAGTCTTTCCGTTACTTCAACGTTAAGACCAATAAATTCGAAATCGAAGAGGGAACATATCAAATTTATATCGGCGCTTCCGTCGAAGATATCCGCTTAACGGGCGAACTCTTCGTCAAAGGTACGGGCGCGCCCAATCCGTATAAAAAAGAAGATTTGCCGTCTTATTACACCGGCAAAATCACTCACGTTTCGGACGAAGAATTTGAAAAGCTTATCGGCAGACCTATTCCGCAGTCGGAGTACGCTTTCTATAAGAAAAACAGAATGGTAATCGACGAAAATTCTACCGTTTCCGACTTACGTTACGCTCCCGGCTGGACGGGCAGACTATTTTCTTCCTTAATGCGTTTTGCGGTATGGTTCATGAAAGCAATCGGCAACAGAACGATGGCGAACACCCTCGTAATGGGCGTAATTCACCAACCGGTGAGAGGTCTTGCAAAGTTCAGCGGCATGGGCAGAAACAAGCTCGACGGTTTGCTTACCATGTTCAACGGTCACTTCTTCAAAGGCGTAGGGCTTTTCTTTAAGAGCGAAGAGGATTCCGAAAAGGAAGCCAAAAAGCAAAACAAAGAGCAGTTGGAAGCCGAAAAGAAAGCCGAAGCCGAAAACAAAGAAATTAAATAAAAATTAAATCTTTTTTACGATAAAATTTGCGCCCGCGGTTTTCCGCGGGCGCGAATTTTTATTCGTAATTATTCAATCCACCAGTCGTCGGGTAGGGTGGGCGCGCCGTCGGGTTTTGTCGTTATCGTCGCTATGAGCCGCGCTTCGCTTTCCGCTATCCACGGAGTTGAAACGGTGTAGTAATAAGTCGTTGTTTTTTCCGGCAGAGGAACCGAAAACGAAGAATTGCCTTTAAAAACGACGTTTCCGTCGTCGTCAGTTACGGTTATCGTTAAAAAATTGTCTGCTTCTATTTCAAAGTTTAACGCATTTTCTTGCCGCAAAAGCTTTATTGTAGGCGTTGGCGAAGTTAACTTTTCGGATTGTTTTTCTGGCTTAAAATCGGGTAAAAACATTCCTTTGAATGAGTATCTTTCGGGTACCGTGTCGGGGCAAACGAGAATTTCTCCCGTTTCCTCGTAGGTTAACTTGTCGATATTGACGTATTCCACGCCTTTATATTGAAAATTTTCGTTTATATCGGAAGTTTTCGCCGTTATGTCGGCTACCGCCGCGGCGGGCAGACCTCCTCCCGTTGTCGCGTTTGAAAGTTTTTCATTGTTTTTAGGTCCGAGCCACGCCGCAACCGTTACGGACGGGGTGTAAGCTATGCACAATGCGTCGGTGTTTCCGTTTTCGTCTCCGGCGGTACCCGTTTTTGCCGCAACGGATTTGTTTTCCGCGCCGACCTTTTTCGCCGTGCCGCTCTTAGCGCAAACGGTAAGCATATCCGTTATAATGCTTGCCGTGCCTTTGTCGAAAACTCTCGTTTTTTGCTCGTTGTTTTTATATAAAGTTACGCCGTTTTCGTCTACGATTTGCCGAACGAATTTGCATTGCGCGTACTCTCCGAGGTTGGCGAAGCTCGCGTAAGCCGCGCAAAGCTGCTTTATTTTTATGCCGCCTATGCTCCCGAGCGCGATTGAAAGGTGGTCGCCGTTTATTTTTACGCCTAATTTTTCGGCAAAACTTTTGCTTTCTTCAACGCCCGTCCATTCCAAAAGTTCCACGGCGGGTACGTTGTAACTTTTCGCTAAGGCTTCGGTAGCGGAAACTCTGCCGCAGTAAACGTTATTGAAGTTAGAGGGCGAATAGCCCGAAAAGTCGCGCTTGTCGTTGTCTAAAAGGGTATACGGCGTTATTATGCCGGCGTTTATCGCGGGCGCGTACACGAGAAAAGGTTTTACGCTGGAGGCGGGGTCAATCGTTTTTTCTCCGCAATCGGAATAAAAAGCCGTTATGCCGAGCGTTTTGTTGTCGACCGCCATAGCCTGATAGGCATAATCGTTAAGCGCATTATATTCCGCGGCTTTTTGCGCCGATTCGTCAAAATACGTGTAGACCTTGCATCTTTTGAGCGCGTAGGGCGAAATATCGAGCTCGGCTATCTCGTTAAGAGTCGCTTTCAAGTACGGCGTTTCCGTGCTTTTACCGTGCGTAACTTCGTTTATCGGCTCGTTTATCGCTTGCTTGTATTCTTCCTTAGTGATTTTTCCGCGTTCGTAAACAGTCTTTAAAAGGGCGTTGCGTTTAGATAAAGCAAGCTCGGCGTTTTTTGCGGGGTTAATTTTAGACGGCGAGGGGATAATCGCCGCAAGGGTAGCGGTTTCGGCTAAGGTTAATTCGTCGCTCGTTTTGTCGAAGTAATATTTCGCCGCGGAAGGCAGTCCGTAATTGCCTTCGCCGAAGTAAATGGTGTTTAAGTACATGCTCAAAATCTCGTCTTTTGAGTATTCCTTTTCGAGCTTTTGGGCGAGCTTTATTTCCTTTAATTTTCGCTTTAAACTCTTTTCGTTTGTCAAGTGTGTGTTCTTTACGAGCTGTTGACTGATAGTCGAAGCTCCTTGCTTAAACGAACGAGATTTTAGGTTTACCAAAAACGCTTTGACCATTCGCTTATAATCAAGCCCTTTGTGATAATAAAAATTCTTATCCTCCGCTTCTATAAAAACTTTTTTTATTTGTTCGTTAAAGCTTTCTTCTTTCAAACTCCCGTTTGTGTTCGTTGAAGCAAAAACGCAATCATGTCTATCATAAAAAGTTGTAAAATCGCTTGTGTTTACAAGCAATTCTTTGTGCAATTCCGATTTTGTCGGAATTATCAAGAACAAAGCCGCAGCAGTAAACAAAACCGCGAAAACGGCTAAAAAAGCAATCAAAACGCCCTTAAAAAACCTTTTCATATCCGTTTTAGTATGAACGATAAAACGCGAAAATATCCCTTACTTACTTGCAAAAATATTCGATTTATTATATAATACTACTTATGCAAAAGTTTTATAAAGTAGTAACGTACGGCTGTCAGATGAATATTCACGAATCGGAAAAGCTTGCGGGCATACTCATGCGCCGCGGCTACGCTCCCACTACAAGTGACGAGGAAGCGGACGTCATCGTGTTCAACACATGCTGTATAAGAGAAAACGCCGAGCAACACGCTTTCGGAAACATCGGCGCGCTCAAACAATTAAAGAAAAATAAGCCCTCGCTTATAATAGCCGTCGGCGGCTGCATGACCCAGCAGGAAAAAGAAGCCGCTGAGCTTAGAAAGAAAATGCCTTACGTCGATATTATTTTCGGCACGCACAACCTCGAAAAATTCGGGGAGCTTTTGGATAAGCGCATTTCGGGCGGCAAAAAGATAGTCGAAATAGTAGACGGCGAAACGGGCAAGATTATAGAAGGCGAAAAGCCTTTCAGAACGAGCTACCCCAACGCGTGGGTAAACATAATGCAAGGTTGCAACAACTTCTGTACTTACTGCATCGTTCCTTACGTTCGCGGCAGAGAAAGAAGCCGCGATATGACGGCGATTTATTCGGAAGTCAACGTTCTCGTCAAAAGCGGTTACAAGGAAATAACTTTGCTCGGGCAGAACGTCAACTCTTACGGCAAGGACATAGAGGGCGCAAGTTTCGCCGCGCTTATCGATATGCTTAAAACGATAGACGGCGATTATAGGCTTCGTTTTATGACTAACCACCCCAAGGATTTGACGGAAGAAGTCGTTAAAGCGGTAGCCGAAAACCCGCATTGCTGTCATCAGATACATTTACCGGTGCAAGCGGGTAGCAACCGCATTTTAAAGCTTATGAACCGCCGTTACACGCGCGAAGATTACTTTAAAAAGGTGGAACTTATCCGTAAGTATATGCCCGACTGCGCAATTTCAACCGACATTATGATAGGTTTCCCGACGGAAACGGAAGAGGATTTCCTCGACACTCTCGACTTGTCGAAAAAAGTCGGCTTTTCGTCGGCGTTCACGTTTGTTTATTCGCGCAGAAAAGGCACTCCCGCCGACAGAATGGAAGAACAAGTACCCGAGGACGTGAAAAAGGACAGAATAATGCGCCTCGTCGAATTCCAAAACGCCGAAACAAAACGGCTTTCCGCTTCTTACGAGGGCAAAACCGTGAGAATACTTTGCGAGGACTTCGACGAAAAGAAATCTCTTTACATGGGTCGCGACGAATACGGCAGAATGGGTTATTTTAAAAGCGAAATTAACCTTATAGGCGAATTCGTCAACGTAAAAATAGACAGAGCGAACGGAATTTCCTTGTTTGGCGAAATTGTCGATTAAGTTGCAAAAATCACTGTAAATATTTAAAAATAGAAAAAGCGGGTTAAAAACCCGAGGTGAACGATGGCTAAAACCGATATGATGGATCATTACAATTCCATAAAAGAGCAATATCCCGACTGTATAATTTTTTATAGACTCGGCGATTTTTACGAGATGTTCAACGACGACGCGGTCGAAGCTTCGCAAATTCTCGATTTAACGCTCACGGGGAGAGGCAAGGGCGAAAACCGCGCGCCTATGTGCGGGGTGCCGTACCACGCCGCCGAGGAATACATAGCCAAGCTTGTTGCCGCAGGCAAAAAGGTCGCTATCTGCGAACAACTCACCGCGCCCGGTGAGCAGAAAGGGCTTTTGGTTCGCGACGTCATAAGGGTCGTTTCCAACGGCACTATGATTGACAGCGAACAAGTGGACGAAAAAACAAACAACTTTATCGCTTCTTATTCCGTAACCGCGGAAGGAACGGCTGTCGCTTGGGCGGATATCACCACCGGTGACTTTTTCGTGCAAGAGGTTAGCGATAAGGACGTTTTAAACGCATTTTACCGCATAGACCCTGCGGAAATCGTGCTTAACGGAAAGGCTTTTACGTCGTTTAATGCTTTTCCGGACCCCGTAAAAACTTCTTTCAAGCGCATCTCTCCTTATGCGGACAGTCATTTTTCTTACCGCAACGCCTTAAAGACTTTGCTTGAAAAATTCAACGTTTTAAATCTCGACGCGTATTTGCCCGAAGGCAAGCTTGCTTCCGTCTGTGCGGCGGGCGCGCTCATCGATTACCTTAACGAAACGCAACGCCACGCGCTAAAAAACATCACCAAGCTTTCCTATTACGACGAATGCGAATATCTTATTTTGGATAACGTAGCAAGGCGCAACCTTGAAATAGTTTCGTCCATGCGCGACGGCAAAGTTTACGGAACGCTTTTATGGGCTGTCGACAGAACCAAAACCGCCGGCGGCGCGCGTGAAATGCGTACCGTTTTAACTTCTCCGCTCAAAGATAAGGAAGCTATAAATTACCGTCTTGACGGCGTAAGCGATTTGTACTCGGACACACGCGGCAGAGAGGGCATAATCGACACCTTAAAAGGCGTAAAAGACCTCGAAAGGCTCGTCGGTAGAGTTTCGAATAACATAGTAACGCCGAGAGATTGCAAAAACATTCAAACTACTCTCGAAGCAATCCCGTCGATAAAATTCAGACTTTCGGGTACAAAATCGAAAGTTTTAAACGATATTGCGGAAGATTTAGGCGACTTTACCGAGCTTGCGCGCATTATCGATAAGATTATAACGGACAATCCGCCCGTTTCGACCAAGGAAGGCGGCTTTATCCGCGCGGGCTTCGATAAAGGGCTTGACGATTTCAGGAATATCCGCGACAACGCCAAAAACATTATACAGGAAATGGAAGCGCGCGAACGCGAAGCTACGGGCATAAGAACTTTGAAAATCAACTTCAACAAAGTTTTCGGGTTTTATATCGAAGTGAGTAAATCGTTCGTCGAACAAGTGCCGTACAGCTACGTGCGCAAGCAAACGCTCGTCAATGCCGAACGCTACACCACGCCGGAACTTAAAGACTTTGAAGAAAAATATCTCACTTCGGACGAAAGCGCGGTGAGAATAGAGAACGAAATTTACAACAAACTCAAAGTTGTTTTGTCGGAAAACATACAAAAACTGCTCGTCGCGGCAAAGGCTTTTTCGCTTTTGGACGTGCTTTGCTCGTTCGCGCTCGTCGCCAAAAAGTATAACTACGTGCGCCCGGATATCGTCGAAAGCGGAAAATCTCTCGATATCGTCGGCGGCAGACACCCGGTTATAGAGCAAGGCGGCAAGGAAACTTTTATCCCCAACGACGCGCTTTTAGACAACGAAGAAAACAGAATGCTTATAATAACGGGTCCGAACATGGCGGGCAAAAGCACTTATATGCGGCAAATCGCGCTTATAACCGTGCTTGCACACTGCGGCTCGTTCGTTCCCGCGCGCTCGGCTTCCGTTCCTATAACCGACAGAATTTTTACGCGCGTCGGCGCGAGCGACAATCTCGTTTTCGGTCAGTCCACTTTTATGGTAGAAATGGCGGAAGTCGCGAACATTTTAAACAACGCGACAAAAAACAGCTTGCTCGTTATGGACGAGGTCGGCAGAGGCACGTCGACTTACGACGGACTTTCGATAGCGTGGGCGGTCGTCGAACATATCGCTTCCGTTACCCGCGCAAAAACGCTTTTCGCAACGCATTATCATGAGCTTTCCGAGCTTGAAGGCGTTGTCGACGGCGTTAAAAACTACAAAATCACGGTAAAAGAGCTTAACGGCGGCGTGGTGTTTTTGCGTAAAATTGCGCGCGGAAGCGCAAATAAGAGCTTCGGTATAGAAGTGGCTTCTCTTGCGGGTATTCCCGAAAGCATTACTAAGCGCGCAAAAACCATACTCCGTTCGCTCGAAAAACGCGACGTAGCTTCGGGCAAACTTCCCGAGGTCGAAGAAACGGCGGAAGTTTCTCGTTCCTACGTCGACGAATACGTCAAAGACCTTGACGTAAACAACTTAACGCCTATAAAGGCTTTGGAAATTTTATCTTTTCTGAAGGAAAAAGCAAATGAACAGACCTAAACCTATTAACGTTCTTTCAAGACAGGTATATAACCAGATAGCCGCGGGCGAGGTGGTGGAACGCCCCGCTTCGGTCGTAAAGGAATTATTCGAAAACGCTGTGGACGCGGGCGCGTCTACTATAACCGTTTCGATTGCCAACGGCGGGCTTGACGAAATTTTCGTTCAGGACGACGGCTGCGGTATCGAAAAGGAAGATTTGCCACGCGCGTTCATGTCGCACGCAACGAGCAAAATTGTCGATGCAAACGACTTGCTCGGCATAAAAACTCTCGGTTTCCGCGGAGAAGCTCTCGCAAGTATAGCTTCCGTTTCGGAAACGAGAATAGCTTCGAAGACAATCGACGAGGAAATAGGCTACGTTCTCACTTCTTCCGGCGGCGAGCTTTCGGAAATCACCGAATCGCCGTGTATGGAAGGCACCGCCGTAACAGTTTCCAAACTGTTTTTCAACACGCCCGCAAGGCTTAAATTTTTAAAAACGGCAAGGAGCGAAGAAAGCGAAGTCACGAACCTTATCGCTCGGCTTATCCTTGCAAATTCGACGGTAGCCGTAAAGTATTACGTCGACGACAGGCTCGAACTCGAATCTTTCGGCGACGGCTTAAAGGACGCCGTCCGCGCTATCTACGGCGTTGAAGCTTTGGATAATTGCTACGAAATAAGCTACGACAAAAACGGAATTTTGCTCGAAGGCTTTTTAGGCAATATCAATTATTATAAAGGCAATAGGACGTATCAAACGGCGATTGTCAACGGCAGATGGGTAGTGGACCAAACGATATCATCCGCCGCGCAAAACGCTTACGCGCCGTACCTTATGAAGCGGCAGTATCCCTTTTACATATTAAAAATAGACGTCGACCCCGAGGTTGTGGACGTAAACGTTCACCCGCGAAAAACCGAGATTCGTTTTCAAGATAACGGCGTAATTTATGCGGTCGTTAAAACCGTTATTTCTCGCGTGCTTGACGGAACGGAAGAGGCTATGAACATAATAGTCAACCGTCCGCGCGCAAGCATAGTGCCGACCGTAAGCGACGACAAGCCTATTTCCGAAGTAGAAATCAAAGGCAAGCCTTACGAAACTTTTTCGTACGACAGGTTTAGAACGCCGTATGAAAAGAGTAGCGAATCCGAGTATTATTCGCCGATTTTCGAAAAGAAAGAAGAAAGCTTACAGGCAAAAGAACCCGATTACAGTGCGGGTTACGACGTAAAGCCGCCTAAAAAGTTGAAAACCGACGTCGCGCAGTACGTTCCCGAAATCACAGATTTCACGGACGAGGGCGCGTTAAAGTCGGAATCGCTCGACGATATTTTTAGGAAAAACAAGGAATATATCGAAAAATGCGAGCGCGAAAAGCAAAGTTATGAGCAGATAACCGAAGAAGTCGACAAACCTTTTAGAATAGTCGGGCAAGCGTTAAATACATTCCTTATCCTCGAATGCGGCGACGAAATCATAATGATTGACCAGCACGCCGCGCACGAGCGCATACTTTTCGATAAGTTCTGTCTTAGGCTCAAAACGAATACCGTCGCAAAGCAGAGGCTTTTATTCCCGTACGCTTTCAAGGCAAACGCGCTCGAAGCCGATATGATTACGGACATGAAAAACCTTTTTGAGGACGTCGGCATAGATATTCTGCCCGTCGGCGACGGCGTGTTCAACGTATGCTCTCTACCCGTCGAACTAATTGATATCGATTACGACGTTTTCTTCCGCGATATCTTGACCGACGCAACGTTTAAGGACGAAAAAATGCCGGGCGTATTGCGTGAAAAGATAATACAAAAGGCTTGCAAATCGGCTATAAAGTCAGGCGATAAGCTTTCAGAAATGGAAATAAATTCGCTCGTCGACCAACTCAAAAACAACCGGCAGTTAAAATGCCCGCACGGCAGACCCATAGCCGTAAAAATAACCCGAACGGAAATAGACAAATGGTTCAAACGGATAGTTTAAGCGACTTCGTTATTTTCGTCGTCGGTCCTACCGCAAGCGGAAAAACCGCGCTTGCCGCCGAGCTTGCAAAAAGACTGAAAAGCCAAGTAATCTCCGCCGATTCCGTCGCAATCTATAAAGGGCTTGACATCGGTTCGGCGAAACCGACCGAAGAAGAAAAGGCGATTGCGCCGCACAAGCTAATCGATATCGTCGACCCGCGCGACGAATTCACGGTAGCGGAGTACGAAGAAGCGGGGCTTAAAGAGATAAATTCTTTGCTTAACGCAAAAAAAATCCCCATAGTTTGCGGCGGAACGGGTTATTACGTCGATTCGCTTTTATACAAAAAAAGCTACGGCAACTGCCCTAAAAACGACGAAATCCGCGCAAAGCTCGATAAGATTTTAGCAGAGAACGGCGCGGCGTATCTTCACGATATGCTAAAAGAGGTCGACGAAGAAAGCGCGAAAATTCTCCATGAAAACGACGTTTTCCGCGTTTCCCGCGCGCTTGAAATCTTTTATTCCACCGGCAAAAAAAAGTCGGAAATAAAGGACGAAAAAGTTCCTCGGTTTAAATATTTTGCGTTCTCTTTCAATTATCCGCGCGCGGTTTTGTATTCGCGCATAAACGAACGGGTAGACAAAATGTTCGAAAAAGGACTTTTAGACGAAGTGAAAGGTCTTTTAGCTTCCGGCGTAAAAAAAGACGCGCAATCAATGCGCGCGATAGGGTATAAAGAAGTAGTCGAAGGCTTAGAAAAGGGCGAGAGCGAGCAAGAAATTAAAGAAAAAATCAAATTGAACAGCCGCAGGTTCGCGAAACGGCAGATAACGTATTTTAAGAGAACGGAAAATCTTGTTTACCTAAAAAATTACGACGCGTTTGCCGCCGCGGACGAGGCTTTGGAGCATATAAAAAATGAACTCGAAAGAAATTGAAGCGTTGATACAAAAAAACGAAGAATCGCTTGAAAAGCAGTTTGCTTATCTCAACGGAATATCCCTTTACAATCAAGAAAAAGTATTGAACGCGTTCAGAAAAAACAAAATCGCATTGCGCCACTTCAACGGCACCACGGGCTACGGCAGCGAGGACGTAGGCAGGGATACTCTAAAAAAAGTTTACGCCGACGTTTTCGGCGCGGAAGCTTGCCTTGTTTCTCCTTTCATCGTTTCGGGAACGCACGCCATTTCGCTTGCGCTCTTCTCCGTTTTAAAACACGGCGAAAGAGTGCTTAGCGTTACGGGCAGACCTTACGACACGCTTTTAAAGGTTATCGACGGCGGCGAAATGTCATTAAAAGCCGACGATATTACTTTCGATTATATTCCGCTTAAAGGCGCGGACTTCGATTACGAAAAAATAGGGAACGCGCTCAAAGAAAATAAATATTCAATGGTTTATCTGCAACGTTCGAGAGGTTACGACGAGCGCGAAGCGATATCCGTCGACAAAATGCTTCCGCTCACGGAGTTTGTGAGAAGTTGCGGCTTTGACGGCTGTATCTTCTGCGACAACTGCTACGGCGAATTCGTAGAAAAAAAAGAACCTACGGAAGTCGGAGTTGACCTCGTTGCAGGCTCGCTTATAAAAAATATCGGCGGCGGCATAACCCCGACGGGCGGATATATCGCGGGTAAACAAAAGTATATCGATAGAGCGGAAGCACGCCTTACTTCTCCGTCAATCGCGGGCGAAGTCGGCTCCTACGCTTTCGGTTACCAATATTTTTACGAAGGGCTTTTCCTTGCTCCGCATGTCGTCAACCAAGCGTTAAAAGGCAGTTTGCTTATAGGTGCGGTAATGGGTGAACTCGGCTACCACACGGTACCCGCTCCTTTCGCTCTTCCTTACGATATCACGCGCTCGGTTATGATGGGCGACGAAGAAAAACTTTTGAAGTTTATTCAGTCCGTTCAATACGTTTCACCCGTAGATAGCTTTGTCGAAGTAGCACCGTGGAACATGCCGGGGTATGAGGACAAAGTCGTCATGGCAGCGGGGTGTTTTGTGGACGGTGCGTCCATAGAACTTTCTTGCGATGCGCCTTTAAGAGAACCTTACAACGCCTTTATTCAGGGCGGGTTGACGTACGAACACGTCGTTATCGCTTTGAAAGAAATTTTATCAAGGTTATAAAAAAGCGAGGATTGCTCCTCGCTTACGCGTGACGTAAAAACTTTAAAAATCGCTTGTTACAAAAGAGATTTTACAACTTTTTACGAAATTATCTGAAACGGCGGATAAGCCCGCAAACGACGCCTATAATGGACACGTCGCTTAAAATAATATCGGAAAGTTCGTCGTTTTCCGGGTGAAGAACGATATGCCCGTCACGGCGGAAAAACCTCTTGCAGGTTGCGCCGTCGTCCCACAACGCGACCACGATATCGCCGTTATCCGCGGACGAAGATTTTTTGACGATTATCTTATCGCCGTTTAAAATTCCTGCGTTAATCATACTGTTGCCGCGGACGGTCAAAATAAACGTATCCTCGTCCGGCTTAAATTCGTCGGGCAAAGGGTAATATCCGTCAAAGTTTTCAACCGCCATGATAGGCGTGCCTGCCGTTACCGTACCGATGACGGGAACCATAGTTACTTCTTGCTTATCACCGAGCAGAGAGATAGCTCTGTTGCGGCTTTCCTTATTCGTTATAAGCCCCATTTTTTTGAGCTTGTTGAGATAGTACTGCCCCGTAGCGGAGGACGAAAAGCCCATTGCCTGGCAAACTTCCCTTACCGTGGGCGGAAAGCCGTTTTCGTTTAAATACGAACGAATATACTCTAAAACTTCGGTTTCTTTGTTTTTATTATTACTCATAATACACCTCGTGTAACTATAATACCACACAAACAAAGGTTTGTCAAACGTTTGTTTTAAAAATTCGGAGAAATTTATGACAAAAAAATGTGAAATTTACGATAGGGATTGCATAGACTGCGGAGAATGCATGTTTTGCGACCTCGACCCGACTAAGATTTGTGATAATTGCGGCAAATGTATCGATATGGGCGACTACTACACCATAAAGATAGACAAAATCGAAACGAGCGGGGAAGAAACGAAAGGAATAAAACGCGGCAAGCGTAATCCGCACGTTCGCGGCAAAATTTAAAGCACGGCAAAATTAAAAGCGCAAAAAATTAAAAACGCCGAAAAAACACGAAACAACGAAAAACAAATTATATAAATACGAAAAAGAGAAAGGAAAAAAGAAAATGTCTTTGCTTGAAAAAATAAAAAATCCGTCGGACTTAAAAAAGCTATCCGTAAAGGAGCTTCCCGCCGTCGCCGAAGAAATTCGGGCGCGGATTATTTCCGTATGCGAAAATAACGGCGGACATTTGGCTTCCTCTCTCGGTGCGGTCGACGCGATAGTCGCGCTTTATTACGTTTTCGATTTTCCTAAGGACAAAATAATTTTCGACGTAGGGCATCAAGCTTACGCGCACAAAATACTTTCGGGCAGAAACGAGCTGTTTGACACCATTCGCAAAGAATGCGGTTTAAGCGGTTTCCCGAACATTTTCGAAAGCGAATACGACGCGTTCACCGTAGGTCACGCCGGCACTTCCGTTTCGGCTGCTCTCGGCTATTGCGAAGCGCGCGACAAACTAAAAGACGATTATTATGTCATTAGTTTCGTCGGCGACGGCTCGTTTTTCAACGGCGAAAACCTCGAAGCTTTGTTTTCAAGCGAGAAAAAGCCCGAAAAACTGCTCATTATCTTGAACGACAACGGCATGTCCATTTCCAAAAACGGCAACGGGCTTTACAAAATGCTCACAAAAATGTCGATGAAAAAGAGCTATTCCAAGTTCATGTCGTTTATGAACAAGCTTTTCGGCTGGAACTTTATCGGTCGCTTTCTAAAGAGGTTGAAAGCCGCGTTCAAACGCTCTCTCGACTCTTACGGAATGTTCGATACCGTCGGCTTAAAATACGTCGGCGCGTTCGACGGGCATAACGTAAAGCTTTTAGTCAGGCTCTTTTCCGACTTCAAAGCTTCCCCGCGCGCAACGCTTCTGCACGTAAAAACGCAAAAAGGCAAAGGCTACGCGCCGGCGGAAAAATCTTCGGAATTTTATCACGGCGTGTCCGCGCACCTTGCTTCTTCCGAAAACACTTTCTCCAAAAAAGTGGGCGAAATCGCCGTCAATCTTGCAAAAACAAACGAAAAAGCCGTGTTTTTGACCGCGGGAATGGCGCTCGGCACGGGGCTTGACGCTTTAAAGGAAAGCTATCCCGACAAACTTTTAGACGTAGGCATAAGCGAAGAATTTTGCGTGACTTACGCCGCGGGGCTTGCTATTGCGGGCTTAAAACCCTTCGTTTGCGTGTATTCGACCTTTTTGCAACGCGCTTACGACCAAATAATAGAAGACGTCGCTTTGCAAAACTTGCCCGTCGTTTTCCTTGTCGACAGAGCCGGCGTAGTCGGCGCGGACGGTTGCACGCACCAGGGCGTTTTCGATATTTCTTACCTTTCGCATATCCCGAATATGACTATCCTTGCGCCCAAGGATTCTCGCGAACTCGAACTTGCCGTTAACTACGCGCTCAAACTTTCTTCGCCCGTCGCGATAAGATACCCTAACGGAAAAATCGAAAATAAAGGCGAAATAACGCCTTTTGAAAGCGGACTTTGGACGACGGAAAAGGCGGGCGACGGCACCGTTATACTTGCCAGCGGCGCAAGAATGCTTAAAATCGCGCTCGAAGCGGCGGAAGAAACTTCTGCGGAAGTCGTCAACGCGCGCACGATAAAACCGCTTGACGAAACTTATCTTAAAAAAATATCTTCAAGAAAAATAATCACGCTCGAAGATAATTCTCTTATCGGCGGTTTCGGTTCGCTCGTAACGGAATTTTACGTTAAAAACGGCGTTTCTCCGAAAATAACTTCGCTCGGCGTCGCCGATAAGTTCATTGACCACGCAAGCGTTGATTCTCAGCTTGAAAAAAATTCTCTTAACAAAGAAGCCGTCAAAAAACTAATTGAACAGTAAAACAAATTCCTTATATATATTATGAAAACGTTTGTCGTAGATAAAAAAGAAAAGCTTTCTTCACTTTTGCTCGATTTTTATGCGGGCGGGCTTTCCTATGCGGCGTTTTGCAAACTTTTGCGCAAAAAGGATGTCAAGGTTAACGGCAAAAGGACTTCTTCCGATGTTCTTTTAAATGTCGGCGATACCGTCGTTTGTTACTATGACGGCGAAAGAAAAGCCGCTTATAACGTTTTGTATAAGGACGAAAATATCGTCGCGGTAGACAAGCGCAAAGGCGTAAGCTCGGAAGAAGTCTTCGAAGAGGTTAAAACGGAATTTCCGTCCGCTTTCTTTTGCCATAGGCTTGATACCAACACCGACGGAATTATGCTTTTTGCACTGAACAAAAATTCTTACGACGCGCTTTTCTTAGGCTTCAAGCAAAGGTCTTTCGAAAAGTTTTATCTTGCCGAAGTCTATGGGCATTTCGACGTTAAGCGCGCGGTTTTGACGGCTTATTTAAAAAAGGACGAAAAAAATTCGCTCGTCAAAGTTTACGACGAACCTATAAAAGGCGCAAAGAAAATTGTCACGGGCTACCAAGTTTTAAAAGAAAAGGCTCAATCGAGCGTTTTAGAAGTCGAAATCTTCACCGGTCGCACTCATCAGATACGCGCGCACCTTGCGCACGAAGGGCATTTCGTGTTAGGCGACGGCAAGTACGGCGTTGAAAAAATAAACCGAGAACTTAAAGCAAAAGAGTTAAAGCTTACTTCCTATAAAACGGTTTTGCATTTCGACAACCAATCTTTTTTAGCTTACCTTGACGGTTTTTGCCTTACTCTAAGCAAAAACCCCTTAAAAGACGAGGGATAAAACGAGCGAAAACTCTGTTGAAAGGTCGGCGAAAAATATTTTTCGAAAAATTTAAAAAATCACGTGAAAACAGTTGCAAAAAGGATAAATATTTGATATTATATTTGAG
>DHMS01000035.1:0-39943 GCA_002405915.1 Christensenella sp. UBA4636
AAGCACCTAAAAGAGCGTATTTTTTGATGATTTTTTGCGAGCATGAGGCAGGCGTACTTGATGTACTCCAATCGAACGGGCACAAAAAAGCGCGAAAAAGCCGCCTTTTAGGTATTGAGTAGATAAGGAATGCAATCTCTACAAAACAAAAAAGCACAAAGACAGCCTTTCTGCGTATCTTTGCGCTTTCATTATAAGTTCCACATTGGCGGAATCCCCCTTTTTCAACAAGAAGCATTTGTGTTTCAAGTACTTCCATATATATGTTACCATACATTTTTAACTTTGTCAATACCGATTTGAAAATTTTTAAAAATATTTTTCGAAACGGCTTAAATTTTTCTATTTTTTATAAAAAAGCACTCAAAAGCGGCGTAAAAAAATATTTTAGACATAGAAAATCGCAGAGATAACGTGTTATCTCTGCGCCGAAAAACAAACTTAGTCTGCCGCGAATTGGGAGTTGTAAAGGTTGGCGTAGAAGCCGCCTTTTTTCAATAATTCGTCGTGATTGCCTTGCTCTATGACGTGACCTTCGTTCATAACGATTATTTCGTCCGCGCTTCTTATCGTCGAAAGACGGTGCGCTACGACGAACGAAGTTCTGCCTTTCATCATTTGATTGAACGCCGACTGAATCTTCAATTCCGTTCGCGTGTCGATTGAAGAAGTAGCTTCGTCCAAAATGAGCATATCGGGGAGCGAAAGCATTGCGCGCGCAATGCAGAGTAGCTGGCGTTGCCCCGCGGAAAGGTTGCTTCCGTTACCGGTGACGAGCGTGTCGTAACCGTTGGGCAAGCGGGTTATAAAGGAATGCGCATGAGCGGCTTTGGCGGCGGCGATAACTTCCTCGTCGCTCGCGCCTATCTTGCCGTAAGCGATATTTTCCTTAACCGTGCCGGTCGCAAGCCAAGTGTCCTGCAAAACCATGCCGTAGCGCGAGCGCAAATCCTTGCGTTTCATCATTCTCACGTCCGCGCCGTCGACCGAGATTTCACCCGAGTTAACGTCGTAAAAACGCATCAATAGGTTGATTAACGTCGTTTTTCCGCACCCGGTGGGTCCGACGATAGCAATGCGTTTGCCGGGCGTTACTTCCAAGCAGAAGTTTTCGATAAGCGGTCTTGTGGGAACGTAAGAAAAGTAAACTTTATCGAGCTTTACTTCGCCTTTCACGGGCGGGCAAAGCGGGTCGGAGCAGTCGGGGATTTCTTCCTTTTCGTCGATAAGTTCAAACACCCTTGAAGCGCAAGTGAGCGCGTTTTGCAGCTCCGTTATGACTTCGCTTATCTCGTTGAACGGCTTTGCGTACTGCGAAGCGTAGCTTAAAAACATGCTGAGTTCGCCGACGGTTATAACGCCCGCCGCGCCGCCGCCCGCCACTGCGAAAAACGCGCCTATAACCGTGATAACTGCGTAAATTATGTTGTTAATGAGCCTCGTACTCGGATTTGTAAGGCTTGAAAAGAACGCGGCTTTGAGCGCGGCTTTGTCGAGCCTACCGTTTATTTCGTCAAAGTCCGCAAGGCTTTCGTCCTCGTGTCCGAATTCGCGAACCACGCGTTGACCTTCGATAAGTTCGTTGACGAGCGCGGCTTCCTCGCCGCGAATTTCCGACTGCGCTTTAAAGTACTTGTTGCAGCTCGTCGTTATGAACCTTGCCGCAAAAATGGAAAGCGGAGTTAACACGACAACCGCGATTGCGATAATCCAGTTAAGAACGAACATTACCACAAGTATGGAAATTATAAGCACAACGCCCGAAAAAAGCTGAGTGAACGCAAGCAGAAGTCCGTCCGCAAGCGTGTCCGCGTCGGCAACGGCTCGGCTCACTACGTCGCCCGTCTGGTGCGTGTCGAGGTACGAAAGCGGAAGCTTGTTGAACTTTCCGCTAAGCTCGTCGCGCAAGTCCTTGCACACGGAATAAACTATTTTATTGTTGGTGAGTGCCAAAAGTTTTTGCGCGACCGCGCCGGCAGCGGCGGATATCGCGACCGCTATAATCCATTTTAAAACTATATCGAACTTAACCGCGCCCGCGCCTATCATAGCGTCAATCGCCCACCCGGTGAAAACGGGGATTAGAAGCTGCGCCGCAGCCGATATTAGCGCGAAAACAAGGCTTAAAAGCACAAACCCGCTATAAGGCTTAACGAGGCGTAAAACGCGTTTAAACGTGCCTTTGTCAATCTTCTTTTTACTCATTGTCCGCGCCCTCCTCGTTTGCTTTCGTCTGTGAATCGTAAATTTCCTTATACACTTCGCAAGCGGTTAGCAACTCGTCGTGCGTGCCTACCCCCGCGATTTTTCCGTCGTCGAGAACGATTATTTTGTCGGCGTGAGCAATACTGCTCGTGCGTTGGGAAACGGTTATGACGGTCGTTCCCTCGGGCAAAGTCTTTAACGCATGGCGAAGCGCAGCGTCGGTCGCATAGTCGAGTGCTGAAGAACTGTCGTCGAAAATTATTATCGGAGCCTTAGTCATGAGCGCGCGAGCAATGGAAAGCCTTTGCTTCTGCCCGCCCGAGAAGTTCGCGCCCCCGCGGGAAACTTTTTCGTCGAGTCCGCCCTCTTTTTTGCGAACGAATTCCGCCGCTTGCGCAAGCTCTAACGCGCGCCATATTTCCTCGTCCGTCGCACCCGGTTGCCCCCACCGCATATTCGTGCGGATTGTACCCGAAAAAAGAAGCGGTTTTTGGTCGACGATAGCGACCGAAGAAAGAAGTTCTTCCCTAGTCATGTCTTTTACGTTTTTGCCGTTGACGATAACGGCGCCTTTCGTCGCGTCGTAAAAGCGCGGAATAAGGTTGACGAGCGACGATTTGCCGCTGCCCGTGCCGCCGATTATTCCGACGGTCGAACCCCGTTTTATATCCACGTTTATATCGGTGAGCGATTCCGCGCCCGCGCCGGCGTAAGTGAGCGAAACGTTTTCGAATCTGACCGAACAATCGTCCGATTTCGCCTCCGTCTTTTGCTCCGCGTACTTGATGCTCGGGTCGGTGTCCAAAACTTCGCCTATACGGTTTAAGCAAGAACCCGCTTTGCCCATAACGATAACGACGTTGGCAAGCTTGACGAGTTCGACGAGAATCTGGCTTATATAGTTAATGAGCGCGATTACGCCGCCCGAAAGCAGAACGCCGTCGTTGACTTTGCCCGCGGAAAGCCACAAAATGGCGATTATGCCCGCGTTTATCACGAGGTAAGTGAGCGGATTCATCCACGCCGCCGCCTTACCGACGCGTATCTGCGATTTATACAATCTTTTGTCCGCTTCCACGAACTTTTCGCGTTGCACTTCTTCGCGCCCGAACGCCCTTATAACGCGCACGCCGTTCAAGTCCTCGCGCACTTCGTTTGTGACGGAATCGAGGTTTTGTTGCACCGTTTTGTACATCGGCGAAGTTAACTTCATTATTCCGAAAACTATCGCGAACAAAACGGGAATGGCGATAACGAACACGATAGCGATTTGCGCGTTTATCGTAAACGCCATAATCATCGCGCCGAAAACTATAAACGGGCTGCGCAAAAACAGCCTTAAAAAGCGGTTTATTCCCTCTTGGACTTGGTTAACGTCGCTCGTCATACGCGTGACGAGGGTGGAAGCCCCGGTTTTATCGAGTTCCGTGAACGAAAACGCGGAAATTTTCGCCATGAGTTCTCTTCTTAGTCCCGTCGCGGTACCCGTAGCCGCCTTAGCGGCAAAAAACTGAGCGACTATCGTGCAGCAAAAGCCGCAAAGAGCCATGCCTATGAGCAACAAAAATCGCGTTATAATATACGTTTTGTCGCCCGTCGCAATGCCTTTATCGATTATCGCCGCAACAATTATCGGCACGGCTAAGTCGAAGCACGCCTCTAACATTTTGAAGAGCGGCGCGATTATCGCTTCTTTTTTGTATTTTTTAAAATACGGTAATAAATGTTTCATCGTTCGTTTTCCTTAAATGGTTCCGTTGCGTTTGGCGTAAAAGAGATATTGTTGAACGTAACCGGAATTTTCCTTGAATATGTCCGTAAAATACTTAGAAATTTTCTTTCTGTCGGTGAGCGTGCCGTTAAAATCTTCCCTGTAAAGCTTTTCTATCCATGTGTCCACGGGGAACGCGTCCGAGCGGTGGAAGCCGAAAAACAGAGCGCAATCGGCAACCTTGTCGCCCACGCCTTTTATCTTTAAAAGCTCGGCTTTAAGCTCGGGTGTCGGAAGCTTATCGAGAGCAGAAAGGTCGAGTTTGCCGTCGGTTATTAGCCTTGCTGTATTTAGTATATACTCCGCGCGGTACCCGTAACCGAGCGACTTATAAAAATCTTCGTTTTCGCTTGCAAACGCCTCTACCGTCGGAAAGGCTTTGTATTCTATGCCTTTGAAGCTTTTCGTTTCGCCGAGCTTTTCGCAAGTCTTTTCTATAGTCGATTTTATGCGCGGAATGTTGTTGTTTTGCGAAATTATAAACGAAAACAATGCTTCGAATTTATCTTGCCGTAAAATTCTAAGCCCGGGGTAAAGCGCGGAAGCCTTAGTGAGCTTTTCAAAACCGTACCCCTTTATTTTTTCGGCGACGGCAGAATAATCGAAAGCAAGGTCGAAAAAGCTACTAAAATAACTTTCCGAAGTGCAGTCTATAAAGGAAGTTTTCTCGTCAGATTTTAAAATCGCGCATTCACCGAGAGAGAATACGACAAACCCGTTTTCAAACGGCTTAAAGCGAAAAATCTGCCCGCAATCGAGAGTATCTTTGAAATTGAGATTTTGTGCGGAAAATTCTATCATACGTCAAACAAAAGTAAAGCCGCCGCTAAAAAATGCGACGGCGTAATAAGCCTAAGTTTTAGTTAGCTTTTGCTACTACGCTAACTTGCTTTTTGTCTTTGCCCAATCTTTCGAATTTTACGACGCCGTCGGTGAGTGCGTACAGCGTGTCGTCGCTGCCGATACCGACGTTCGTACCGGGATGAAATTTGGTGCCTCTCTGACGAACGAGAATGTTGCCGGCGAGAACCGACTGTCCGTCCGAACGCTTAGGTCCTAAACGCTTTGCGGCGCTGTCACGACCGTTCTTGGAGGAACCGACACCCTTTTTATGAGCAAATAATCTGAATAAAAACATAATTATTTAACCTCCTGATAAATTAGTTGGCTGCGATGGATTGAATTTTTACAGCCGTGAACGGTTGTCTGTGACCCTGTTTCTTTCTTTCGTTCTTTTTGGCTTTGTATTTGAATACGATAACCTTTTTGAACTTGTCCTGCTTAACAACCGAGCCGACAACTTTGAAAGAAGACGCGTCACTACCGACCTTTATACCGTTTTCGTCCGAAACGAGAAGTACTTTGAATTCTACTTCCGCGCCTTCTTCGGCGTTGAGTTTTTCAAACTTAACTACGTCGCCGACGCTTACCTTATACTGCTTCGAACCGTTTTCGATAATTGCGTACATTGTTTTACCTCCCTGTCCAATCTCGCCGGAAAAACCCGAGGCGGCGTAAAAAACACGCGCTTAAAAAGCCCGTTCCGAGCGGTTCCTTGATACTTTACCAAATTTTAACTTTTTTGTCAAAGATTTTTACGCATAATTTATAAATATTCCGTCAACAATAATAAAAAAAATACGAGGATTAAAAAAATCCTCCGAAAGGAGCGTAAAAAATGACTTATACCGACAAAGACTTCCGCGCCGCCGAAAATATTTTCCGCAACGCAAAAGTCGCTATTCTTTCAATCGACGAAGTGCAAAAAGACCTAACCGACGACAATTTGAAAGCAGAGCTAACCTACGAACGCGAGGGCTACGAAAGCTTTCTAAAAGAATTTTCCGCCTTTTTGAAAGAGCAAAACTACCGAGTCGACGACCTCCCCGCCCTGAAAAAAGCGGGAATGAAAATGGGCATAGCCATGAACACTTTAACGGACAAATCAAGCCCGCATATCGCCAACCTTATGCTCAAAGGCACAGTAACGGGAATCAGCGAACTAATCCAATTATACAGTCGCGACGAGCGCGAAAAGATAAGCGACGACGTAATATTTTACGCCAAAAAGCTCCAAAACCTCGAAGAAGAATACGAAGCCCGCCTAAAAAAACTTTTATAATATATGCGCACTTTCGCAAATCGACCTTCCCCCTTGTGGGGAAGGGGGACCGCCTTAAAACGGCGGTGGATGAGGGGACAATATGAAAATTGAAAGTTGAAAGTGCAAAGTTGAAAATTTTTGTTAGTTTTATTCAACTTTCAATTCGTCCTCTAAGCTCACTCGCGCAACGCGCAAATATCGAGCCGCTCTACGGCTATATCGATTGCCCGCGCGCGGGCAAATATCGAGCGTGCAACGCACGCATTTTTCACCTTTCAACTTTCAATTTTCAACTTAAAAGCTTTCTCGTATTGTCTTGTTTATTCTCGTAATTTATGTGCTAATTTACGAGAATAATTATTCTGTTAACACGTAATAAGTGTTTTTCCCTTGCCCGTATTTTTTTACTTTTCCGTCTTTCATCAAAACAGCAATTCCCTTTTCCACCGCACTGACGGAAATCGTCGGACAAAGCTCCGCAATATCGGATTTCGTAAGTTTTCCGATTTTTATCCTAAACGCCCCCTCGACAAGTTCCGTTGCCGATTTTTTATTGCCGACAAGGCTTAACCTTTCCTCAAAATCGTTATACGCAGAAAGAATTGTCATGAGCAGGTATTTTATAAAAGGAGTCGGGTCGTCTTTGCCTTCGTGCCAGCCGATTTGACTATCATACAACGCGTCGTAATACAAATCCTTATACTTAGCAATTTTACTTTCAAGCGATATATATTTTCCGACAAAATATCCTGAACGATACAAAAGCAAAGTCGTCAAAAGTCGGCTCATTCTGCCGTTGCCGTCACGAAAAGGGTGAATACAAAGAAAATCATGAATAAAAATAGGAATCAAAAGAAGAGCGTCTACTTTCCCGTCATCAATCGCCTCGTTGAAAGTTTTGCACAAGCTTTCTATAGCCATCGGCGTTTCGAACGGAGAGAGCGGCACAAACAAAACAGTCTTATTCCCATTTTCCTCTACCGCGGAAATTTCATTCTGAGAATTTTTAAAACAGCCCCCGAAATTCGCCTCGGTATTATGGGAGTACAATATTTTATGAAGTTGCAAAATATAATTCGGTGTTATCGGAATATATTCAAAACTTTCGTGTATGGTAGACAATGCGTCACGATACCCCGCAATTTCTTTTTCATCTCGGTTCTTCGGAGTCGTTTTCTGCAAAATCAACTGCTTTAATCGCGTTTCTGACGTTCCGATACCTTCAATAGCATTGCTGGCTTCCGTACTTTGAATCTTCGCAATTTCAACGAGTCTGTCAAGTTCTAACTGCTTTTGTTTCAGATATAACTCTTGTCTGCCTTTCATCTCGTGAATTTTTGCAATATATTCGACGATTGTGCTATCCCATTTGCAAGTTGCAAGTTTTTTGTAATCAAATTCTCTCATTTTTATCACCTTTCTCGCAAATGATAGCACATTTTGAGAGAATTGTCAATAATTTACGAGAATAAAATTTTTCTTTCAATCTTCAATATTGCTTACAACCGCAATTTTCAACTTTCACCTTTCAATTTTCAACTTGCGGGCGCAGCCCGCATATTTCAACTTTCAATTTTCACCTTTCTACTTCCAAAAAGCCCATAACAAACGCGTCGGGAAAAACGAATTGCTTTTCGCCTACGGTAAATTTAACGCGCAAATACTTGTTGTCCGCACTTATCCACGTTATAACGCCGTCGCCGAATTTTTTGTGCGATACCGTGATACCGACTTTGACTTTGTTAAGCATTTCTTCCAAAGCTTTTTCGGCGGAATTATCTTCCGAAACGGACTCGGCACTTGCCACGGCAATTTCCGTTCCCGCCGCCCCGCCGACAACCGTTTCCGCCATCGCGCTATCGTCATTTTCCGAAGCCGCGCGGTATTTTCCCGTGACAAGTATATGCTCAAAATCGGTCATAGTAGCTTGTTGTTTGCTATATAAGGCTTCGTATTCCTCACGCCGCAAAACGGTATCCCAACCGCCGATTGACTCGCCCTCGTGTTTGTCGATACCGGTATACGAAAGGCTCGAATTTTCGTATTTTCTGAACCCGAAAATGCCTTGATTCATCTTTTCGGAATCGAAAAGCCCTATCGAACACAACGCGTCAAAGTCCTTAACCGTAAGCCCCGTAACCTTTTTGAAAAGTTCAGGCTCTATCTGCGTAATTACGTCCTTAATCGTCTGTTCGCGGTAGTCGGTTAAATACATAAACGCGGGGATACGCGCCGCAAGTTTCAAAAGGTTTTCCTGTACCTGTTTGCGTAAAGATTTTGCTTTCTTTTCGTCTTCGGTAAGTTCCCTTTTCTCGGCGGGCGTTAAGTCGTCGCCTTTTTCTTTTTTGAGCTTTTTAACCTTTTCCGAACGGTTTATAATCGTCTGAATTTCGGCGTTCAACGCGCGGAAACCTTCTATCCGCATAAGTGCGTCCAACGCTTCTCTATTGTCTTGCAACCTTTTGAGCGTATCGTTGTCTACGTGTACCAATAGCGCGGTTTGCCAACGTTTTGCAAGCAGTGTTGCCGACGTTCCCGCATAAGTAATGTCCAAAATGTCCTGTGCGTTGATACGATTCATTGACGCGCCGTCGAACGCAAGCACGGGCAGAAACGAAATAAATTCCGAAACCTTTTGCTCGGGGCTTGTGTCGTCGACCTTTAATCTGCATGAATAGTCGGAAATCTGGTGCAACGCGCGTTCCAAAGCAAAATCGAAAATATAACATTCCCGCTTGATAATCTCTTTGTCGCCGTTGTCGTTTATCGTTTCCCAAGGCGATTGCACGCGGAACGCCGTCTGAAAATACGTTTCGGGCGATTTTAAATTGCGCAACATAAACACGCCCGCCCACGGTCTGACGGTTACGCCCGTCGTGAGTTTTCCACAGGACAGCGTTATTGTTTTCGTCGTAAGCGGGTCGCCCATCGCGTTAAGAACGGGCGCAAGCGCGTCCAAACCGATACCCGCTTTCGTTCCCGCGCACACTACGACCTTGTAATCGTCGAAAAAGTTATTTTGCTTTTGCCTTAACAAATTATACATTGCGTAGCAACTTGCAACGTTCGGTAAAAACCATAAAGTATGCGACAACACGTTCAAAAGCGTCGTGTCCGAAAACGGCATAGGCGGGCGTTCCGCGCCGAGCTTTAAGCCGTCAACGGGCATATAGTTGCCTTGAATCATTTTCAACCATTTCTGCACGTCGTCCTCGTAAACGAACCGCGCCGTTTCGACTTTGCCTTTTTCCGTTATTTCCGCGCGGAAAAATTCGTTTATGTCAAATTCGTCGTACCCCTCGTTTATCGCCACGTTCGCCGTAATGGAATCGGGCACTTTGTAAGTAAGCATCACCATTTTAGGGAGTGCCGCATAAGGGTTTTCGCCGCGCGATTTATCCCAGCTTTCCTTTGCCGACTGCTCGTCCGAATACGTCCAGTTAAAAACCTGGTCCTCCAAAAATTCGCCCGAATTAAGCGCGCGGAAGGGCGTGCCGGACAAGTACAGATAATGCGCGGAAGTGATAGGCAAAAACGTTTCGTTTATGGCGTTGCCCGCCTCTTCCTTTTGATATTTTTCAAGGTCGAAATCGTCGTTTTCCTCGTCGAATTTTTCAAACAGATTTTTCGCGTTTTCGCGCCACGCGCCGAAATGGTACTCGTCGAACACGATAATATCCCAGTTTGTGGCGTGTATAAACTCGTTTTTCGCCTTTATTCCGCCCGCGGAGGTAGTGCCGAGCAAATCCTGAAAGGAACCGAAAACAACGATAGGATTATTTTTATCGCAAGCGTCGAATTGTTCGTCAAGCTTTTTCGCGTCGAATTTTGCTTCTTTGTTGCTCACGAATTGCCAGCCTTTAAAGTCCACATGGCGCGACAAATCCTCTTGCCAAGCCGATTCCACTGCGGGCTTAAAGGTAAGCACGAGAATTTTTTTAAAGTTCATCGCCTTGCACAGTTCGTAAGTCGCAAAAGTCTTGCCGAAACGCATTTTCGCATTCCATAAAAACTTCGGCGGGCGCGCGGGGTCGTCAAGCTTCGCTTGCTCAAAGTACCCTTTCGTCATGACAACGGCTTGCTTCTGCTCGTCGCGCATAGTAAAATTCCACGTGCGATTGCCCTCGAACCGCGTTTCCGTGCGCAATTCTTTAATCGCTATGAGCGCGTCTTGAGCCGTACAACGAAACCATTCGTTTTTGTCCGCGCCCGCATTGAGTTGCAAAAAGCCCTTGCGTTTTAGCAAGCGGTGAACGTCTTTGTCCGTAAAACACGTTCCGTCGGAGCGCATTGCCGATTCTTTGAACAAGATTTTGAAATTGATTGCCGCCGTATGCAATTGTTCGCGAATGCGCGTTTCCGTTTCCTTTCTGTCGGTGTAGCCGATTTTGATATATCCGTCGTGGTCTTTTAAGTCCGGCAAAATATAGCCGTAAATCGTCGGCACAACGGCGGGGCGTTTATGTAAAATTTCGGAAAGACTGATATTATTCGCCATTTTCTCTTACTCCATAGGTTTAATCATTGATTCGATAAATGCGATTTCTTCTTTCGTTAAATTGTATTTTTCATACAATTCTTCGTCCGTCCATGGTTTAGAAAAATCTTGCATAGGAACAAATTGATAGACTTTACTCGTTGCGTCTTGTGTAATTTTTGCAAGTCCCATCATAAAATGAAAAAATTTAGTTTGGGTATATGCGTAAACATTTTTAGTTTCTTTTTCGGTGTTGAACGGTCCGACTACAACATAGGTTTCTGTACACAAACTATTTGGTTCACCTATTATCGGCTTTACCCAATCGTCTCTCATATCTCCAGATCCGACAGCCTTTGGAATAAAAATCTTATATCTTTTTACCCAATCTTTATTTTTTGGTATAATAAATTCAGCAGATATATATCCGATTTGTTTATTTGCATATATTTTTATATCTCCGTTTTTTGAAAAATTATTAAAATCGGTAGCCAAACCAAAAGGCTTTCTTGAGCTCACTATTTCCGAAAAATAGTGATTTTCTTTACTGATAACTTTTTTTAATATAGAAATTGCTTCACTGTAACGAATAAAAATATCACTATTCTTTTCAAGCAAAGGACGAATTGATTCGGATGCAATTTTTCCATTTTCAAATCTGACTATTTTGCAGTCGCCTTTATATTCTCTATTCCATAAAAAATAGCAAACACCGCCTTTTATTTCCACTCCGTTAAAACAATCTGAGGCTGAAACAAAATCATAAATTTCTTTCAAACGGCGATCATTCAGCATGGAATTTCTAAAAGCATCCAATCCTTTCCCCCCTGCATACCAACGGGCAGGAATAATCATTGATAAATAACGCGGTTTCAAATTTTTTGCCGCTTCTACAAATTTTTGATAGATAGGTTTTGCACTTGCTTGCGCACCTCCGTCGGATAATTGATAAGGCGGGTTGGATATAATTACGTCGAATTTCATATTGAAAATTTTCTCCGGAGCAAAAGTATGTATAAATTCATAAGCGTGTGTTTCTTTACCATCGCCACGATCCCATTTTTCTTGCGTTGCGCCGCAATATTTGCATTTACCATTTATAAAAATGTGGTTAATGCGGCGATAACGGATATTCCCTTCCGCCGTATCGAAATGCGAAATCGAATAATCACCGTTCGGGTACTTCGAACAATAAAGGCTGCGGCGGGACAGCAAACTTGTGAGTTCCGTGATCGCGATCCCGTAAAGTTGTTTATGGAATATGTGGTCTATACGCTTCTGCAAATCGGGGATTTTATCAGCTAACCCCACAAGCAAACGTTTTGCGATTTCGCGTAAAAACACGCCGGTTTTGCAAGCAGGATCCAAAAACGTGGCGTTCGGATCGGAAAATAATTCCTGCGGCAACAAATCAAGCATTTGATTTACCACGTCGGGCGGAGTAAAAACTTCGTCGTTGGATAAATTCGCAAGGCACGACAGAACGTCGGGCGTATGCAATGTTTTGTTTTTGTAGATTTTATCGAAAAAAGTTTCAGCCATTTTCCTGCACCTTCCTAAAATGTACGGGCGGATATTCGCATATCGGCTCCGCCATATATTCTTTCGTCACGGGGTTAATCGATATATACGCACGAATTTCTTCGGGAATATCGAATAAGGACGGTTGTCCGCTTTTTGGCTTAGCGTTGGCTTTAAGCATTACGTCAAGTCTAAAATCTCTGCGCTTTAACTTTGTGCCGAGCATAAGGCTCCATTCGGGGAAAATAATCGGCGTTTGGGTGTCTTGTTGCCTTTCGTCCACGCACATAAGCGTTAAGGCGTTGCCGCACAAAATATTTTTAGCCAGAATATATTTCACGGCTTCGCGCGTTTCATCGCTAACCGCCTTTTTGCAAATTGCTTTATATTCCTTATCCCACAGTTTAAAAAGCCTTGCGCGGCACTCTTCCACATTGTCGGCTAAAATATCCACGCCGTAAACGCTCGTCACCGCCAAAACAGAATATCTCTCGTAATCGTAAGGGTTTGCCCTATACAGCTTTTTCACGGTAACAAGTTTGCGCGTTAAAATCTCCGCCAAAAAATTCCCGTCGCCGCATGCGGGTTCCAAAAATCGGCTATCAATTCTATCGCATTCCTGCGCCACCAAATCGCACATGGCTTTTACTTCCCGCTCGTTAGTAAAAACTTCGCCGTGTTCCGCCACCCTCTTTTTCGATTTTATCTGTGATTTTCCATTCATAAAAAACTCTATCTTTTCGTGTTCTTTATCCATTGTAACGCATTTGCGTAATTTTGTCAATGTATTTGCGTAGTATACATATCGCAAATGCGTAGTAAAATTATTAAAAAAGGATAACGAGGCACAATATGGACATCGTAGGAAAAATAAAAAAATTGCAATGGGATAGAGGGTGGACAGAATATAAATTAGCGCAAGAGTCAGAAACCACGCATTCAACGATATCAACTATGTACCAACGCGGCACCCCGCCAAAAATCGAATTACTACAACGCATTTGCGAAGCATACGGAATTACTCTTGCACAATTTTTTCTTGAAGACGAACATTACGAAATACTAAGCGATAAAGAAAAGAAAATGCTTGAAGCCTTCCGTCGTCTACCGGCGCAAAAGCAACAAGCACTAATCGATTTGTTTTATGATTGATTTTTATTTTTGTCCATAAAAAAAGCACAGCCGAAGCCGTGCTTTTTTTAGTTTGCCATTAACACAATCAAAAATATTGTTTCAACTAATCCCGCTATAATGGTAAAAAGTAATGTTGCCATCATTCTTTTGTCACTTTTGGACATAGGCTGTTCTTTGGGCACATAAGTTGTTTTGGTGTACTGCTGTTTTGGCGTATACGTTGTTTTTGTACGCCGTTGTTTTTCTTCAACGGTTTTCAATCGTTTTTCCAATTCATCTATCTTTTCCAACAAAAAACCTATGTTTTCATCGTTTTTATACTCATCTGCAAGGAATAACCTCTTCTGTTCTTCGTCAATCATCATTCGCTCTCCTTTTATAGCACATAATCCTTTTACGCTGCCTCATCGATTTCTACGTCGCCCGGCTCGTTGGGTTCGTTGCCGGAATCAATTGCGTTCTTTATCGCAGTGATAACGTCGTCAACCGTGATTTTGTCGAGGATTTTGTAAAGCGAATTGTTTTCGTCAACTTTTTCGCCGTTCATTAAAGCTTTGACGTAAGCCGCTGCGTCGCCTATCGTAAAGGTATCTTCGCCGACGGTTATTACCAAATCGTAAAGGTTGGTTTCCGCAAATTTCTGAATTTCGTCAACCGCTTTCGTCAAAGTCGATGAAAGCTTCGTGAGCCATTCGGTTGCGTAAACTTCGTCTTTGAGCTTTTCTATCTGCGCTTCTATCGCAGCTTTGGCAGCTTCGCTGGTTTCTTCGTTTTGTAGCGCTTCGATAAGCCCCGCTATCGTGTAATCGCCGACGAGCTTTTCTTCGTTGAAAACGCCTTTGAGCTTAGTTAAGAAAGGATAGAAAACTTCGTCGAGCTTAGCGGAAAACGCCGCTTCGTCAAGCTCCGTGCCGCCGAGGAAAGTATAGAATTTGTAAGCAATCGGCGCAAAAGCATCTTTTGACGAAAGCGCGCCCACAACGTCGCTAACGGTAACTCCCGGGATAACTTCATATTTAAGTATAGAATCGAGCAACGCGCTTGCCTCGTCCGGGTCTACGTAAGAGTAAACAGCGTTGAAAAGCCCGACGAGATAATTGTTGAAATCGCCCTCGGCTTCGCTGTCCGCTTGCTTAGAAAGTTCCGTAAGCTTTTTGTCCTGCATATCAGTGCGGAGAGGTATCTGCATAGCCGTAAGCAATTCGACGGCGGTCTTTTCTCCGAGCAATTTTTCGACGAGTTCGACCTTTTTAGTGTAATCGCCTTTGACGAAAGCAAGGTAATCGTCGAGGATAGCTTCAACCTTTTTCGCTCTTTCCGTTTCGTCGGTAAGTTGAATTTTTAAAAAGTCCGCGACTTCGCCGACCGTCGTATCTTTGAAGATAACTTTGAGTTCGGCAACCTGTTCCTCGTCGGTTTTAGATATAAATGCGGCAACTTCCGAAAGCTTTTTCGCGCCGATACGGGTAGCGAAAGCGGGGGTTGTTTCGCCCGCCGCATAGCCCAAAAGCGTCGCAATCTGTTTAACCGTGAGTTCGCCGGCAATCGCGTTCAAGCCCTCGGCGACTTTTTGCTTATCACCCGAGCAAATCTTTGCGATATCGCCTACTTTTGCGTGCATAAGCGTATCGATTACGCCCGATTCGTCTGCCAACGCTAAAAGCGCATTATACTTTCCGTCATCTTTATATCCTGCTATATAAAGAAGCGTATCGTCCTTGTAATGTCCTATCATCTCGTCGGAAAGCTTCAATTCTTCGCTTCCGTCAAGCTTGTATGTAAGGAACGCATTAAGCACCGGATGTACTTTTTTGTCGTCCTTTTTGGCGTGCCAACCGTCGTCGTAGTATTCGTATTCGAAGTAGCTAAACTGCGCGGCAAGCGCTTCGCCGTTAACGCCGCCGTCGATTATTCCGTCCTTAAGGCTTTCGGCAAGGGTTTCGAGCGCGGAGTTGAACGCGTCGCCGACCATGTATCCCTTCAAGGCTTTTTTGCCGTCGAACAACAGCTCGTTCACGGTGTAAGCTTTAACCGCCGTTTGAACGGCTTCGAGGGTATACTCCGACCTGTCTATTTTCTGCGGTTCCGCCGGTTCTGTCGCGGAAGAATTTCCGCCGCCCGTCGAGGACGAACTGTTATCGCCGCCGGTTAAATCGCAACCGCTCAAAGCAAGCGTGAACGCGAGCGTAATACTCATAACAAGCGCAATAAAAATCGAAGTGAATTTTTTCATACAATCCTCCTTTCGTCGCTTCTCGCGACTTCTTTTATTAAGCATATTTTATCACGCGCATGCGTTATTGTCAAGCAAACGGAGTTAAAATTTATCCGTCAAATTTTTCATTTTTGCTTAAATTTCTTTTTTTAAAAAGAAAAAATCCGCTTTCAAAAATTTTCTTCGACAGTGAAAAGGCGGCAAAAAGTGAAAAAAATCAACAAAGAAAACGCGAAAAAAGCAAACAAAAACCGCGCCTTAAAAACAAAAACAATTAAAGCGCGGATAAATACAAAAAATAACGAGCCGACCTATAAGCCGAGTTCTGTCTTGCGCGACTATCTATCTACTTCCGCCGTTACCGACGGACTCAAGCGACGTTTTGCGGCGATACCGCGGCGAGCAACCGCATTCGATATCGCCCTATCTTGCTTCGGGTGGGGTTTACATATGCGGGAGAAGTTACCCTCTCCCCGGTGAGCTTTTACCTCGCCTTTTCATCCTTACCTTTTTCAAGGCGGTTTTTTTCTGTTGCACTTTCCCGGAAGTCACCTTCGGCGGACGTTATCCGTCACCCCGCTCTATGAAGCTCGGACTTTCCTCGTAAGATTTCTCTTCCGCAGTCGCGCGGTCGACTCGTTATTTTGTTATTGTATCATAACGCTTAAAATTTGTAAACCTTTTTTAATCTCTTAATCGTTATTTTACCCTTTTCTTCTTTTCGCGCCTTTGAATTCTTTAAACGAAAGTTTTTCTTCCGCTTCTCTTTTTAAAGTCTTTTCGGGCGCGTGTTTTTTGAGCGTAAAATCGAATAAGTCTGTCAATAACTTCGTAAACGCACTCATTTTGCCCGGGAAGAGGTAGTAAGAAAGCGACCCGGGAACGGAATTTATCTCATTGACGTAAAGCTTATTTTCGGACAAAAGATAGTCTATGCGCACTATGCCTTCAAACGAGAAAAGCTCATAAATTTGCTTTGTAAGGTTGCGCGCTTCGATGAAAACTTCGTCGCTTATCTTTTGCTTTTCGTCGTTTTCGGTCACGGCTCCGCGATACTTTTCGCCGTTTATGTACTTGTCGGCAAAAGAGAAAAATTCGCCGCGCGTTTCGGGCGCGTCCGCCAAGCTCACTTTTACGCCGCCGCTTAGCATCACCGCCGCGCAGTTTATATCCCTTGCGCCTTTAAGGTACCTTTCGACCACGGCTTTTTCGTCGTATAAAAATGCGGAACGCAAAGCGGAAATAAGTTCGTCGCGGCACTTTGCCACGCTTATGCCGATACTGCTGCCGTTCGAAGCGGGCTTTATTATGAGCGGAAAACCTATTTCGTTAGCCCTTTCAACCACATTTTCGCTATTTTCGTAAAACTCCCGCCGTTCGACTTTGAAACCGTCCGCAACGAGAAATCCGAAGCGTTTTAAAAGAGAGGAAGTAACCGCCTTATCCATCGAAAGCGCGGCGGCAAAAAGCGGCGGCGAAGCTATCGGAATTTTGCACATGTTCATTAGCCCCGTCAAGCTTCCGTCCTCTCCGGGCGCGCCGTGCAAGCAATTTAGCGCAAGCGTTATATCGCTAAATTTTCTAAGTTTTCCCCTTTTCAGCTCGTAAAGAACGCTTTCGCCCGCAACGAGCGTCACGCGTTTGAGCCTTTTGAAGTTCGGCTCGGCAAAAAACTCCACGTTAAAAAGTTCGTCGCCGGTAAACCATTCGCCGCTTGCAGAAATATAGCAAGGAACGGGCGCATAGTCGCTTGATTTTAAGCAGTTCGCAGTCATAACTCCCGTTAAAACGGAAATATCCCTTTCCGTGGAAGTTCCGCCGAAAACTATAAGTACGGTTTTCATTTTTCACCCGAAAAAATTACTTTATCTTTTGCAAAAAGCCCTTCTATAAGTCGATTATCGACTGTTTTTAGGTATATTCGTCGCCGAGGTCGTTTTCGAAAAGCACCTTGTCGCCGCTTTTTAGAACGCCTTTTAGGTATTCGCTTGCGGCAAACGAATTTTTGACGAAAACTATATCTTTTTCCTTTTTCCCGCCTTTAATCAAGCCCTCGTAAAGGGCTGTTTTGCCGTCGCTTTCCTCTAACACTATTATATCGCACACCGCCGCGGCGGCAAGCCCGAGCGCAAAATTTATTTCGTAAGTCTTTTTGCCCGCTTCCACAATCCCCGGGGTGACGAGAACTTTTCTTCCGTCAAAACTTTTTAGCACTTCGAGTGCGGTTTTCACTCCCTTTTCGTTACTGTTGTACGCGTCGTCGATTATCAAAATATTGTCGTTTCGCACCACTTCGAGCCGGTGTTTTACAGGCTTTATCCTTGCGATACCCGCCGCCACTTCGCCGAGTTTTAGTCCAAGCCCGAGCGCGACGGCGGAAGCAAGCAGAATATCGGCAACGTTGTGTTTGCCCAAAAGCGAAGTAAAAACTTGCGCTTTTTCACTACCGAAAACGAGAGTAAACGCCGAGCCTTGCCCGTTCAACGTAAAGTTTTCCGCCGTAAGATACGGCTTTTCTTCTTTATCGAAGCCCGCAACGTAGGTTTTTACGTCCTTAAAAACCCTTGTTTTTAGTGAAAGCGCGTCCTTATCGTCGGCGGGGAAGTACGCCGCGCGCACGTTTTTGCTCTCTAAAAGCTCGGCTTTTGTGTTTTTAATCTCGTCGAGCGAACCGAAAGTTTCGATATGCTGGCTTGCTATCCCCGTAATCACGGCGATATCGGGGTCGATAATCTCACAAAGTTCTTTTATATCGCCCTTTCGTCTCGCGCCCGCTTCGGCTATAAAAATCTGCGTTTCGTCCGAAAGTTTTTCCACGGTTTTAGCTATTCCGAGCGGCGTATTGAACGAAGCGGGAGTGGCAAGTACCGAGAATTTTTCCGAAAGTATAGTCGCAAGCATTTCCTTAATCGTCGTTTTGCCGTAACTGCCCGTTATTGCAATTCGTATCAGGTTAGGTTGCGCAATCAGCTTTCTTTTTGCCTTTTCGACGTACCGCTTGTTATTCGCCTTTTCGAAAGGGCTTAAAATAAGCGATGCAAGCGCAATCAAAAGGGGCGTTATCGCAAACATTATCGATGGAAATGCAACAGAAAACGACAGATAATTTATGTTTTTAACGCCTTTAAAAAGCAAACTAAAAGCGGCAAGCGCAAACGAAAATATTAAAAGCAGAACGGTAAACGCCGCAAAAAGCCTTTTGCCCCTTGCCGTAAAAACGAACGGCGTTTTTGCCTTTTCCTTGCTCTTAAAAAGTAATGTCAAGCCGCATAAAATCACATAAACTCCGTCCGTTAAAAACGGAGAAAAAGTTAGTTTTGCGGTGAATAAAGCCGCGCAAAAGCAAAGCGCAAACACAAAAAGAGAGCAAACGGCGCGTTTTAAAAATCTGCGCTTGACGCGCTTAAAAAGCCAAGCAAAATAACCTTTTACTTTATACCCGTTTCTCTGCAAAACGGCTAAGTCTTTTTTAGCGCAAAACACATTAAAAAGCGCGCAGAAAACGCAATGAAAAGCGATGAATACAAACACAAAAGTCACGCTATAAGTCGATTTATCCGTCATTTTGCAAAAAATCCTTAACGAGAAAATTAAACGTTGACGGGCAGTCGAGAAATACAAAATGCCCCGCGTTTTTTAAAGTCACAAGCTCGGAACTTTTTAGTCCTTTCTTAAACCTTTCCGCCATGTAAAGCGGAGTTTCCGTATCCTTTTCGCCCCACAAAAGTAGCGTATTGTTATCGATTTCTTTAAGCTTATAATCTAAATGTTCGTTCACCACGTTGACGAAAGTTTTTTTCATCTCATCTGGCAAAAGCTTATAATCCGCCGAGCCGTCGTTTGTTACGTCAAGCCCTAATTTTCGCTTAATTTTGTGCTTTAAAATCTTGAAATAATAGCTTAATTTGCGCTTAGGCTTCAACCCCGCGCCGCCCGTTATCACGATTTTTCCTATTCTCTCGTCGGGCAGCATTTTCAAAACCACCCTTGCCCCGAAAGAGTGCGCCACGATATTTACTTTACCGTCAGAGTACTCTTCGATTAAAGAAGAAACTTTTTCCGCATAGTCGCCGATAGTCATTTCGCCGTCTGTTTTCGACCCGCCGAACCCGGGGAGCGACGGCGCGATTACCTTGTAATATCGCGAAAAATAAGTTATTTGTTTTTCGAAAATTTCCTTTCCGCATAAAAAACCGGGAAGAAAAAGAAGGCTTTCGCCTTCTCCTACTACGGTTACGAACATACCGTTAAAGACGAATTCTATAAGTTTTACCTCAGCTTTTTTCCAAGCACGAACGCATCTTCGGTATTTTCGTAATATTTTTTTCTTTCGCCTATTTTCGTGAACCCGAGCGAAAAGTAAAGGTTTTGCGCAACAATATTGCCTCTTCTCACTTCCAAAAAGACGTTTTCTTTGCCTTTCTCTTTTAAAAAGTCAAGCGCGGTTTGCATCAAAGCTTTGCCGTAACCCTTTTTTCTTTCGCTTTCTCTTACCGCAACGTTTAAAATTTCGCCGTCCCACTCGTCGTAAATCACGCCGATATACCCTGCAACAGAGCCGTTTTCATCCGCGATAAACCCCGCAAAATTATTGAGCGTAAACGAGCCGTCGAGCATTTCTCTCGTCCAGGGCGTTTTAAAACATTCCCTCTCAAGTGCCTCTATAACTTCGTTATCGGCAATTTTCCACTCGCGGATTATCATTTTCTGCCTTCTTCCGCTTGCGATAATCTGAGATAAAACGGCTTAACGGAATCCGTATCTTCGCTCGCTTTTTCCAAAGAATTTTCAACCGCTTTTTTTAGCCCGTCCATAACGGAAACGACCTTGACTTTTACCTCGGGTATTTCCTCGTAAGCTATCGGCGAATACTCTTTTAAAAGTTCTTCAAATTCCGCCGTATCTACGAACTTGGGCGCAAAACTCTCTTTTCCGTCCGTGTAGCCCGCCACGTAATAGTTACCGTGGTTGGCGTTAACGACCGTCAAAATTTTGCCTTCTACCTCAGTATATGAAAGCGCGTCGAAAACGGTTACGCCGAGAACTTTTTTATCGAGCGCGTCGGCAAAACCTTTTATCGTGGCAACGCCTATTCTTATCCCGGTGAAAGACCCCGGACCCGTGACCGCGGCAAAAACGTCCACGTCGCAAGGGTTTGCATTAAGCGCGGTAAAAGCTTCTTCTATCGCGGGCATAAGCTTTTCGGACTGCTTAACGCCCGCAAGAAAAGTAAAATATTCGTGCTTTTTTTCGCCGATTTTAAGCACCACGGACAAGTAATCGCCGCTTGTGTCAATCGCAAGATAATTCATAAAGTTATTCTCCTTTTGCCCTCGCCCATATCCTCTATCGTCACCGTTTTTACCTTTTCGGGGAGAACGGAAGAAATATTTTCGCTCCATTCGATTAGGCAAATTCCGCCCGCGTCGAAGTAATCGGTAAGCCCGAGCGCAAGCGCTTGCTCGCCGCAAGATAAGCGGTAACAATCGTAATGATACAAAATTCCGTCGTAATCGTTCATGTACGCGTAAGTCGGCGAAGTCACTTCGCCCGCGATTCCGAGCCCGTTCGCCACGCCTTTCGCAAAGACGGTTTTGCCCGCGCCCATTTCGCCTTTCAATAAGACTACGTCGTTTTTTTCGAGCGTTTTCGCGTATTCTTTCGCAACGGAAAAAGTTTCTTCTGCGCTGTTCGTGATAATTTCTTTCATAGTTTTAAAGGTTAAAAAGTTCGTCCGAAAGAGAACAGAACTCTTCGATTAAATTTTCAAAATATTTTAAGCCCTCATCCCAGAACTTTTCGTCCGTCAAATCGACTCCTGCGATTTTAGCAACGTCCTCCGCGTCGCGAACGGGCGTTTCTTTAAGCATTTTTTTGTAATCGGCAATAAAGCTTTGTCCGCGTTTACTATATTCTGCAAACAACCCTTGCGCGAAAAGCCCGCCGAAAGCATACGGCCAGTTGTAAAAGGAAAGCGAAGCTTCGTAATAATGGCTCTTGCACACCCACATATACGGGTGCAGATAGTTTTCGTCAAGCCCGTCGCCGTAAGAAGCCTTTTGCGCCTTTGTCATAAGCTCGGCAAAACCGTCTGCGTTATAAAACGTTTCTTCTCTGTTGTCTATTACCGATTTTTCGAAAAGATAGCGCGAATAGATATCGCATATTATTTGCGCCGTATCGGAAATTTTTCCTTCCAAAAGCGTAAGTTTTTCCGCCTTGGACTTTGCGTTTTTGAGCGCGTAATCCATCGTGACGACTTCGTTGAAGTTGGAAGCCGTTTCCGCAACCGGCATAGAGTAAGAAGTAGCAAGCGGCGGGTTGTCGTAAAGGTTAAGGTTGTGGAAAGCGTGACCTAATTCGTGAGCAAGCGTCATAACGTCGGTAAACTTGCCGCCGAAGTTTGTAAGCACGCGGGATTGTCTTTCCTCTAAAAGTTCCATGCAGAACGCCCCGCCCGTTTTGCCGGCGCGCGGGTAAAAGTCTATCCATCTGTTGTCGAAAGCTTCCGCTATCATGTCGGCAAGCTCTTTGTCGACGGGCGTAAAAACCTTCAAGAGATACTCTTTCGCGCTCTCGGGCGTGAAAGTCTGCTCTTCCGCTCCGCAAGATACGGGCGCGAACAAGTCGTACCATTTAAGACCGTTTTCATCGCCTAAAATTTGCGCTTTCTTTTTGAAATATTTTCTGAAAACGGGCAACGAATTTTCTATCGCTTTTAAAAGCGCGTCGAGAGTTGCCTTTTGCACGTGCGAATTTTTAAGCGTTTTATCCTCTACGGAATCATATCCGCGAAGCTTAGCCTCCGTTATCGCTTGCAATTTTATGCTGTTCAACGAAAACGCGACCGACTCTTTTATATCGTCGTAAGCCTTTATCTCGGCTTCGTAAGCGGCTTTTCTCACTTCCTTGTCGTTATCGTACGCAAGGTTGCGTATATCGGACAAGGTGAGCGTTTGCCCTTTAAACGGAACTTTTAAGGAAGAAGTGAGCGTCGTCTGCAAATCGCTCCAAGCTTGCCCGGCGTACGCGTTTGTTTTAGCAAGAATTTTTTCTTCGCCGCCCTTTAAAAGGTACTTCGCGTTGAGCTTCAAATTTTGTAAAAGATACTCGTATTTTTTGAAAAATTCGTTTTCTTTTATAAGCTCGTCCAAATTTTCTGTTTTTCCGATATAAGCTTCTATCTCCGCTTCCGGCTCGGCAACTCCGCTCGCTATATCGAGCATTTTGCCGAATTCGCTTTTCGCAACGAGGTCGTTCGAATTTGTCGCAAGGCGCAAGTTAAGGTACGCAAATATTCTGTTTTCCGCAAGAGTAAGCCGCTCGTTTATCTTCAAATACCCGTCTATAAGCTCGTTATCGGCTATTTTTCCTATTTTTCCCGCAAGCAAAGAAAGCTCTTTAACGCAGGTTTTTATTTCCTTTTCGTCGTTTAAAAATTTTTCCGTTTTCTCGCCCGTATAAAGAACGGACAAGTCCCAACAGTAATCCATGATAAAATCCTTTTTCTTTTTATTTTACCACAAATTTTACGCTAAATCAAGCTTTTTGTCAGTCGTTAGAAAGCCTATCCGCGCGATTATAATACTTTTTGTTATACCGCGGCAAAGCGGCGGCAAGAAGCGGCGATAAGTTTTTGTCCGTTCACGTTCGGGTGTATTCCGTCCACGCACATAAGCGAAGAAAAATCGAGGCTTTTTAAAAAGGCATAGCGCAAATCGATAACTTCGTACCCCTTAGAGTCCGCCGCGCGCAAAACGAGATTGTTCATTATCTCCTGGTGCCGATACACGGTCGTAACGTCGCCGTTGAAGTACTCCAAAACTCTGCTCCCGTCCGCCGCACGCGAAATAACGTTTTTAAAGTATCTGTCGCTGTCAATCGGCACGAGCGAACAAACGTAAACCTTTCCGCAATAAAAAGAAAGCTTTTCAAGCGCGGTTTTGTAAAGCGAAAAGAACTCTTCGGGCGTCGTTTTCGAAGTGTGTTCGCCCTTAGGGTCGGCGGCAACCTTTTTCCAGTCGAAGTCCGCGTCGTTTCCGCCGAGTTCAAGCACGGCAACCCGCTTTTCCTTTTCTTCCGTAACGCTATTATAATATTTGTCTATCTCCCCGCGCGCTAAAAGCCTTTTGAGCGACTGTCCGTAAGAAGATTTATTGTCGATTTTCAAATCGTATTCGCCGTTTAAGATATCGACCGCGCCTTCGCCGAAAAACAGCTTTTCGCCGTCCGTCATAACGCCCTTGCCTATCGAATCTCCGAACACCGTTATAAGTTTACCCATTTTGCACCTCTCTTCGGGCTACGCCCATAAATAACCTTTGCTTTTTAGTTATATCCGCATTGTACATTTTTTATTTGAATTTTTCAACCTACTCCTCACTTTTTTGCTATAACGAAAAATTTTTTGCGGTAGAGTTGCCGTTTTCACACTCTACTCACGGTAGAAAGGGCTTGATAGCGCGTTTTTCGCTTGATTTTTGTCTAATTATATGCTACAATAAACAACGGAGGCAATTATGGACGTTAAAGAAGTTTTTGCTCAAAGGCTCGTTACTTTACGAAAAAACGCAGGACTGACGCAGCTCCAACTTGCGGAAAAACTTAATTATTCGGACAAAGCAATTTCCAAGTGGGAAAGAGCGGAAGCCGTGCCGGACGTTACCGCGCTTATCTCCATTGCGGAACTTTTCGGCGTGTCTCTCGACTCGCTCGTCAAAGAGGACGTTATCCCAACCCCGAAAAAAACGGTAAAAAAGAACAGAGCCGTTATAACTCTGCTCGTGCTTATAGCCATCGTCGCCGTTGAATGCGCGACTTTCGTTATTCTTCAAGGCGCGTTGCCCTCCGCAAGGAATCCTATTTACTGTTTCGTTTACCCCTTGCCGGCGTTCGCCGTCGTGCTTACCATACTTTCAAGTTTATGGTTTAACAAAACTTGCAAAATGCTTTCGGTAACGGCAATCGTGTGGACGTTGCTTTTAGACGCGTTTTTGATAGTCTTACATGTCACCTCGACCGCCTATTGGCTCATTTTCATAATCGGCGCACCGGCGCAACTCGTGATACTTTTGAGCTTTAAAATAATCAGATTGAAATAATTTCCTTTATATGCACCACAAAAGCACAAAAACCTTGCGGATAAATTTCTGCAAGGCTTTTTATTTTTGATTTTTGCAAAAATTTTACGTTTTACGGGTGCGAAAACAAAGCTTTTACTTTTCTTGCACTTCCTTTCCGCTCAAATGCTCTATTTCGATTTCGAACATCCGAGCAAATTTGCCCGCGCGCGCAATCGCCGCGTCTACGGTTTGCTCGTCCGGGTAATACTTCATAGCCAACTTTTTTAAAAGCGCAATCGCCATTTCGCCCGCTTCGACCAAGCGACATTTGCCGAATATAACTACGCTTTGCATAAACGGCGCCCAAGCTTCTTTTTTTATCGTTTCGTTTCCGTAAACGGTAAAACATATCTTATCGGAAGCTTGCAAAGCGTCTATTTTATACCCTTCCGGCGAGCCGTGAAAATATATTTTTTGCGCCGCTTCGTCGTAAACGTAATTGATAGGCACCGCGTAAGGATAGCCGTCCTCTCCGTTCATGGCAAGCACTCCTCGCCGCTCGTTATGTAAAAGCGCGTTTATCGCTTCGATATTTATTTCGTATTTTTTCTTTCGAACAGGTCTGAACATCGTTGCACCTCGTTCATCAAGAGTCAAGTATTGTTTTAAGCATTTCTTCCGCGGAAAAGACAATCTTTTTCGCACCGTTTTCAAGCAAAAATTTTTCGCTGCGATACCCCCAGCCGGCGGAAATAACGTCCACGCCCGCGTTGAAGCCCGCTTTCACGTCCACGTCGGAATCGCCTATATAAACGGTAGTTTCCTTAGTTTCGCCCATAGCGGATATCGCGTTTAAAATGGGGTCGGGGTAAGGCTTTCTTCTCACGCCCTCCTTGTCGCCTGCGATATAGTCGAAAAGCGAAGGAAAGTATCTTTCGGCAAGCGGAATAACCGCGTATTCGAGTTTGTTTGAAACGACTCCCGTTTTTATACCGTTCGCGCGCAACGTCTTTATGGCTTCCACAATTCCCGGGTACGGTCTTGTCAGGTCCTCGCCGTGTTCTTTATAGTATTCCGCGAACGCGACAAAAACCTTTTCGATAATCTTTTCGTCGGTGACGGGCGCGCACGCGCGTTCGATTAGTTCTTTAACGCCGTCGCCTATGTACTTGCGAACGTCCTCGCGCGTTTTTTCTTTAAGTCCCGCGGCTTTTAAAGCATAGTTTGTTGAAGCGGTCAAGTCGCTCAAAGTGTCCAGGATAGTGCCGTCCATATCGAATACTGCAAGTTTGTATTTCATTTTTACCTCATGTTCTTTCGTTTTTTTAGTGCGTTAATTTTGTTATATGATTTCTAAAAGTTCACGTAACGTTTTTACGGCGTAACCCGTTTTTTCTTCTATGTAAAAATCAAGCATTTTTATAGCCGAACGTTTCGCCCTTTCGTCGTTAAAAGCGGGGCTATAAGTCGATAAATCGCTGTTTTTCAGATTTTCGACGGAAAGAGAAGCAAGAGCGGACAAAACCGAGAAAGTCGAAAATCTTATTTCCGTCGCGCCCGCGGGAGCGCAAGAAAAGCAATAAGCGGCGGAGGAAGGAAAATCGAAAAACACACTTTCTTTTATCTCCTCCCCGCAAGCTTTGCAATAGGAAAGTTCCATGCCGAAGCCGAGGTCGTCAAGCGCGTTTATCAAAAACCCCGCCAAAGATAAAAGCGGGTCGCCTTGCTCGATTCCTTTTAACGCCGACACCGCGGCGGAGAAAGTAGCGTATTGCGGCACGCCGGACACAACGAAAAGCCTTATGAATTCCGCTACGACGGAAGCCGCGTAAAAGCGGACGATATCGCCGCGCACGCCGTAAAACCCGTCTATTTCGTTAGCTTCTTTTACCGAACGGCGGTCGTTTTTCTCGCTCAAAAGATATTCGGCAAAACAAAAAACTTCGCCCGCGAAAGACAATTTCGACCCGGCTCGCCGCGCGCCGTACACCGCGCAATCCACAAGCCCTTTTTCAAGCGTAAAGAGCGTTATTATTTTGTCGGCTTCGCGGTAAGAAACTGAGCGAACGCACAAAGCGTTGTACTTTTCGTCCATCTTCAAGTCCTTTTACAAGTTTTTTAACTTTTTATACAGTAAGTAATAGCCTATTTCGCCCGTTCTTTCAAACAGTTTCCATGCGGCTTTTTCTACGTCTTTATCCGTTTTTCACACCTCCTCGGACTCGTAAACGCTTTCACGATTTATAGTGTGAAGAAAAGAGAATTTTATTCGAATTCCTCTCTGCCGTAACCGAACTCTTTAAGCCTCGAGGGGCTGTTGCGCCAGTCCTCTTTAACTTTGACGTAAGTCGTCAAAAAGACCTTTGCACCGAGGAATTTTTCCATGCTTTCGCGAGCAAAAGAGGAAACTTCCTTCAACGCCGCGCCGCCTTTTCCGATAATGATAGCCTTGTGGTTTTGCTTTTCGCAAACGATATCGAGATTGATATCGTAAACCCCGTTAGGTTGTTTTTCGAACGTGTTTATAATGATAGCCACGCCGTGCGGAATTTCCTTGTCGTACTTTAAAAGAATTTTTTCACGCATTATTTCGGCAATCATGAACCTTTCCGAGCGGTCGGAAACAACGTCGTCGCCGTAGATAGGATCGCCCTCGGGCAGCAAATACACTATTTCGTCCAAAAGTTTACCGATATTTTTGCCGCGGCGCGCGGAAAGAGTAACTATTTTTTCGATATTTTCAACGTCCTTAACGCTGTCCGCAAGCAAAGGGATATTTTCCTTAGGCATAATGTCGGTTTTCGTGAACGCAAGAACGAGCGGAATATCGCCCGTAGCGTACTTTTTCAAGTTTTCGACGTCCTCGTCCTTTACGCCGTCGTGTCCGTCTATCAAAAATAAGATTACGTCAACATCCTTCGCCGCAAGGGTCGTGCATTTTTGCATGCGCTCGTTTAAAAGCGACGAAGCCTTGTAAATGCCGGGGGTATCTTCGAAAACAATCTGGTACCCGTCGCCGTTTTTTACGCCGAGTATTCTTTCGCGCGTGGTCTGCGGCTTTGGCGAAACAATCGCAACCTTTTCGCCGACTAAAACGTTTATAAGTGTGGATTTGCCGGCGTTCGCCCTGCCGACTACGGCGACTATTCCGCTTTTCATTGAGTAACTCCTATTTCGTTCATTATAATTTCTTCTTTTTCGCGCATTTCGCGCTTGTCCTCGTCCGTCATGTGGTCGTAACCGAACAAGTGAAGAAGCGAATGAACGAGCAAATACTTGAATTCCCGCTCCTCGCTGTGTCCGTACTCTTTCGCTTGTTCTTTGGCTCTTTCGGGGCAGATTGCGACGGAGCCTAAAAAGATTGCCTTTTCGTCCTCGTCGTAGTCGAGCGGAAAATCCTTTTTATAAACGATTTTTCCGCGTATTCCGTCGAGCATAGGGAAAGAAAGCACGTCCGTAACGGAATCGACGTTTCGCTCCTCGTTATTGAGTTTTTTTATATCTTCCGCCGGCAAAAAAGTCAAGTCGACGTAAAAATTGCAACGTTGTTTAAGCGTTTTCATCGTAGCCGCGCAAAGGGAAGTAATATCGCCTAAGTATTCGCCGCTACCGTACACCGTAAGTTTTGCCATAGTTTAGTCCTTTTTCTCGCTCGCTTCGCCCGAGAACGCGTTAACTTTTCTGTTGCCGAGCTTGGGGTAATTGATTCTGTCGTGATAAACGCCCGACAAGCCGTTTTCGAGAGCTTCCCTTATAAGGTCGATTTCGCGCATGGTGATTTCGCATTCGGAGAACTGTTCGAATTTCATTCTGTCCGCGATTATGGAACCGACGATTTTTTCAACCTTATCGCGCGAGCGGTCGTTCTGCGCTCTTACCGCCGCCTCGCAACCGTCGGCAAGCATTACTATCGCCGCGATTTTTGAGCGCGGCTTAGGTCCGGGGTAGGAGAAATCTTCGATATTGAGTTCGCCCTCGGTGTACTTTAAAGCTTTCGCGTAAAAGTACTGAATAGGGAGCGTTCCGTGGTGTTCGCGCGCAACGTCGGCTAAGATTATCGGCAAATGATATTTTTTTATAAGGTCGTAGCCGTCTTTGGTGTGCGAACGAATAATTTCCGTCGAAAGTTCGGGGGTCAAGTCGTCGTGCGGGTTGTAGCCGTGCTGGTTTTCCGTGAAGTAAACGGGTTGTTTTAACTTACCGATATCGTGATAATACCCCGCGGCGCGGGCTAAAAGAGGATTTTCGCCTATCGCCGTAGCGCACTGCTCGGCAAGCGAAGCGACTACCATAGAGTGGTTGAAAGTTCCCGGCGCGGTTTCTATCATGCGCCTAATGAGCTTCGATTTATGGTCTGTGATTTCCGCCAAGCGGTAGTTTGTCAAAATATTGAAAACAGCTTCGAACACGGGCAAAATCGCCATCATGTAGAGTACCGAAGTCATGCCGCCCATAAACCCGTGCAGTGTAATTACCAAAGCCCTTTCGAGCGTAAGTCCCGGTTCGAATTCTACGAGGAGTGCGATTATTATAACGGGTACGGAAATGAAAAATCCTCTTACAAAAACCCTTATACGCGACCCCACGCCGTCAACGAGATAGATAGCGAAAAGGCTCGTGCAAGAACAAATTAAAAGCGACACGGTTGCCGAAGCCGCGCTAAGGCTCTGGTTCGTAAACATATCGACGACGAAAACGAGCAGATTGAATATGAATCCCACGAAAATCGCCGTGCGCTTATTTACGAGAAGCAGTAATAAAAGCGAACAGAAAGCTACGGGGCGAGCATATACGCCTACGTATTTTCCCATAACAATCGATATAACGAGGCTCAGTTCCATTATTATAAAGACTACCGCTATATTTTTGCCTTGCAACAAAAAGTCCTTAAATTCGCAAAACAGATAAATATAAAGAGACGCGCACAATAAAACTATGAACACGCACAAATAAACGTAATCCTTAATGGTTTCCTGCGTGGTGAAAAATTTAACGAATCCGTCCGGGCTTCCCGCGTTCAAAAATATCAACCCGACCATAAGCCCGGCGATAATAATCGCGTGAATAAAAAATTGCAAAATCGTTAAAACATAATCTTTTTTCTTCCACGGTATGTCTTTTTTATTCGGTAAATACATCCGTTGCTCCTTTACGGTTTTTAGGCAAAAGTCCGCCTATAAGCCGATTATCTGTTAGTTTTTTCTTCATCCTTAGTGTAAGCTTTAATAATTTTCATAACGAGCGGGTGGCGCACCACGTCCTTATAGGAAAGGTTAACTATTCCTATTCCTTCCACGTTTTTGAGTATGGAAACGGCGTGTTTTAAGCCGCTTTTCTTTTCCGCGGGCAAGTCTATTTGCGTAACGTCGCCCGTAATAATCATTCGGCTCCCTTCGCCCATACGGGTTAAGAACATCTTCATCTGTTCCTTAGTCGTGTTCTGCGCTTCGTCGAGAATAACATAAGAATTGTTTAGCGTTCGCCCGCGCATATACGCAAGCGGAGCTATCTCTATAACGCCGCGCTCCAAAAGCCTAAGATAACTTTCAAGCCCGAGCATTTCTTGCAAAGCGTCGTATAAAGGTCTTAAATACGGGTCTACTTTGGACTGTAAATCTCCCGGGAGATACCCGAGTCGTTCTCCCGCTTCGACCGCGGGGCGCGTTAAAATAATCTTTTCCACTTCTTTATTTTTAAGTGCCGAAACAGCCATCGCGACCGCAAGATAGGTCTTGCCCGTACCGGCGGGACCCACACCGAACACGACGGTGTTCTTTTTAATCTCGTCTACGTAAATTTTCTGCCCGACCGTTTTGCACTTTATGGGCTTTCCGCGAGAAGTAACCGCGATAACGCCCGAAGTTATTTTCCCGATATCGTCGGCTTGTCCGTCGCGCGCAAGTTCCACGCAATAAATTATGCGCGACTTGTCCACCCTTTCGCCCGCGTCGATAAGTTCTAAAAGCTTGTCTATAACGGTCGCGGTGAGCTCCACCGCCGCTTCTTCGCCGCTTATAACGAGCGTATCGCCGTTCGCGTAAGCTTCAACGCCCGTTTCCGCGATAATCGCGTTAAGGTTTTCGTCAAAGTTTCCGAGAAGCGTTAGCATTCTGTCGCCTCCGCTTATTTGTATTTCCTTTTTGAATTTATTCATCAATCGCTTCCTCCCGGATAGCAAAACAATCGTTTCACCGTCACGTTATACGAAAACGTATTTTCGCTTATCTTAGTTAAAATTCCGTTTACCGCTTCGCCGTTCCCGCCCGCAAGCAAAAGCGCGGCGCGCTCGGAATCTTCTTTAAAGCTTTCGCTCCCGTCGCCCGTAAACTCAAACGTAATTTCCGACTCTATAACGTAAGTCGCGATAACGCCGTTTTCGGCAAGCGTTTCGCCCGCCTTAACGTAATCGCCCTCGAATTTTTTCTGTTCGCCTTTATAAACGACAATCTCTTTTATAACGCCCGTATAGAGCGAACAAAGCTTGTCGGGAACGGTCGAATCAATAGTCGGCGTTTCGTAAATACCGTAGATAACGAGCTTATTGGCGGACTTCTTAACGGAAACGCTCTTTATTCCTTTAACGGAATGCCTTATGATTTTCTCCGCTTCTTTAATCTTTTCGTTCGTTATTTTCGAAAATTTTTTAATGCCGATATTCTCTGTTTGTTTTAAAATTTCTCGTCCGACGTTATCGGGGAACGCCGAAACGTCTACGCTGAACACAACGCCCGCCGACAAGAACATGCCGACTATAACGAGCAGAACCGCCGCGAAAGTAAAAGCGTTAGCGACGATAGAGCGGAAAAAACATTTGGAAAAACTTTCTTTTATTAGTTTAGTATACCACATATCGGCGGAAATTGCAAAAACTTTTTCCTTATCCGACGATTTTACGAACAATATAAGCTCGTTATCCGACAAAAATTTGCATTTTTCCACCCTTACGCCCGCTTTTTCGAGTTTATTGAAAAGAGAAGCGCGGTTTCTGCCCTTAACATAAATTCTAACGGCGTTCATCTTTCGCCTCCGTGGAAGTTATGAATCCGCCGATATAAAGGTCGCCCGCGTAAAGCGCGCCGAGCGAAAGTTTTTTACCTTTCACGCTAAGCGAAAAACCGCCGAAAGAAAGCAAAATTTCCGTTTCCGTAACGCATTCTATTCTTTTTACGCCTTGAAAGTACCCGCCGCACGGCGTAAGGTACGCGCGATAGCCCTTTAAAGAAGGGAAAAAAGAATCCATAACGCTCTTAAACATTCCCGTATTCCGCCTTAAAATATTATATTTTTATGCGTGCGGGAAAAGAACGAAAACATAAAGTCGGCTTCTTTCTATTTGCAAAACAATGTTTTACGTGAGATTTTAAAAACAACCGCGCGAACGATTAAAAAGGTTATAAGCGTTATCAAAAAGCCCATGCATACGTCGCTTAGGTAATGTGCGCCGGCAACTATGCGCGAAACCATTACGATTAGCGAAATAGAAAAAGAGAGCATATAAAACAAAATATTATACTTTTTCGTATCGAATTTTTGTATTGCAAACGGCAAAAGCGTAAGGCTTAAAACCATACCGACGGAAGTCGAATGACCCGACGGAAACGAACGGAACGCGTCCGAAGTTATGCCTGCCGCCGCAAGGTTTTCGGGTATTTCTTTTTCGGGGCTTGAAATAAACCATTTTGTAAAACCGACCCCGTCCATGCTAAGCCCGTTTTCCTCTAAAAAGAACAAAAATCTATACCTTGCGCGGCTAAAAATCGGCTTCAAGCCATGCGTTATCGCCTCACAGATTATAGCGGTAAAAATAACGATTAACGCACATATAGCAAGACTTTTTAAATTTTCTTTACTGCAATTTTTAGCGACGGCGGAAGATACGAGATACCACACGAGCGAAAACGTGAGCGAAAAGAATAAACAAAATACGTATTCGTATATTCCCGTCAACGTTGCGGAAAGGTTAAAATACGGGTCGCTCGCTTTTATAAACCTCGTCGCGGCATAATAATTAAGTCCGACAAGCACAAGAGTGCAGATAACGACCGAAAGAATTTGCTTTCCTTTCTTATTTTTAAGCGATTCGCGAAAAAAAATCAAAACAAAGCAAATCGCAATCGACGGGAATATGTACACGGGCGTTTCGCCGAAAATTTCAAAAAACGCCGCGAAAAAGTTGTTCGAAAAATAGCTGCCCTTAGAAAGAGAAGAAAGAGCCGCGGAAATTTCATAATCGAAAAAAGTTCCGACGATTAGCGCGACTATAATACACGCCGCTAAAATTATAAAAGGCAAGTTGTTTTTTATTGTTTTTTTCATGCGTTTCTCCGCCTTAAAAATTAAATTTCTAACGCTATAATTTTATCATACCCGAGCAAAAATATCAAGTCTTTTTATTAAAGCTTGCAAAATGCGCCCTTTAAAGCAAAAAATTTACCCATTTTAGCGAAAAACGCGTTAAAATATTAGGAATTTCCGTCTAAAAATGATATACTAAATAAAAAGTAAACGAAAAGCCTACGGCTTTTTAAGGAGCAATTCTCTATGAACATGCCGGAAATAGAAAAGAAGTGGCAACAATACTGGGAAGAACACCACACAAACGAATTCGACGAAAGCAAAATAGACAAAAAGTTTTACTGCCTCGAAATGTTTTCCTACCCCTCGGGCGCAAAGCTCCATATCGGACACTGGTATAACTACGGTTTGACCGACAGTTTCGCGCGCTACAAAAGAATGAAAGGCTACGCCGTCTTTCAGCCTATGGGGTTTGACGCGTTCGGCTTGCCCGCCGAAAACTACGCGATAAAAACTGGCGTTCACCCCGAAGATTCCACGCTTAAAAACATAGAAACGATGGAAGGGCAGTTGAAGCGCATCGGCGCGATGTTCGACTGGACCAAAGAAATTAAAACCTGCCTTCCCGACTACTATAAGTGGACGCAGTGGATTTTCTTAAAACTTTACGAAAACGGGCTTGCTTACAGAAAAGAAGCCCCGGTTAACTGGTGCCCCGGATGTAACACCGTGCTTGCGAACGAACAGGTCGTAGGCGGCTGTTGCGAGCGTTGCGGTTCCACCGTCGTTAAAAAGGACCTTACGCAATGGTTCTTCAAAATCACCGCTTATGCCGAAGAACTCTTAACGGGGCTCGATAAGCTCGACTGGCCGGAAAAAACCAAGCTTATGCAGAAAAACTGGATAGGCAAATCGCTCGGCGCGGAAGTCACGTTTAAAGCGGAAAGCGGCGACGAGTTCAAAGTATTCACGACGCGCGTCGACACTATTTCGGGCGTTTCCTACGTAGTTTTAGCACCCGAACACCCCCTCGTCAAAAAACTCACTACGGCAGAGCAGAAAGAAGCCGTCGAAAATTACGTTTTCGAAACGAGCAAAGCAAACGAGATAGAACGCCTTTCTTCCGACCGCGAAAAAACCGGCGTGTGGACGGGCGCGTACGCGATAAACCCGCTCACGGGCAAAAAAGTGCCTATCTACGCCGCCGATTACGTTCTTTACAGCTACGGCACGGGCGCGGTTATGGGCGTTCCCGCTCACGACGAAAGAGACTTTGCTTTCGCTAAAAAGTACAATCTCCCCGTCAATCAGGTTATCACCAACAAATCGGGCAACGCCGTTTTGCCGTACGTTGAGGACGGCTATCTTGTAAACAGCGGCGAATTCGACGGTCTTTTCGGCGACCAAGCGAGAAAAGCCATCGTCGAAAAACTCGAAAAGCAAGGTCTTGCCGCGTTTAAGACAAACTACCGTCTGCGCGACTGGCTTATTTCCCGCCAAAGATACTGGGGCGCGCCTATTCCTATCATTCACTGCCCGCACTGCGGCGACGTCGCCGTGCCTTACGAAGATTTGCCCGTAAAACTCCCGTATGACGTAGAGTTTAAGCCGGACGGGAAATCGCCTCTTGCCAAGCACGAAGGCTTTATGCATTGCAAATGCCCCAAGTGCGGCGGCGAAGCTCTCAGAGACCCCGACACGCTCGACACTTTCGTTTGTTCGAGCTGGTATTATTTGAGGTACCCGGACGCGCACGACGACAAAATGGCTTTCGACCCCGAAATCATCAATAAAATGCTCCCCGTCGACAAGTACGTCGGCGGCGCGGAACACGCTTGCATGCACCTTTTGTACGCGCGTTTTATAACCAAAGCTTTGCGCGATATGGGCTACCTCAAATTCGACGAACCTTTCACTTCCTTAACGCATCAAGGCGTTATTTTAGGACCGGACGGCAACAGAATGAGTAAGTCCAAAGGCAACGTCGTATCGCCCGACCCGTACGTCAAAGAGTACGGCTCCGATATTTTCAGGCTGTATCTCCTCTTCGGTTTCAACTATACCGAAGGCGGACCGTGGAACGACGACGGCATAAAATCCGTTTCAAAATTCCTCGAAAGGGTCGAAAGATTATTCAACAAACTTCAAAACACCCAAGACGAGAACGCCGACCTTTACGGCGCGAACGAAAAGGAACTCGACTACGTTTTGAATTACACGATAAAGAACGTTGACGCGGGCATGAACTCTTTCTCGTTCAACACGGCGGTCGCAAGGCTCATGGAACTTTTGAACGCGATGACAAAATACGACGCGTTAGAAAAGAAAAACACGGTGTTCCTTAAAAAAGTTATGGAAAACCTCGTGCTTTTGCTTGCGCCCTGCGTTCCCCACTTTGCGGAAGAACTTTATCATCTTTTAGGCAACGACGGCACCGTGTTCGACCACTCCTACCCCGTTTGCGACGAGAAAAAGCTTGTGCGCGACGAAGCGGAATACGCCGTTCAGGTTAACAGCAAAATGAAAGCAAAAGTAGTGCTTTCCAAAACCCTTTCCAAAGAGGAAACGGAGAAAGCCGCGCTTGCGCTCCCCGAGATAGTCGCCGCCCTAAACGGCGCAACCCCGAAAAAGATAATAGTTATCCCGGGCAGACTTATCAACATAATTATATAATTTATAATCGCGACCGCTTTTTACGGCGCAAAAAATTTCCGCAGGCATTCTCGTCTACGGAAATTTTTAAAAATATCGCAGATTCCTTTTTCTCTTTAGTTAATCTTTATTTTCGCCCGTTATAATAACGATGAAAAAAGACAGAAATACCCGATAACGGGCTTATAGCCCCACTTTTATAACAATGAGGAAAAAACCATGAAACTTTTGCTTGCCGAAGACGAAATAGACCTTGCCGAGGCTTTAACCGTCTTTTTAGAAAAAAACAACTATTCCGTAACGACCGTGAACGACGGCTTGTCCGCTTACGATTACGCTTCGAGCGGCAACTTCGACGGCATAATTCTCGACATAATGATGCCCAAAATGAGCGGAATCGAAGTGCTTTCAAAGCTTAGGAGCGACGGCGTTTCTACGCCCGTCATGATGCTCACGGCAAAAGGATTAAAGGACGACAGAATTGCGGGCTTTGACGCGGGCGCGGACGACTATTTGCCTAAGCCGTTTGCGACAGACGAGCTTATCGCAAGGCTTCGCGCAATGCTCCGCCGCCGCACGGAATACAAATCAAGCATTTTGCGCATAGATTCTCTCACGCTCGACGCGGGTACCGGCGAAGCAAAAGTCGGCGAAAACAGCGTGTTTTTAACGGGCAAAGAGTTTGAACTTTTGGAGCTTTTCATGTCGCACCCCAACGTTTCGTTCTCCGCCGATAAGCTTATGGAGCGAATTTGGGGCTGGGATAGCGAATCGGAAATAAACGTTATCTGGGTGCATATTTCCAACCTAAGGAAACGCCTAAAAAGCATTTCTTCGCCCGTCAATGTGGTTGCAAGCCGCGGGCTTGGTTATAGGCTCGTCAAAGAGGACTAAAAAATGTTTGCAAAAAAGCTAAAAAACAAATTTATTCTCGTTTGCATGCTCGCCGTTTCGCTCGTAATGCTTTCTCTCTGCGTAATCATTAACTCGGCGGTAATAATAACGACCGAAAACTCTTTGAAGTCCACGCTCGACCGCCTTTATTTAACGGACGGCAACATTCCGCCCGCGCCGAGAATACAATCGGAAGTTATCGGCGAAGCGCAAATAATCCCGTCAGATACAAGCACTTTCGCCCCGTCCGCGGAAAACGACGATTTTTCGAATTTTCGTTTCGACCGCGAAACGCGATACTTTCTTTTAAAATACGATATGGACGGCAACTTAGTGGAAGCGCGCTTGCAAAACATTACGGCGGTCACCGAGGACGACGTGGCAAGCTTTTTAGCCGTCGCAACCAAAAAAAACTCGGGTTACGGCACCTATTCGGGCTACAAATATCTCGTAAAAAGCGACGACGGCATTATCACAACAGCAATTTTCCTCGATTATACCAAAGAAAAAAGCTTTATGCTGACAACTCTTTTGCTTTCCGTTTGCTCTCTCGTTTTAGTGCTTGCCGCGGTGTTCGTGCTTTTAATAATTTTCTCCAAAAAAGCAATCGACCCGTTCGTCAAAAACGCCGAAAAGCAAAAACAATTCGTAACGGATGCGGGGCATGAACTGAAAACCCCGATAACAGTCATCAACACAAGTCTAAAAGTGCTTGAAATGGAAGTCGGCAAGCAAAAATGGATTGACAAAGCTCTTGCGCAAACGGACAAACTCACAGAGCTTGTGAACGGGCTTGTAACGCTTGCAAAAACCGACGAGCTTGCCTCTCGCGCGGAATTCAAAAAATTCGATATCGCCAAAGCTTTCAACGAAACGGCGGAATCCTTTTCCGATTACGCTTCTGCTTCCGGCAGAAAACTTTCTTACGTTTTGCCCGACAGCCTTTATTATCTCGGCGACGAATACTCTGTGCGTAGGCTTTTCAGCGTTCTCATCGAAAACGCCGTCAAATATTCGCCCGAAAACACCACGATAAGCATTTCGCTCGAAAAAACGAAACACGGCGTTATAATTAAAGAAAGCAACGCTTGCAAAAGCATAGAAAAAGACGAACTCGACAAGCTTTTCGACCGTTTTTATCGTTCCGATTCCACTCGTTACGAGCAGAAAAGCGGCTTCGGCATAGGTCTTGCAATCGCCAAAAACGTCGCGCAACACCACAACGGCGACATAAAAGCCACCCTAAACGATAACGGCGACGTTATTACGTTCACCGTAAATTTGAATTAGTTTCTTCTCTTTCTCCTCCATCTTTTTTTATTAAGGCAGTCCCTTTTCGGGGCTGTCTTTTTGTGTTATCCGCTTACTACGGCGCATAAAATACCTTATGGCAAACCCTAAACCAATCAAATTAAGCACGGCGGAAAGCGGCGTGTATTACAGAATTATGAAATGCAATTTTTCAAAGGAAGAAAAATCGCGTTTAACGGAACTCGGCTTTTTTAGCGGAAACAAACTTTTCGTTTGTTTTTCGAAAGGTTTTTTAGTGATAAAGATAAGCTCGTGTAGGTTTTTTCTTTCGGCTTTTTTAGCGGATAAAATCACCGTTTCAGAGGCAAAAGCCTTTCTATAAGTCGATTATCGAGGTGTTTTATGGATTTAAGAGTAATGCTTGTAGGTTGCCCTAATAGCGGAAAGACAACGCTTTTTAACGCGCTCACGGGCAGAAGAGAACAAACGGGTAACCGCGCGGGTGTAACGGTCGGAGCAAAGTACGGTAAAATAAAAAACACAAATTTCACGCTTTACGACTTGCCCGGCACTTACTCCCTCCACCCCTTTACGGATGAAGAAAAAGTCACCGTTTCGGCGTTAAAAAGCGCTCCGTCCGTGACCGTCGCGGTAATAGACGGTTTGCGCTTCGAACGCGGGCTTTACCTCGTTTTATCCCTTTTAAAATGCGGTAAAAAGCCTATAATTTACCTTTCGATGCTTGAAAAAGCACAAAAAAACGGAATAACAATAAACGCCGAAGCCTTAGCAAAAATCACCGGATTAACCGTAACAACCACACCCGAAGAGCTTGTTTCGGCGATAAAACAACGAAAAAACATAAACGAAGATTTGCTATCGGAAAGCGTTATTGACGAAAAGGAAGTTTACAGAAAAATAGCCGAAATAACGGCAAAAACCGTGCAAAAAAGTAACAAACGAAGCGTAACGGACAAGATAGACAACGTTATTCTCCGCCCGTATGTCGGCTTGCCTCTCTTTTTCGCCGTCGCGTTTTTAACGTTTTTCCTCGTCTTTAAAGGCGGCGAAGCTATAAATTTACTTTTCCGAAGCGGGCTTTCCTTTCTTTCGCGAGTAATTAAAAACTCGTCGTTTGCGCCCGTTTTGAAAAGCCTTTTAGCGGACGGAATACTCGGCGGAATCGGCAGCGTTTTATCTTTTTTGCCGCAACTTTTCATTCTGTTTTTCCTTTCCGCCGTAACGGAAGCAAGCGGTTATCTTGCGCGCGTTTCGGCTTCTTTCGATAAATTCTTCACTTATTTTTCGCTTAGCGGCAAATCGGCAATTCCTTTAATTCTCGGCACGGGTTGTTCCGTTCCCGCGATAATGAGCTTGAAAACGATAAAAGAAAAAAGCTTAAAGGAATGCACGGCAACGCTTATTCCCTTTATCCCTTGCAGCGCAAAATTGCCGATAATCGCGTTATTCGCAGGCTTTTTCTTTAAAGAGAACGCCGCTTTCGCCGCGCTCGGGTTTTATTTACTGTCGATTTTGATAGTAATCGCCCTTGCGTTTTTCACGCGCGCAAAGCAAAAAGAAAGGTTTTCCTTAACGGAACTGCCTGACTATTCTATCCCCTCTTTTAAAGAAATTTCAAACGATACTCTGTCGCGAACGCTCTCTTTCATAAAAAAAACGGGTACGGTAATTTTTATCTGTTCCGTACTCGTCTGGTTCTTGTCGTCGTTTTCGATTAAATTTGCTTTTGATTGCCGCGCGGAAGAAAGCATTCTTGCCCTTATCGGAAAAGCCCTTTCGTTTATTCTTTACCCCGTCGTCGGAGAACTAAGCTGGGCGGCAACCATATCCGCACTGCTCGGTTTTGTAGCGAAAGAGCAAGTAGTTTCTTCGATGGCGATAATAGCGGGTAGCGAAGCGGAAATCTTTTCTTCCCCTGCATTTTCCTTTTTCACGCCCTCCTCCGCGGTCGCGTTCGTCGTTTTCAATCTGTTTTCATCGCCATGCATAGCGGCGGTTTCCGCTCTATCAAAGGAACTCGGAGGCAAAAAAGCCCTTTCGCAAGTGTTTTTTCAAACCCTCTTCGCCCTCGTCCTCTCGTCCGCCTTTCACTTAATTTTCTTGCTGTCCTCATACTAAAAATGCAAAATTTCCGAAGAAAAGTCAACGCTTTTCATGCAAATTAGGTATAAATCAGGGCGTTTTTTACATTACGAGCAAACAAAAAGCCAAAGCGTTTATTGCTCTAGCTTTCAATAGGGATTGCATTCTTTATCTACTCAATACCTAAAAGGCGGCTTTTTCGCGCTTTTCTGCGACCGTTCGATTGGAGTACGTTTAGTACGCCTGCCTCACGCTCGCA
>DHMS01000035.1:40065-88822 GCA_002405915.1 Christensenella sp. UBA4636
GCCGTTTACGGTTCGGTTTTTGCAAGGCAAACGACCGAAATAGTACTTTGGCGTACATTGATGGGAGTTTAACACGGCAAAAACCGATTTATTGCCGCAAAAATATTGAGTAGATGAAGAACGCAATCCCTACCTATTTTTCGTTTACTTAGCTTTTCTTTCAAACACGGCAAGGGATTCTACGTTGGAAGTTTGCGCGAACATGTCGTATAAGCGCAAACGCTTTATCTCGTACGCGCCGTTTTCTACGTTGCCGTTGACTATTTTGCCGTTTTCTTGTTTTAGGGTACCTATCAAAAGCCCCGCGTCGCGCGCTAAGGTCGTGGGCGAACACGAAACGTAAATTATGCGCTCTGGAAGAGAGGATAGAACGGAAGAAATAACGGAACCGTCAACGCCTTTTCGGGGCGGGTCGAGAACTAAAAGCGTTTCGCTGCCGTTCGCCTTTTCTTCGGCTAAAATCTTAGGCAACGCCTCTTCGCATGGAGCGCAGACCGGGAACATATTGCTTATGCCGTTGTCCTTTTTCAATTTTTCGGCGGCAAGCGAAGCTTCCTTTACAATCTCAATGCCGTAAGCCTTTTTCGCGTGGCGAGAAAGCATCGAAGTCATAACGCCCGCGCCGCTGTAACCGTCGATTACGACGGTGTTTTCTTTTACGTCGCCAAGGCTCACAACGTCCTCGTAAATTTTGCGTTTCACCTCGTTGTTGACTTGCATAAACGAATACGTGCCGACTTCGTACTTTACGCCCTCTTCGCAAATTCTTATAAACCCGCTTCCGTAAAGCACTTCGCTTTTATCGCCTAAAATAACATTGGAAGAAGAGTCGTTTATGTTCCTTACAACGCTTATTTTTTCGCCGAATTCTTCAATAAGTCCGTCTATAAGTCGATTAACGCAATTTATCTTGCCGCTTTTAGTGACGAGCGTAAAGAGATATTCGCCATCATAGCACCTTACGACAATGTGCCTTAAAAGCCCTTTTTTAGTAGCTTCGTCATACGCGGAAAGGTCGTTTTCTTGTAAAAACTTTTTGAAAAACGCTATTATCTTTTTAGCCCCGCCCGCTTGAATGGCGCACTCGTCGGTCGGCACCACGTCGTGAGAATTGCTTCTGAAAAACCCTAAAACAACTTTGCCGTTAACCGTTCTTACCGGCAGTTGCAGCTTATTCCGATATCCGTACGGCGCGGACGGAAAAACGCTTTCCACTTCCGTCTCGATATGCGCAATCTTTTTGAAGCAGTTTTTTACGTTTTCGCTCTTGATTTTGAGTTGTTCGGAATACTTAATATGTTGAAGATTGCACCCGCCGCACTTAGAAAAAACGGGGCAACGCGGCTCCGTTCTCTTTTCGCTTTTTTCCAAAATCTCTTCGACTTTTCCGAAAGCGATATTGCCTTTTACCTTTAAAATTTTATAGGTTATCTTCTCGCCTTTTATAGCGTACGGCACGAAAACGCTTCCTCCTTCCGCGTGAATCACGCCTTCGCCTTCACTACCGTAAGAATCGACAAAACCCGTCAATAAGTCGTTTTTCTTCATGTTTTTCCGATTAAAAAGTGCAGAATGCAACTTTCGATAAAATCTTTTATAGCTTTAATCTTGAAATTATCTCGTCGGTTTTCTTTTGAAAAAGCCCGAAAAGATAGTCGTACGCGACAAAGAACACCGCCCCGCCGATAATAATTATCGGCACGATATGCTTCTCTACAAATTCGTTTCCGCCGATCGTGAAATCGGTTAAAAAGAACGTCAAAAGACACGCGCCCACAAACCAGACGTCTTTTACAATAACGGCTAAAATTTTGTTTATCTTTTTATCTTCGACAAACCGATTGACAATCGGGTGAAGCCCGCAAAACGCCGCAAACGGCAAAACCGCTTCGAACTTAAATCCCGTGAGCAAAAGCGCAAGAATCGCCGACGCCAAATACGATAAAATCGCGCCGAGATACGTTCTTTTTGCAAGCGGAATCATTATAGTAAGGCTTGCCATAAACGCCGCCGAAAGCGATAACACGGGGAAAAATTCGCCTATTATCAAAAATACCGTCGCGAGAGCCGTGGTAACCGCGGAATACGCGACTACGCGTGACGGCTTCATCGGCAGCTGCTGTTGCAACAGCAATTCAAAAGCATGTTGCACCACAAAAGTTGACAGCAGTAAGACAAGCAGCTATCCCCGCCCATCTGAGGCTCCCCGTCGCCGTAATCCACGCTGCCGCGCCCGCTTCCGCCTCTTGAACCAGACCTGTTCCAATCGGGGTCGGCTTTTCTGCCCGCGCCCTCAATCTTTTTGACGAGCTTATCGTAAGTAGTTTTGTATTTTTCGTTGCTCGGGTCAAGATTTTTCGCGATTTCAAGCTGTTTTTTGCTCTCGTTCATCCAGTTTTTCTGATAGAACACGACCGCTTGCAAATAATGCCATTCGGCGGGGCGTTCGTTAAAACTGTCCAAAAGTTCCTGAGCCTTTGTTAAATCGTTAGCCTTAATCGCCGCGTCCACCTCTTTATAAAGGCTCGCGTTGTCGCCGGCGGAATGTTCTTTCCGAAACGAAGAAACTTCTTCGTACGCCGCGTCAAGCTCGGTAAGCTTTCTTGCAGCTTCGTTCCCGGCTTCTCCGTCTAAAAAACTTTCTTCCCGATACTTTTTGCGTAAAGCAAAATACGCCTCGGAAAGTTCTCTGTCCGTGCAGTATTCGTCAACGCCTAATATTTTGTAACTGTCCTTTATCATTTTTCTGCTCCTCGGCAAACGCTACTTTACGGCTTCTTCCTTTTCTTTGCCGTCCGCTTTGCCTTTCGAGTTGAATTTTTCGAATTTATTTTTTAAAACGCGTTTGTACGCCGCGGGAATCCCGCGTAGCAAAATGTTTTTCACGAGGTCGCCGTTAAAATAAAATTTTATCTTCCCCGCTTCTTCCGCAATCGTCGAAAACACCGAAGAAAATATAAAATCGACCTCTTTAAAATACTTTTCGGCAAAAACCTTAAACTCCGTTTCGCCGTAAGCCGTAACGAAAAGATTGTAATTTTTCTTTTTTACGTCCTTTTCGAAATCGTCGAGCGCGTCGATTAAGTAAATCCACTTGCCTATCGCGTAAAAAAGTTTATGCGTGCTTTCCGTCGCGTATTCGCCGAACACCTCGTCGGAAAGCTTAGCGAGCAGTTCCGCAAACGGGTCGCACACCATGTCTACGCTCTTTTCGCCGTTTTTCTCCTTTTCCGATAACAATTCGTACCCCTCTTTCACGATTTTCTCAATCTCGGGATACTTCCTTTTAGCTTTTTTATACCCGCCTCCGATTAAAAGCCCCTTTAGCCGACCTTTGCCCGAATCGTAAACGTCGTCTTTAACCTTGTATTCCGCTAAAATAACGTTGACGGCGGCAAGTTTTTCGGTGAGCGTATCGCGCGAAGCTATCGGGCGCGACTTTATCGGGTGCGCGATACAGCGTTCCCTCTTAATTTTAACGTCCGCGTTGCACACGTTATGCGCCACGGCGGACAAAAAGGCTATGTCGTACGTCAGGCTCATTCTCGAAAGTTGAGAACATGACGAGCCTATCGCCTTGCAAACGCCGCAATATAAAGCTTTATAGAGCGTATCGTCTTTCACGAAGAGATACGGCGTATCGGGCTGAACGTAACCGAACATAACCTCTCCTATAATCTTAAATAAGATTGTACCTTATCGACCTAAAAAACAAATAAACTTTTTAACGCTTTTCTAAAAAACGTTGAAAAACCATCGAAAAAAACCGTCAAAAAAGCTCACAAAAACGCATGCGGTTTTAGCGTAAATTCACGCCGAAACAAACAAAAATCATGAAAAACCGAGCCACAAAAAAGTTATAGCCCGCAAAGCTCAAAAGCAAAGCGGGCTTTTACCGATTTTTAGCCGATTTTGTTATCCCGTAAAGCGATTATCTTGCGTAAGCTTTAGCGAATTCGGGCAAATCCTTTTTGTCCATACTTACGGTAAGCACAGCCTTGAAGTTATATTCTTTTTCAAGCTTTTCAAGATCCTCGATAATCGCTTTAAAATCTTCTTCCTTGCCGCCGATAATGCGGAACAAGCCGTCAATGAATAAGTACTCTATATCCGCATTGCCCGCGAACAAGCCCTTAATAAAGCCTCTGAAGCAGTTGGCGCAACAAACTTCGTATTCGTTCGCATAGAGAACGCGGACCTTAAAGTTAATGCCGGTCGTTTCGAATTTATTGTCCGTAATGAACACTATATCGCCTTTGGCGACTTCGACCGATTTAGCCGCTTCATCAAGAATAAGTTTGGTTTTTCCCGTGCCTTTCGTGCCACAAATCAAAGAAATCATATAAACCTCCGAGAACGATTTCGTTCGTACTTATATAATAACTTATTTTTGCGGAAATTTCAAGGCTTTTAGCGAAAATTTCACACACTTTTTATAAAATATTTTTTACTTTTTGTTTTTCGCCCCGTTTGCACCCGGTTTTCACCCGAAAAACTTTGTTTCGAGCCAAAAATTACTCTTCTTCACCGCTTAACTTAGCCTCTCTGTCGGCGATGGACAAAGCTTCTATCATCTCGTCCATATCGCCCGCCAAAAATTCTTCGAGGTTGTAAACGGTTTTGTTAATTCTGTGGTCGGTAACTCTGCCTTGCGGAAAGTTATACGTGCGTATCCTCTCCGACCTATCGCCCGTGCCTACCTGGTTTTTGCGGTTTTCGGAATACTCCGCACGATATTTTTGGTTGTAATAATCGTAAAGGCGGCTCTTCATAACCTTCATCGCCTTTTCGCGGTTCTTAATCTGGCTACGCTCGTCCTGACAATTAACGACTATGCCCGTCGGAATATGCACCATTCTTATGCACGATTCCGTCTTGTTGATATGTTGTCCGCCCGCGCCCGAAGAACGGCACGTTTCGATAATAAGGTCCTTTTCTTCGATGTTGACTTCCACGTCCTCAACCTCTGGCAGCACCGCGACGGTAGCGGTCGATGTGTGTATGCGCCCTTGCGATTCCGTTTCGGGCACCCTTTGCACCCTATGCACGCCGCTTTCGTATTTAAGCTTGGAATAAACGCCTTTGCCGCCAACCGAAAAAGTAACTTCCTTTACGCCGCCAAGTTCGGTGTTGTTCGAATCGATTTCTTCCGTTTTGAAGCGGTGGCGTTCGGCGTATTTTACGTACATTCTGTAAAGTTCGTACGCAAACAAAGCCGCTTCTTCGCCGCCCGCGCCCGCGCGGATTTCAAGAATAACGTTCTTGTCGTCGTTGGGGTCTTTGGGGATAAGCAGAACTTTGAGTTCGCCCTCTATCTCTTCGAGCTTTTTCTTACACGAAAGAATTTCTTCTTCGGTAAGCTCTTTCATCTCGGGGTCGGTTTCGGTTTTCAAAAGTTCTTCCGCGTCCGATTTTTCCTTTTCGACCGCCTTGTACTCCTTGTACTTTTCGACCGTTTCTTCCATATCGGCGCGTTCCTTTGCGTAAGCCTTCCATTCGTCCATTTTGCTAAGTACCGCGGGGTCGGCTAACAAATCGCTGAGTTTTTCGTACCTTAAAAGTATCGTTTCAAGTTTAGTTATCACTTTAATTCCGCCTTGATTATTCTTTCTTTGCCCTCTAAATCTTTTATGACTTCCACTTTATAAAAGTCGGTCAATAAGCCCGTTATCGCCGCGCTTTGCTCATACCCGCACTCTAAAAACAGTTTGCCGTTTTCGTTTAAAAAGTCCTTTGCTTTCTCCGCTATCACGCGGTAAAATTTTAGTCCGTCCTCTCCGCCGTAAAGGGCCATATTCGGTTCGAACGTAACTTCTTTTTGCAGCGTTTTCATGTCTTTTTCCGAAATATACGGCGGGTTGGAAATAATAACGTCGAATTTTCCTCTAATGCTTTCAAACATATCGCTTTCGATAAACGTAACGTTCGCGCCCAAGCTTTCGGCGTTTTTCTTCGCGGTAGATAAAGCCGCCGCGGAAATATCGCTTGCGTAAACTTCCGCATTGCTTTCCTTAGCAATGGTTACGGCAATCGCGCCGCTTCCCGCACATAAGTCAAGCACCTCGTCGCCGTCCTTTATGACTTTCAACGCGTTTTCTACAAGTTCCTCCGTTTCGGGGCGAGGAATAAGCACAGACTCGTCCACGAAAAACTCTCTCCCGTAAAAATCCGCGCTTCCCGTAACATACCAAAGCGGCTTGCCCGTAAGCCTTTCTTCAACCTCTCTTTCAATTTTTTCGACGACCGACGGCGAAAGATTTTCTTTGCACGCGCTTACTTCCGAACGTTTTTTGCCGGTCGCGAGCGCGACGAGCCATTCGGCTTCCGCCTCTTCTTCAATTCCGCCCGCTTTAAGTTTTTCCTTTACTTCTTCAACAAGCTTATCGCACGCTTTCGCCGTTACGAATTTTCTTGGCGGTATGCTTTCGTCTTTGTCCATTTCAAGCACGGTGTTAAAGGACGTTATCGCAACCTCTATCATTCCGTCGTCCGGTTCGCGCGTCGTTATGAGCTGCAATAGTAGTCCGGGGGCTTTAAACACGTACAAAAGCGGAAAATCGCTTTTGGCAAGGAGTTTTAGCACCTCGTAAGAAATCCCCGCCACGATTGGCAATAAAGCTATTTTGACAAGCACTCTTAAAACGCCCGTCACGTTAAAACCTTTCCCCGTCAAAAACACGTTCGCGACCGAAAAAACGAGAATACTTATAAACATAACGAGAAACATGAAAGTCGTTCCGCAACGGTCGTGTACGCGCGAACAAGTGCGCACGTTTTCAACCGTGAGCGGCAAACCGCGCTCGTAACACGTTATGGTTTTATGTTCCGCGCCGTGGTACATATACGTCCGCCTTATGTCCCTCATAAGAGAAGTCAAGAGTATGTACCCGACGAAAATCGCCATTCTTATGCCGCCTTCGATAAGGTTGTACCATATCCCGGACTTTTCAAGCGAAGTCGCGTCCGAAATAAGGTTTGCCAAAAATTGCGGCAGAATAACGAACAGTCCCACTGAGAGCGCAAGTCCCAACGCCACGCCTATAAACATAATAAGGTCGTAAACGTTTATCTTTAATTTTTCGGAAAGCCACTTTTCAAACTTGCTCGGTTCCTCTTCTCCGTAAACGGAAGCCGAACGCATAAGTATTTTCGTACCCGTGACGAGAGAAGCGAAAAAGTTAATCGCCCCGCGCACGAACGGCACGCGGAAAATAAACGGTTTTTCCTTTACCGGTTTAAGCCTTTCCGTTTCCACGCGAATAACGCCGTCTGCGTCGCGCACGGAAGTCGCCATAGACTTTTCGCCGCGCATCATAACGCCTTCCAAAACGGCTTGCCCGCCTATATTCGTCCTAAACGGTTTTTTGTTTTTCATTATATATAACCTCGTGTAATCTCGGCAATAAAAACTCGGCGCCCGAAGCAAAAAACCTCGGAACACGGAATAATTAGGAATTTAAGAAAAACAGCTCCAAGCAAAACCTTGAAGCTGCGCGACGGCAATTACATACCGTATCTTTTCTTGAACTTATCAACACGTCCGCCGGTATCGACAAGCTTCTGCTTGCCGGTAAAGAAAGGATGACATTTGGAACAGATATCTACTTTGATAACGTCAACGTCCTTAGTAGTTCCGGTTTCAAAGGTCTCACCGCAAGCGCATTGCACCTTAACTATCTTGTAATTAGGATGAATGTTCTCCTTCATATTAAGCACCTCGTTTTAATTGTTACATCGCTTTTTTTACGATGCCGTATGATATTATATTATAGATTTCGATATAAGTCAACGATTTTTCGCCTTTTTTTTGTTTTTGTTCTTCGTTTTTAGTACCTTTAATCCTCTTTTGCCCTTTTTAAAAAAGTTTTTGCTAAAAACACTTGATTATTTTCGCGCAATATACTATACTTTATAGGAAAGACGATTTTTCCGGTCTTTCGGGAGTAACTATGGACGGAATTCAAATAACCGGTAAAAAAACGCTCGAAACAATTTCCAAAAAGGAACTCTTCGACAGCGTTGACAGTGCAAAAATAAAAATAACGAAGGCTTTGTTTTTGCGTGAAGACTTTAACACGCTTAGCGGCGACCCGCGCGCCGTCTACCCCGTTATCCCCGCAAGGGTTGGGATAGGCAAAGTCGTGGAAACGTGCGGCAACGAAGTTTTCGGCATAGAACGCGGCGTTCGCGTTTTCCCGCACCCGGAAATTCCTTGCGGAAAGTGTTCGGAATGCGCTAAGGGAGACGACGCCCACTGCTCGGCTTTCAACGTCGCGGGCAAAACGATGGACGGCTTTTTGCGCGACTTCGCGATTTTCCCCGACGACGCGATATCCATTCTTCCGCCCAGCGTTTCCGATAACGACGCGCTCTTTATCGACCACGTTGCCCTCTGCGATAACGTCATAGACGCGATAAACCTTCAAAAGGGCGAACACGTCGTGATAGTCGGCGGCGACGCGCTCGGCATAATTCTTGCTCAGCTCGTAATTTACTATCAAGGCGTACCTATCCTTGTAGACAACAACGACAATAATATAATAATCGCAAAAAACGCGGGCGTATATTATACGCTTTTCGCGGACAACAGAATCGACCAAAACGTTTCGGAACTCACCGGCGCGAGGCTTGCTAAGAAAGTAGTTTATATGACGGGATCAAACCTTAACACGGACATAGCGTTAAAACTTGCCGGGCAGAACGCCACCGTTTGCTTCGCGGGCTTCGGCACTCCGTCGATAAAAGTAAACTTCAATACGGCGCTCGTAAAACAGCTCAACTTCAAGTGCGTCACCAACGGCTACGGCAACATAGAATCGGCAATTAACCTTATCGCAAATAAAGCTATAGACGCAAGCGTATTCTCAATTCCTCAAGTCAAAAAAGGCGCGGCTATGGAAAAGATAAAGGAGATGAGCGAGAATCAAGACTTTTCCGCTTGTTCCGGCATGCTCGTCATAGACGTAGAATAAACTTCGGGGCTTAAAGCGTAAGCCCCTTTTAACTTGAAACGTATAGGTATAATATGCAAAAACTCATCGTCGCCTCTTCGAACAAGGGTAAGTTAAGCGAAATCGCCGAAATTTTAAAGGGCAAGTACGAAGTTTTGCCTATGTCCGAAATAGGCTTTACCGCCGACATAGAAGAAACGGGTTCCACCTTCGAAGAAAATTCTTATATAAAAGCAAAAGCCGTTTACGATTTTTGCCGCCTCGCCGCGCTTGCAGACGACAGCGGACTTATGGTCGACTGCTTAAACGGCGCGCCCGGGGTTTATTCCGCAAGATACGCGGGTGAGCGACACTCAACGCCCGCAAACAACGCGCTTTTGTTAAAGAATATGCAAGGCGAAACAAACAGAAAAGCAAAATTCGTTTCGGTCGTCACGCTTATTAAAGAGGACGGCTCCGTCGTGACCGCCCGCGGCGAAACATTCGGCTCGATTTTAGAAGAGCCGCGCGGAACCAACGGTTTCGGATACGACCCGCTTTTTTACAGCGACGATTTGGGCGTTTCTTTCGGCGAAGCCTCGCAAGAAGAAAAAGACAAAGTAAGCCACCGCGCAAGAGCCTTAGCCGCCCTTGCCGAAAAACTCGGATAAAACATTAAAAATCAAAAAAAAAGGAAAGAGACCGCATGAAAACAGCACTCGTATTTTCAGACAGCCACGGCAACACCACGGTTTTGCGCAGACTTGCAGACGTCGCGCGCGAAACCGATTACATAATCTTTTGCGGAGACGGATTAAGCGACCTTAACGTTTTCCCTAACGACGTTCGAGCAAAAACCATCGCCGTCGCCGGCAATTGCGACTTTACGCTCGATAGAGATATGGACGAAAAAGTCGTCGAAATCGAAAAAACTAAAATTTACGTCACGCACGGTCACAAATTCGACACCAAGAGCGGCACCGACCGCGTCCTCGCCCGCGCCAAAGAACTCGGCTGCACCGTCGCTTTCTACGGACATACTCACGAACAAAAGGAAGAAGTCGTTGACGGCGTAACGCTTTTCTGTCCCGGCACGATACAAAGGTTTTCCAAAGTCAAAACCTACGCCTATATCGTGTTTTACAACGATAAAATGATTACCAAAGTAATGTCCAATGAGCTTTTGAACGATTATTAAGCTTTTTTTCACTCTCTAAACAGCCATAGAAAAGTTAAACGCAAAAGAATATTAAAATTTTATAAAATCTTTTGTAAAAAAAGCGAAATTCGTTTGACAATAAAATTCCGACTTGCTATAATATACAAGCATTGTGCGAAGCGCGGGTGTAGTTCAATGGTAGAACACCAGCCTTCCAAGCTGGTTGCGTGGGTCCGATTCCCATCACCCGCTCCATTAGTGGTTCTGGTTTTCGAACACTTTATGCCGCACACTAACTTGCGCCTGTAGCTCAGTCGGATAGAGCAACGGCCTTCTAAGCCGTGTGTCGGGGGTTCGAATCCCTCCAGGCGCGCCAGCAAATGCTTTAAAGCTTTTGCTTTATGGCGAGAGTCGCCCAGTTGGTTAGAGCGCCGGATTGTGGTCCCGGAGGTCGTGGGTTCGAACCCCATCTCTCGCCCCATTTAAATTTATATTGGGGTGTCGCCAAGCGGTAAGGCACGGGATTTTGATTCCCGCATTCGTAGGTTCAAATCCTGCCACCCCAGCCAAAAACCTCTTTTAAAGAGGAAATTTGGTCCATTAGCTCAGGCGGTAGAGCACGTGACTTTTAATCACGGTGTCCGGAGTTCGAGTCTCCGATGGATCACCAAATAAACGCACCTTTAGCTCAGTTGGTAGAGCAACTGACTCTTAATCAGTGGGTCCGGGGTTCGAGTCCCCGAAGGTGCACCACCGTTACCCTGTTTCTGCAACACTTTGCGGGGGCAGGATAAATTTTTATTGTAGGGATTTCATTCCTTACCCCCCCAGAATTAACCCTTTAAGCGTGAATTCGAAAGAGAATAAAAAGAACAAGAAAAAAGAAAAAGAAAAAAAGAATGCGGGTGTGGCGAAACTGGCAGACGCGTAAGACTTAGGATCTTATGCCCACGGCGTGGGGGTTCAAGTCCCTTCATCCGCACCATATGCAAAAAACCCCCGAAAAAGTGGTTTTTAAGCCACTATCGGGGGCTTTTTCTGCTATTTTTTGCCTATTTTTTAGGGCTTTGTAGCCGTATGTAGGTGTATTAAGTTGTAAAATGTTACTAAATTTTGTTACTAAAAAATTTAGAAAATTGTTGCTAAATTTGTTACTAAAAAATCAAGCGATTTTGCAACCCTCTTGTTGATACTCTTTCAGTATTCTGTTTTTGTCCATAGCGACACGCAAGTCCTCTTCTTCGACGACTTTTTCGGCAGAGTTTGCGCCCTCGACAAACTTCCAAAGCGTAAAGCCTACGTCTACAGCGCACCCGACGACGATTGACACAACGCGCGTAAGCACTTCTTCGGCGGCTACCTCGTCAAACGACAAGGAAAACGAGCCTATAAGAAGCGCGACTATTATTGTGCCGATTAAGAGCGAACCTATTTTGCCCGCGCTGTTTGCGCCTACGTTTGTACGAGTCTTTAAAAAGTCGTAGTCTTCTTTGTCGCCTCTGCTCGCTCCGAAGTCGTGCGTGTAAATATGGTAAGCTTTTACGTTAAGACTTTCGACGGCGGAGCAGTATTCGTCTGTTAACAAATATTGTAAGTTCTCTTTGTCTTTTATATATTGTAAAGCTTTCTTTTTCAGTTTTGTCGTAGAGAGGTGCTGTTCGTCGCCGTCGGCGGCGTATCTCAATACGTTTACGTCTGCATTCTTTTCGAGCTTGGCAAGCTTCTTGTTAACTTTTGCCCGCCATGCGGCTATCTTTATGCGGTCGTTTATTTTCTGTATAAAGATTTCGAACTCCGCCGTTATGTTCGGCATAATTTGCCTATTCTCTTCTAAAAGATTATTCAATGTGACATTATCTGCCTTTACTTTGCGATAACGTGTGCGTAGCCCGAGCGTACCCGCAAGGGTGTAGGCTAAAAGTCTGCACCCCGCGTGATACCAATAATCGGGGTTTCCGAGATTATCGCTCTTTTTTATGACGAATATCTCAAACACGCCGAGCAAAAGGCAAATTATGATTAGAATAAAATAATCGAGCAGTCGCTCCTTAACGAAACCGACTGCACGCTTAGGCTTCGGCATAAACCTTTCGACGGGTTCCTTAATATCGAGTTTCATTGTTTACTCCTTGCTTTCTTCGTCCTCGCGCGTAAAATTCCACCCGTACGCTTCAAGCCATGCTTGTTTGTCGGGTATCGCCGGGGACGTGTTTTTTACTTTCTCGCCGTCAACCGTTTTATATGAGTGTTCGGCGTACACGTCGCCGACTACCGATATAAAGGACGAGAGAAGCCCCGCCGCAAACGATACGCCCGTAATGAGAATAATTTGGTCGGCTATGAATTGCATAAGGATAGCAAATATAAAGAGCGTTCCCGAAAGGCTCATAAGCATACGCTTCTTAAAAAGCGACAGTATTTGCTCCTTGAACGCAAGAAAAACAAACCCCATAAGAACAAAACCCCAAAAGCCGACTATTCCGCCCTCTTGCTTATACGCGTTGTAATTCACAAAGAACAGCACCGCCATAGGTATGGCGTAAGCTATAAAGGCATAAAGCCGATATAGCTTACATTTTCCCGAGTTTGTAAGTTTCATGTCTTACACCCCCATTTCTTCTATTATAGCCTCGGCTTCCTCGCCTTTCGTCTGTCTTATGTAATCTTTAAGCTTGTCGTTTTCTCTCTGCATAGCAACGAGCGTTCCGCGTTCGGGTGCTTCCGTCAAAGCCGCCATAGCTTCGGGAGATTTTGCCCATACGTTTTGAGCCGCGGATATAAGCGCGTTGATTTTACCTATCGCTACGCTTAAATCGGTTTCAAGCCCCGCAAGCCCTTTCTCGTTTATTTTAGTTTCCTTTATGAACTTGTCCACGAGTTCGACTTGCTCGTCTTTTACGACCGCTTTAAACGCGTCTTTAAGGCTCGGTATATCGGTAGAAGTTAAAAGGGTTTTTAAAGCCTCGTTTTCGTCCTTTATCTGCGTATAAAAGCCTTGTAATTGTCTATATTTATTGTTGTTTCGTATCGCGGGAAAAACGCTAAAAACAAACCCTAACAACGCCGTACCCGCGCCCGTTATAAGCGGCAGTATGTTTTTGACGAAATAGTCCGCATTAGTAAGCGAATTGATTTTCGCCGTAAGCTCTGCAATCTTGTCGAGAAGCCCGCTCTCGGTCGTGTCGAGGTTGTCGCCTACTTGCGTATCGTTGCCCGACGTTTCGGTCTGTTCGCCGCTTGAAGTTTCGTTTTTCTCGTCGCTTGACGTTTCATTCTGTTCGTCGCTTGACTGCCCCGACTGCTCGGTCTGTTCGTCGCCGACTTCTTCCGCATAAACGGGCTTGAAGTTAAGCGAAACGGAAAGTGCTATAGCCACCGCAAAAACGGCGATAAGTGCAAAAAATGTCTTTTTGATTTTCATAATAAATCGCTCCTTTAAAGAATTATTTTTGTTGCCTCTTCGAGGGCTTCTATACGGGTTAAAATGTCGTTTAGCTCGTCGTACGCATAAAGTTGTTCGTCAATCTCTTTAAGCTTTATAGGGCTTATGTTCCACACCTTAACGGGGTCGTCGTCAACGTACAACGTAACGCGAACTAAAAGCCGCCCCGCGTTCATAAATTCGTCGGGAACGGCAAATTGCTTTTTAAAGTCGTAACGTTTTTCAAGCGCACCGTTTTTTAGCGTGATTACCGCTTCGGAAAGGTCGTAAACGCTCTTAAAGTTTAAGACGAGCGTTTTATCTTCCGTTTGTACAAAAGTAGAAGAAGAGAGGGACGCGCCCTCTCTTCCGAGTATTATTGTTGCTTTCATTGTCAGCTCCTTAAATTTTTGCATAAAAAAAGCAGAGGGTTGCTCTGCTGATGAGTGTTATTCTTCGTCTTCGTCGATATCGTCTTCGCTCAAATCGTAGCCGTACTTAGCTTCGAGCGCGTCGCCGAAATGAGATAATTTTAAATAGTCGAGATATGCGCGATAACAATCGGGGTTTTCCTCGTCGTCGGCGTTTGCGTAGTCGATATTGTTTTCTTTTATGAAGTCGATAACCTCTTGCTCCTTGCCTAACCTCTTTGCGGTTCCGTATATCCAACCGCGGCGGCTCGGACTGCCGACTTTGTTGAGTAAAGCTTCCAATTCTTCAAGTTTTGTCATATCTTCGTCCTCGATAAAATTATGTAATCATAGTCTTTGTCTTGTCCGAATAAAGCAATTTTATACTTATACCCGGAAACAAAAACTTCGACTTCGCACTCACCTTGCCATTCAAGCTTTTTTCGGTTCGTGCTTAACGTATTAAACACCGCGCTTGTTATAGCCTTAGTTTTGCGAAAGCGGGGCATATCTGCCCGCGTTATCTCGCTATACCTTGCATTCACCCGAAACTCTTTCTTGTCGGGGTTTCTACCCGCGTTTCCTTTCTCGGCAAACTTGCCGTCACCGTCGCGCGGGTGGTCTTCTTCGTGCCATACCATATTAACACACGCTTACCCTTTTTGTCAAGTCAACCATTCGGGTTTTTGCGGTTTTATTAAAGTCGAGGGCGCGTCCAACCATTCTCGATACCATTTAGAAAGTTCGGCTTTCTGTTCTTCGCTTAATTGCGCGTACCACAATTCACCTCTGTTTATTATAGGGAAACATTCGTAAAGTCTCTCTGCTCGCATGATATCCGCCAATTCTTCCGAGCTGACGGGTTCGCATTTTACTATCTCGTAAACAAGGTCTTTTTCGTTTATATCACGGCAATAGCAGCCTTGTTTATTAAGCCATGTTACTAATTCCGCAGTGTATTCTTCTGCGCGTAATTTTTGTCCTATTTTATACATAATAATACCTCGTTAAGAAACGGTTATGGTCTTTCCGCGTTTTATGCCCCAAACTCTTATATAATTGATGTACGATTGAACATGCACACCTATAGACGTATTGCTTACATAATAAATTCTCGCTCTTGCACCGTCTCTCGTAAGCGAAAGAGTATGTTTTGGGCTTGTATATGTTTTCCACAATTCAACCGGTAAAAATGCGTGAGCGCAATCGGTATTTGATTCGCTTGTCGATGACGGATTGTCGTCAACGCCCTCAAAATAAAGATATTCATAATTGGATATAGGTAAGCTTGAATTTAAGGAAAAAGTAGCTTTTTTCGCACCGTTTATAGATATCCACCCCGAAAGCGCTTCACATTCTACCGCGGGTGAATTACCCGTAGCACTGTTCTTTTTTGCAAGACTGCCCGTTGCGGGGTTTGTTAATACGTTGCCGACCATAGACAAGCCGCTAAGTGTTATTGCTCCCGTTTTACCGCCGATAGAGGCGACACCCGCAGTAGCTCCGCCGACCGTTAAATTGCCCGAGCCTAAAATGCTCGACCCGTTTATGGTTTTTATGTTTGTTCCCGAAACGAGCGTGTCTTGCTTTTTCTTTATGACGGCTTTAATTTTGCCGTCATAATACTCCAAGCCCGATTGGTCTAAAAATTTGCCCATAAATTACCCCCTTACGCAAATAACGCGTCGATTTCCGCGTTTGCTATCGATTGCACCTCGGGAACGGAAATTGTTATGTCGCCCGAGCCTAAAATGCTTTGATTGTTTATGGTTTTGATATTAGTTCCCGATACGAGCTTGTTTTGCTTTTCGTTGGCAGTTGCTTGTGCGTTTTCAGCCTTAGTAGTTGCCTCGTCTGCAGTAGTTTGAGCCGTACCCGCTTTAGTGGCGACCGCCTCTAATTGTATATAACATACAGCTTCTGCTCCCGCGGTACCCGCTGTAACTTTTATTTTCCCCGAACTATCTCTTTGTACGAGGGTGTTTTTTTCCGCGTCCGTCGTAATAGGCATCCATCCATTATCTCCGTCACCGCCTTTCTTTATGTACGCTACGTCATATGCGGATACGACACCCGTAAGCTTATCGAGTTTTGTACCCGCTTCCGACAACGCGTTATCTGCGGTTCCTTGCGCCGCGTTTGCAGCTGATTGCGCCGCGTTAGCAGCTGATTGCGCCGCGTTAGCAGCTTCCGATACCGTCCCTACGCTCGATTCTACGCTTGATATAGCAGTCGTTATGTCACTTATACTCTTTCCGCTGTCTACAAGCTTAAAGTTTGTGCCGTCCCACTGTATAAGGTGTCCGTTCGTCAACGCCGTGCTATCCGCCCTTGTTGCGACGGCTTCACCCTCGCCCGTATTGAACGCGAATTTGCCGTCGGTGATTTTGCCTAAGCCGAGCTTAACGCTATCGGAAGATTTGTCGTAAATAATGCCGTAGCAGTCGGTTGCGTTGAGCCTTATTACAAAGCCCGCAAGCGTAGAGCCTAACTCCGTGCCGTCGCTGTTCGTCACGACGATAGCGTCCTTTACATTTAGCGATTCCGTGTTTTCCGTTACCGTAGACCCCTTAACGGTGAGGTCGCCTTGAATAGTAAGGTCGCCCGTCATGGTATCGCCCGCTTTTAAAAGGTAGGCGGTAAGTTTTTCCGCGAGTTGCGCAAGGTTAACCACACTTTTATCTCCCGTACCCGCATTAGCAAGCAAAATGCCGCCCGCACCTCTAAGCGCGACAGAGCTTTCTTCCTCAAACTCCGACAATTTGAATAGTTTATCATCGCTCTCGTTCGCAGCCACACCGTATACACGGGGGTATTTTTCGGTAGTTGTCGCTTTGCTAACCTTGCCTTTCGACAAGTTTTCAATATCATTGTTTATCTCGGTATCGGCGGATTTGCGCGCGCCAACCTCTGCACTGATAAGACCTTTTATTTTTTCATCGTAATGTGATAGACCTGCATAGTCTAAATATTTTGCCATAACTTACCTCCTAAATAAATAATAAATCTATATCCGCGTTTGTAACACGCATAACTTTTTTGTTGAGTTGACCGAGATTGACTGCTAAATTATCGCTCGTTGCCTCGGTACATGCAACGGCACCCGCGCTATTCCTTTTGACAAGCGTTTGCTTAACAGCTAATTCCGTAATGGAAACCATTTTCTCTGAGCCGTCGGTTTCTTTTACGTACGCTTCACCGAAATCGGACTTATATGTTTTCTTATCAAGCTTACCGTCTACCGCCGCCTTAACTTCGTCTGCCGTCTGCTGCGCCGCTTCTGCAGTCTGCTGTGCATTCAAAGCAATAGCTTTTGCTTTGTCGGCGGCTTCGATTGCTTCCCCAAGCGTTTCGCTTTTCTTTTGGACGGCGATATCGGGGTACTTTTCGAATGCCGTTACGTAATCGTCGTAATAAACTGAGGGAACATACGCTATTGCCTTTACGCCCGTGAAAGCGTCGTCGCCTATGGTCGGAACCGCGCCGTTAAAAATAAATTCGGTTGTCGTTGCTTCTTTAAACGCCGCGTCCCTAATAGAAGTTAAGGTTTTCGGGAACTCTAAGCGGTCGATTTTCGCTTGATAAAAAGCACCCGAACCTATGAGCGTAACGTTCGCGCCGAACTCATATTCGGTCACGCTTTGCGGCACCGTCGACAATATGCTCGTGACGATATAATACTCATCGTTTTTGATTATGTAATCGGGAACGACAACAATTTCCGCGTCCGCTTTATACGCTTGCACATATGCGAACGGGTCGTTTGCGGTATCGCTCGTGCCGAACGCTTCTATACCTATAGCTTTAGTGTTGTACACTGCGCTTTGCAATGCCGCTATAGCCGCTCTAATGTCGGCGTAAACGTCGCTTGTCGGAGCTTCGGGAAGAACGGGCGGCACACCCGTCAAAACGGGGAATACGCCCTTTTGTGAGGTCATACTCATTGCTCCCGTACTTACCGTGATTTGTAGCGTAACGTTGCCCGCATACGCCGTTTCTTGCGCCGTTAGCGTTATGCTCCACATGGCATAGGTAATACCGTCGGGTGTTTTAAGACCGACCGCCTCGCCTTGTTTTGTAGCCGCGCGGGAAATATTCGTTTTGCCCGTCGGCAGTAAGAACGCAACGTCAATAGCCGCGTTCGGGTTAATCGGGACAAGGAAGTATATATCGTCCGCCCCGTCCGAGCCTTGATATACGTCGCTCGGAATTGTTTTTAAAAGTTTTAAGTTTGCGTCATATAAGAAAAACATATCCGCTGAACTCCTTAATAAAGTTTTCGTTTTAATACGAGGCGCGGCAATTCAATCGTTTGTCCGTCCGTCACCTCTTCGTTCTTGCCGAATATGAGGTCACACCCGCGTTGTTCTGTTTGTATAACCGTGTTGCCGTCCTCGTCCTCGACTGTGTGGCTTACCGTTCTTGAACTTGTTACAATCGCCCATGCTTTACCGCTCTTGTTTGCGGTTATGGAGTTGAAAGACAATTCCATGTTATTGCTCGTGTCTTGTACGTTGTAATCGGTTGTTATAGAAATGCCAACTAAGCCGTCAATGTATATTTTATCGGCAAACAACTCTATAGGCTCTTCAAGAATATAGATTTTAACTTCAATAGGCTTATATGTTGTTCCATTATCGCCCGTGCCGATTTCGGTGTTTATAAACGGCATATTTCTCGCGAAACCGCTACCGATTATTATCGCGTCATTATCGGTTACAATCGATAATTGATAGGTTAAAGACGGGGCTTCCGTACTTTCTTTTCTATAAACAATCGGGTATTCGGTCGTACCGCGGGCAGTCGTTATTATCGGGGCGCGCGTAACGTCGGATACGTTAGGCATCTCCGTCCAAATTTTTGCTTGTGGCAAAGTTTGCTCCAAGCCGTCGCTAATAACTTCACCGTATTGCAGCATTGAAATTTCAAAATTCAAATAATAAAATCGTCCGTAATAGTCGTTATACGGCACATAGTCAGACCAATAAGTCGAAGAACTCTCGATTTGTATTTTCGTACTTTTTTGCCCCGCCGAATAGTTGTCTTGGAAATTGACGGAAAAAGCAATTGAGTTACCCATTTCGGAGATACAGACGGGCAAAACAACGTCGTAATCTCTAACGCGTTGTCCGCCTTTTGTTAAGCCCCAAACCTCGCAAAAATCGGGGCGCGGATTGAACGTAAAATGACTATCACTTTTAAACCATTCCGACAAAACAAAAGGAATATATAGCGTTGCAAGGCTCGCGTTACTTTTCGCTTCTTTGTCGTCGGTAATAAGTAAATACTCATTGAAAACGCTATCGCGGGCTTGCGCTTGCTTTTCGCTTACTTGATACATACGGTTAACGGACGATATGCCGACATACTCCGAAAGGCGGTTGAAGTCCTTTGAAAGCCCTATCGTCACCTTGAAGTACGACGAGAATATCTCCCATTCTACGGCGGAAATATAGTAGTTTTTATCGAACAATTGCCCCGCTTTCGGTATATCCGTTAAGTAGCCGACTTTGTACGTCAAGGTCTTTTCCACGTTCCCGAGCCTTGCAACAACACCCTTGAGGTTTTCGCCGTAATATCTCGTTTCGACGAGGTTTGCGCCTTGATTGTACGCAAGCGTCGACGGAAGCCCGGGGATAATCAATTGCTTACTTGTTCTTACCCTCGCCGAATATCTCGGAATATATGTTATACGAAACGAAATAATCGGATATTTATAATTGTCGCTTGTATCGACATTAGCTCCGCAAGATTGCAATATATTGACAATCGCATACTTTTGAAACCACGCTTGCGAAATAATGTTGGGGTTCTTGAAGAATAGCCCGCGAACGCCTTTTTCACCTTGCGTATAGTAAAGTGCAAATGCCTTAGAATAAGGATAAACGCCGCTAATACTTGACATATTGTCGTAGTCCGCTTTCTCGAATAAATAGTCCGTAATGTCCGTCCAACCCGTCCACCCAACATTTTCGGCAGAAGCTGGTGCCATTATTTCAAGTTTAACAATGTCGTCTATAGGTAAGTATGTCGGAATATACGCACTGCTATCGTCAATTCGCATTGCCGTCGTTTCTGCTCTCAAACTTTTTCCGCCGAAATTATATGGTTCTACGACTGCTCCTTGTGCATACGAAAGACGGTTTACAAGGTTATCAACCGTACTGTCAAGCTCGGTGCAAAAGTCGTTTACAGACTGCTTTAAAACCTTTGTGATATGCCGTTTTTTTGATATCGGCGAATATTCGCGCTTGCCGTATTCATCAAACACGATTATGTATTTTCCGTCTACGATTTTGAGCCGAGGCTCGGCGTGGATAAAGCCGCCTATCTGTTGCAACTGTTCCCTAAGGTTTGATTTCGTCATAGCGAACTCGGGTGCAATTACTTTATCGTATTTCTCCGCTTGACTGCCCGCCGTGTACGTCGATTGCCTTATGCCGTTTGTGTCATAATTTACGCCGTCAAAAATAAAGCGCGGAGTTTCTATCTCTTGAACGGTAAGTTTTTTTGTTCCCGTTGTCGTATTGCCCGTTGCCGACATGACTTGCAAAGGCTCTGCAAGCTCTAAGCAACGGTTTATGCAGTCGGTAATTGTCCACTTTTTGAGCGGAAGTCGATTTTCCGTAGCGTAGATATAATAAATAAGCGTTGCATTTTCTTTTAAAGAAAGACCGCTACTACCACGTGAATAAGAATAGGTATATGCGGTTTCGTATTTTATAGCATAATTGCCCGACGGAACGGAATATGTACCAGCAGTCGTTGCGATTGTTTCTAATGTATCTACATTATAAAAAGTAATCGATATGCGTTTCGTTTCTGTTCCATACTCGGGCGGAGTTTTGTTTAACACAACGCCGATACAAGACTTTAGTTCTCTTATATCGTCTAATGCGCCGTCCAACTCATACACAGAGCTTAGAGTAGGCACTATAACATTTGTGTTTTTTTGTGTAGCTTCAATATATTTACTAACGAATGCCCCGCTATTTTTTGAATAATAAGCCGTTTGGTCGATTAGATATGAGTAATCACAATTCGCGTACAATTTCTTCACCTCGAATTTTTTTTGTAAAATTAGTTGACTTTTTTGTTCATGTTGCGTATAATGATAATAGAATTAAGTGCTTGATATAAGAAAGTCGCCGCCAAACGCTATATGTAAGGATGACGGGGACTCCGTAAAATCGGAGAGAGGCGTCCGTCCAAGCACTTATAAAAAAACTTTTGACAGCAGAAAATTCGCCACAGCTGCTAAATAATGACGAGACACTCCCTAACGGGTTCCGGCGTTCGTCCAAAGGCTAAACAACTTGTTTGACAGCAGAAAATTTGCGCCTTAGCTGCTAAGTAATGACGAGAACCTCTTTTTGAGCCGGCGTTCGTCCAAACAAGGAAAAAGCGTGACAGCAGAAATTTACCGCTCAGCTGCAAAATAATGGAAGGGATGCGGGCTTCCCACGCTATAATATTAGGACACTGTTTACACGGTGTCCTTTTATTTATACCTTGTCTTATAAGCAGTCAAAAGAAGTTGCAACTTTCTGTTATGATAACTTGCCGTTATTACAACAAGTTTGCCGTCCTTAACAAATTCAAAGTCACCTCTGCTTGTTTTTTGTCTGAAACGCCCTTGCTCAACAACTTTCGCAAGGTCTACCATAAATGCTTGTGCGTCAATATTTTGCGCTGTCCTTTGTTTTATAACGTGTTGTAAACCGACGAAGTCATTGCCCCACAATAGGTCAATATCGCCCATATCCTCGCGGTGGAAAGCGGCTTTTACGTGTCCGCGCTTTTCCTTTAAAAGCTTGTCAACCGCCGCTTGCCCTTTGTAACCCGTGAACTCTTCGCCGTAAAGCGCGTCGATTTCGTCGGGCGTTTGCACTCTGCCCTCTTCCTCGTCGGAAGCGTAATATGTACCCGCTTCTTTGTCCGCCGCTATTATTTCGTCATACCCCGCGTTCTGTCGGAACTCACCTTTTTCGGTGAATTTTCCCTCGTCGTCGCGGGGGTGTTTTGTTTCGTCAAAAATCATTGTCTGCCCTCATTTGTTGTTTAGCGGGTTCGTGAATGTAATTGAGTCGCCTATAAACCTCTCAAGTATCTTCGTGATTTCGATAAGGTATAGCGAATGGTTGTAAAACTCGGAGCCGTTCGGGTAATTCGTCACGTTATCGTCCGCAACGAAAAAATACTCTTCTTTCGTCTGCGTGAGCATATTTTTCGAAAGCGATTGCGTTATGTCGTCGCCCGAATACTCTTTTATCTTGCTTCTAAACGCCGTATTAGCGTTTGTAAGCTCTATTTTCACGAGCGTGAAAGGACGAAACGGTTGTTCTTGTTTAAGGTGTTTAAGCGTGATATAGCCCTCGTCGAGCCGTTCGTCTAAGAGGTTGCCGAACTTTGCCCCGTAAGGCGAAGCCTTTATTACTTTATCGCCTATCGTTACTTTGAAAGTATTCATTGTGAACTCCTTGAGTTTGTGGTTGCGGCTCTGCGGCGTTGAATGCCGAGCGAAGCTTCTTCTATGCTCCGTTCAAGGTTAAGTCTGTCGTAAGCTTGCGCGTACTGAACGCCCGTTTGCAACAAGCCCACACCTAAGCCGACGAGCGCGCCGAGCGGGTTGCCGCCCGTAAGTACGGTGCCTAAAAGAACGTTTTCTACTACGCCCTCTAACTTCTGTACGACTCCGAACACCTCTTGCGCGCGTTGGCTCTGTTCGTTTGCTCCGCTTGCAAGGGCTACTTGCGATATTTCGTGAGAAACGCTCGAATAAACAAACGGCTTTACTTTCTTCCACGCTACGAGCGCGGCGGCACCTACGCCCGGGGTTCGCTTAGTAGTCGGTTGCGTTTGCGCTTGCGTTTCGGGCTGCGAAGAGTCTTGTGCAACGGGCGAAACGTTTTCGTCGCCGCCTACGTTCTCAAATCTGTAAGTATAAGTTCTGCTTTCACTCATAAATTATCTCCACGTATAGTTCCGACCTACTACGATTGTGTCTTTCGTGAATGTCCGCGTAGTAGAATATTCGCCGTCCTTTTCCTTTGTTTCTATAAACTCGTAACCCGCTTCGTCTTCAACGTACGTAAGAAGCGACTGCGACGAATTTGTTATAAATGTATATGTTCCCGCTTCAAATTCTCTTACCGAAAGCACGTGCGCAAACGCTACAAGCTCGAAATCGTCGACTATCTCCGACAAGGTAATTTGCCCGCCGACGTTTAACACGCCTTGCATAGTGTTCGAAGCTTCGCTTATTGTCACAATGAAAGATTTTTTAAGGGGTTTATTTTCTACTCCCGCGCCGTAAAACACTTCGAGAATATGAGCAACGTTAGGCTTAGCGGCAACAGCAACGCCGCCTAAAATAAACTCGTCGACAATAGCTAAATTGAGTACCGACTTAAAAGCGGGAACGGCAAGCGTAACGCTGAACACCGAGCCCGACGAGGTCACTTTCGCGCCCACGTCGCCGCTATACACGTCCGCGTCCGATATGCTTGTGCGCGATACCGTGCATTGCTGATAAGGAATAATCTGCCCGTCGAGTCTAAATATGTACGAGCGGCTGTTCTGTCCGTTCTGTATGACGTTGTAATAGGCGTAAAAAACAAACGTCATACTGTCGCCCGTTCTGTCTCTCTGCGCCCTCGTTCCCGTTTCGGCAAAGTTATACGACACGCTCACCGTGTAAGTCTGTCCGTCGCTGTCTTCTACGTTCTTGAAACCTTGCGACTGCGTAAAGTTCGATATCGCGTTGCGGATATGTTGAACATAGGTGACGTTGCCCTCTTCGGCGAGCTGCTCTTTGACGACGGTTTCTCCGCTATCGTCTTCGACGTTTACAGCTTGCATTACGTCCTCTTCCTCGTCCTTTAAACGGGCTACAAGCTCCACTCGGCAAGTAAGCATAGCGATAAGCGAACCGTCCGCGTTAGGCGTTGTTTGTGACGAAACAAGGCTCACAACGCCGTTTACGGGGTCTGTTACCGCGTTCACTTTCTTCTTCGCGCGGCGGAACCGCCCTGTGTCGGAAAAGAGCTTGAAGTATAAGGTGTCGTATTCTTCGGGCTGTCCGCTCGTAACGCCGTTAAGCCCGTTTTCTATGTCTTGGGTTATTTCTTTTAAACTAATCATATTCGTTTACCCCCAAACTCCGTTTGAATTATTCTGTCTATGTTTTCCGCCGTGTCTTGCCACCAATGCTCGTTCGGGTTTTTCTTCCCGTGCCAACGCGGCGATATCCACGGCTCGTTTGTGTGCGGCATATACGGCGCGATATCCTCGTCAACCTCTATAATGCACACGTTGCCCTCGTAGTGCATTCGGATAGCGTTCTCGGCAAGGTTACCCGTGTCGCGCGGGGCTACGAAACGGATATGCGAAAGCACGCGCTCGCAAAGCCTTTGAAACGCCGCTTGCGTCAACTTAACTCCATAGGGTTATCGACTTCGGTTAGGCGTATAAGGTAAGTCGTTTGTGCCGTCGTTTTAAACAGCCTTAACGCCTCTTTATTCTCGTTGTTAAGCGGTTGCACGGTAACTTCCGTTATCTGCCAAAAACCGCCGTCTTGCGTCGAAATATACCCTTTAACTTTGTATCTATTCGGCGTGTTCGTTCTTATCGACAGCATTGCCCCGTCGTCGATAACGTTCTGCACTACTTGCGCGTAATAGTTGCGCCTTGCGTCGACTATCTCGTAGTTAAGCGGATAGCTTGTGTCCGCCGTTGTTACGGGCTTGCGCGGGTAGTACTTGCCCGATAGCACGAACTCTTCCTTTTTTGACATAAAATCTTCGAAAAAGCTCATCTCACACCCCACAATACAAAAGGCTTCTGCCCGTTTCGGGAAGCACTCTCATAAGTATTTTCTCCGCCGAGATATCGAACCACATTTCCCTCTTTACCAGGTCGGTGGACTGCGTAAGGTCGCCGTCGGCTTTAACGTGAACATACTGCTTGAGCATTGCTTCATACACAAGCGACCGCGCGCTCTCTAAGTGGTCTATGCAAGCGCGTTGAAAGTCATTGTGTATCGAATGGTCATATATGAAGTTGTACACATGCGTTGAAACGGTATCAAGTATTTCGTTGATAGAAATTTCGGCATAAGCGTCGTTCTTCGCTTGCTCCAAAAGGTTTGTTCCGAAGCGGTCTTGTATAGCTTTCATTGTCAGAACGTACCGCCCGCTATTCTCGCTGTATATCATGTGTTCGTCGCTGTATGGTTTTATAGTGTTCATTAGCGCACCTCGTTTTGTTTTTGTAATGGAAAGGGGCTTTTTAAGAAAACCCCTTAGAAAACTTAGCTTAGTTCTTCGTATAGACGAAAGTCTGTACGTCGGACGGAACGCCGCCGTCAACTACTGCGAACGCCTTGACGGTCTTAGTAGCGGTGAGGCTTATTGCCGCGCTGTAAAGGGTCGAGGAAGTCGTCGGGGTAGTGCCGTCGGTGGTGTAGTAAATCTTAGCGTTAGGCGTTGCGCACGCAAGAGTTACGGACACGGAAGTGTCAAAGTTCGAAGTACCGGGCGTAGCGGTTACTACTGCGGTGAGTACTCTCGAACCGGGTGCTTTAACCGTCAAGAGCGAAGTGGAAGAAGCGGGGTTGGTAAAGCCGTTCGCTACGATAGGAACGACGGAAAGACCGTCCCAACACTTCGCGCCCATTCTGTACTTAGGCTGCAATCTTCTGCCTTGTCCGTCGGGAGAGTCGATAATCTTAATCGCCGCGTTGAACGCAAGCACACGACCCGTGCCGATTGCCGATACGACCATAGCTTTAACGCCGTTGATAGCGTCCGCTCTTACGCCCATATACTTAGCCGCAAGGTTGAATATGTTCGGGGACGCGACGTAGACGGGCATGTTGTTGATTTCGCCCAAATACCCGGAAGAAGCAACGGCGGGCGTGGTGTCGTCATCAAGACCGCCTTTGCGGAGTATCTTCTGCGCGCTGTCGGAGCCGCCGATTATAACTTGTCCTTTCTTAAGCAATTCTTTCTTTGCCTCGGGGCGAACGATTATTGCGCGCATATCGTCGGGGTATGCGTCGATACCCTCGGCGGGGTTGCCCTCGTCGAGCTTAGTCCCCGCGTCGATTATTGCGGAGACGTAATCGGGAGTAGCGTCAAGCTCAACCCAATTTTTTTCGATTTCACCCGTAGCAATGCCGTTAAAGTTGGTGCGGAGCTGCGTCGCAATAGTCATAGCGTTAACCGCTCTGTTGACTTTGCCCGCAAGGTTGCTAAGTTCGGCTTCCGCAAGCTCAACGTTCATCATGTCTTGCTGAACGGTCGGAATATCGATATTTCTGTCGATTTCGTCAATTATCTTAACCGGGTAAGCCGCCGTGGTGGAAAAAGAAGCACCGTCGGAGTTGAACCAACCGCCGTTCTTGTCCGCGCCAAGTTCACGGGCGTAGTCTTCGACGGGTCTAATTCTTAAAACTTGAATTTCGGAAGCCGTGGTGTCGGTAGAATACTTCTCAGTTACCGCTTCGTTCGGACGGGTGAGTATCTGCTGAAAAATGTTTTCTTTTACCCTCGAGGACATTATTCTCTTGAGGGTCGCCTCGTTAATCATAGGCGTTTTGATATCTGCGAAAAGTTGCATAAAAAATTACTCCTTGTAATAAAGATTTTAAAGCTATTATCTGCGGTAGCTTCTGCCGTAGTAAGACCGCATAATACGGTCGTCATCGTCCATTTCCTCGTCCTTGCCCTCGGGCATTTCGGGTTTTGCTCCGAAAGGCTTATCGTCGAGGCTTTCGACTACTTTGCCGAGCCGCTCTTCCAAAGCCGCTATGCGTTGCGCAAGTGCTTCGGTCGCGTCGTCGTTTGTTCTCTGTTCAAGCGCGGCAAGTCTTGTCTCAATGTCGTTTACGGGCGGTTCCGCTTCTTCTGCGGGTTGTTCTTCGGTTTGCGCCGCTTCTTCGCCCTCTGCTTCGTCTACTCTGTCTTGCGCGCTCTGCGTGTCCTCGTCGCCCGCGTTTTCCTCTTGGGCGGCTACGCTTTCGTCGATACGGTCTTTTTCGGTTTGCGTATCCTCGCCTTTCTCTTCTATGTCCTCTTCCGCTTCGGCGACTTGCTCTTCGGTATCTTCGGCGGGTTTAAGCCCGTCAAGTACTTTCGCCTTATCTTCGTCGGACAGTTTCGAAATGTCTTTGAGAATACTCTCGACCGTGACCTTTCTGTCGAAAAATGCCATTGTTGTTTACTCCTTGTTGTTTTTTTCTTGCAAGATTGTTTTCACACAAGCCAAACATAAGACCGTCTCTACGCCCGAGCCGTCTTGCTCTCCACAAGCTAACACCGACAACTTACGCCTTATATTCCTCGTGCTGGCAGTTTAACGCCTTGCTTAGGGCATAATAAAAAGCGGGTACGCGTCCGCACTCGCCTTAAATTCTTAAATTATTTGTAATCGCGACGGATAATAAGCTCGTCCGTTCTCTCTTGAGAACGCTATGTACTTACTCCGCCAAACCTTAGCCTTTTCTAAAGCCTCTTGATATCCTTTGCCGTCTACTCCCTTAGCTTCTATCGCCCGAGCTTCCCACGCTCTCACCGTCCGCTCAAGCTCTCGTTGTCTTTCGGTTATCTCGCGTTGTTTCCGCTCCTCTTTCGCGTTAGGTTTCGGAAACCGATAGTCCTTTTCGTAAGGAACGAGATAATGACGGCAATTAAAGCCTAATAAGCCGTTTTTGTAGACCTTTCCGACCTTTGTCGTGTAATAAACGTCCGTCGCTATTTCAAGCGGTTGAAAGCTTCTGCCGTCGTCCGTTCTGCCGTAGCTTCCGTCAAGACTGTAAACCTTGCCTTGCCACGGTGAACAACGCTTCGAGCAGTCCGCATGCACGCTTGCAATGACAAGCCGCACACCGCTCGCTTTCAAGTCCGCTATGTCTTCGAGGTGCTTTGCATACCTTACTTCCATTTCGGCGCGGTTCCTAAGCGAATTGCGCCCCGTTACGTCGTCCGTATCTAACGCCGTTTGCTTTGCAAGCTCGTCTATTATCGGCTTAACCTTTTTGTTGACGTAATCGCGCATATACGTTTGCGACGGCACGCCCATATTGAGAGCCTTGTCGGCGACGGTACCGCCGTTATCCCTGGCAAAGCCTCGCCGTTTAAACTCCGTGTAAAACTTTTGCCTTTTCGGCTCCGCAACGTTCGGCTCCGTGAGCTTCTTTGCAAGCATTAAAGCGTAATAATCGCCGTCGAAAAGGCTTAAAATCGTCCGAAACTGTCTGTTGTAGAAGTTTATAAGGCTACTTACGGAAACTTCCTTTAACGCGGTGTTCGTCAGTCGTGAAACCGCTTCCCGAATTATCTTCTTGACCGTTTCGTCCGTCTGCTTCTTCGTCGTTCCCGTCAACAGTTTCTTCACCGCTAACCGTATCTTCGTTTCCGCCTCGTCCAAAATCTGCGCTTGACTGTTTAGCGGTCGGTTTGCCGTCTCCATAATAGTCGTCCTCGCTGAAATTCATTTGATTGCTTTCGTCTAAGCAACGCTTATACTCTTCGTCGACTTGTACCGTGTCGTCGTCGAAGTTAAACATTTGCACGGCTTTGTACTTCGAAAGGAAACCGCCCGTTAGTCCCATGTTGATTATCTCGGCAAGTGCATAGCGGTTAGTAAGCCCCGCGGACGACCAACGAACGACAACGGTATCGGAATATCCGTAATACTCCGTTACGCGCTTTAAAATCTTGTTTATAGGCTCTTCAAGCCCCGCGCGCTTATCATTCACGTAGCCCGCCGTTTCGTCCTCTTCCGTCGATACTTCCCTCGCCGTCCTTGCCGCCGTCGTGTCGTTAAGGAAAGACGCTATCGTCGAAATATTCAAGCCCGTATTGATTGCTATGTCTTGAATTATCCTCGTGCGCGTTTCCGTCCACTCTTGCGCCCTAAGTTCAAACTGTATCGGTTGCGGCGTTTCCTTGTCGGGGTTCGTCGTCGGATACTGAGTAAAGGCAAATTCGTCAAAGCCCGAATTGTAGCTGCCGTTGCCTTTCGCCGTAAAATTCTTCGGTATCAAGACCTTGCCGCGCCCTAAGTACATATCGGTGTTCGCCGCCGCGTGGTAATAGTCCCACTCTTGCAAATAGCAAATAATCTTTGCAAGGAAGCTTTCGCCGAACGGCACTTCGGGTAAGCCCGTCACGCCTTTAGTGAATTTGACAAGCTCGCACCCTAAGTCTTTGAACGGTAACCGTATCGGCTTATCAAAAATGATATCGGGATATGACTTATTTATCGGCTTTCGGTCTGCCGGGCTTAAATCTGCAAACGGCATTCGCCCGCTATCGCCTTGTTGTATGTAGCTGCCGCTCACGATATCGCCGCTTGACTTGAATACGCAATACTCAACTACGGGAACATTCTTCTCAACGCTGCCGTCGGCTCTCGTGTAATCGTCGAAATGTCTGTATTCGACTACATAGTAGTTAGAGATAGGTTGTCCGCTTTTGTTCTTAACGCCTAAGTTCGTAAAGCATTTCAAAAAGCACTTAACGGCGATTATATCGCCCCTCGCGCCTATAATAGGCAAGAAGCTATCAAGCCTTAGCGCGTCGAGCCACAAGCCCTTGTAGTCGTAATTAAGCTTTATAAGCCCCGTTCCGACCGCCGCGACGTATTCGGCAAGCCTCGACACGACGCTATCGAAATCAACGTCTTTCGACCATTCCGACGAAATGAAGTTCAAAGCCTTGTTCGGCGCATTCTTGTCTCGCTCTTCACCCGCGTTCTTGAACATTACGCGCCCGCCTACTATCTTGCGCGCAATCTTCGATACAAGCGCGCTTCCGATATGCGTTGACGGTATGCCTTTGTCTTGCGAATGGAAGTAAGGCACCCAACCGTCAGCCCACCACGCCCAATTGCGCACGAAGCGGTTCATAAACGACGTATACTCCGCGCTTATCATTGAGTAATAAGCCGCTCGGCTTATGTATGAATACGTGTAATAGTCGTTAAAAACGCCGCTCCGTATAGGCGGCGCGACGCTCTGTTGATTGTTTATAATTTCAAAGTCCATAATATTTCACCTACTTGTAATACGCCGTCATCGAGGGCGTTTCCCATAAATTCTCGGGGTTCGTGTAATATGTAGCTACCGCATAACGGAACGCGTCGGCACAGTCGTTCGGAACTTCGGGGTCGTAGCCCTTGTTGTCCTTATCCCATACCATACTTTCAAGGTCAATGACAAGTTGGTCGTCTTTCTCTTCAAACTGTTCGCGCACGTAATTATAAAAGTTACCCTCGTTGAGAATAACTATCGCGTTTCGCCCTAAAGCGTTGTTTACTATGTCCGTCGTTTGCAAGATATCTTTCTTCGTGAACTTCTGCACATTGTAGAACTCGGGCAGATTGTACGAAAGCGTCAATACGAGGTCTGCCGCCGCGCAGTCAATCGGCATGCAGAATTGCACGCCGTTTTGTAGTAGTTTGTAATTCGTGCATAAATCGCTCAAATACCTCTTAATATAAGGCACTAACTGCTCGTTTGATAACTGCCCGTTGACTTTCGGGTTGTGATAGAACGGCTTCAACCTTACGGCTTGCCCGTTCTCCATTATCGCAAGCGGCTGTAAGGTCGTAGCGTCGTTCGTGTTCGCGCCGTCGCCGCCTATAATGCAATACCGTATGCGGTGCAGTCCGTACCGCTTCGAGAACTCCTCGGGCGTTAAATAATGCTTCTCTCGCCTAAACAACGGATAGACAAGCCCCTCGGTCTTTACCCAATTGCCAAGTATCCACCGCTCAAAGTATATCGTCCCTCTGTATTCGTTTTCGAGGTCGCTCACAAACTTCGGCGATAGCTTAGTATTGTCGTAGATAGTAAAATGTTCGTTGTATGTATTCTCTTTGTCGTTATCTATATGCTTCTTCACGAAATGCGACGGGCTTTCGGGGTTGCACGTTGCGTCGCATTTAGCATTGTCACAGTCAAGACGGCTCTTGAGCATTTGAAAGAAGTTCTCAGGGAACGTCGTCAACTCGTCGCAGTACGCATACCCTAAGCCGATACCTTGTATTTTCGTTATCGCCCTCTCGTCGTTCGCGCCTACTACATAGCACCACTTCCCGAACATCTGTATCATTCTGTTGCCGCTCATATCGCCCTTGACGGCTGAAATATGCTCGTAACCGAATAGCTTACGCATTTCTTCAAACACGTTCCTTTCGAGCGTTGCAAGCGTCTTACCGCAAAATAGAATGTTGTGGTGATAATGTTCCTTTATTCGTAGCGGAACAAGGAAATAACTAACCATTGTCTTACCGCTACGCGTTGCGCCCGATAGAATGTTCCACCGCTTGTTCGCAAGTCTGATTACTTTCTTTTGCTTCTCTGTGAAACCGTCAAACTCTTTCCTCTGTTCAGTACTCTCCATTCTTTACCCCCTCTACTGCCTTGCACACCTTTTCAAGCGCGCTCTGTTCATCCCCGGCATTACTGCTTAGGTCGAACATTGCCGTCAGTCTGTCTATTATCTTCAAGAGCGTTTCGGCGGAGAGTTCCTCGTTGTCTACTTTGTATCTTAGCTTCTTGAAAGCTTCCTCAACTAAACTTTTGACAACTTTTTTATCCGAAAAAGTTTCCTTTTTGACTACTTCGTCTACTTTTGTTAACTTTTGTAAACTTTTATCTTTCTTCAATTGCTTTGCAATTGCCGCTTTACTTACGTTATACTTTTCGGCTAACTCGTCATAGGTCGCTCCCGCCGCATATTCAATTGTTATGTGGCGTATATCGTCCTTTGATAGCTTTGCCATGTCGTCTCCTTAGTTTACCTCGTGCCTCAACTCTTCGTCACTCTTGTCCCAAATAGCAAGTCTGTGTTGCAGACATATAGCGTAGTCCGACATATGCCGCAGTTGGTCTCTCATTGCGTTCCTCATCTCCCATGAGATACTTTTATCAATAGCCTTTTTGCTATAAAGAAAAGCCGAGAGTTTTACAATTTTTTCGTTAAGTTCTTCAATTTCGATTTGAACTCTTTCCTTTGCTGTTAATGTTTTTTCTTCTTTCATAATAACTCCTTTATTATTTTTTTGCATAAGAAAAGCAGAGACTGTTTTTAGCCTCTGCTTGTTTGTGTGTTGTTTAGTAGATTATAGGGTTGCCGTCTTCGTCCTCAAGCGGGAAGTCCTCGTCTATATCCTCATCGGTTATAGGTCTACCTCTCTCTAATGCTTTTTTCATTCTCAAGCAATAGTTTTCATAGCTCTCGGGTATAATCTGCACGGGAAGTTCATTGAATTCAAATATGTATCTGCTTCTTATCTCGTCCATTTCCTCACGTGACAACTCTTCATCATCTTCTATATTTTTACGGTTTATACTTTCCTCTTCCATTATTTTTTATAACTCCTTGTTTTAAATCTTGATATATTTCCTCGAAAGCCGCCATTGTTTCCGGCATAAATCTCTTTAAGACTTTGTAGCTTTCGCCTTTGACAGCAAGAGCCGAAGCACATTCTGCAAAAGCTTCGTTTGCGCGGCTCCCCGCTTTTTTAAAATATTGTGTACTATGTCCCATGCCTGCAATATATTGTTTTCCTTGTGTATATCCCGCCGCTACATCGCTTAAATCGCCCCATTTGCGTTTAACTTCTGCGGGGAACCCACGAACAATATCGTATTCTTTTTCTGCTTTCTTATATTCTTTAGACCTCATAAACGCCCTTAATTCGGGGCTACTACCATATCCAGCCTTTCGGCGCAACTCCATTTCTTTATTAAGCATTTCTGTCCAAGCTTGTTTGCAGTCTTCGTAGTTTAGACCCAACTTTTTTAAAGCAATCTCTTTATCTTCTTTGATTTCCGATATTGCCGTTTTCCAATCAATCTTTTTGCACTCATCAAATAAAACTCTTTCGAAAGTCTTTCCGTTTCTAAGTATATGCGTTTCACTTAAAGTCGAATGCGTTATTTGATAACCGCTCATCTTAGAAACGTCTATATGTTCTCCGTAGTTTGCGTCTATTGCGTGCCATGACTCGTGAAAAAATACAGTCCCCTCTTCATAAGGGCTATCATATTTTTCTCCGCCGATATTTCTTTCCTTACTAAATGCTACTTTGTTTGCGCCCGGGAAATAAGCCGTGTCCTTAGTGTATGCGTTATTATATCCGAAACTGTCTTCGTTAAACAACCGTACCGTAGTGTCGCGCATTTCTACTGTAGCCGCTTGTAATGACCCTGTGACAAACTCTTTTGTTAAATGCTTGTCGTAAATCATTCTGTCGCTTAAAAGCATTTGCTCGATTGCTTGTTGGCTTTTCTCGTTGTCCGCTTGCTTAGCTTCTTCGCCCTTAGCCTCTTCCGCGCCCTCTTTCAAGCCGTCCTCGGTATATTGGTCTTCGCCCTCGGGTGTCCACGGCGGATACACACCGTGCTGCTTCAAGGCTTCCCACGCGTCACGCGGTCGCGCTCCCTCGGGTAACGATATACCGAATTTCTTGCATAGCCCGAAAGGCAATGCGTTCTTGTTGGTCGTTCCGCCCTCGTCGTCGATTACTTCCGCCGTCGCGGGGTCCCACGGCTTCTTTGATATGAAATCATAGCTCGCGTTTTGTCTGTACGTTGCCATAATAATAACACTCCTTTTGTCAATTGTCAACCCTTTTAACGCAAAAGGCGGCTTCTTTTTTAGAAACCGCCATGCGTTTGATAAGGGGAAAAATAGTAAAATCGAAGAGTGAATGGGTTCTACCTACACTTTCAATGATACCATTCTATCACAAAAAACGTATCACGGCGTATCATTATTCAATTTTTTCAGAAATTTTTTGCAAAGCCGACTTCAAACGCCTATTTCCCGTAGCTACGGATATGAACATTTGTTGCGTCGTTTCCGCTATCGTTTTCATATTCATATACCGTTCCACTACCACCTCACGCTCCTCGTCGGTAAGGCTGTCTAACGCCGCCGCTATTCGGTCTTCTATATCGAGGTATTCGCCGACGAGCTTTTCGAGCCGTTCTTTTGCTTCTAAAAGCCGCATAACCGCCCGCTCCGTCGGACTGTCGAGCGCAGAGCTTTTCACGCCCTCCGCCTCGTATGAAGCCGTCAAACCTATTGACGTTATCGTTTCGCTTAACAGTTGAACGCGACCAAGCGCAGACAGATATTGCCTACGCTTGCTTCTAAGGTCTTTCAATAGTTGCTTCGTATCGTCCAACTTCATATCAAGCCTCTTCGTGTTCGTGGAGCTTTTCCGCGCGCGCCGCCCAAGTTTCGACTTCGCCCGTAGGGATAAACTCATTGACTGCACAGAACGCCGCGAATACCGCTACGTCCGCTTGCTCGTTCGGAAGCTCTTTTTGTAGGCTCAATAGGAACCTTGAGAAAAGGTCGTATACTTCGCCCGGGAGCTTGTCCGACTTCGTCGCTATCGTCGTTTTTATCTTGCCCTCTTTTAGTCTTATTTCAATCATTTTTCACCTCTATGTATCACTTCGTGTATTTTGTCTACTATGTCGTAGGCTTCGTGAGAACCTATCCCCGACTTGCTTCCGCGCTTCCAACGGTCTTGCACGCCCTCTACAAGCTGTTGTAATAGGACGTTCGCCTCGCTCATCTGCTCAATTGTCAATTGTCGTTCCATTCGTCGCCTCTATTATTGCAATTATACCGCCCACGTAGTACCTCGTTTCCCCGTTTCTGCGAACGGTGAGAACGTATGAGGACTGATAGGCTTCAAGCGTGTATTCGCTCCTTAGGCACTTCGTACCCCACACAAGCCGCCCCTCGTCCGTGTATATGTAAATTTCCACGGTCGTGTCGCCGCTCCCGCCGTAAACATTCTTGTCTACGGCTTTGGTTATCGAGCTACACCCGCTGCACCCGGCAAGGCAAGCTACGCATAAAAGCGTAAGCGTTACAAGTATTGCTAAAATTTTCTTTTTCATTTTCGTTTACCTCTTTTTATAAATTTTCTTATGCGCATATATCGCGCTCATTTGCTCTAAAAGCCTCTCTGCCCTTGCTCTCTCGCACTCGGCTTTGAAAGCAAGATACTTACTACATTCGGCGTGTTTTGCGCCGCACCCCTTGTCGGGGCAATCTTTGCACGGTGGTGTCATTCTGCTACCTCGCAATCTTCGTTTTGAAGCCACCATTCAAAAAAGGTTTTGTATTTGCCGTTTGAGTTTTTCTTCCAACTATCATTTGGCATTTCCCTTTCAATCTTGTCGGCAAGCTTTTTATATAGTGCTTTGTATTTCGGATATGCTTTAAACTCTTCAATTCTATGCTTGCCCGCCATCGGGCAACCGATACAACCTATTCTTGTAAAACCTTTGTCGTACAATGGGTTATACTCTATTTTGTTTTCGTATATGTACTGCCAAACTTCCTCTTCCGTCCAATAAGCAATCGGGTTGACGATGAAGTATTTGTTTGTATAGCACGCACTCGTCTGCTTAACTTCGTCCGCTTTGTCAAAGTGGAACTTTTTAAAAGTCTTGCCAAAACTCTCGGTGTTTCTTGTTTCAATACTGTCACGGTTGTTTGCCCTCTTTGAGCTTTCTGTCTTGCGAACGCCGAAAGAATGCGTAGAGTATTTTAGCTCGGGAATATCGTTGCGTTCTTTTAACTCGGCACAACAAAAGCGTTGTAATCTCGTAGGGAGCATTTTCTTTTCGTCGCACAACGCCCAAAACGATTTTTTCGGGTAATAAATTCTACAATCTATACCTTGTTCACGCCATTGCTTAAACTTCTTGCGAATAAAATAAACCGTTTCGGGCGCGTCTAAACCCGTGTGATTATGTATAACAATAAACTTAACGCCGCTTTTAACAAACAAGTCTACAAGCACCTCACTATCCTTGCCACCGCTATATCCGACTACATATCCGAGCGGGTTTCGTTCAAGACTTACGCTCTCAAAAGATTTAATGAGCCGTATTGCAAGAGCCTCTTTCGTTTCATCGGTTCCGTCGAAAATTGAAAGTTGTTTTTTCATTCTTTCACCTCGTACTCCTTTAAAAGTTCGTCAATACACTCAATAGGCACCGCCACCCTAAGGTCGCCGTCACCGCCGTTGTCGTAAACGGTTCTCTTGCTTTTTAACTTCTCGGCAAACTCTTTGACGATTTGTTCTTTCTCTGCTTTTAGTTTTCCGACCTCAACCGCCGTCTTCACAATAAAAGCCTCGTGTTCTGCAAGTTCCTTTTTGAGTTCGGCTGTTAAAAGCCCAATTCGCTCTTCCCGCTCAGCTCGCTCTTCGTTGTATGCTTTCATCTCTTCGTACCGCTCTTCGGGCGTTAAGATTACGACTCCACGCGGGACTGCTCTAAGCTCGCCGCTCTCAATTTCGTCTTCAAGCTTTGCAAGGCGGTTTATTAGAACTTGTATTGTTATGTTGCTTCTGACGGTCGGCTCACCGTCGCCCCGTTTTACGGTCAATCTCTTGTAATCTGTCATAATAAAAACTCCCTTATAAATCTGTTTGCGTATTCGGGCGTTATCATCGAACGCTCTACTTTGTTGCTGCAATATTCAATCGTTTTGTATTCTTTGTGAATAATCTGCGGTTCGAATATCACGTTGTACGACGGCTTGCAGTTTATAAACCAATACTGCGTAGGTTTCTTAAACTTATCGCCTCTCAAAGTCCTATCATTGTCTACAAAAGCGGACTTCAAACTCCAATATTTTACGAGGTAATGTTGCAACGAATACGGGTTCTCGATTACAAGTTTCAAGTTGCGTCGCAAACAGACAATCGCAAGCTTTGTAACCATTTCGTAAAGATACGATAATTCACAGTGCAAGCGCAAATTGTATTCCAATTTTTCCAAATCGGTTTTGTTCATACAACCGCGACCTTCACCTCTAAATTCTAAACCAATTTGGTTTTCAAACCTCGTACACGGGAAGAACGCTACAATCAAGTCCGAAAGCAAAATATCATCGAAGATACTTTCTACGCCGTCATACGCCCTTGTTATCTCCTCGAAGAGGTCTATGACGTGGTCGGTCTCGCCAAAGTCATTGAGAATGTCGTAATCTTCCGCCGCTATCCCAAGCTTTTGGAATTCTTTTTTGAAAGTGCCACTCTGCTCAAAAAAGCAATGAGCTTTCGATATCACCATTTCCTCACCTCTCTGTTAAACTCTTCCTCAAAGTATTCATTAAGGAACGGGTCGAGCTTGTCGAGCGTTTCGCTCCAAAGGTCGTTCTCTTTTAAGAACTTGTCCACTGCCTCGCGGCTCTCGGGCTTGACGAACTTGTCAAGTATTACTTGCATTGCTTCATGTTCCATCACTTTCATGAGGAACTCTTCGCCGTCGTGTTCGAACACAAAGTCGATTGTGATTTCGTGTTTGAAAGGTCTTACTTTGTATCTCATTTTTTTTACCTCTTGAACTGTTTCTTTACTATTAAGCATTTGTTGCATTATTTCTAACCTTGTGTCGCAAATTTTGAGTTTGCCCTCTAACTCCATTATTAGCCCGGCTATGTACACAGAGTTTCTTTTTTCTTGCCTTTGCATATCGTCGATTTCGTTTGTTTTAGAAGATAAAATCGTGCAGCCAACGTTAACAACGCAAAGAATTATAATCACTATTAAACACGCTATTTCCATTTATTTTACCTCAACGGGATTACCGCCTACAAGTTTGTAAAAAGTGTCTGCTTTCATTTTTTTACCTCTTACTTTCGATTTTTTTGTTTTCAGCCGTTAGCCGTAAGTTTTGACTTTTTATCAGCTCCACAAGCGGAGCCTCGTATCTGCCCGACCGCACACGCGAAGTAGCTTTTTCTATCGTTTCAAGCGTTTTCACCGTGCTTTCGTCGAGCCTCTGCTCGGGTATTCCCCATTCGCCGAAGCTATCCTCATGCATTCCTAATAGCATAGTCGCATTCGCCCACAACGAGAGAAACTGCTCGTTAACTTCCGCTATCGTCGGCGGAAAGGTTGACTTGCTTATCAACTGCTCTACTGCAAGCGATACGACCGAATAAGGCATATTCGCGAACTGTGAAGCCCAAAGCTCCGCCATTGCGCTTGCCATATCTTCGTCAAGCCCGCGGTAACTGCTCGGATAAGCTACCCTTAAAACCGCTAATATCTTTAAAGCTTCTTGCCTCGTCATACGCCGCCCTCGCTTTTAAGAAGATTAAGAAACGGGTTGCCCGTAGGCTTAGCCCGGGGAGAGCTTGTCCTCGCCGAACTCCATTTAGAAGCTACGGCTCGCCAATCTTTTATAGGCTGTCCGTCTATCTTCCACCCCTTAGCCGTGTAGTAGTCGATAAAGCGTTTTGCGTCTATCCTAACGTTGATTTCGTCCGCATAAGCGTTGACTTCATCTATTGTAGGGGCGCGCCCATATCCCTCTCCATATTCTTCTTTACTCTTCTCTATTCTTATTGGCTGCATTTCTTCCGAATAAATCGGCATTTCTTCCGAAGAAATAGCCTTTTCTTCCGAATAAATCGGTTTTTTCTCCGCGTTTATAAAGTCCTCGCCTAAAAGACAGAACTTTTCCATTTTTATAACGCGCTTGGCTGCGCGGCACATTGCTATGTAGGTCTCTTGTATAGATACACTCGTAATCACACCTTTCGCGATATAATCCTCATCTAACATACCATTCTTCGCTAAATAGTTGATACTGTCAGTTATCCGACCCGCCACGTGTGCGACGTTACCGTTCGCTACAGCTTCGGCTATATCGTACGACAGCTGCTCAATGCTTGAAAACTGCATGTAGTAGCCGTCGTTCCCATAGATATAGCAAAGAAGATATAGATACGTCGATACCCCAATCGCTCCGTGCAACCGTCTGAGAGACTTTATTTTCTTGTTTGAGAAAAAACTCGTTTCAAGTCGGAAGAAATCGAAATTTACTTTTTCCGTTCTTCCCATTTTTCCGCCTCGCTATTAGAACGGCCAACCGTCGTCCTCGTCTGCTTCGGTAAGTCTTGCTTTCGGTTCCGCTTTCGGTTGGTCTTCCGACCTCGGAGTTAAGAACTCCGCCTCTTCCGCGATAATCTCCGTTACGTACCGTTTAATGCCGTCCTTATCCGTGTAAGAACGGTTTTGCAACGTTCCTACTATCGCGACCTTTTTGCCCTTTGCAAGGTATCTTCCGCACGTTTCCGCAAGCTTTCTCCAAGCTACTATGTTAAAGAAGTCCGTCACGACCTCGCCGTTGTCGTCTTTGTAGTTTCTGTTTACCGCTACCGCGAACTTGCAGACGGTCACGCCCGTAGGCGTTTCCGCGATTTCGGGGTCGCGGGTCAAATTCCCGATAATCATTACTTTATTGAGCATTTTTTAATAGTCTCCTTGTTCATAGTTATTTTCCTTTTAATTTATAGATTTTGCAAAGCGTTTTGTCTATCTCTATACCCTCGCAAAGGTGGTACATTTCGATAAACGCTTTATCTCCGCGCGTGTGCGCTTCGGTGTGGTGTTCCCGGCATAAGGGCAACGCTCTCATTCCGAGGTGAACTATTTCCGTTCTGTCGCGCCCCATTCCTACCGCGTCAACGTGGTGTAGGTCGGCTTTCTTGCCGCATATACAACACTTTTTATTGATTAAGCAGTGGTATACGTAGTCGTTTACGTCGTCTACGTACTCTAAAAGCGGTCTTTTAACGGGTACGTCGTTCTCGATAATGAACTTTATTAAAAACCGTTGAAAGCTCGCCACAAGGCTCATCGGCGCGTCCGATAAACTGAATATTTTGTCGCCTAAGTCTTGTATGTTCTCCGCCATAAACTGCATTTTAAAAAGTTCTTTCAAATCTTGTGCGGGTTGCCCGCTCCATTCGGATACGGAATTGATAAGCGCATAGCACATTCGCCTTTGCTCGCCGCTTAGCGGTCTGCCGTCTATAATCTGCACGTACGCTTCCTTTGCCTTACGGTGTATCGCAAGGTCGGTTATGTCACCGAGCCTTACGAACCACCCTTTCTCGTCCGCGTCAAGCGGGTACTTGTTGACTTCCGCCATTTGCCGACACCTTTTTCTCTGCTTTTTCTTTTATAATCTTCCAATCTGCTTCCGCCATTTCTTCGAAAGTCAGCTTGTCGTCCTCGTATGCGCCGCGAACGTATTTGAGTATGCCCTCAACCTTTTGCTTGTCGCCGTTGCAAATCTTCAATAGCTCGTCATAGCGGCTTTTATCGCCCGTTCTTGGCTTGTTTTTGCCGCCCGTCGGTTGCTCTTCGTCCTCGGCGTATTTCGTGTCGTTTTCGCCCCAATAAATGTTCGCGCCCGCACCGAGTAATTTTGCCGCTACGCTTATCGCGTCCGTGAATGCCATTTTAAAACATTCGTCGGAAGTGTAAAGCCCGTTCTTCTCGTTCGCCACGAATGCCGCGCCGCCTATCCCCGGTATGCCCTCGCTCCAAGTATCGGCTACCTTAACGAAAAGCTCAATCTCGCAAAACGCCGAGATTTCACCGCCCGCTCCGCTTTCAAGCCAAAACCGTTTGGGCTTCGGAACCCAACCCACGCCGCAAGGTCCGAACTGCTCCGTAAGGGCTTTTATTCGCCACATAGGGTTGATATCCGTTTTGCCTTTAAGTCTGCCCGCCTTGATAGGTCTTTGAGCCTCTTTCGGCACTTCTCGGAGTGCCTCGTAAATATCAAGATTTTCCATTTTTCCCTACCTCGTTATTTCACGTATAGCTTCGTACCCGTTTCAAGCCTTGCGCCCTCTACCGTTTCGCCGTTCTTTAAAGCTTCGGCGATTGCTTTTTTGTCGGGTTCGGGTTCCGCTTGACGTAAGTACTTGCCGCTTTCTTTCCATTTTTCGACGAAATCGTCGTCGAGCTTTACCGACGGCGGAAGCTTTTTAAAGCCCGTGCTTCCCGCTACGCCCTCGAACTTAACTTTGTTCGTTGCGCCGAGCGCGTAAGCTAAGCACCTCTTCCAACTTTCGACCGTCTTTTCTTTCTGCTTTGCACGCGCTACAAGCTCGTCCGCCGCTTGCTTTAAAGCCGCTTTCTCGGCTTCCGTGTTCTTTATGAGCCTTATGACGTTTTCGAGCTTTTCGTCGATATCGAGCTGTATATTATTGAACATTTCGATATCGATTTCACCCGTCTCGGGGTTTATGTAGCTTTCTTCGTCGTTAAACGCGTCGACTACGCGGTATACTTCAAATTGTTTCATCGTTGTATCCCGCCGCCTCTATCCTCTTTTCGAGCGCGTCCGCTTGCGCTCTTAAATCTGCCACGCGTTCTCTGCCCGCTTTCTCTTTTGCTCGCTTCGCAAGCTCGTCGTTGATTTTCTCTATCTGCTCTTTGCAGAGCTTTGCCATCATCGCCTCGCCGTCGTAAGCTTTCAATAAAATATCGAGCTGTAACTTCAACATTCGTACGTCGTCAATGTCTATCCTACAGCTACAAAGCTTAGCTATTTGCGTTTGGACTTTTTCGCTAATGCCTAAGTTCATCGTTTCTAACTTAACGTTGTACTTTTCAAGCATTTCTTCGCGGTCTTTCTTGTCATGTTCCAGCTCGATTGTTGTTTTAAATTCGTTTTCCATTTTTCCTACCTCGCAAATTTGATTTTTTCGGCGAATTTTATTAACGGCTCTCGCCTTGCCGCAAGTTCTGATATTCTGCTGTCAAGCTCGCGCCATTGGTGTTCGACCGCCTCTAAATCGTCTATCGTCGGCACCTTGTAGCCCCTTTGGTCGCTCGTCGCGATTATGGGCTTGCGCTTCGCTATTATGGAGATTAAATCTCTTACCCGTCGCTCGCTGCTCGAATTGTATTCCCAACCGAGAAACGAGCAAAGCTCTTCTTTCGTTACCGGGCGCGCTTCCGTCCTTAGGTATCTGTATACCTCGTTAGCCCGCCGCTTAGTCTCTTCGGATAGTTCGGGCTTGCCTATCATAGTATCACCCCTAAGGCGATTAAAACCGCCGATATTCCGAGAGCTATTAAAGCGTACTTCCACCCGTTACTCTCTACTTTCATTTCGTTCACCCCCTACTACGTATCGCGCGATATCTAAGTGGAACGCGTCGATATAGTCTTGTAAGTGTATCTTGCCTTGTATGCCTAATCGGTCGCTCTTGAACTTGACTTGCTTTATTATCGCGCCCGCCTTGCCGCGGTCAACGCCGAGTAGCTCCATTACGTCCGATATTCCTAAGAAGTCCTTGCTCAATATTTCTTCTCGCCTCTGCGGCGTTGCGCACCCTTCCATTTCCTTATTCCTCTGTTCCGAAAATTTCTAAAAGCTCGGGAATTGTTACCCCTAACTTTTCCGCCAAAGGCTTCCAAAGGTTCGCCCTCGGAAAGCATTCGCCTTTCCACCACTTCGCTACCGTCGGCGTGCTTACGCCGAGTTCGTTCGCAAGTTTCGGTTGCGAATAGCGGTTTTTTCTGCACAATTCTTCAAAATTGCTCATTGTCGTTCGCTCCTTGTTTTGTTTTTAATGGTTCGTGATTGATAACCCTCAATCACGAAAAGGGTGGTTTGGCGACCGTTTATGTGCCATACAACGGAGTTTGCCTAATGGTCTGCAGTTGATGACCCACAGCTGCAGAAAGGGTTTTTTATAAGGAGAATATGAGTTGTGTAATCAGCATTTTTCGGAAAGCGCGTATATCTCGCCGCTTCCCCTCTTCAATTCGATACACGCTTTCACTTCCGCGTCGACTACGTCGTACGCTTTTAGTTCGTGTATCAGTTCGTCGGTTTGGAAGTCGTATATGTAATAGGTTTTCATTTTTCTTACCTCGTTTATTTTTTTGTTTGGTTCCTTTTTTGGAACCTTGTGCCTATATTTTAGTATATCTTCGGGAACTTGTCAACTGTTTTTTAACGATTTATCAAAAAAAAGTTTACATTTTTGGAACTTTTTCCTATAATCAAAATAGGAGTTACGAAAATGGATATAAAAACAATCAAAACATTTATGAAACAGAACCACATTACCTATGATGACCTCGCTAAAAAGTCGGGGCTATCAATCAGTACTATAAAAAAGGTACTTTCGGGTATATCGCAATACCCAAGAGTTGATACCATGCAAGCCATAGAGCATTCACTTGGAATCGACGAGCCGCAAACCCTTTCAAGCGAACAGCAAGAACTATTCTCGCTCATTCAATCGCTATCGGACAATGAAGTTAAGGCAATGAATGATTACTTGACCTATTTATTAAGCAAGCGTAAGTAAGCGTTTTTTTGTTTGCGCCTTTAATTTTAGCGAAAAAAAAAACATGTCAACTGTTTTGACACGTTTTTCGAAAATTAGTTTTAATTTTTTTAGAATTTTTGTTAAAAACAAGAAAAAAGCAGAGCGTTTACTCTGCTAATGTGTGTTATTCTTCGTCTATATCGTCCTCGCTTGTATCAAAGCCGTACTTCTCTTCAAGCGATAAAATATAACGCATAAATTTGACAAAATCTAAGTAAGCGCGGTCTTGGTCGGGGTTTTCCTCGTCGTCGGCGTTTGCAAAATCAATATTGTTGTCTTTAATATAATTGATAATATCCCGCGAAACGCCTAAATCGCGCCCGACTAAATACGCGTAGGTTTTTCTACTTGGACTGCCTACTTTATCAAGCAATGCCCTTAACTCTTCAAGGTCTGTCATATACGTCTCCTCGCTAAAATCAAATAATCGTAATCTTGTTCTTTTCCGAATAAAGCAATAAAATATTGATAACCCGAAACAAACACCGTAATGTCGCACTCACCGTACCTTTCAAGTGTTTTTCGGTTCGGACTTATCATATTAAACACTGCGCTCGTTAAAGCTTTAGTTTTTCGATAGCGGGGCGGTTGCCTATCCGCTTTGATTATCTCGTCGTAACTTGCGTTCTGTCGAAATTCTTTCTTTTCTGTTTTTCTCCCCTCGCTTCCTTTCTCGGTGAACTGTCCGAGTTCGTCGCGCGGGTGGTCATCTTCGTGCCATATCATATTAGCATACCTCTTTTTGTTTGTCAACTCTTTCGAGCGGTACTTCTTTATGCTAAGATTATACAACAACTAAATAGTTCACAACGTATCAACTTTCAAATAATAAAAAAAGGACGAGCCGAAGCCCGCCCACAAATGAGGTAATTATATTATGAGAAGAAAAAATAACAGAGTAGACCAAGCAGCAGAAGAATACGCTAAATTCTTCGAGGGTGGTTATTATGAAACGAAAATCAAGCCCGCAATTGACGCGGGAGTTTCCCGTGAAGAGATTATTTTAATGCTTGTTAATAGCGAAGTTAAAGACACTAACGCTTACAACAAAGCGATGATTGCCCTTAACGAACGCGACTCTAAGAAGCAAAATAATCAATAAACATAGGTTCTTGTTGTAATAATTTCCAAAATTTGAGAATAAAAGGACCCGCTACAGATACACTCTTTTTGCCGTCTGCCTCTACGAGGTAGTAAAAACACGGCTCTTTCTTGTCGCCTTTGTAATTATACAGAGTGCCGACATATTTTGCGGTACATTTTTTATATGTATCGATTATCTGCTCCTTCGTTTTTCTACGCGCGCAATAACGAGTCGTAAAACGGAAACGGACGAATTCTTTCAATTCTTCGACGAGTTCCTTATCTTCGGGCGCGGGTTCAACCTTTTTACCCTTGTACTTATACGGTACGGTTTCCGCAACCGCCTCAAAAATTGAGGTTGCATTGCGAAGCGTTTCGTTGCTCATTCCGAGCATTCGTGCCTCGAATATATGCTTATCTTCGCACCAAAGGTACGAGGCAAGGTGTCTAAGCCCCCACGAATATATTTCGTTCGTCTTGTTTTTAGTATAGATTTTTTCCATAACGGTACTCCTTTATGATAGCATTATATCACAAGTAAATAGTTCACGGCGTATCAACTTTTTAATTTAAGTCATCAACTTTTCCGTTTAAGGTCTTTTGCCTTTTTAATCATTGCTTCAAGTTCTTGCTTTGTAAGTTTCGCCGCGATTATGCGACGAATGAGTTTAATTTTTTCATTCATAGGTATGTCCCCCTTTGGCTCAATGATACCACACAAGCGTCGGCAAGTCAATACTCAATTTTGATAAACACCGTATCAATTGTGATACTTTCGAGTATCAAATACGGTTTTTATAGATAAAACACTTTAATAAGGAGCGAAAATGAAGTACGAAGAACTCAAAGCACTCAAAGACAAATCGGGCTTAACCGCCCAACAAATCGCCGACAAAAGCAATATACCGTTGTCCACCGTCAAGCGCGTTCTTTCGGGGCAAACGCAAGACCCGGGCTACGAAACGCTTACGGCGATTATCAAAGCAATGACGCCCGAAAACGAAGAAAAACCCGACGACCGCGAACGCATTATCGAAATATACGAACGCGCGATTGAGCAGAAAAACAAGCTCATAAAAGCATTAGGCATTGTTTGTCTTGTGTTCTGCGCCGTGTTTATTTTTTTACTTATTTGGGACTTGTGTAACCCGAATATAGGCTTTGTATATAGGAAGTAATAAAGGAGTTTTACTATGGATAACAACGTTAAATTATTTGAAAGCAAGGAAGTGCGCACCCTTTGGAACGCAGAGCAAGAAGAATGGTATTTCTCGGTCGTGGACGTGGTCGCCGTTTTGACGAACAGTGCCGACCCGAAACAATACATAAAAAAAATGAAGAACCGTGACCCCGAACTTTTAGTCAAGTGGGGTACAATTTGTACCCTTGTTGAGATGACCGGTAAAGACGGGAAAAAAAGAAAAATACTTGCGGCAACTACGCAAGGCATTTTGCGCCTCGTTCAGTCTATTCCCTCGCCTAAGGCAGAACCTTTTAAAGTATGGCTTGCGCGCGTCGGAAGCGAACGGCTTGACGAGATAGCCGACCCCGAAAAGGCAATCGCCCGCGCCGTTGACTATTACCGCAAAAAAGGCTACCCCGAAGATTGGATAAATCAACGCTTGCTTTCCGTCAAGATACGAAACACCTTGACCGACGAGTGGAATCAGCGCGGAATCACCGAAAGCAAAGAGTACGCTATACTTACAAACGAGGTAATGAAAGGCTGGAGCGGTTTAACAGTAAAAGAATACAAAGAAAAGAAAGGTTTAAAGAAAGAGGGCTTGCGCGACAATATGACAGACCTTGAACTTGTTCTTACAATGCTTGCGGAAGCGACCACGACAAACCTTTCGCAACAAGAACAGCCCGAAACTTTCGCAAAAAGCAAGGACATTGCAAAGCGCGGCGGAAAGATTGCCGGAGAAGCGCGCAAAAGCGTTGAAAAAGGTTTAGGGCATTCCGTCGTTTCGTCTGCAAACGCTAAGGATATCGGCTTACTCGATACTAAAAAGGGCAAGAAGCCTATTGAGTAATTATGTTATACATATCATCGAATAAATATAATATACAAGAACGAAAAACAAAACTCCGCGGCAAGGTTTACGACGTTGTTTTCCGAGTGGTAACGGAAGACGGCACCGAGATACAAAAGAAGCTTTCGGGTTACGAAACGAAAGCTCTTGCCAAAGCCGCTTATTTGTCGTTTGTGACGGAAAACTGCACGCTATGGAAGCAGAACCCGCTAAAAAAGAAAAAAGCCGTAGAAAAGGGAAAATCGACCTTTAAAGTAAAAGAACTTCTGCCGATATATGTAAACGCAATCATAAATCAAAATAAAGAGAGCGTTGTATGGGATAGAAAACTTATACTAACAAACTTCGTTCTTCCCTCGTTCGGAGAAAAGCAAGTAAACGCGATAACTAAAGAGGACTTGTATAAATGGCAAGACGACCTTTGGCAACGAAAGAATCCGCGCACAAACGAATACCTTTCTTCCCGTTATCTCTTGAAGATTAGACAATCGTTTTCAATGTTCCTCGACTTTGCCGAAAGCCGTTACGGCGTAAAGAACCTTTTAAAAGAAGTAAAGCCGCCGAAGAAACGAGAGTCAAAGCCCGTTATGCAGTTTTGGACGAAAGACGATTTTAAAAAGTTTATAGACGTGGTAGACGATAAAATGTATCACGCCCTCTTTTCCGTCCTCTTCTATACCGGACGCAGAAAAAGCGAAGTGCTTGCACTCACTCCGTCCGACCTTAAAATATCGCATATTAACTTTAACAAGTCGCTTACTATCCGAACCCTTGACGGTTCGCCCTACAAAATCACTTCCACCAAAGCCGACAAGTGCTACACTACGCCCATTTGCGACACTCTTTGGGACGAGCTTTGCTCCTACACGCCGCAGTCGCCTTTCCTCTTCGGTGGAGAAAAGCCCGTCGCTTACGAAACCTTAAGGCGCAAATTTGCAGAATACACGCAAAAAGCGGGTCTTAAGCCCATAAGAATACACGACTTAAGGCATTCGTTCGTATCAATGTGCATTCACCTCGGAGCTAACTTCATGGTCGTTGCTGACCTTATAGGTGATACTGTCGAACAAGTCACGAAAACATACGGGCATATGTACGAAACGGACAAGCAAAAAATCGTCGATTTGATAGGCTAAAAGGGCATAAAAAAAGACGGCATTTTTACTAAAAAAACGCCGCTTTTGTTACTAAATTGCTACAATTTTAAAAATACGCAATATATTGTGGTTTGCGTAGCAAAAATTATACTATATTTAGTATATTTCGCCTCCCTTCATCCGCACCAAAAGCCGCGCGGCTCCTTTCACGGGGTCGCGCGGCTTTTTCGTACATTGAAAGGGACTTGAACGGGCAGGGAGTCGCAACTTAAAAGCCTGTCTTTCTTATATTAGTTGCGACTAAACAGCGGTCACCCGCTGTTTACTGCCCCGGCGTGATAGCGAGCCAAAACGCTTTTAGCGTTTGCAAAAACCTTGTTTTTGCGTAAAATGAAACTCTTTCATTTTACGGCGAAGCGGAGCAAGTCCCTTCATCCGCACCAAATAAGAATAAAACGAACCCGAAAGAAAATCTTGAGTTCGTTTTGTTTTTTACAAGAGATTATAATTATTCGTTTTATAAATATTGAATTTAGCATAAAGCCGAACTCACGTTGTTGCGGCTTTTTCCGATTCCGACGGAATATAATGTGTTTCTCGTTTTATACGATGTTCAAAATATGCGGCAAACAGAGCCATAACGACGAATATTAAAACGTTCGTTATTAAGGCGGGTATCGGCGTTGAAATGCCGGCCGATAATTGGAAAACGGTTTGAACGGGGAGCATGACGCCTATACATATACATATCTTAAAAATCATGCGAAGGAGTACATAACCCATAAAATTTTCTTTTCCGACCAGATAATATGTAACGAATATCAGCGGACTGATAATACCCATATCGAGTACATACGTAATTTCCGTGGTATATACTTCAATCAGATCCAATGACGTTCCGTTTCTGATAGACGTAATAATGTCGGGCAGCCATGCAACAAACAGTGAAATACCCGTCGCTATCAAAAATATTTTCATTCCTTTCGTAAAACGATATGCGCAAACCTGTCCTTGCCTTACGCTCACCGTGTGTAATTTTGCAAGCGACATGCATGCGCTGAAAAAACAAACGCCGAATAATGCAATATATACCAAATGCAAAACATTATAAGTGACGCCGAACGCCAGACTTGCAGAATAGTAAAGCAGCGTAGAAAGAAGTTCGAAACTGCAAATATAATTTTCGACGCTTTTTTTTCAGTGTTTTTAAGAAAGAAACGATTGACAAAGGTACGACAAACAATAAAATCGTAACGTCTGAGCCGATAAAAATAGGAGCCTTAAAATAAGAATCGCGCGCATATATTCCCGATCCCCACATTTTAACGGTATCCCCGTATTGATTTACGAATTCATAGGAACGCGAAGCATCGAAAGAGCATATGCCCGCGATTGTCGTAACCGATAACAATAA
>DHMS01000035.1:88932-89916 GCA_002405915.1 Christensenella sp. UBA4636
TCCTTAAACCGAAATTTATTGAATCGCATCTACAATTTGTTTCAGAGAATCGTAATCTACAAAATCAACTTTTTTGTTATAGGTTTCGATAAACGCCTTATCTTCTTGCGTAAGATTTTCCGTCGGCTTGTTTTTAATTGAATGATATACTATTTTCATCATAATCTTGTGTTTAAAATTCAATTTGCCGTAATCAATACCGCCTCTTAAGTGAAAAACGGATAAAGATTTCAACAAATGCTCCGGTACTTGTTTTCTTACGGAATTTCCGATATTTTTTATATTTTCTTTATCGGATACATCCGCTAATCCCACCGTCACGACAATCAACCTTGTATCCGGAGATAATTTTTTAACCGTATTCTTTAACCCTTTAACGCCGCTTGCATATAAACCGCCGAAATAGATTATTCTCTCGTAATCCGCTAAGGTCTTTATATCCTCATAGCCGATAACGGGGAAATGCGTCATTTCCGCAAATTTTTCCGCATATTGCTTTGCCGTGCCGTATTGACTGCCGTAAATAATTAAAGTATTCATGTCTTTTTCCTCCGCTGTTTCCGATTTGTTAGCCCCATAAAATTCAATGCATTCGCTTTTTGCACTATTCGTAAATTCTCCCATACTTTTCGCAGGGGATCGTTTTTAATCCTTGATACTTCCGTTCAGCCAAAACTCCTCCATGACTGAATTAAATTTTTGAGGTACATCCATATTAACGCAATGTCCCGCGTTTTCAAAAACAATCACACTGCATTGCGGCTCGTTTTTCTTCCATGTTTCTATGGTCGATAATTCAATAGGAATATCATGCTCTCCGCAACCGATCAGCAAAGGATATTTTCTTTGTTTTGAGCGATGAACGTTTACCATACTGCTTAAAGACGATAAATACCTTAACGATTTCTTCGGAAATTGAACATTCATCTCATAAAAATCCCGCTGAGCCTGCAAAGTATAGGCAGATATTTTCATATTCGACTT
>DHMS01000012.1 GCA_002405915.1 Christensenella sp. UBA4636
GGATTGACAAGCGTGACTATTCCCGATAGCGTGGAAAGCATAGGTGGATATGCGTTCGGTAGTTGCAAAAATCTAAAAAACATATATTACAAAGGAACCGAAGAACAGTGGGCTGCTATAGAAAAAAGTAGAGATTGGGCTATTTATACATATAACTATACCATAATCTACAATGCGTAAAAGCATTTACAATAAAAGCACAATAGGCGGTGAATTAAAATGTAATACTTGATGAATAAGATAATTTTAAAAGGACAGAAAAGATGAAAAACTAAAACAAGCTTCCGTTATAGCCTTAGATAACGGAATTTGAAAAGTGCAAATCTCATTACTGCACTTTTTTCGTCAAAAAAATTTTATAAGGAGCAATTATGATAAAATTAAGAAATTTAGAAGATGTAAAAGAATACTTAGACTATCTTGCAAAAAAGCCTATTGATAGCTTTGAATGTGAAGAATACTTACCGCTTGAAGAATTCTTTTTTAACGGCGAAAAATACAATAAAATAGAAAGTGATTGCAGAGCATTTACTTTTAACGAATATATGGACGGTAAAATTTCATTTGAAAAAATGCTGAATGAGATCAAAAAGTATGGAGGAAGTTACTAAACAGCATTTTTATCCATGCAATAAAAAATTTATTTTATAAAAAATATCGCTACTGTTTTTATCCGGGCGGCAAGGGACTTGCCGCTCGTTTTTTATCTTTCACCCCCCCTACTACCGCCCACCACAGGCACACAAAAAAAGCCGACCCTTGAAAAAGAGCCGACTTAGCGATTCGGCGACAAAAGCGCCGCGACGAAAAATAAAAAGCGTTACTGCCGATTTTTACTTTCGCCAAAAAATATTTAGTTGTTTTCTTTGTCAGACTTGTTTTGCTTGTGCTTTTCGATGCTCGACATAATAAACGCGCAAACCTTGTCGAGGGATTCGTCGTCTATATCTTCCGAAAGATTGTCAAGAATTACCGACTTAATCTCGTCGCTTCCGCAACCCTTGTCGAGGATTTTAACGATTATCTCGTCAACCACTTTGTCCAGCTCGTCCGAAAGGACTATGCTTGAAAGAAGTTTTTCGATGTTCGATTTAAGCTCTTCCTTGTCGGTAAAAGCAAACTTCTTCATAAAAGCGGTCAGAACAGCCGCAACGCCGCCCGCGGTAACGGCTTTGGTCGCCGCGACTTCCGCGCCCTCTTTCAAAAGAAACGCCGATATGGAAGCAGTTGCCGCCGCGCCGATTATAAATGCCAATCCGAGACAAATTTTAGTTGAGGCTTTGAGAAATCTTTTAAAAACAAAAATAATAACGCAAGCGATTCCCGCGCCGATAATGCAGTCGAAGCTGCAATCGGACAACAGTCTGACGATGTTGAATTCCTGCATTCGCCGTCCTCCTTTAAAAGGAGAAAAAAACTCAGGAAGATTTGCCGCTCTTCGTTGTTCGAGATATAACGTCCAAACGCCGCAAAAAGCTGTCTTTGAACGGGTATAAAAAGCTCTTCATTTTCTCCTCCTTTTCCAAACGCGCATATATTATACACCCGTTTTTCAATTTGTCAAGAGGTTAGTCCCGCTTTTTTAGCAAGAGAAGAAAAAATTTTTCGAATAAAATAAAAAAAGCGATAAAAACTATTAAGTATGAAGATATCGCCGAGCTTAGAAGTAAACAAAGAAAAATTGAAGAAAATATTTTCGTCCGATGACGTAGTGTTCGCCGATTATTCCATGAAAGGGAGAGCAATCACGGCGGTGTTCGTGGACTCGTTGACGGACAAAAAGCAACTTTCGCTTTCCGTCGTCGAGCCGCTCAAAAAGGAGAAAAAATGCCCCGCGGCGCAAAAAGCCTCTACGCTCATTCCGCTTGCCGGCTCGTCGCTTATTCCGACAATCGAGGATGCCGAAAGCGAAGTGCTTGCAGGCAAAACCATTATCCTTTTCGACAAATCGCCGTTCGCCTTATCCGTAGACGTTAAAAAATTCGACAGCCGCGCCATAGCAGAGCCGCCCACTTCGACGGTCGTCAAGGGTCCGCGCGAAGGGTTCACGGAAAACATAAAAACCAACCTGTCGCTCGTTCGGCGCAGAATAAAAAGCAAATATTTAAAGGTAGAAAATTTCAAGGCGGGCAGATACACGCAGACGGACATTTCGCTCGTGTATCTCGATTCAATCGCCGAGGATTCGCTCGTAAAAAAAGTGCGCGAAAAAATAAAAAAGATAGATATCGACGGCATACCCGATTCTTCGTACGTCGCAAAAATAATAACCGACCACAAAACTTCGGTTTTTAAGCAGACGGGCGGAACGGAAAAGCCGGATATACTTTGCGCCAAGCTTTTAGAGGGGCGCGTCGGGATAATCGTAGACGGCTCGCCGATAGTCATAACCGCGCCGTACGTTTTGTTCGAAGATTTCCAATCCTCGGAAGATTATTATCAAAACAATTACCGTTCGAACATGGCGCGCGTTATTAGGCTCGTGTCGCTTGCAATCGCGGTAATGTTGCCCGCGGCGTTCGTGTCCGCACAGCTTTTCCATTTGCAGGTTATCCCGCTCAACTTTTTGCTGACGATTGTAAACAGTATTAAAGGCATTCCCCTTTCGCCGAGCTTCGAAATGTTCTTCACGCTCTTGATTTTCGAAATTTTGAACGAAGCGAGCGTGCGAATGCCCAAGTACGTCGGCATGGCTCTTTCGATAGTCGGCGCGCTCGTTTTAGGCGACACGGCGGTGCGCGCGGGCATAGTTTCAACGCCGACAATTCTTATAATGGCTCTGTCGGGGATTTGCTTATACACCGTGCCGGAACTCGTCGATTCGATGTCCTTTTTGCGGCTCGTGTACCTTTTAATCGCGGGGTCTATGGGCGCGTACGGGCTTATACTCGTCACCGTGTTCATAACGATATATTTAACCTCGATGGAAAACTTCGACGTGCCTTTCCTCGCGCCGTTCGCGCCTATGGTAAAGGAAGATTTTAAGGACAGTTTTTATATGACTTTCGTGCCGAATATGATAAACCGCCCGTTAACGTTTAAACCGAAAGACAAAGTGAGAATGAAATACGATGAATGATTTTAACGTAAGAAACCTTTTAAAACCGCGGCAGATTTGCTTTGTTTTTCTGGCTTTAACGCCCGTCACAAAGCTCGTAACTTTTCCGTCTTACCTTGCCGAAAGCGCGGGCGGGCAACTTTGGATTTGCCTTTTAATAAACTTTTTAGCCGATATTCTTCTGCTTGCGCTGATACTTTATATCGGCAAAAGCTTCGGCGACAAGACCTTTTACAACGTGTCGGAGTCCGCCCTCGGCACGCCTATAACCAAAATCGCATACTCGATATACGCCGTTTACTTCTTTTTAAAAGCTCTTTTGCCGCTTTTGGAACAGAAAAACTATATCGAAAACACGCTTTACGAGATAATGCCCGCGGGCATAACGTTTTTTCCGTTCTTCCTCGTAAGCGTGTACGCATGCCTTAAAGGCTTAAAAATTTTAGGGCGGTGTTGCGACGTGACGATAATAGCAACCGTCATAGGGCTACTCTTTGCGGTCTTTCTCTCCGTCGGCTCGGCGGACTTCTCTTTCTTTATGCCGATTTTCGAAAAGCCCGCCTATAACCTCGTTAAAACCTCTTTTCACTCTTTGACTTGGTTTGCGGACAGCCTTTACATGCTCTTCTTTTTAGGGCATTTCCGCCGCGAAAAGCACTCGGAACGGAACGTAATTTTAAGCTATGCGGGCGCGGCGGTTGCGGCAAGCGCGTTCATCGCGGTGTTTTTTGCGGTGTACGGACCTATTTCCGGCAGTCAGCCTTTCGCCGTTCCTGCGGCAACCGTTTTCAGCGTAAACGCAACTAACGCCGCTCGGTTCGACTATCTCGCCGTGTTTCTTCTCTTATTCGCTCAAATGCACGCGATAATTTTGCCTTTGTTTTTATGCACGAAGTGCGTTGAACGCGTTCTCGGCACGAAAAAAGGCTTGTGGGTTGCGATAGCTGTGAACGTTTTAGCCGCCGCGGCGATAGTAATATTTTCACATAAAATTTTTGCGTTGCTCGACTTTGCGGAAGACTATCTTTCGTACTTTTTCGCCTTTACGGCTTTCGTTTTAACGCCCGCGCTTTTAATCGCGGCGAGGTGCAGATATGAAAACGTTTAAGATAAGAATTGCGCTCATTTTAGGCGCGTTGCTCACGATATTTTACTTTTCAAGCGATTTCGCGCTTATCGACATCGAAAAAACGGCTATAATCGTCGCGATAGGCATTGACAAGGGCGAAAATTCACGCTACAAAATAACCGCTCAGATAGCCATTCCGCAAGCGACCGACACAGCTGCCGCAAACGACGACGCTGTCGTGACAGCTGACGGAAACACCGTTATGGAAGGCATACAAAACGTAGGCGCAAAAACAGGTTGGCACCCTAAACTTTCGTTCTGTTCCCTCGTTTTAATCGGCAGAAAAGTCGCCGAAAAGGGCGTTAAAGACATTATAGACTACTTTATCGTTTCGGAAAAAGTCCAAAACTCCGCGGTCGTTGCGATGGCGGACGACAAAGCCGGCGAAATTTTACTTTCCAAAACGCCCCTCGATGCGATATCGTCTTTCGCCGTTTCAAAAATCGTTTTGAAAAGTCGATGGATGACGAACACCGTGCCTAACGCGAATTTGCGCAAAATCGCCCTTTCCGAATACTCCCCGTCGGACAGCTCCTTTATGCCGATAATAAAACCCATAACCGAAGAATCCAAGTCAAAAGAGGGCGGAAGTTCTTCGATAACGGCTTCGACTCAATCGGGCGGCTCGGAGGGCGGAGGAAGTTCCGGCGGAGGAAGTTCGGGTGGCGGAGGAAGTTCGGGTGGCGGAGGAAGTTCCGGCGGAGGGAGTTCCGGCGGAGGAAGCGGCGACACGCCGGACAAGGTTTACGACGCTTCTACCCTCGCCCTTTTTTCCGATTTCAAGCTTAAAGGCGAACTTGACCAAGAGTTAACGCAGATTTTTAATATGCTGACGGGTCCGTTAGGCGAAAGCTATATTTCGCTCGAAAACGGCGACGAAAAAACTCTCCTCACCCTCTCCAACTGCAAGCGTTCGATAAAGGTAAACCTTAACGGGAAGCCCACGGTTGAAATTAAACTTTCGTTCAAAGTGGAGGTTTCCGACTCTTCGAAAGGCTACTCTCTCGACAAGCTAAACCGCCGCGCGGTCGTCGACGAGAACACGATTACAAAAGTCACGGACAAGCTCAACATTCTCTTATTAAAACTTGTCGACAAAGTAAAGGAAAGCGGCGCGGACGCCCTCTTAATCCGCGATAAAATCTACAAATATTCAAATTCCGAATACCCCGAATTCAAAGACTACCCCTTAGATTCTTTCGACTATCTAACAACCGGCGAAGTAAAATCTCTGGATTAAAACGTGCAAACAAAGCAGCAATCGGCAAAACGCCGATTGCTGCTTTGTTTTGGGGAATATCAGTTTTTATCACTAACAAGAACTATTTCTTTGTTTTTGTGTAAAATTCACTTGACTTAAAACTAAAAAAAAAGTATTATAATATTGTTGTTACTTGTTAAAAACCGCAAAACAGTAAGAACAAAAAACAATTTGCAAAAGTAGCAAAAAAATGAAAAGAAAAACAAAACTCATTAGCTTTTTGCTAATACTCACACTCTCGTTCTGTTGCATTATCGCGCCGTACTACGGACAACAGATTTACGCCAAAGCCCTTGAAAACGAGTCAAACGAGGAATTTGATGAATTGTTAGACAATTATTTAACAGGCAACGCTATTTCTGATGAATACATAGATGAACAAACTGAAGAAATTACTCAGCAATACATAGAATATGTACATTTTGATGATAACAATGCAAGTAATAGGAAGCTAATTATAGCCGAAACGCCTATTGATAGGAAATATGGTTCGATAATATACGACGAAGAAACCGATATATCGGAACAAATCGAAAACGAAGAAGACGCATATAATATCGCCGTAGTACGAATGATTCATAAAAACGTTGATGCTATGAACGAAATGGTTGACGAAGAGTTAGGGCATATAAACGACGATTACGAATTTGTATTCGATGTAACAGACGAATCATATGCACGTTTTAGATGCTATAACTTTAAATTAAGTTGGAATGGTGTATCGTTTAACGGCGACAGTGATGCAGCTATTTTATTCGGAGGACTCGCCCTTGTTATCCGAGTTATCTTTAATAGCGTAAAAAAAGATTTCCAAAATGCTATAACTGAATTACACAATAAAACGGGAGCTTTAGAAACAGCTATTAACGTCTCTTTAGAAAGTTTACAAGGTGATACATTTTATCAACTTCTTTCATTTTTTACAAATGATACGGTATATAATTTAGTCAATACTTGCTCATTCTTAATAGAACTTTTCACGGGCTCTGTACTAATAAAAAAAGCAATAAAAATAGTAATAGATCATTTCACTCCAACGCTACTTGATGGCATTATCGTTCTTTACCAGGCGCTAAAAAATTATAAAGGCATACAAGTAAAGTTATGTTGGAGATGGTCTTTCCGTGACAGTTTTGGGCTTTCTATAAAGTCAATATAATTTAACCATTTTATTTTATGAAATATTTAATGTTTTTATTAAACTGCGCGGCATTCATATTAGGAATAGCAAACGTAGTATATTCTTGCCGAATATTCAAAAGAAGATATCTTAACGCCTTAGGCTCAGTAAATCAAAAGAACGCCACTATTAACTTTGAATGCAATCAATTTACGGCGGGACTAAGAACCTTAGGGATAAACATACTTCTTGCTGTTATCGGTATCGTTGCCTCTTGGTGTGGCGGACTACTTGAAAAATGGAAAGCAAATCAGATTATACCCCTATATGTAATAATCCCCGTAATAGTTTTGATTTGCATTCTTTCCGGCGTTATATACAAAGGAAATATACTCAAACTTAGCAAACCTTATACTATTTCCGGTTTTGAAGAAAAAGATGAACGTTTCGCCAAAATAACGATGGTTTTAAACGGATTTAGTAACTTTATCGGCTTAACTATAGCCACTTTAGCTTTTCATGCTATAGTGATTGCGTACGATTTTATTCTTTTCTTTATGTAAGGAGAAAAAATGACAATAAAAAAAATATGTGCAATTGTCGCGGTTCTGATATTATTTTCAAACTTTGTTTTCTTTATAATTTCTTACATAAGGTTTACAAAAAGCATTAAGCGGTTGTGCGGCAACAAAGCCGACAATATGGGAACAGACGAACGTAAAAAAATCTACGAAACAAGTTTTGATAATTGTTTATACGCTTTGTTCATTTTTGGGCTTCTTTCCTTGTTGATATTAGCTATAATGGCAATGACGGTATTCGAAATCAAAAATTTTGTATTCGATGAAATGTACAAAGATATAATTTTTAAAATTTTTATCGTTATGTTCCCTACAGGAATATTTTTTGCGTATATATACGACAGTTATTTATCCGTTAAATATTATATTCACTTTACAATACCCCGCAGATTCGCCTTGCCGTCACGCCTACAAGATATATCGTGTATTATTATATATTCTTCAAACATATACACAATAATGCTTTTGTCTTGGCTTGCAATACCCCCGTTTATAAATTGCTTTGGGTTAATATAACACAAAAACTACGCAATCCGCATTAAAACGATTGCGTAGTCATTTTTTAGAATGAATATCAATTTTTACTTATAACAAGAACTATTTATTCGTTTTGATATAAAATCCACTTGACTAAAAGCCAACAAAAATGGTACCATATTATTGTTGTTACTTGTTAAAAACCGCAAAACAGTAAGAACAAAAAACCATTTGCAAAAGGAGCAAAAAATGAAAAGAAAAACAAAGCTCATCAGCTTTTTGCTGATACTCACACTCTCGTTCGGTTGCATTATCGCGCCGTACTACGGACAACAGATTTATGCCAAAGCTCTCGAAAACGAGTTCGATGAAGAATTTGACCAATTGGCAAATAGCTACTTAACAGGCAACGATATTTCCGATGAATACATAGATGAACAAACTGAAGAAATTACTCAGCAATACATAGAATATGTACATTTTGATGATAACAATGCAAGCAAGAGGAAGCTAATTATAGATGAAACGCCTATCGATATGAAATATGGCGCGATAATATACGAAGAAGAAATTGATATATCGGAACAAATCGAAAACGAAGAAGACGCATACAATATCGCCGTAATCCGAATGATTCATAAAAATGTAAACGCAATGAATCAAATGGTTGAAGAAGAATTAGGATATATTAACGATGATTACGAGTTTGAATTTAATGAAACGGACGAATCATATGCTCGTTGGAGAATGAACAAACCAATATGGAGTTGGAACTGCGTCAGAATCCCAGCCGACAGTGATTGGGCTATCTTTTTCGCCTCATTTTTCTTATTTTTTAAGACAGCTTTCAACACTGTCGTTTCATGCATGGAAGCTTTCGACAGTTTAAAAACAAAATACGAACAACTTGCTGATAAGATACAATACGCTTTATTTTATGTGCCCAATGATATAGCAACACAAATGGTTGCTTTCTTTAGCAACACAATGGTTTCAAGTTTAATAGGTATTTGTTCTTGGGTACTACAAGTTGTTAGCTCTACCCACCCATTCTTAAGAGCATTATTTATTATAGTCGATATATGTACCCCTTCGCTTCTTGATTGTATAGTAATTTTATATAATGCAGCTTTAAACAGAAGCATCAATGTAAAAATCTGTTGGATTCCAACTTGGTGGGATAATTGGGGTATTTCCATACAAATAACACAATAAGACTATGAAATATTTAATGTTCTTGCTTAACTGCGTAGCTTTTATATTAGGGTTAGCTAATATTATCTACTCAAGCCTAATGTTTAGAAGAAGATATCTCTACGCCTTAAGCATAATGAGCGAAAAAGATACTGCTCCGAACTTCGGATACGACCCATATCGCGAAGGATTGAAAATTTTAGGAATAAACTTCCTTATCGCCATTGCGGGAACTATTGCTTCCCTATGCGACGGATTACCAACCGAAAACCAGCAAGAACCCAGAGTCGCACCAATTATAGTGTTGTTCACCATTTTCTTAACAGGCGTTATAGTCGGACTTATATATGAAATTAAAACAACTAAGTTTAACAGTTTTTACACAATTCCCGATTGTGCAGAACGAGAAGAATGCTTATACAAAATGACAAGAATCGCTCATGGATTTTTCAACTTTACGACTTCCGTTGCCCTTCTTTTATCATTTCAAGCTATGACAGTTGTTTACGATTTTATTCTTTGCTTTTTATAATGGGGAAAAATGTTCAAAATATATTTTTGCGGAATCATTGCGATGATAATACTGTTAACAAACATTGCTCTTCTTATACACGCTTATATAAAATTGCCAAAACGAATCAGAACACTATATGCAGGCAGAAGTATCATAAGCAAAGAAGAACGCTACCAAATTTTCCGCACAAGTTTCAACCGTTGTTTGTTACCGGCGATAATAACAGAACTCGTATCTTTTCCGATTTCCGGGGGCTTAATTGCTCTTGGCTTTGGTGGAGAGTTTACTATCGAAGGGGAATTTGCTAATATCTTCTTTTCCTTAACGCTTGTTATGCTTCCTATAGCTTTCTTCTTTACAATATTATACGACAGTTATCTATCTATGAGATACTACGTATGCGACTCAGACCCAAAGTATCTCCGTGATGTGTCTATGAGTGCTATCTATTGTATAAGCGTGGCTCTAATAATGTTTCTATCATGGGTAACCGTCGGAATATTTGTGAAAGCGTTTTGGTTTTCCTAAGAAGCGATTTACAAATTTGTTTTAAGTGAAACCAAACGGATAAAAAACTTATTCTAAATAGTTTTACCATAAAAAATTACAATCTAATAAATAATAACAGAGAAACACATTTATGAAATATTTAATGTTTTTATTGAACTGCATAGCTTTTCTATTAGGAATAGCTAACGTGGTATATTCCTACTTTATGTTCAGAAGAAGATATATCTTCGCCTTGAACGCAATGGAAGCGAAGGACACAACCCCAAACTTCGGATGCAATTTATTTAGAAACGGATTGCTCACAGTCGGGATCAACTTATTTCTCGCAATTATCGGTATCGTCTTATCGTTGTGCGATGGACTACCGACAGAAGGACAACAAAAACCATTTATAGATTTTGTTACCGTTCTTTTCTTATTCTTTTTAGTTTGTCTTGCACTCATCTTCATATGCAGAAAAAAAATTTCTAATGTTAATCGAGCTTTTGAAATTCCAGGCTCAAAGGAAAGGAAAGAGTGTCTATCTAAAATGACAATGATTGCAAGCGGATTTGCAAACTTAATTGTTATAGCTATATTCTTTTCTGTTTTTCAAGCTACCGTAATTGCATATGACTTTATTCTTTGCTTTTTATAATGGAGAAAAACATCGTGAAAAATTTATACTCAATCGCATCAGTTGTGATATTATTTGCAAACATTATTTTTGTTATAATTTCATATATAAGATTTACTAAGCAAATAAAAGCATCTTATCAAAGCTCTACATGCACATACACGGAAGAACGCGAGCAAATTTACAAAACAAGTTTCAATCGCTTCTTATCCCCGATAATTATTGTCGAATTTGTATCTATTATACTATCAATAGGATTAGTAGCACTTGCTTATGGATTACAAAATTTTGTATCGGATGAAACTATAAAAAGTATTATCTATTTGATTTCCGCAATTATGATACCTGCCGGTATGCTATTAGCGTTATTATATGACAGTTATTTGTCTATAAAATATTATATGCACTACACGTTACCACGCAAATTTCCATTTCCTTCATACTCACACCAAATACCGGGCGCAACCTTTTTTGTCGTCACCATATGGGATATAATGTTTTTAGCTTGGTTAGCAATACCATTGTTTGCAAAATGCTTTGGATTAATATAGTCAAGTACCACCGGCTAAG
>DHMS01000022.1 GCA_002405915.1 Christensenella sp. UBA4636
AGGAAGAAGCCGTAACCGTCGAAACCGAAGAACTTCCCGCCGAAGAAAACACCGAGGAAGAAGCGGTAACCGTCGAAACCGAAGAACTTCCCGCCGAAGAAAAACCGACAACCAAAGCGGCTACTAAGAAAGCGGAAGCGAAAGAAAAGCCGACTGCCGAAAAGAAAGCGGACAAAAAAACGCCCGAAAAAAAGGAAGCGGCAGCTAAAAAGCAACCCGCAAAAGCAGAAAAGAAGCCGACCGCTAAAAAAGCGGGTGAAGAGCAAACGCCCACTCGCTATTCCGGCAAATGGGTAATCGACAAGGAAAACGACAGATTTTATGCAAAACTCACGGCTTCCAACGGCGAGGTTTTATTGAGAACGGAAAGTTACACCGCACTTTCGGGTATTAAAAGCGGTATCGAAACGGTTAAAAACAATATTCTCAAAAATAACTTTGCTATATCGGTCGACAAAAACGACAATTACTTCATTAAAATTTATTCCTCGTCCACCCGCCTCTTATGCATAAGCGAAGGGTATTCGACGAAAGCCGCTTGCGAAAGCGCAATCGAATCGGTAAAACGCTTTGCGAAAACCGCGGTTATCGTTAAAAAAGAAGAAACTTTCGGCGAAGAAAAACCGACCGAACAAAACTAATCTTATATAAAACACAAAACAAAACGCGACGGAGCTTAAATAAAGCCCCGTCGTTTTTTTGCCCGCCGATTTTACAAATCGACTTTTACCTTTACAAATTCAATTTTAAAAACGAATTTTCCATCAACAAAATCCTTGCCGACAAGCAAGGACTTTTTCGTATCTTTTATCAGAGTATATCGAGATTCTTTTTGAAAATTCTCTTAAAGTCCTGAGCAACGGTTTTTGCTTCCTTGATTTCAAGCGAAGCGTCGCCCGCAAGCTCGGTTTTCATGATAACGGAATCGCCCAACACGTCGCAAACGATACCGGTAACGCAGCCGGACATGCTTCTATCCAAGCTTTCGGCAATGCGGAGCATAACGCCGAGCTTTCTTATAACTTCAACGTCGGCTTCTGTTATGAACTCTTTGTATCTTACGAGTTCGCTCATCGAAAAGTCATCGTTCTTATAAACGGATATAACGAGCGCGGCGAGGACTATTTCCCTCTGACTTATTCCGTAAAGCGCGGAGTTAAGAGCAATGTAGCTCGAATGTTTTTGATAATCGTAATACTTGATGCTTGCGCCCGCGTCGTGGAGCATAGCCGCGACCTTTAAAATTCTCATATGTTGGCGCGGGAATTTGTGAAGAACGCGGAGCTGTTTGAAAAGCTGAATACAAATATTGAGAACTTGTTCGACGTGCTTTTCGTTGCAACCGTAGTTTTTAACGAGCGTTTTCAAGCTGTAACCCAAAACGTCCGAAATAGGCTTTTCGAAGGTAGAGGGCATTGCATAGTTGAACATAAGCCCTTCTCTAAGCCCGCAACCGGAAACGACCATTTCGTTAAAGCCGCAATGAGCGATAACCGACTGGATAACCGCGAGCGCGCTCGGAAGAATGTCCGCGCGGGAAGAGGAAACGCCTTTGATTCTCTTCTTTTTGTCAAGGTCCATTGCTTTGAGCCTATTGTAGATATCGACGAACTCTTCGCTCTGGATATGATAGTTATGAATGATGGGGTACGGACTCTTTTTTACGATTTTGCTAATCTTACCGAGTGCGCGGAAGGAGCCGCCCACAAGGATAAGTTGAGTTTCGGGGTCGATGTCTTTAAGCCATTCGATCGAAGCGAGCTGCTGAGCGAAGAATTCTTCTATCTTAGCCGTTTGCTCCGCGGGGGTAAGCCCGTCCGCCGCGAAAAGTTCCGTCAAGGTAATCGCGCCGAAAGGAAGCGTTTTAAAGTTCAAAAGGTTACGGCGGTTATAGTAAATAACTTTCGTCGCGCCGCCCGATACTTCGAGGATAAGCCCCTTAGGCACGTCCATCGTGTTGATTATGCCGCGATAAATATAAACGGCTTCCTCTTCCGCGGACAAAACTTTGAGCTTAATGCCGCAAGTCGTCGCGACTTCGTCCAAAAAACTCCTTTGGTTTTTGGCGCGCCTTACGGCGGCGGTCGCAACCGCAATAATTCTTTCTATCCCGTAAGCGTCGCATAGCTTGCGGAACATTTTCAGCGTTTTAATCGTTTCGGCTATTCTTTGGGGCTTCAAAAAGCCGTCCCTCTCCATATCTTTGCCGAGCCTTACGCTTTCTTTGAGCTGGTCGATAACCATAAAATGTCCGTCGCCGAGCATTTTGACGATGACGAGCCGCGCCGAGTTAGAACCTAAGTCAATAATTCCGATTTTTTCCAATTTACTACCTCTATAGTCAAACCTCAAAGGTATGCGGAAGCTTCCGCATATCCCGAAATAAAGTAATATCCTGTTTGGGTTTGTATAAAATATTTTTACTTACTAAGATTATATAACAAAAATCATATAAATGCAAGAGGAAAAAACAATATTTGTGCAAAATTTTTCGGTATTTTTTTATTTTTTTTCTTCATATGTGAAAAACGGCAAAATCTTCACTGAATGCTCACTTATTTAAAGCTGATTAACGCTCGTTTACTGACTTTTACGACTAATTTCCGCTTAAATTTTGCACTTTATATTTGTGCAAATTGCACAAATACATGTTTAAAGTTGCCGAATATGTAAAAAAAACGGCAATTTATGCCGCTTATCACATAAAAAACACAAAAAATTTTTCTTCAGAATTACATTCCCTATCGCCTTATAGCCTCACTTATCGTCTTTCAAACTTTTTCCGACATCGTTTTCGTCCTTATAGACTTTTTGAGAGAAGAAAAACTGAAAAAACGCAAGTGCGATTAAAAACGCGCCGAAGCCCTTTTTCAGATATTCGCCGTCTATCCCGAGCGAAAAAACCGCGCCGAAAAAGGAAGAGCCGGCGCAAGCGAAGATAACTTTGAAAAGACCTTTCTTTTCGATAAGCCCGTTTTTTGCGTGCATGGTAACGGCGACAATCGCCATAGGAATAAAGCTTACGAGGTTAGCCGTCCTAAGCGCGTCGGCGTTCGGAGAGAAGAAAAGCGAAGCGAGCGGAATGAGCGCGGTGCCGCCGCCCATTCCCATTCCTCCGAGTACTCCGGCAAGCACGCCGGAGAGTAAAAACCATAAAAATCTTAACATAAAATTCCTTATACTTAATCCGTAATAGCAAAGTTTTGCGATAATTTTAGATATCCGTTTTATTCCGTTTTTATTTCGGCATTAAACAAGTTATATAATAACTTGTCATCAAAAACTATTTTTAACGCCGTTTTGTGCGGTTTTTAACGCTAAACAAAATATCCGTTTTTTACCGTTAACCGCGCAAAATCTTAAAGGCTAAAAATCATTTAAAGAACAAAAGCTTAACGCCCGCCGCGAGCATTAAAACGGCGAATATCTTTGTTATAACGGGGTTTTTGAGCTTCTTTAAAAGCACAGCCCCGATAACGCCGCCCACGCACACGCCGATAGTCGTAGCGGAAAGCAAAACCCAGTCGTTTTTGAAATTAAACAAGAGAACGCACGCGCTTATAACTGAAGCGGGCAAGATTACGGCAAGCGCGGTCGCATGCGATTTTTTAGCGGACAAGGAAAGCGCGAGCGCAAGCCCCGGAACGACAATCATTCCGCCACCGCCGCCCAAAAGCCCGTTCACGGCTCCCGCCAAAAGCCCGACGAGATAGGGCGAAAATTCCTTAAAGAAAGCTTTCATACCACTATTTTGGGCTTAAAGAAAAATTTTTTGCGAAAATTATCGATATTTTAGGAGTTTTTATATATTTTTATGCGATAACGATTAGTAAAAGATTGCTTTTTTCCGCCGATTATTGTATAATCTATAAAGTTGATAAAATCTTTTGTCAAAAACAAATTATAACTCATTTTTTAAAGGTGAACTATGAACAAGATTAGCAAGTTTAATCTGAAAAAGCTTCCGCTCGTTTTAGGCGCGGCGGCTTTGGCGGTATCTATGCTCTTCACGGTTGCTTGTTCGGATAACGGGAATTCGAGTTCTTCCTCGTCCTCCTCTTCCGAAACGAAAGTAACGCAAACGGATTACCAGACGATAGCGAACGGCGACTTCCAGTTCGGCACGAACGAAAAAGAAGCCGCGGACTACCCCGTATACACGGGGATAAGCTGGTCTAAGTCCAACGATTCGGTATCCAGCACTTCGGCAACCTCGTCGAGCTATCCTTCGGGCATTATCGATACGAACGATGACGTTTATAACGCAATTTTTACCGATTCTATCGAACACAAACCCGATCACGGTAACCCCTATACGCCTTCGTACTACGGCTTAGTCAAGAACGAATACGTGTATTCCGAGGACAACGAGGACAAGAACGACGAAAACAAATACCCGACTTTAGGCACGAAAATCTTAATGATTCACAACTACTTAAAGTCCGAAAAGGGTAAAGGCACGGCGCAGAAGTTCACTTCCTCCACGACCGTCACCGTAGAAAACTACGGCAAAATAAGCGTTTGGGTTAAAACCGATAATCTTACAACCAAGACGGAAACCAAGGAATTCGGCGCATACATTTCGCTCACCAACAACGCGGGCGAACAAAAATCGCCTCTCACCGTTAGAAACATCAACACTAACGGCGTATGGGAACGTTACGATTTGTACGTCGAAGCGAGCAGCTACTCTACTTCCAAGGTAAAAGTCGTTTTAGGGCTCGGCAGCGGCAGCAGAAACCTTACGGACGGTTACGTAGAAGGCTTCGCGTTCTTCGATAACGTAACTTACGAAGAAATCACCGCCGACGAATACGAAGCGGCTAAGGGAACCGCGGACGCTACGAAGAGTATCTTCAAGCTCGACAACGGCGAATACGTTGATTCTACCGCTAACGAACTTAAAGTTACCCTCCCCGCAAAAGCTGCGCACGAAGGCGGCAACGGCACCAAGTCGGACAAGTATGTAGGCGACGAAGAATTTGCTAAGCACGCTAACACCTACTCGGTTGCTATCACCCATAAGCTTAGCGACGCGGAAGCAATTCTTGTAGGCAGAACCACAGAACTCAACAAAGTTTACGATGATAATTCCGTTTACACGAACGCCATTTACGAAGCGGACTATAAAGCTTTCAACGAAATAACGGGTATTGACAACGTAACCAACCCCGTTTCCTCCACCGCAAAAACCCTTTATATCAATCATAAAGGCACGCCCGTCGGCGCTTCCACTAAAACGACTTTCACTATCGGCGCAGGCACGGTAGAGGACGGCAAGTATTACATGCTTTCCTTCTATTCGAAAGTTAAGGCGGGCGCAGGTCAGACGGGAGCTGCGATTTCCGTAGTAGAACCGATGGCGGCGGAAGGCAAAAACTCCACGACCGTTCTTTCGGCTTTCACGACTAACGATTACGAAAACGAAAAGACTTCCGACTGGGCTTTGACTAAACTCTTCATCGCGAACAAGCTCGGCGACGGCATAGAAAGAGAATACAAAATCACAATCGACTTCGGTACGACCGACGAAGGCATAACCGAAAAGTTCAAACTTACCACGGGTTACGCGCTATTTACCGGCTTCACCTTAACGGAACTTCCCGAAGACGAATACAACATTGCAACAACTTCCGACACCTACACCGGCAGCGTTTCGCTCGGTCTCGATATGATAAACGGCGTCGAAGAAGATAAAACGGACGACAGCTACAACTTCACTTACGGCGCAAGCGACAACTTTACCGTTCGCACCTCTCCCGCTACTTCCGTTATGAACTACACGGGCGTTGTCGGCGGACACAAGATGGTCGGCGGAGAAAACACGGCTTACACGAGCGACGACGTTATCTCCGGCATTATCAATACTAAGTATATCGACGCATACGCCTCCCTCGGCTTGACCGCGGACGAAGTAGCGGCAATCAAGGCTCTTTCCAAGATTAGCGAAAACAAAGAACTTCAACCCCTTATCATAAAGAACACCTCGGCAACCTCTTACGGTTACATCGGTTCTTCCAAGACATTCTCGTCCGGCACGACTACCCTCGTTTCCGTAAAAGTTAGGGTTCTCGGAACTGCAAAAGCGTATGTTTACCTCGGCGTTGCCGATATGCTCGACGAAAATGCGGGCGCGGTCCTCTCTCTCACGGGTGAAAAACACGACGGCGAAAACGGTTTCACTAAGGAATTCGTTCAAGTCGTAGAAGCAAAAGACTGCATCGAAAAAGGCGGTTGGGCTACGGTTAACTTCGTTATCACCGCGGGCAATGCTGATATTTCTTACAGACTCGAACTCTGGAACGGTTCAAGAGACGGAAGCAAAAAATCAAGCGGTATCGTTCTCTTCGACGAAGCGACCACTTCCACCCCGTCTATGGCGGAATTCAGAGCTAAGCTTGCGCCTGATGCGGCAATACTTGAAGATACCCCCACAACTATTAGCTACATCAGAATGCCTTCCACCGTTCAGTACACCGACGCGGACGGCAAAGACGCGACGATGACGAGAACTTACGCCGCCGAAGTCGTTTACGAACAGTACACCAAGCTCAAAACGGTTATCGCTACTTACGAAACGATAGACGTCGAACACGAACTCGACGAAAGAACAAGCGACAGCTCCGATTCTTCTTCCTCTTCGTCTTCCTCGACTTCTACGGACAGCGAAACAAGCTATTCGCTCCCGTTGCAGATTGTTTCTATCGTAATCTCCGCGTTGATGATTATCGCGATTATTATAATCATCGTCAAGAAGATAATCGGCGCGAAGCACAGACAGAAAGTCGCCTCTCAGATATTCTATCAACGCGACAGTCGCGACTCCGCTCAGGACAAGATAAACGCGAACAAAGCTAAACGCGAATCCGCGGCTAAGGCTAAGGACGAAGCGGAAACCACTCCCGCCGAAGAAAAGCCTTACGATTACGACAACCCCGAAAACAACGTCGAAAGCGACGAACCCGCTACGGAAGAAGCGAGCGAAACTCCTAAGGACGACGGAAACGGCGAAAACGCGTAAAAGCTCAAACTAAACATTAACGGCTACCTTTCGGGTAGCCGTTTTCTTTGCGTTTTTATCGTTCAAGCGTTTTTAGAGGGATTTTTTGCATTAAAAAAGAGGCTTTCGCCTCTTCTTTGTATGCTTTAAATTACTTATTTACGATAAATTTATCGACGTATTCCGTCATTTCGTCGTAATGCTTTTCGACTTCCGTCAAAAGCTTCATTTGCGCGCGGGCGCGGACTAAGTTGTGGTCGGGGTACTTAATTTTAAAGTATTCGTCGCCGTCGATATAGTCGGTTAAAAAACGCATTGCAAGTTCGCAAGTTATAACCTTTACGCCGAGCGGAAGAAGATGAATTTCTTCTTTTGTGAGAACGGGGGCTACTTCCGACAAGAATCCGTCGGTGAACTTTTTAAATAAGTCCATATCCACGCCCATTTTAGAAACGTCCTTTTCGTCCTCCGGGGCGGTCGCCGCGCCGAAGCGGATAGCGTCGCCGTAATCGTACAAAACGGAACCGGGCATAACGGTATCGAGGTCGATTACGCAAACGGCTTCGCCCGTAACGTTGTCCATAAGCACGTTGTTGAGCTTTGTGTCGTTATGCGTAACGCGCAAGGGTATTTTCCCGCTTTCTATTTCGTTGACGATTTCGCTCATCATTTTTCTCCTATCGAAAAAGAAGTCTATTTCCTTTTCGAGGTCTTTGACTCTCCCCGCCTTATCCGCGGCAACCGCGGCTACGAACGCGTAAAAACGCTTTTTGGTGTTGTGGAAGTCCGGTATAGTGTCGGTGAGCTTTTCCGCGGGAAAATCAAATAAATAACGCTGGAACTCTCCGAAGCCTTTGCCCGCTTGATAGAACTTTTCGCCGTCGTCTATCTTGTCGTAAGCGGTGGTACCGTCGATAAACACGTCGGCGCGCCAATAATTGCCGTTTCTGTCCTCGTAAAGATAACTTCCGTTGTCACATCTTATGTATGTTAAAACGCGCCTTGCGGGGTTAATTCCGTCCTCGCGCATAGAATCCACGAGGTGATTTACGACATTGACGATGTTTTCCATCAGCCTTTCGGGGTCGCGGAAAGCAACGGTGTTTATGCGTTGCAAAACGTAATGAATAACGCTCCCGTCCGCCTGGCGGTAATAAAGTTTGTACGTGAAGTTAACGTTGCCGTTAACAAGTTCTTCCGCGCTTTCGTAAGTGCCTTCGAAGTCGAAGTGTTTGATAATGTGCTTGATGTCGTTATAAAGCATGCTTTCTCCTTAGGGCGAACCCTTAATCGTTTGTGCGGAGCAAAAATTAGTCCGCATTTATATATATGATATGTTACCAAAAAAATTGCGTTTTGTCAATCTCGGCGGGGGCGAAAGCAAGAATACGCGACGGGAAATATTCACATTATTGTAAAATGTGTGCAAAAGGCTTTTATTTGTGGTTATTTTATAAGATTTTAGGTTGAGTTTTTTTATACTTTGTGCTAACATGATTATATAAGTTTTCGGGAGGATAAACGCATATGGACAATAGAAAAAACTTAAGCCTATACACGTTTTTGCTCGTCGCGCTCGCGCTTAGCGTAACGATATATTTTATTCCGCTCGATATTTCAACCGACGAAAACTTTAATAAGCTTTTCAAGGATATTTTGATACGCTTAATAGTGCTTGCCGTGCTTATTTTCGTAGTTTTTTCTTTCGGCTCGAAAAGCCTTTTAGCATTTAAAAAACCGACTAAAAACGCTTTGCCCGTAATAATCGCCGCGCTGTTCGTTGCCGCGGCAAACTTCCCGTTCCACGCGCTTATCGCAGGCTCGGCAACAATCGACGACGGCTTAATGTGCGTAATGCTTGCCGCGGAGTGCATAGTAGTCGCCCTAATGGAAGAACTTTTCTTCCGCGGAATACTCTACGAAGCTATTTTAGGCAAACTGAAAGGCAAAAAGAACGCGGTATTTTTGCGCGTTATAATCTCTGCGGCGGCGTTTTCGTTATTTCACCTTTTAAACTTGCTCGGCGGCGCGGGAATAGGCGCAACGGCTTTGCAAGTGGCGTATACCTTTTTGTTAGGTTGCCTTTTCGGCGCGTTAAAGGAAGCTACGAACTGCATTTATTACGGCGCGATAGTCCATGCCCTCTTCAACTTCGGCGGCAACGTCGTTACTTACGCGGGCTCGGGGCAATTTCAAGACTACTTTTTTTGGATAATAACAATCTCCGTAGGTCTGCTTGCGGGCGTTATCACGCTTTTAACGCTTATCGGCGAAAACGAAAAGAAAAATTGACGGCTTTTTCGGCTTCAAAAAAGCTCTGCTTTTTACGGCAGAGCTTTTTTTGCGCCTAAATTACTTTATAGTAAGAAATTTCGTTTCGCCTTTATACAGCGTGCAAGCGACGGAAGAATACGTCATATACCCTTTCAACGCCGTTTCAATGGCGAAAGTCGCCATTATGTTACCCGAAGAATCTTTTAGCGTGTACTCGCCCGCGGCAACAAAAGCCGAGAGCAAATACGAAAGCGTACATATTGATAGATAAATACGCCGATAATCGACTTATAGCGCGACTTAGCTACGAGAAGTGTAGTTAGGCGATTCCTTAGTGATATTGATATCGTGCGGGTGGCTTTCGATAAGACCGGCATTCGTAATCTTCACGAATTCGGCTTTTTCGGCAAGAGTCTTTAAGTCGGGTGCGCCGGCGTAACCCATACCCGAGCGAATGCCGCCGACCATTTGGAACACGATGTCCGCAAGGCTTCCGCGATAAGGAACTCTGCCTTCAACGCCTTCGGGAACGAATTTGTTTGCGTCCTCCTGGAAGTATCTGTCCTTACTGCCGCAAGACATAGCCGAAAGACTGCCCATTCCGCGATAAACCTTAAAGCTTCTGCCCTGGTAAATTTCCATCTGTCCCGGGCTTTCGTCGGTACCTGCGAAAAGCGAACCTATCATAACGGCTGACGCGCCCGCGGCAAGAGCTTTGACTATATCGCCGCTGTACTTAATGCCGCCGTCCGCAATGATAGTTATGCCGAGTTTTGCAGCTTCTTCCGCGCAATCCATAACTGCGGTGAGTTGCGGAACGCCTATACCGGCTACGACGCGCGTAGTGCAGATAGAGCCGGGTCCGATACCGACCTTAACCACGTCCGCGCCTACGTCGTAGAGCGCGCGAACAGCCGCGGCTGTTGCCACGTTACCCGCGATTACGGGCAAGTTCGGGTATTTCGCCTTGATTTTTCTAATGTTTTCGATAACGTATTTGGAGTGACCGTGCGCCGTGTCTACGGCAAGAACGTCGACTCTGTTTTTGACGAGTTCTTCAACTCTTTCGAAGGTGTCCTTAGCGGTGCCGACCGCCGCGCCGACCAAAAGTCTGCCGTTTTTGTCTTTGGCGGAATTAGGATATTGACGGGCTTTTTCGATGTCCTTTATAGTGATAAGCCCCTTTAAGTAACCGTTTTCGTCGACGATAGGAAGCTTTTCTATGCGTTTGCTCGCAAGGATTTTAACGGCGTCGTCAAGAGAAGTGCCTACGGGAGCCGTGACGAGATTGTCCTTAGTCATAACCGCAGAAACGGGCTGCGTAAAGTCACTTTCGAAGCGCAGATCTCGGTTTGTCAAAATGCCGACGAGTTTGCCGTCGTCCGTGGTTACCGGTACGCCCGAAATGCGGTACTTTTTCATAAGGTCCAAAGCGTCGCTTACGGACTGTTCGGGATGAACGAAGAACGGGTCGGTTATAACGCCGTGTTCGCTTCTTTTTACTCTGTCAACCTCGCGCGCCTGAACTTCGATAGGAATGTTTTTGTGAATGATACCTATTCCCCCCTCGCGCGCCATAGCGATTGCCATGCGCGATTCGGTTACGGTGTCCATAGCCGCACTCATAAGCGGCACGTTGAGCTTAATGCCCTTGCAAAGTTCGCTCGTCATGTCCACGTTTTGCGGAAGAACGCTCGAAGCGGCGGGTACTAAAAGCACGTCGTCAAAGGTGAGAGCTTCTTTTAAAATTTTTGCCATTATTGCCTCCTTTCGTAAGTAAGTAGTTAGTTATCCTATAATTATTTGTATGTTTTGCTTGTCGTCTTCTATCGTCGCCTTTTCCGTTTCCGTAAAAGAAGAAAGGTCGAAAGAATTTAGTTTTTCCAAAATTTTTGCAAGCGTTTGCTTGTCCTTTTTATCAGTCGCGGCAAACATGAGCGCACGGAGCGACGAACCGGACGGATAGGAAGAAGAATAATACGCAAGATATTCGGAAGCTTTTTTTAAAGCGTCGTCGGGTTTGCCGACGATATAAAGCGATTTCACGGAAGAAGCAGTCATCAAATCGTAATACGCTTGTCCGTCTTTTTCTTCCTTACAATATTTTTTAAAGCTTTCTCCGTCGCAATACTTTGTAACGTATTCGGCGGAAAGCTCGGCGTTTTCTTCCTTAAAGCACAAAAGTTCGGCAAGCCTTTTTAAGTCCTCTTCGCTTTCGCTCTTGTCGTAAGCGCGCTTCATAAGCCTTACCGCACCGCTATAATTGCCGAGATTTTCGTAAAAAGAAGCGAGCGGAGCAGGCAGAAACAACGCGAAAAAGCCGTAAACGAGGAGCAGTACGGCAAAGATTGCCGCAACCGTCGATAAAGCAACTTTAAGCACAAATTTCCCCATAAATCTCTCCGAAAAATTTTATATTAATTCTGTCTGTATTTTGATAAATTTTTAATATTCTATCATAAGTTTACGCTAAAAGCAACCAAAAAACGGCGTTTTTTCAAATATCCCGTAATAAAGCGAACAAAATCCGAATAATCTTTATTCGGGACATATTTTTAATGAAAACAAAAGTCGTTTTGATTATTTTAACCGCGTTTATTGTTACGCTTACCCTCTCCGCTTGCGCAAAAACGCCCGATTATTCCTCCGCTTTAAGCGAAATACGCTACGCCGTGTACGCCTTGAACGGCGAAAATTTTACGGGCGAAGCGTATTTTTGCCGCCGCGAAACGCCCTACGCGGACGACGGCAGCATAGGCGATATGAAAGACTACCTTATTTTGCGCTTTACACCCTCTTCCGTTCCGTCCTCTGCGGACGTTACCGTCAGCGTGGGAGAAAGAAAAGCGGAACTCACGTTCCGCGCCGAGTCGGACGCATACGTCGCAACTCTTTTAGCAGACGACTTCGCCCCCGAAAAAAGCCTTTTATGCTACCGCGCCGGCGAAGTTTACGAGGAAGTGCCTTTCATGCCAATAGCGGGCGGCGAGCAAGATTACAAAAAGATTTTCGCCGCGTTCACATCTCAAAAAGCCGAACTTTTAAAGAGTTTGGACGGAAAAGAGTTTGAACTCCGTTTGCGGCTTATGCGGCGCGACGAAAAGACTTTCTGGTACGTAGCCGTGATAACGAATGAGCAAACGCAAAGCTTTTTAGCCGACGAAAACGGCAAGATAATCGCCGAAAAAGTCACAAATAATTAAGTAACACATTACTCATCTCTAATCAATACGCAAAAAATAAAGTAATAGGGATTACATTCTTTATCAATAATTATTTTTGCGGAACTCAATTGTGTTACATCGTTTCAAAAACTTTATCAGCAAAAATGCGAAGCACCTAAAAGAGCGTATTTTTTGATGATTTTTTGCGAGCGTGAGGGATGCTGTACTTGCCGTACTGCGCCCGAGCGGTCGCGGAAAAGCGCAAAAAAGCCGCCTTTTAGGTAATTAGGGATAAGGAATGTAAGACCTAAACTAAACGGGCAATCGCAAAAATGCGAAAGCCCGTTTTATCTTTTAAAAATTGCCGTGGAGAATTTCAAGAAGCTTATGCGCAAAACCTAAGTCGTTAAACACGCCGTTGAGCGGATTTATTCTGTAAATGAAGCCGGACACCACGTTGGCGCGCAAAACTTCGTCCGCCGCCTGCATACTGCCAGCGTCCGCAAACGCGTGAATGCAACCGAAAACGCAAGCGATAACGCCGATGTAAAGGCATACGCCCACAACGCAACCGATAGTCTTATTTACTCCGCCGATAACGGGCTTCTTCGTAAAAAGCGAACCGATTGCTTTAAACAAAAGCGTTACTATTATATACGACAGAATGAAAGATATAACGGCAAGCGCAAAGATTGCGAACCCGTCGTAAATATATTCCATCGGAAAAAACTCGGTTGCTAAAGCCGTCGTTCCTATAACGTTCGCAAGCATTGCCGCAAACGCGTCGATTATTCCAAAAACATGGAATAGGAAAACGAAACCCGCACTCATCACAAAGAAGAGCGCGATATGAATAACGATGCCCAAAAAGCCGCCCGTCATACCCGTGATTCCCGCTTTTATACTGCCGAAAACAGTAAGAGCAAGCAGCAATAAAACCACTACGTCAAGTATCCAGTACATATTTCACCTCAAACCGCTTCTTTTTCGGCAAAAAATTGCGTGCGAAAAACAAAGCGATTAACTAAGATATATCTATTATATTAAATAATTTTGCTATTGTCAATAGTTTCCTTAAAAATTTCGTGCATTTAAAGACCGTTTAAGCCCAGCTAAATGCAATTTTCAAGGAATTTTCACAATCGGGCGCGAATTTTGCCCTATCAAGCACTAAAAAGCAAGCCTCGGCAAGTTACATTTTGAAACTGTCTTTAAGCGACACGATTTCCGAAAGAATAATCTTGCCGTTCTCGACCATTTTTTTGTAGTAACCTTTGCGGAGAAGCTGGAAGCTTTCGCCCTCTTTTGCTTCCTCGATATACTTTTCGGCGTAGCCTTGTAAAACGGTAAGGCTGTGTTCGTTCATTCTCTCGGAGAAGTCCTGCCCCGGATATTCGGCGTCCTTTAAAAGGTATTCATACTGCCTTATTTCGACGGGAACGGCGTTTCTCGCGTCGACCCACTGAATTGTGCCTTTAACCTTTATGTCGCTACCGGCTTCGCCGCTCTTTGTGCCGGGCAAAACGGAGCAATGTACGAGCTTGACGTTTCCGTCCTCGTCAGCTTCATAACTTTCGCACTTAACTACGTACGCGCCTTTAAGCCTTACGAGTCCGCCGACTTTCATTCGGAAGTATTTAGGCGGCGGGCATACGGAAAAGTCCTCCGCGTCGATATAAATTTCGTTTGAGAAAGTCATTTTGCGCTTGCCGAGTTCCGGTTTGTTCGGGTTAATTTCAAGCTCCGCTTCCTCTTCCCCCTCTAAGTTGTCGATAACAACCTTTATCGGGTTGAAAACAGCCATAGCTCGGGGGGCTTCCTTGTTGAGATAATCGCGCGCGAAATGCTCAAAATACCCTACTTCTATCTCGGAATTAGCCTTTGCAACGCCTATTTCTTCGCAGAAATTTTTGAGCGCTTGAGCCGGTATACCGCGGTTCCTAAGCCCCGTCAAGGTCGGCATGCGCGGGTCGTCCCACCCGGAAACCATATGTTCTTCGACGAGTTTTTTGAGATATCTCTTGCTCATAACGGTGTTGGTTATATTGAGCCTTGCAAATTCTATCTGGCGCGGCTTATGCGTAACGCCCGTGTTTTCCACAACCCAATTGTAAAGCGGACGGTGGTCCTCGAATTCAAGCGTGCAAAGCGAATGAGTTACGCCCTGCATAGAGTCGCAAATGGGGTGCGCGTAGTCGTACATCGGGTAAATGCACCATTTGTCGCCCGTTCTATGGTGCGTTGCGTGAAGAACGCGGTAGATAACGGGGTCGCGCATGTTAATGTTGGGCGAAGCCATATCTATCTTCGCGCGCAAAACCTTTTCGCCGTCCTTATACTTGCCTTCTTTCATTTCTTCGAAAAGCTTCAAGTTCTCTTCGACCGAGCGGTTGCGCCACGGCGATTCTTTACCGGGTTCGGTGAGCGTGCCGCGGTTTTCTCTTATCTCGTCTGCGGTCATGTCGCAAACGAAGGCTTTGCCGTCCTTAATAAGCTTAATAGCAAGCTCGTAGATTGTATCGAAAAAGTCGGAAGCGTAATGAATTTCATACCACTTGAAGCCGAGCCATTCGATATCCTTTTTTATGGCGTCGACGTATTCCGTTTTTTCCTTGGACGGGTTGGTGTCGTCGAAAAAGAGGTTGCAAAGCCCGCCGTACTTTTGCGCCGTGCCGAAGTTTAAGCACAAGCTCTTCGCATGCCCTACATGCAGATACCCGTTAGGCTCGGGCGGAAAGCGGGTGTGAACGGTCGTAACCTTGCCCTCGGCAAGTTCTTCGTTAATAATGTCCTCGATAAAGTTTTTAGCTTCCATACTTGCTCCTTTTCTTTCTGCCGCGCTTAAAATAAGGCGGCTTTGTGTTTTATTAGCTTATTTTATCACTTTTATGAAAAATAATCAACTCAAATTATTCAACTTGCAAATATAAGCTTGACTTTATCGCAAGATTTATCTAAAATATTTATAGACTTTACGAAAAAGAGGTATAAGTATGGAAGAAAAAAGAGCCGTCACTATGGAAAAGCTCGTCAACCTTTGCAAAGGCAGAGGAATAATCTTTCCGGGCAGCGACATTTACGGCGGCATGGGCAACACCTGGGATTACGGTCCCGTCGGCGTTGAAATAAAGAATAATCTCAAAAGACTTTGGTGGAAGCGTTTCGTTCAACAGTCGGAAAACTCATACGGCGTGGACGCGGCTATCCTTATGAATTCGAGAGTTTGGGAAGCAAGCGGTCACACCGCCTCTTTCTCCGACCCGAAAATGGATTGCAAGTTCTGCAAAACAAGACACAGAGCCGACAACTTAATCGAAGCCCATTCGCACGGCGCGGTCAACCCCGACCTCATGACCAACGAGGAAATGGAAAACTATATAAAAGAACACCACGTCGTTTGCCCTAAGTGCGGCAAGTGCGACTTTACGCCGATTAGGCAGTTCAACCTTATGTTCGAAACCTCGCGCGGCGTTACGGAAGAAGGTCAGAACAAAATTTACCTCCGCCCCGAAACGGCTCAAGGCGAATTCGTAAACTTCTTGAACGTACAAAGAACGATGAGAGCCAAAATCCCGTTCGGTATCGCGCAGATAGGTAAAGCCTTCCGCAACGAAGTCACCCCCGGCAACTTTATTTTCAGAACGATTGAGTTCGAACAAATGGAACATCAGTTCTTCTGCAAAGAAGGCACCGACCACGAATATTACGAATTTTACAAGAAAGCCGCAATGGACTTCCTCGTCGATTTGCATATAAGCCGCGAACATTTGCGCTATAAAGACCACGACAAACTCGCCCACTACGCGAAAGCCGCTTGCGACATTCAGTACCTTTTCCCGATAGGCTGGTCGGAACTCAACGGTATTCACAATAGAACGAATTACGATTTGAGCCGTCATCAGGAATATTCGGGCAAGAACATGAACTACGTTGACCCCGTAACCGGCGAAAAGTATATTCCGTACGATATCGAATATTCTATCGGCGCGGACAGACTTATGCTCGCTATCCTTTCCGAAGCTTACGACGAAGAAGTTGTCGGCAACGAAACGAGGGTCGTTATGCACTTCCACCCCGCGGTCGCTGCGTATAAAGCGGCGGTTTTGCCCTTGCAGAAAAACCTCGGCGACAAAGCGAAAGAAGTTTACAGAATGCTCACTAAGTACTTCCCAGTCACCTACGACGAAGCCGGTTCTATCGGCAAGCGTTACCGCCGTCAGGACGAAATCGGCACGCCTATGTGCATAACCATTGACTTTGACACCTTAGAAAACGGTACTGTAACCGTCCGCGACCGCGACACGATGGAGCAAATCCGCCTCCCGATAGAGGAACTCAAAGCCCACATAGAAAAAGCAATCGAATTTTAAGTAGGTAAATAAGGGTGAAAATATGGAATACGAATACAAGAGTATAATGTTTGACGGTAAGTTAAGACCTGCAGACGCTTACAACGAGCAAGTCCAAAAGTATTTAGACGAAAACGCTAAAGACGGCTGGCGGTTGCACACTCTCAATGTTTATTCTTCTTCCGGTATCGTTCATATGGTTTTCGAAAGAGAGAAAACCGATTACTCTCTTTTCGATATATAATGTGACAAGCTCCGCCGAGGGGATTTTTCCCTCGGCGGAGCCTTTTTTGTTATAAAGTTTTGCTAAAAAGTCCGTCTATAAGTCGATTAAATGAGGATTTGGGGGAAAATTTTATTTATATGTTACAGTACAATTTACATAGGTAAGGGTACCATTTGTATTAAGCTGGTATGCATAAGTTATGTATCGCGTGTTATCAAGTTTCATAGAAACGACTATACAAGTCGCAAACTAATTTTCGGTAATATCTACAATCTTGCTCGCGCCGGTATTGATAGAAACGCTCCGTTTGTCATAATCATTTACATTCCAAACTTTTGCGTCCTTTTCAAATAACATTTTAGAGTTGTAATCGAAAGTTACCATGGCACTACTGACATTCTCTATTTTTATCTTCCAAGTAGTTCCGACTTTACCGACTATACTAAGTTTAGGATAACAAACTTCCCAATGCGCATAAAGAGTTATATCGCTATCTATATCATATACTCTTTTAGTCAAAAATCCTGACACAGATTGCGTGTAATAAGCACTGCTGCCCGAGTTTTTTGTCGTCTTATAAGCGACAAACCTATATCCAGCCCTTACAGGGAAGTTTATATTAGGAACGGTTTTACCAAATGTCGCCGTTACTTTTGTTGTAGTCGAGCTTGTGCTTGTACCTCCGTTAAAATCAAAAGTTATTGTATAAGTATTTGCCGTCCAATACGCAGTAAATGTGAACGTAGAAGTATTCGTTGCCGTTTCGGGAATTTTAAAAGAACCTCCAAACTCATATATTACACCATTACATCTCCAATGTCCGTCATGATATCCGGTCTTTGTTGCTGTCGGTAAAGTAATTACGTCACCTGAAAAAGCATTGTAAGCAGTCGGAGAAACCGTATAACTTCCGCCATTTAGCGAGTAGTAGATATCACACTGATACGCCCATTTTGCATACAACGTTACATTTCCAGGTGAAGTTATCCTTTGAACCCTTTCATTCACACATTCTTCATCATAGTACCATCCGTTATGGCGTGCCGCTCTTAGTGTAGCGGGTTGCAAAATGATAGGTAGGTCGGCTATAGTGAACTTAGTCGGATTGTTCGGCATATCCGCATTTGGATACGTTATCGTATATTCAATCAAAGTCCAATCGGCAAGTATGAGTTTGTTTTCGGTGTAAGTCCAAGCAGATAACATATCGCCGTTGCTGTCGGCAAATACCGTATCGCCTATCTTCCAACCATTAAATATTGCACCTTCCTTTACATATACAGGGAGTTTTACCGTTTCGCCGTACTTAACAGTCATCGTTGTAGAGGACACGCAATACTCGGAATTAAGAGTCATAACGTACGTTTTCGGTTTCATTACCGCTTTAAGATAAATCGCTCCGTTATCTTCTATTCCTACCGTTAAATCCGGCATTGTTTCGGGGTCAAATTTCGAATTAACTGGATATTTTGCTTTCGTAGCTTCGTTAGCGTTTATCGGATACCTCGATATAGCCCAATAATCAAAGTCTTTGCCTATTTCGCTTACCGCTTCGTAAAGCCTATCGGAATATACTATCGTATCGTCGTAATACCCCTCTATCGGGTTTACGCCCTCGCTCGAAACTACGCCGTCGATAATAAGCTGGAAGAATTCTTTCTCGAATATAGCCGTGATTTCATATATCGCGCCGTCAACGGGAGTATTCCCATATAATTCGCTCCAACTCAAAAGCTTATCTTCAAAACCTTTCTTTGCAAAATATTTAAACCTATGCCCTTCTTTGTAGCTGATTTTTCTCGGATTAAACCTTTCGTTAAGGTCGTCGACGGTTCCCAATTCGCCCGCTTCGATATCCGTTTCCGTGTCGCTTATCGTATCTCTGCCGCCTACCCAATAAACTCTTCCGTCCATATCTATTTTTATCTTGAACGTTATTCTCGTCCAAGAAGCATATAGCGTGGTATCGGCAGCTATATTCCATACGGCAAAGCACGAAGCTCCGTTTATCTGCGAATAATATATTCCCGCTTCAGTTCTCCACCCGTTGAAAGTATAGTTCTCTTTCGTCAATACGGGCAACGTATAAGGTTGTCCGTACGTTACAGTCATATTTTCAACGTTTTGTCCGCTCGAATCCACAAACGTTATAGTATACTCGTTCGCTTGCCATTCCGCATACAACGTAACGTTATTCGTTATGCTTCCTTTGCGGATAATCGTTCCTATATTGTTCGCTTCGGAAAAGTCGGAAGAAGTGTTCCAACCTTTGAACGTATAACCCTCTCTCGTTATTGTCGGCAGAGTCTTATCCTCTTCAACCGTAAACATCATATTTTGAACGAAAACGTCGCAACCCGTTTGGAAAGTAATAGTATACGTCACCGCTTCGAATTCGGCAAACAACTCTAAGCCGTCTGCGTTGTCTACCACGCTTAAACTATCGTAAGCTTTGCCGTTCTCGTCGCGCCAACCTTTAAACAGACATCCCGCTTTTTGCGGATTATCGACAGTACCGAGAGTATCGCCGTAAGATAACGTCTTTGTTTCTTTCAGACTGCCGTCTACGTAATATTTTACGCTAACTTGCTTAGTGGTAATTTTATCGGCGTATTCAGTCCAGCCTTTCGCTTCGTCGGTTTTGTAATCTCCGAGATTATTTGAGGGTACTTTTATACCGACATTCTCACTGCACCCGTCAAGCGCGCCCGTTCCCAAGTGTACTACTTTATCGAGATTTAACGCTTCAATATTTTCTAATGTAGAACAACCCGTAAAAGCATATTCGCAAACGCTTTCTACGTTTTTACCTAAAACGACTTTCTTTACACTGTCATTACCGACGAACGCATAAGCGGATATCGATTCTATATTATCGCCTACCACAACGGTTTCACCCGCGCTTGTCTTTTTATACAATACCTTACCTATTACAATATCTTCGGCTTCGTCCGTAAGCTTTGTTGCGGCAACGCCTGCAGAATAGATAAAGTCAGTCTTAGGTGCGTTAAGCGTTGCCAAAGCGGAGCAGTTTACCACGGCATAAGAATTGATTGTATTTACGTTGTTAAGATTGAGCGTTTGCAATGTTGAGTTATTCGTGAAAGCATAGTTAGAAAGTTCTAAGCAAGCCGCGTCAACCGTAAAGCTCGTTGCCGTTTTACCCGACGGATAGCAAACAAGTTTATCTTTGTTTTTAGTATACAACACGCCGTTTTCGCTTGTGTATTCAGTATTTTGGCTGTTTACGGTTATGTTTGTTAGCTTAGCGCAGTTTAAAAAAGCTCCTGAATTGTAATTTTTCAAACTATTCGGTAAAGAAACGCTGGTAAGCAAATCTAAACTCGTAAAAGCTCCTACATCAAGCGTTTCAACCCCTTCAGACAATTCAACAGTAACGACTTTTGAAAATCCTTCAAAAGCATGAGTACCAATCCCTTTTACGCTCGAAGGCACTTTTATTTTAGTAATTCCGTCCTTGTTCATCGTAAGAAACGCAAATTGTGAAACTTCAGTAACAGCTTTTCCGTCAATACTTGTAGGAATTTCCAAAGTATTTGCCGTATATGCGCCGTTAAAGCCCGTTACGGCAACCGTACCATCTGCTTTTTCTTTAGTTGTAAAGCCAAAATCAGCATTTAAACCAAACTGTAAAGTCGAAACTATACTATTTATGATAACGCTATCACGAGCTTCAAGATTGTGCGCAACGGGAGGCGCATTTTGGGAAACTTTTTCGTAATTAGCATCTCCTCCGACAAATGGGCGAGTAATGCGATTAAATCCTTTATATGTATACCCACCGTATTCAAGCATCCCTAAGTTTTTTCCTTGCTGAGAATCAAGAGGAACAAGCACGTCGTTATACCATGAGACAAACAAAGGATGTATATCGAGACTCAACTCAACATTTAAAATCTCTAAAATGTCAATTGTTTTGCTTTCTGGAAATACGCTGTTTAACGGAGCTAAAAGCATATCTCTAAGCGCAAGAACACCGGGTTTTCCAAGAGAGGTAACGATTTTCCCAACACCGACCGCATGCACAGCCGCAACCACCCAAGGCTTATTCTCATCGCTAAGCATTCCTGAGTAGTCGTTTGATAATGCTTCGCCAAGAGATTTTATTGTATGATAGCTACCATACGCATAAGCGTTTATATTCTTATATAATGTGTCATAATTTTCATTCCACCTATTGCTATACGTACAGTACACTTCAGGATTAACAATATCTGCAAGTCCATCGTTTTTACCCATTACAGCTTCTCCGAATATGTTTGCCGTTGTCGAACCAAAATACGGAGTTCCTATACTGACAAGCGAAGCTACTAAATCGGGGTGGTCAAGAGCATACTGCATATTAGTAAGCCCGCCTCGGGAATGCCCTATTAAATTGAGTTTAGGCAACTTACCCTCATTCAATATTTTTACATCATAAACTATTCTGCTTATTACGTAATTAAATTGATAGTAAACATTATCGTTAGATTCGTCAGAACCGAAAGTTTCAAATACAACCACTATATGTTTCGAAATATCGGTAATCGAACTAACCAATGTTCCTGTACTATAATAGCTATTCGTAGCGGATTTGCAGTTTGTGATATCAAATAAGCTCATTCCACTATAAATTTTTTTCTTGCCATTTTCATTACTAACGTCTCGCCTTTCCGCTCGTGCAAGATAAATATTGACGTTTCCGTTGTTTTTCTCCTCTATTTGCGAAATTAAAGACTCACTGTCATACGCAAAAACTGTATTATCAGGACTTCCTTTCGAATAATGATTACTCCAAGTGCCGGCATCGCTACCCAAGCCGTGCGTTAAAACCGTAATTTGCGGCGGCATGTCAGTTGTAACCTCATTATTATTACGATTTTCCATTGAATATTTTATAGAATAATCGTATTGATTGTTTATTTTGGAATCGTTTTCGCTATAGATAAACTTGCCATTTTCGTCGAATTGCGTATAATCAACGTCAAATGTATTTGTTGCATTATACAATTCTATTTCTGTCAATGTGCTTGCTTTCGCCTCTTTTACAGACAAAAAAACGCCACTAACAGTCGATAACAGTGTAATAACACATAAAATTGCTATTAAAAATTGTTTTTTCACTCTCATATTGTTTTTTATTCCTCCGGTAATGTTATTTTATCGCTTTTTATTGATTGGCTGCCAATCGATTCGGGATTATATCCGAGATAAAAAACCTCGTCAGTCAGCAAGTCGTAAGAGAAAAGGCATGTAGGGATATGTCCTTTTCCTATATCAAACCAAGCCTTTTGATAATGAAATGTGATGACAAAAATATAATCTTTGTAAATTGTGATAGCGTTCACGCCGTTTACGATTTCTCCACCGGATCTCGGACTCCCCGAAGGTGAATATTTTTCATTTATATAATGACACCACATATAAGATATCTTAACAAAGGCTTTACTTCTTTCTTTTAAAAAGTCTTTGTTTATACAAATTGTTTTTTTATCTTCGTCGTCACCAATTGTTAGATAAAAATCTTCGTTTTTTTGCTCCACATTGACAGTTTTACCGTAAACGGTGTACGTCCCTTCTGCTCTTTCCAATGGTATCGATGTATCGTTCGCCTCACAGCCGATAGAAAATCCCTCTTTTTCAATAGGAACTGTTTCCATGAACTCTTTCACAAACGCATAAGCTTTTTCTCTTTTGCTGTTTATAAAACTTCCGACACACCCGCTTAACGATACTGAAAAAACCACAACCAAGGCAAGTAGCAACGAAATAAAAGTCTTGTTAATTGTTCTTTTCATTTTAAATCTCCGTTATTTTTGATTAAAAATTAAAAATCCGTATGCAAAAAATACGGGGTTGAGTTTTTTTGCCTACGAAATTCTTATAAAATAACTATATTCATTTTTCCCACCTCATGTACTCTTCTCTTTTGGTTTTAGCTTAAAAAGCTAAGTTTTTGCCGCGCGCGCTTATATTTTTTGCACACGTTCGGCAAAAGTGATAAAAAACTATTACTCACTCCCTTTTCTCGTCCTTATTGTATCATATGTTTTTTTATTTGTCAACAATTTTTTTGAAATTATTTGAAAATAATTTTGAACGTTTAAAAACATTTATTGATGGTTGCGACGATAAAAAATTTCGTACAACTATAAACCGCACTCGGGCATACAACAAAAAACATTGCAAATTTTGCGGTTAAATTAAAAAGTTTGAGCCTAACGAAAAAAATTTCGACAATTTTACCGGATTAGTTTTCTTTTTGCAAAAATTGACAAATCGTTCACAAAACCGCTAAATTTTTAATGCAATTTAAATTGACAAAACACGGTCTTTTTGGTATATTATATACGTAATAAAATAAGCGCAAAAAAGTTGCAATATTAAAAAACAAAAAAGAGAAGAAAAGCAGAACAAAAAGAGAATAAACTTAACGACAAAAAGGAGGGCTTATATTGAACGGAATACTCGTTAAAAAATTGAAAGAAGCTTTGGTTTCGGTACTGCCGATTACCGTAATAATACTTATACTCAACTTTGCTTTGCCCGACAGAATGTCGCCCGTGGGGCTTGTTTCGTTCATTGTCGGCGCGGCAATGCTTATACTCGGCATTGCGCTTTACTCGCTCGGCAGCGACACGGCGCTTGCGCCCATCGGCGAAACGATAGGTAACAAAGTTACGGCGACAAAAAAGGTCCCGCTTATACTTATCGTCGGTTTTATAATCGGCGTGATAGTCACGGTTGCCGAACCCGACCTTATGGTTTTAGGGTCGCAACTCGGCGATATCAAGATGCTTTTAATTGTCACGATTGCGCTCGGCGTGGGGCTTTTCCTCGTGATTGCACTCGGCAGAATATTTGCGAATATTTCCTTAAATATCGTGATAATCGCGTTATACGCCCTCGTTTTCATCGTAGCGATATTCGTTGACGATAAGTACATACCGCTATCTTTCGATTCGGGCGGCATAACGACGGGTCCTATAACGGTTCCGTTTATAATGGCGCTCGGCGTGGGCGTTGCGGGCGTACTCGGCGGCAAAAGCAAGAACGAAAACAGCTTCGGCGTGGTTGCAATCTGCTCGATAGGTCCTATATTTTTCGTTCTTCTTCTATCGCTCATCTTTAAGCCCGATATCTCGATTTCCGAATCGGCGCACGCGGCGCAAAACTTTTCGGAGCTTCTGCCGGTGCTTGCAAACGACCTTGTTGCGGCGATGAAAGACGTTGCCGTGGCGATTATCCCCATTTCGTTATTCTTCTTTATTGCGGACATTTTCTTTTTGAAGCTTCCGCGGCAAAGAATAGTAAGAATTATAATCGGTCTTTTGTACACATACGTCGGGCTAACGCTCTTTTTGACGGGCGTTAACGTAGGGTTTATGGCGACGGGTACAAACCTCGGCGCGCGGCTCGCCTCTCTCGACCAAAAATGGATTCTTATCCCCGTCGGCATGGTTACGGGTTGCTTTATGGTTTTGGCGGAACCCGCGGTTCACGTTCTTGCAGAGCAAGTCGAAAACATTTCCGACGGCGCGATAAAGCGCAAAACCATTATGATTGCGCTCTGCGTTTCGATGATGATAGCGGTAGGACTCGGAATGCTCAGAATTGTCACCGGTATTTCTATCTGGTTCGTGCTTATTCCCGGCTACGCGCTCGCGATAATTTTAAGCTTTTTCGTTCCCAAAATCTACACGGCGATAGCTTTCGACTCGGGCGGCGTGGCTTCCGGTCCTATGGCGACGACGTTTATGCTTCCCCTCGCGATAGGCGCGGCAACGACGCTCACGGGCGCGGAATCGGTGCTTTCGAACGCGTACGGACTGGTTGCGTTCATCGCGCTCACCCCGCTCGTTACCATTCAGATACTCGGCGCGTTCGTCAAGATTAAGCAAGGCAGAAAAGTCGTTTTACCGAAAGCGTTTATCAAGCTTTTCGAAGGCGACGTTATAGAACTCGATTCTAAGCGTTAAGGAGGGCAAAATGAACAAAGCGAAACTCGAACTTATGTTAATTATCGCAAACCGCGGTTTAGCCGACAGAATTATTGAAGAAATTTCCGACAAAGCGACCTTTCCGTCGATTGTGAGGAGCCGCGGCACCGCCACGAGCGACGTTCTCGCCGCACTCGGTATCGGCGAGCCGGAAAAGGAACTTATACTCTGTTTTGCCACTTCCGAAGACGTGCCTAAAATTTACAACGCGCTTTGCAACGAACTCGACTTCAAGGAAAAGCGGCTCGGCATTGCTTTGACCGTTCCCGTTTCGGCGGTCGGCGGCAATCTCACTTTACAAATACTGCTCGGCAGAACTAAAGACCTGCTCTAAAAAAAATCATAAAGAGGAAAATTCAATGAACAACGAACTTATTGTAGTTATAGTCAACCAAGGCTTCGAAGAAGAAGTTATGAAAGCGGCAAGGGAAGCCGGCGCGCGCGGCGGCACGATTTTCAACGCGAGAGGAACGGCGGAATCGCAAGACCTCGTTAAGTTTATGGGTATCACCTTGCACCCGAACAAGGAAATCGTGTTTATTCTCACCACAAAGGAAGCGCGCGACGACATTATGACGGCGGTTAAGGAATCGACCGGGCTTGCGACAAAAGGCGCGGGCATACTCTTTTCCCTCCCCGTTTCCTCCGTGCTCGGCGTCAACCTCGACGGCGAAACGGAAGTCAAATAATCTCGTTTTAGCGTTTTTAACAAAAGCTATTTGCGTGCGGGAAATTTTCCGCACGTTTTTTTGAGTGATTTCATCTTTAAATACGGCTTTTTAGCCGTTCTTTTTTATTTGAGCTTTATATAAATTGACTTTTTTTGAAAAGCGCATTATAATATTTAAGTAAAAACAAAATCCGCGGGGTAAATCCTCGCGACGGAGTAAAAATGTCAGAGTTCTTACAAGGTCTTAAACGGACCGCTATGTGCGGCACGTTCCGCAAAGAAAACGCAGGCGAAAAAGCAGTCGTTATGGGCTGGGTTCAACGCAGCAGAAACTTAGGCAGTATCATTTTCACGGATTTGCGCGACAGGTCCGGAATAGTTCAGATAGTTTTCGACGAAACGGTCGAAAAAGAAGTTTTCGAAAAAGCCGAAAAAATCCGTTCGGAATACGTGCTTGCCGTTAAAGGCGTCGTGCGCGAACGCTCGGCAAAAACCAACAAAATTCCTACGGGCTACGTTGAAATTTTAGCGGAAGAATTGAAAATTTTATCGGAAGCCGAAACGACGCCGTTCGAAATTTTAGACGATACCGGCGTAAACGAAAATTTAAGGCTCAAATATAGATACCTCGATTTGAGGCGCCCCTCTTTACAAAAGAACCTTATCACCCGTTCCGAGATCGCGGTTACGACCCGCAACTACCTTGCGGAAAACGGATTTTTGGAAATAGAAACTCCGTACCTCGGCAAGTCCACGCCCGAGGGCGCAAGGGACTATCTCGTTCCCTCTCGTACCCGCCCGGGTAGCTTTTACGCGCTTCCGCAGTCGCCGCAGCTTTATAAGCAACTTCTCATGATTGCCGGTTACGACAGATACTTTCAGATTGCAAAGTGCTTCCGCGACGAGGATTTGAGAGCCAACCGTCAACCGGAATTTACGCAAATCGACCTTGAAATGAGCTTCGTTGAGGACGAAACGGACGTTATGTACCCCGTCGAAGGGCTTATTAAAAGAGTTTTTAAAAACACAATCGGAATGGACCTCGGCGAAGAGCATTTCCGCACGATGACCTGGCAGGAAGCCATGACGAGATTCGGTTCCGACAAACCGGACACGCGTTTCGGGCTTGAACTTAAAGACGTAACCGACCTCTTCGTCGGCAGCGACTTTAAAGTTTTTGCTGACAACACGACGGAAGGAAGAAGCGTTCGCGCAATCAATGCGAAAGGCTTTGCCTCTAAGCTTTCGAGAAAAGACCTCGACAACCTCTCCGAAGTCGGCAAAACGTTCGGAGCAAAGGGGCTTGCATGGATTTCTAAGCCCGCGGGAGAAGCTTACAAATCTTCTTTCATGAAGTTTTTAAGCGACGACCTTTTAGCGAAAATCGCCGAAAGAACGGATATGCAAGACGGCGACGTTCTCCTCTTTGCCGCGGATAAGGATACGGTTGTTTACGCAACGCTCGGCGGCGTAAGACTGTACCTCGGCGACAAATACAACCTTTACGACAAAAAGAGCTTCGATATACTCTGGATTGTCGATTTTCCGATGTTCGAATACAGCGAGGAAGAAGGCAGATACGTTGCGATGCACCACCCGTTCACCGCTCCTAAGGACGAAGATTTGTATCTTTTGGACAGCGACCCGACGAAAATGCGCGCGAAAGCTTACGATATCGTTATCAACGGCCAGGAAGCAGGCGGCGGCTCTATAAGAATACATTCGAGAGAACTTCAACAGAAAATCTTCAATATTTTGAAGTTCACCGACGAGGACATCGAAAGAAAATTCGGCTTCTTCGTCAACGCGTTCCGTTACGGCACGCCCCCGCACGGCGGTCTTGCAATCGGGCTTGACAGGCTCACGATGCTTTTAACTTACACCGATTCTATTAAGGACGTAATCGCGTTCCCGAAAGTTCAGAACGCTTCGTGCCTTATGAGCGACGCACCCGGGACGGTCGAACAAAAACAACTTGACGATTTGTTCATCGCACTTAATTTGAAAAAAGACTGATATATGAAACGCGGCGAAGCCTTTTATGGGCTTCGCCGTATTCTTTTACTTATTATTTTTATTCGTCGTCGTCCGTTTCGCAACCGCTCTTTAAGCTCACAAGCACGGCGTCGTCGCCTATCTTGTTTACGCAACAGATAGCCACAAGGTATTCGTCGCGACTAAAACACCCGTTGGAAACGATAAAGTCGGTAATTTTGCCCTCGGGGTAAGTAAAAGTCAAATCGGTTATTTTGCCGAGGACTTTGCCGTCGAGAATATTGACTACCTTTTTCTTTTTTAGGTCCGAAAATTTTACAATCATTTAAAAAGCCCCTTTCAAGCTACAATATGCTTTTATCGGGGCTTTTATTCATGTTTTTTAGTTCATCAATCAAAGTCAAAAACGCCGAAAATGCGCGATAATCGACTTATAGAGGGGCTTTTTAACAAATCATAGTCTTGATTTCTTTTAGCGCGGACTTTTCAAGACGGGAAACTTGCGCTTGCGAAAGCCCTATCTCGCTTGAAATTTCCGTCTGCGTTTTACCCTCGTAATACCTTAAATACAAAATCCTTTTTTCTCTGTCGCCCAAAAGCTCTATCGCGGATTTTAACGCCACGCTTTCGGACAAGCTTTCGTCGTTCACTCTGTCGTCCTCAATACGGTCTAAAAGCATCACGGTATCGCCCGACTTATTATAAACGGAATCGTAAATGGAAACGGTGTCCGAGATAGCGTCAAGCGCGTAAACGACTTCGCGCTCGGCGATTGAAAGGCGTTTCGCAATTTCCTCGTTAGTCGCCTTTTCTTCGTCTTTTTCTATCTCCGCGCGCGTTTGAAGCACCTTATAAGCGGTGTCGCGTATGCTCCGAGCTATCCTTATGCCCGTTTTTCCGCGCAAAACGCGTTTGACTTCGCCTATTATGAGCGGTACGGCGTAAGTCGAAAACTTTACGTTATAGCGCGTGTCGAAGTTGTCCGCCGCTTTGATAAGCCCTATGCACCCCGCTTGAAACAAATCGTCCACATTGAAAGCCGTTGAGTTAAACCTTTTAACGACGGACAGAACGAGCCGCATGTTGGCAAGGATAAGTTTATCCTTAGCTTGTTTGTCGCCCGCTTTCATTTTGTCGATAAGCTCCGCACATTCTTTTGACGAGATTTTGGGAAGCAAAGACGTGTTTATGCCGCAAATTTCAACCTTGTTCAATATATAGCCCTCCTATGTAAAAAACAGCATAAGCCTCGCTATATATCGATTATCGGCATTTTTTTTAATTTTTATACACGCTTTATTTTTTGTTTTCGCATTATTCCTCTTGCGCTTTAAGGATATCTTTTTTGAGTTTTTTGACAATCTTTTTTTCAAGCCGCGAAATGTACGACTGCGAAATGCCCATAACGGAAGCCACTTCCTTTTGCGTAAGCGCGGCGTTTCCGCCAAGCCCGAAGCGCAAATTCATGATGAGTTTTTCCTTTTTGTTGAGAGAATCCAAAGCTTCGAACAAAAGCCTCGTTTCGCTCTGCTTTTCAAGCCCTTTCGAAACGATATCCGCGTCCGTGCCTAAAATGTCGCCGAGAACAAGTTCGTTGCCCTCTCCGTCAACGTTAAGCGGTTCGTCGAACGACACTTCGCCCTTTGTTTTCTGCGTGCGCCTTAAATACATAAGTATCTCGTTTTCAATGCACCTCGAAGCGAAAGTCGCAAGCTTTATCTTTTTTTCGACGTTATAAGAGTTTATCGCCTTGATAAGCCCTATCGAACCGATCGAGATAAGGTCGTCAAGGTCGATGCCCGTATTGTCGAATTTCCGGGCTATGTATACAACAAGCCGTAAATTGCGCTCTATTAGTTTTTGCTTTACTTTCTCGTCTCCGTCGGCAAGCCGTTTTAAGCATTCGTTTTCCTCTTCTTCGGTCAAGGGGAGCGGCAAAGCCTCGGTGCCGTTCATATAATATAAGCCTTGCCGTTTAGCCTTTAATTTAAAAATCAGTTTCTTAAAAAATTCTATTATACCCATAAAAAACCCTCCGTTCGGTTTTTGTGACCACAATTTTCAATTTGTGCGCATACCCACAACTTTCACCTTTCAACTTTCAATTTTCAACTTATAACAGTGCTTTTCCTACTATCGCGTCCGCATTCACGCCTACATGCGACGCCTTTTCCACGGCAAAACATGCCGATTTTTCTTTACCGTACGCGCCGAACTTAACGTAGTCCGTTCTGTAAATATCGGTAGATACAAACCCCGCCGCGGTGGTAAAGTAAATCCGCCCCGCCTTTACGGGCTTTATTTTGAGCTTCATTTTTTCAAAGCTCCTACGGGAAAGCATAACGACGGGTAGCCCGGTGCGCTCGTCTTTCAGGGTGTTTCCGCTGTCTAAAAAGCCCGAAAATTCAAAGAGTTTACCCTCGGCTTTCACAGTTAAGGGCATAATGTCGCCGTAGCGGTTTAGCTTTTTTAAGGCGCGGCGAATAAATGTTTTTACGCCTAACGCAAGCAAGAAAGCCGCAAGAAGCGCAAGCCCCATAGGCGCCGCGCCCGCTTGAGTATATGCCGCTAAATCGTATTTTATGCCGGCAAACGAAAAAAGTGCGATTATCGCCCCGCCCGTCACGAAAGTGAACAGTAAAAACACGTTAAAGTACACGATATATTCCCGCGCCGTTCTGTGTTTTACCGACAAAAACGCCATAAACGCGCCGATAAAAAGCTTTATTAAGAACGAATAAAGCGGAGCGACGGACAGTAGCGGCAAAATTACCGCGCCGGCGGTTCCGACGAGCGAAGATAAAAATAGCCTTAACGGCTTAAACTTCCTCGCGCACGCGACCGCGGCTTCCCGTAAAAGTATGTAATCCATTATCAGATTGTCGATAACGGCGAATTCTATGTAAATTTCTCTCATAGCAAAATATTAACACTTTTCGTCCACCCCTTAAACGACTGTTTTTACCGTAAAAAGTAATTTTTTGTCAAAAAGAAAACGCGCGCCGCCATAAAAAGCAACGCGCTCTATAAATCGCTATAAAAAACTAAAAATCGAAACACAAAAAAAGCTCGGCTTAGTTAGAGCCGGCTTCCTTAACGCATTTTTTGATTATTTCGCAAACTTCCAAGGGCGATTTATCCGTCGTGTCTATCACGAAGTCATAGTTTCCCATGTCCATGATATCTTGCCCGTAGTATTGGAGATACCTTTTCGCTTCGCTTGCTCGGCGGCTCAAAAGCCTAAGCATGGCTTCCTCTTCGGACGAATATTTTTCGTCTCCTCTATTGGCGCAGTAAATGCGGCGGGCGGCTTCCCTCGGGTCGACTTTTAGATAAAAGCTAACGGCAGTCGGCACAAAGTGCCAACTCATTCTCGAATCGAAAATAAAGTTGCCTTTCTTTTGGTTGTAAGCGACGAACATATCGTCGAGCTTTTTATCGAAACTTCTGTCCTTTTCCATAAAGATATTGAACTGCTCGATGGTTAGCCCCATTTTTGCGGCAAGTTCGCGCTGAACGTGTCCGCCGGAAATTATTTTCGCGCCGAATTCCTTTGACAAAACTTCCGCGATTGTAGATTTTCCGCTGCCTAAATCCCCCGTAAGCGAAATTCTGAATTCCATATTTCCTCGTCAATTAGTAATTTTTAATAAATTTTTTTAACAAGTATACTAAATTTTTTCTTTTTCGTCAAGGCATTTTTGCGCTTTGGCTTTTTTTAAACCAAAATACCGCAAATTTCAACAAGTTTTTATGAACTTCGGCGCGGAGCGGCGATATTTTTTTTACCGCCGCCCTATTCCGAACTAAACTTAATTATTGATTGAGTATATCGAGCGAGAAGTAAACTTCCGCCGGCTGGCACGAGCCGACCGTGCGCAAAGTTTTTCCTTTGCTCGTTCTCGAATCCTCCGGGATTTCCTTAATAGCGGAGAAGTGGTCCGCGCCGAATCTGTCGCTTACGCGAACGTAGCCGTTGTCGTTTTTGAGCGCGGCTGCGGCAAGCACCGCTTCGCACAATCTTTCGTCGCCAAGTTCAAACACCTTAACGCCCTTTCTTGCGCGCGCAAGCGGGGAGATAGAATCGAGCTTAACGCGCTTAAAGGTTCCGAAAGTCGAACCCATTGCTAAAAGTTCGCCCTCTCCTATCTGGGTCGCTAAAACGAGAGTATCGTTATCCGCAACGTCCATACCCTTTACGCCGCCCGCGACTCTGCCTTGAACGGGGATTTCGCTTATAGCTTTCAAGCCCATGCCGAGCTTGGTAACGAACAAGAGTTTCTTTGTTTCGTCGTAAGTTTCAACGTTCATGAGGCTGTCGCCGTCTTTGAGTTTTATTGCCTGATAGGTCGATTTTAATACGGTGTATTCTTGCCAGTCGGTGAGTTTTATCATACCCTTTTCTGTGAAGAAGAGGAGCTTGCCCTCAGGCACTTCCACGCCTTTAACCGCGTACAGAGCCACCGCTTTTTCGCCTTTAAGCGCGTCCTTGAAGATATCTTCAAGCCTTACGCCCTCTATCGTCGAACCTTTGGAATCGGGCAGAAGTTCGGGGTCTATCTTGAAGCAGTTGCCCCTATCGGTGAACGCGTAAACGAGTTGTTCGCTCGTCGCTTTTACCGCGGACTTCATTATGTCGCGCGTCGTCGGCTCGGTATCTTCCACGCAACGCTTATAGGAAGCGGCTTTCATTTTGCGTATGCGCCCTTTCGCGTTAACGCAAACGATAAAGCTTTCCACTTGCTTAACGGCGTTTTCCTTGGCGATATTGATTTCGTCTTCCGTTTCGACGATTTCGCTGCGCCGCTCGTCGCGATACTTTTTCTTAACGGCAAGCATTTCTTCTTCAACGACTTCGTACTGCTTTGTCTTGCTTGCGATTATAGCTTCGTAAGTCTTGATAAGCTCTTTCAAGTTTTTGAGTTCGAGCTTTAAGTTGTTTACTTCGAGCTTGGTGAGCCGCGCCAAGCGCAAATCGAGAATGGCGTTAGCCTGCCGCTCGGATAAGCCGAAAGCTTTTCTCAAATTTTGCCTTGCTGTGGACGTATCGGGCGAAGTTTTGATAATGCGAATAACTTCGTCGATATTGGTAACGGCGATGATAAGCCCTTCCAAAATGTGCGCGCGTTCCTTTGCTCTGTCGAGGTCGTACTTGGTTCTGCGCAAAACGACTTGACGTTGGAATTCCGTGTAATATTTGAAGATATCCAAAAGCCCGAGCTGTTGCGGCTTGCCGTCGGCGATAACGACTATGTTTATACCGAAAGAAACTTGCAAATCGGAATACTTAAAGAGCGCGTCGAGAGTTTTTTTGACGTTCGCGTCCTTTTTGAGCTTGATGACGGCGCGCATGCCGTTTCTGTCCGACTCGTCGTTGATGGAAGCGATATCGGAGAAAAGCTCTTTCTTTTCTTCGCAAAGTTGGTCTATCTTGGCAAGTAATCTCGCCTTGTTCACGCCGTAAGGAATTTCGTTTATAACGATTGTCTTTTTGTCGCCCTCTTCTTCGAGGTGTAAACGCGAACGGATAAGTATTTTGCCCTTGCCCGTTTCGTAAGCCTTTTTTATTTCTCCGTTAGAGATTATGTAGCCGCCGGTCGGAAAGTCCGGACCCTTGACTATCTTCATCATTTCCTCTAAGCTTATTTTCGGGTTTTTCATGTAAGCGACCGCGCCGTCGATGACCTCGCCCAAGTTATGGGTCGGGATATTCGTAGCAAGCCCTACGGCAATGCCCGTCGCGCCGTTTACTAAAAGGTTCGGAAATCTTGACGGTAAAACGTCCGGTTCTTTAAGCGAATCGTCGAAGTTGGGGTTCCAGCGCACCGTGTCCTTTTCGATATCGCGGACGAGTTCGAGCGCGAGAGATTGAAGCTTTACTTCGGTGTAACGCATAGCCGCGGGCGGGTCGCCGTCTACGGAGCCGAAGTTGCCTTGTCCGTCCACGAGCGGCATACGCATGTTATAAGGTTGCGCCAAACGCACCATAGCGTCGTATACGGAGCTGTCGCCGTGCGGGTGATATTTTGCAAGGCAATCGCCGACTACCCTTGCGCTCTTTTTGTAGCCTTTATCGGGGAACATACCTTGTTCGTACATGGAATACACGATACGGCGTTGAACGGGTTTTAAGCCGTCCTCTACCCTCGGCAAAGCTCTGTCGAGAATAACATACTCGGCGTAAGGCATCATCGATTGGTGTAAAACGTCCTCTAAGTTATTGCATATAATATTGTCTTTCGATATTACTTCCATTATTGTTTCCTCTTAAAACAGTGAGATAATCGACTTATAGCGCGACTTTTATATTTTGCCGCATATATATATCAGTCTTGATTTCTTATCTCGAAGTTGTCCTCCTTGTTAAAGTCGGCATGGGTTTGAATATAGATTTTTCTTTCTTCAAGCCCGTCGCCCATAAGTATGGTGATAAGCCTTTCCGCTTCCGCCGCGTCTTCGAGCGTTACGCGCATAAGCACGCGCGAACGTGGGTTCATAGTCGTTTCCCACAGTTGCGACGGGTTCATTTCGCCGAGACCTTTGTAGCGTTGGAGCGAATAGCCGCGCCCGACGATATCAATCTTCTTTTTGAGTTCTTTATCGTCGTAAGCGTATTCGACGATATCGCGCTTGAACACCTTATACAGCGGCGGCATGCCGATGTAAACGTGACCTTCCTGAATGAGCGGGCGCATGTAGCGGAAGAAAAAGGTTAAAAGTATCGCCCTGATGTGCGCGCCGTCCTGGTCCGCGTCGGAAAGGATAATAACTTTGTCGTATCTAAGCCCCGATATATCGAAGTCCTTGCCGATACCGGTGCCGAGCGCGGAGATTATCGAACGGATTTCTTCGTTCTTCAAAACATCCTCTATACGCTTCTTTTCGGCGTTCATAGGTTTGCCGCGGAGAGGAAGTATCGCCTGGTGTTGACGGTCGCGACCTTGTTTTGCGCTGCCGCCCGCCGAATCGCCTTCGACTATAAACACTTCGTTAAGCGCGGCTTTTCTCGACGAGCAGTCGGAAAGTTTGCCTACGAGCTTAGCGTTGTCCGCACCGGATTTTGCGCGCGCCAAGTCTTTCGCCTTTTTGGCGGCGTTTCTCACGTTAGCCGCGGCAAGAGCCTTTTGTATCATTATGTCAAAGCTTGCGTTCTGCTTTTTGCCTTTCATTATCTTGTCCAGCTCTTCAACCGTAACCGTTTCGACTACGGGGCGCACTTCGGGGTTGCCGAGCTTTGTTTTGGTCTGTCCCTCGAACTGAACGTTTTTCATTTTTATGGAGATTATTGCCGTCATGCCCTCGCGGAAGTCCTCGCCCAAAAGGTTGGCGTCCTTATCCTTCAAAAGGTTGCGCGAGCGCGCGTAATCGTTCATTATTTTAGTTATGCCCGACTTAAAGCCTACTTCATGCATACCGCCCTCGCCCGTCGGAATGTTGTTGACGAACGAGAAAACGCTTTCGGTAAAACTATCCGTGTGCTGAATGGCGAATTCCACTTTTATTCCGTTCTTTTCCGCAGCGGCGTATACGGGCGGCTGATAAAGGCAAGTTTTACCCTCGTTAAGGTATTTTACAAAATCGACTATGCCGCCCTCGTAATGATAATATTTTTCGACGGCGGGGGTCTTTCTTTCGTCGGTGAAATAAATATTTACTCCTTTATTTAAGAAAGCAAGTTCCTTTAAGCGTTTGCCTATCGTTTCTTCGTTGAACACTACGTCCTCAAACACGGTCGCGTCGGGCTTAAAACGAACGAGCGAACCCGTCTTTTTGGTCTTTTCCTTAGTGTCTACAAGCGGACCCTGCGGTACGCCCGCGTGGATTTTGCCCGTCTTTTTGTCGACCCAGCTCGAAAAAGCCATTTTGTATATATTCTTTTTGTAAACTTCGACGGTGAGCCATTCGGAAAGCGCGTTAGTAACCGACGCGCCTACGCCGTGAAGTCCGCCCGAATAGTTGTAGTTATCGTCGCCGAACTTGCCGCCCGCATGGAGCTGCGTGAAAACGACTTCCACGCCCGAAACTTTCGCCACCGGGTGTATGTCAGTCGGTATACCTCTGCCGTTATCCTCTACAGAAGCCGAGCCGTCGGGATAAAGCGTAACCTTTATAGTGTCCGCAAAGCCGTTCGCCGCTTCGTCGATAGCGTTGTCGACGATTTCCCACAAAATGTGATGAAGCCCTTTCGTACCCGTGCTGCCGATATACATACCGGGGCGCATACGGACCGCTTCCAAGCCTTCGAGTATCTTAATTTTATCCGCTGTATATTCGCCTTTTACCATGTTTTCCTCCGTTGTTTTTTATTTTTGGTGATATTTTTCGGTGTTTTAATTTTTGGCGTTTTATTCATTCTTTCGTTCTTTGCCTCCTCCGTCCTTTTGGGCTTTATAGAACTTTCCGTTCTTTTCAAAAAGGATTCCGAGCGAAAGCATTTCGTTTTTCGCCGTCAGAAAATCGTCGCACACGTCGGCGATTTTCAAAAGCGTTTCGCCGTCCGTATAGCCTTTGCCTTTCTTGAAGTTTTCGGCTATCTTTTCGTAAACGACTATTCGCCGCTTGCTCTGCACGGGCAAAGTTTTCACCCTGCCGCCGACAAAGCACTCGTCCTCCACGCATTTTTCGAAAGCCCCCGTGTCGGGCGGGCTTACCGAAGAGAGAATGGAACCTACGGAAAGCTTCAAAAACCCCTCGTCAACGTAAAACACGCGGTAGTACTGCTCCTTTTTCGCCCGCACAATCCCCGCGTTTTCAAGCTTTTTCAGGTGAAAACTTACGGTTGACGGCGAAGTATTAAGTTGTAAGGAAAGCTCTTCCGCAAACGACGGTTTTTTGATAAGCAGCGTTAAAATTTTAAGCCGCGCCTCGTCCGAAAGGGCTTTAAAAACAAGCTCCGCGTTCATTTTTACTTTGATGATTATCGAATTAGATTTTATTTTTTATCTATATGATTATAGATTTTAATAATCGACATTTATTATTATATCTATCGAATTAAATTTTGTCAAGGCAAAAAAAGGCAATCGAGAAAATTTTCTCGATTGCAAAAATAAAAAGCATAAAAAACACGGCGTTTACACGACTTTAAAAGGATACTCGCCCTCTTCTTGCTTTTTCGAAAAATCTTCGGGCAGTAAAAGTTTGCCGCAAAAAGCCCCGCTTATAAAAATAGCCGCGCCGACTTTCGGTTCGCACGTTAAGTTATTGTCTTTAATAAGCCGTTCAATCGGTACTTTAAGTTTTACGGAAACGCCTGCAAGCGTGTCGCCCTCTTCGAAATAATAAATAAAATTTTCTCCGCAGTAAAGCGGCGTTAATAAGTTGCTCATACGAAGAATATATTAAAGCGACGGCTAAAAAATAACCTATCGGTAAATATTCGACCGTCAAGTTTAAGGTGAAAAATGAAAAAGCTTTATCGCACCGTCGCATTCGTAACCATACTTTCCTGCGCGGAAAGGTTCATCGGGTTTATTTACAGAATTTTTCTTTCGCGCTACGTGGGCGCGGAAGGGCTTGGGCTATATCAAATCGCGCTATCCGTCGCGGGCGTTGTAGTGACTCTTACCGCGAGCGGAATACCCGTAACGGTGTCGAGGCTTATGATAAAGGAAAAATCCTTAAAGGGCAGTAAAGCGGGGGCGGACGTTGTGACCGCGGGCATTATAGCCGCGCTCGTCGTGAGCGTTCCCGTGTGCCTTTTTCTCTACTTCGGCAAGCCATTTTTAAAGGGCATTTTCGCCGACGAAAGGTGTTACGATGTGCTTTTAATTATGCTCCCCGGAATAGTGCTAACGTCCGTTTACGCAGTTATACGCGGGTTTTTCTGGGGAAACAGGTATTACGGCGCGTACTCCGTCATCGAACTTATAGAAGAGCTTAGCATGTTCGCGGCGGGCGTTATAATCATCACCAAAACGCACAACGCTTTTTCTTCGGCAATCGGGGCGGGGCAAGCCGTGCTTATTTCTTACGTAGTTTCGTTCGTCATTTCAACGATTACATTCGTCGTGAAAAGCGGGCGCATCGCAAGCCCGATAAAGCAATTCCGCCCGCTCGTATCTTCCGCTTCGCCCATAACGCTAACCAAAACGCTAACATCTTTGACGGGCTTTTTAGTCGCGCTCGTTATCCCCGCAAGGCTCGCTTCTTCGGGCATAAGCTCGGCGGAAGCGACGAAGAGCTTCGGCGAACTCACGGGCATGGCTTTGCCTCTTTTATTTATTCCGTCCACGATAATAGGCTCAATCGCGCTCGTTTCTCTGCCGGAAATTTCCGAAAGCTATTACTCGGGCAACTCGGAAACGCTCGTAAAAGGCGTAAAAACGGCGTTTTGTTGTTCGCTTTTCATCTCTGCTTTAATAATTCCCGTGTTTTTCGCTTGCGGCAAGGATATAGGCGAATTTATTTACGGAAACGCGCAAGCAGGCAAGTATCTTTCCGCGTCGGCGATAATAATGCTTCCTATGAGCGCGTCTATGATTTGTTGCAGCGTTTTAAACTCCCTCGGCAAGGAAAAGTTGACGCTTCTCAACTTTCTTGCGGGCGCCGCGTGCATGTTCGCCGTAATATGGTTTTTAACGGCGAAAATCGGCATTTATTCGCTTATCGTCGGCTACGGCGTAAGTTTTACCGTCACCGCGCTTTTGGACTTTTTATTGACCGTTAAAAGCCTCAAAAACAAAGGCGGATTGAAAAAATCTTTCTTCTTGACTTTCCTTTATATACTCCCCGCTTCGGCGTTTTCCTACTTTTTAAACGGCTTACTCTCGAAAGTTTTGAGCGGATTTTTCCTTATACTGACCGTCGGCATAGTTTCCGCGGCGTTCACGTTTGCGCTTTTGTCCGTCGGCGGCGCAATGGATATAAAGGAGCTTTTCCCTTTCTTAAAAAATTTGAGAACAAAAAAAGAAAAGCCTGCCGTTTCGCTTGACAAGGCAAAGTAAAAAGTAATAGAATATGTGTCGCAGAGTAGCACCAAAAGCGTTAAGTGCCGTATAACGGGATGTTGAATACGGACGAAAAGGCTTTTTGCCTTGCGGTTTTTGGGCGCATCCAATGCTAACGCATATTTTATTATACGTTTTTTGTTGGAACTCTTCTTCGTTTAGGAGGAGTTTTTTTATGTACCTTTTTTCACTTTTTTTAGCCGAACCGCCCAAGAGTTTTAACATAGCGGAAATTTTTTCGAACGTTATAACAAGTTGGTATTTTTACCTTATCCTTGCGCTTTTTATAATCGGCGTATTCGTCTTAACGGCTTTTAAAAAACCGAAATTCGCCGTAAAAGCAAAGGGTGCGAGAAAAATCGCCTACCTTGCCGCGCTAATCGCCCTTTCGTTTATAGCGAACGTCTTTTCTTTCGGGTCGAACCTCTGGAAGTTCTCGTTTTTGCACCTCTTAGGGTTTATCGCGGGCTTTATTTTAGGTCCCGCGGACGGGTTTATCGTCGGCTTTTTAGGCGACTTAATCGCAGGGATAATCGCGCCGCAAGGCGTTTACAACCCGCTCATAGGCGTTTCGAGCGGGCTTTGCGGGCTTATTCCGGGGCTTTTGTTCGGGTATAGCGACAAAAAACAATATCTCAAAATAGTAATTTCCTACATTTTGGTATACGTTTTCTGTTCGCTCCTTTTAAACACCGTCGCAACCTACTTAATGTATCTTACGGGCAGCACAAAATACCCCACGCTTATAAGTTACGTTCTTTATCGTCTCGTCCCCACTTTCATAACGGTTTTCTGCGTAAATCTCACGGTTACCATGCTTATTTTCAAGCCGCTCACGCTTTTAAAAAATTCTCTTCAAAAGTCCGTTTAAAGCGGCAAGTATTCGTCAATCATATAATGTAGTAAAGGCAAAAGGAGCTTAATTTATATGATTACGGGGCTTATTATAGGGTTTGTGGCGGGCGCGAATTTCGGCTTTATAGTCTGCGCGCTTTTCGCCGCGCGGAAAAGTTAAGGCAAAAGTTTAGAGCTTAAAACGACAGACGTTTTTCGGCAAGCCAACAAAATTACAAAACAACGCTTTAAAAGAGCGGCGACAAGGAATTTTCTTGCCGCCGCCCGTTTTTTTATTCGAATCTTTTATCTATCGTGTAAGTAGGCACGAGTTCGTGAACGAGCTTTTTCATTTCGTCCGTTTCCTCATACGCAGCCTTATAAAGCTTTTCGAGCGAAGCGAAGAACTTTTCTTCGTCAAAGTCTATGGGTTTCGCAACGGAAATTTTGCCGTTCGCCGTCTTTTTAAGCCCTTCTTCTTTCATAAGCCGCTCTTCGTAAAGCTTTTCGCCCGGGCGTAATCCCGTGTAAACAATCTTTATGTCCTTATCGGGTTCGTGACCCAAAAGGCGTATAAGCGTTACCGCCATATCGTAAATTCTCACGGGTTCGCCCATATCGAGAACGTAAATTTCGCCGCCTTTCGCGTACGCGCCCGACTGCAAAACAAGGCTCACCGCTTCGGGGATAGTCATAAAATATCTTATTATGTCCTTATGCGTAAGAGTTACGGGTCCGCCCGCTTCTATCTGTTTTGTGAAAAGAGGCACTACCGAACCGTTGGAACCTAAAACGTTGCCGAACCTCACGGCTACGAATTCGCAATGGTCGCTCTTTTTTCCTATCGCCTGAATAATCATTTCGCACATTCGCTTGGACGCGCCCATTATGTTGGTCGGGTTGACTGCTTTGTCCGTCGAAATCTGCACGAATCTGTCGGCTTTGTACTTTTCCGCCATCGTCGCTACGTTAAGCGTGCCGAAAACGTTGTTTTTTATAGCTTCGTTCGGGCTTGTTTCCATAAGCGGAACGTGCTTGTGCGCGGCGGCGTTGAACACTATTTGCGGACGGTATTTTTTGAAAACGTCCTCGATTTTGCCTTTGTCGCGCACGGAAGCGATAAGCGTTAAAAGGTTGACTTCCGGGTGATTGAATTTGAGTTCTTGTTCGATGTCGTAAACGTTGTTTTCATAAATATCGAGGATAATGAGCTTTGCCGGGTTGTGCGTCGCAATCTGGCGGCAAAGTTCGCTGCCGATTGAGCCGCCCCCGCCCGTCACGAGTACGACTTTATGCTCAATATAACCCATAATTTCGTCGAGGTTAACCTTTACGGGTTCGCGCCCTAAAAGGTCCTGCATATCGATTTTTTTAAGGTTTGAAAGCTTTACGCCGTTTACGAGCTGATATACGCCCGGTAGCGTAAGCACGTTGCGGCTCACTTTATGGCACTTTGCGTAAATATCTTTAAGTCTGTCGGCGGAAACGGCGGGCATCGCCACGATTATGCCGTCCGCGTCGTATTTTTCGTAAACTTTTTTAAGGTCGTCCGTCGTGCCGACTACCTTTACGCCTTCTATCGAAGAACCTTTTTTAGACAAATCGTCGTCGATAAGCGCGACGGGATAGCGGTTGGTTTTGTCGGAATAAAGCATTTCTTTAACGATAGTCGCGCCCGCGTCGCCCGCGCCTACAACTATAATTCTTTCCTTATCGCCGGAAGCAGCGCGTCTTGCGTACTGAACTATCGCGTTTTTAAGCCTTACGGAAAATCTAAGTCCGAGCGTCACTATATAATCGATTGCGATATACAAAATCAAATCGCGAAAGAGTATCGACCCGCCGTTCTTCTTGTTTATCGCCACAAAAATAACGAAAATACCGAATATAGCGGCGTAACCGATTGTCAGCCATATCGCGCCCTTAATACTGTAATTTTTAAGGATATAAGAATACTGATGACACAAAAAAAGGACTAGAACTTTTATCGCCGCGCATATAAGCAGCACGAGCCAAGCTTTCGCAAAGAACCCGCCGAAGTCGTTATTATTACGGAAAAAATAAACGAGCGCGGTAGCGAAAAACACCGATAAAAGGTCGCAACCTATCATTACAACGTATTTAAAAATTTTCTTGCGGTAATTACTCATGTTCTCCTAAAATCGACTTCAATGCCGAAAAGCGCAAACCAAGTCGAAAAGTGTCAATTATTTTCTTACATAATATCATAAACTCCGTTTTAAGTCAACGTTTTTCCCGTATGGATAGCATTTTATTTTTGCTGCAACAAATCGGTCATCGCTAAAAAACTTGCCACAGGCAACTTTTTCCGCCTTGCGCCATCGCTCTCATTCTCACTCCTTTTCCAAACCTTTGTTATAGGCGACAAAAAAGACGAGATATTCCTCGCCTTTTTTGTGGTGCACCATA
>DHMS01000016.1:0-6391 GCA_002405915.1 Christensenella sp. UBA4636
ACCAGCTGAACTACCAGGCCATATTAAGTTTTCTGGTGGGCCTTCACGGACTCGAACCGCGGACCAATCGGTTATGAGCCGACCGCTCTAACCAACTGAGCTAAAGGCCCGAATCAAGAAATGTTTTGGTCGGGGTGACGAGACTCGAACTCACGACCCCATGGTCCCAAACCACGTGCGCTACCAACTGCGCTACACCCCGGGACGCATTCCCTAATGCTCATATATAATATAATAAAACTGCCTTTCTGTCAAGAGTTTTTCGCGCGTTTACGAAAAAAAATCAAACTTTTTTTACGGCGTTTTTTATAATCGATTATATGGGGCGATTAAAGAAAGAATTTCTTTCAACTTTTGATATTCTACCATAAGAAAAAGAAAAACGCAACTAAATTAAAGCCGTTTTTCAAATTTTTTATTTTCCTGTTTTAAACGCGTTATCTTTGAGTATAAACCGCGGGAGAAAGACTTAAAAGCCCCTTCCCCCGCAAAACATGAAAAAGATTATTAAATCAAAACTTTTGACAAAAACTCTTTGAGCCTTTCGTCCTTAGGATTATCGAAAAAGCTCTTCGGGTCGTTTTCTTCTTTTATAACGCCGTCAGCCATAAACACCACCCGTGAAGCGACTTCTTTTGCGAAGCCCATTTCGTGGGTTACTACTACCATCGTCATTCCGTCGTCGGCAAGTTCTTTCATTAAAGCTAAAACTTCGCCGACCATTTCGGGGTCGAGAGCCGAAGTCGGTTCGTCGAAAAGCATAACGTCCGGTTCCATCATGAGCGCGCGAACGATTGCGATACGTTGTTTTTGTCCGCCCGAAAGCGTGGACGGAAAGACTTCCGCTTTATCGTCAAGCCCGATACGTTTTAAAAGTTCGTGTGCCTTTGCCGTCGCCTCTTCTTTGGTTTTGAGCTTAAGTTGAACGGGCGCAAGTATCATATTGTCCATAACGGACAAGTTGTTGAACAGGTTGAAGTGTTGGAAAACCATGCCCATTTTTTGGCGGGTAACGTTTATATCTTGGAAAAACTCGTTATAAAACGCTTTAACCGCGGTTTTAAATTCCTTGCCCTCGTTCCTTTTCAAAAGGTCGTTCAGCTTGATTTCCTTTATCGCTTCTTCGTCGGTTTTTCCGCTTTCTATTAGCTTTTTGTAAGTTTCGGACTTTCTTATGATATCGAAATGCAAATACGGGTCAACGGGCGTTAAAAGCTTGCCTTCGAACCAAATTTCGCCGTAAGTCGGCGTTTCTAAAAGGTTCATGCACCTAAGGCAGGTTGATTTTCCGCTTCCGCTCGGTCCTATGATAACGACCTTTTCGCCCTTTTTAATATCGAGCGAAACGCCCTTTAAAACTTCGGTTTTATCGAAATTTTTAAAGATATTGTTTACTTTAAGAAAGGAAGTTTTGCACGATGATGTGTTATCTTCCATAATTATTTTATCTTCTGTCACTTGCCCTTAACCTCCTTTCCAAAAGTTTGATTCCGAGTATCATTAAATAAACTATAGCAAGATAGCAAAGTCCTACGACAATACCGCTCGCAAGGTAGTCTACTATTTTTACGTTAAGAGTACCTGCCGCTGCGTTAAGGTCGAACGTAAGAGTTCCTACGGTTGCTCCAACCCAACTTATAATAGAAGTTTCCTTTAAAAGGGCAATCATTTCGTTGCCGATTGCGGGAATAACGTTCTTTATCGCTTGCGGAAAAATGACTTTTATCATCGTTTTCCGCCACGGAAGTCCTAAAGCCCTACCCGCTTCCATTTGCCCTTTGTCGACGGATTGTATACCCGCTCGAATGTTTTCCGAAACATATGCGCCGGAGTTTATACCGAAAGTCAAGATTGCCGCGTAAACCTTAAACCCCGGGATAGCGAAAACGGCAAAAACCATAATAAAGAGTTGGAGAGCAACAGGCGTACCGCGAAAAATCGTGGTGTAAATATTACATATTATATTTGGAATTTTAAGCCATTTGCTTTGCGGGGCGGCTATCTTCACAAGCGCGACTATCGTACCAAGAACAAGACCTATAAAGCAAGATACGAGCGTTATGATAAGAGTATGAAGAAACCCTTGTCCTATGTACCCCATATATTCGGGGGTTGATATTATTTTCCAGATATTTTGAAACAACATAATTCTTTAAACGACATTAAGGAAAAGGTATTTCACCTTTTCCTTAAAAGAGATTTTCTTTATTTTACATACCGAGGTGCTTCATAACGAGCTGCTCGACGCCGTTCTTGCCGGTAGCGTCTTTAGTGTTCAACAATTCGTTAAGAACTTCGTTGATTGTATTCAAAAGTTCAGTCTCGCCTTTTGTAACGGCGATAGCGTATTCGTCACAAGCAACTTCATCGTTTTCACCCTCGCCGCCTTTGTAATAAAGCGGAGCGCATTTATATTCGGAATTGTTTTTGATAAGCTGCTGAGCGGGAAGTTCGTCCATAATGATAACGTCGATGTTCTTCCCCATATCGGCAAGAGCAGTAATATAATCGCTATAACCGGTTGCCGTGGCGGTCGGCTTTTGGGTCGCTTCGTCATAAAGCGTTCCGCCTTCCGCAATTTCGTCGCCGAAGAACAAATCCGCGGTCGTACCGGTTTGATAGCCTACTTTTTTGTTTGCAAACGCATTCCAATAAACGCCGTTTACTTTATCGGTCGTCATAGAGACATAAGAAGCTTCTTCGCTTGCTTTATAAATGACGTAGAGGTTAGCGGTGTAGTAAGGAACGGAAAACGCGACCTTTTCTTGTCTTGCGGGAGTAATGGAAAGACCAGCCGCGCCGACTTTGGTAAGTTTACCCGAAGCAACGTTGTCTATAATTACGTTAAAATCAACGTCTTCGAACTGAAGAGTTTTTCCGAGCTTGTCGGCAACTTTCTGCATAATGTCAACGTCTGCGCCGACGATTTTTCCGCCCGATACATATTCGAACGGAGCAAAACCGGCTTCAGTGTAGACAACGAGTTTGTTGTCATCGCTGCAGCCCGTTAAGGAAATGCAGCCGAATACCGCGATGAGTGCGGTCATAATAAGTGCAATAATCTTTTTCATGTTAAATACTCCTTGAGCCGCGGCGTTCTCGCCCGAACGGCTTCGTTTTTGTTTATGCGAAGATTATACGCTCTTTATTTTTGTTCGTCAAGCATTTTTATGTATAATTTTCATATTTTTTTAAATTTTTTATGAATATTTTCGTGAATATTGATATTTTTATACATTTATACATTTTTGGAAGTTTATGCAACAAAAATACTCTTTTTTTACATAAGTTTACGAGCAAGACAAAAGCCCCGCCCGTTTCACACGAATATATATTGTAAAGCAAAAACGCTACGCTCTTCTAAAAACTATTCCAACAAAAAAAACAATCAGCACCATGCGGTCGGTTTCCCGTCGACATAATGCCAAAACCTTCCATCCGACGTAGGTTGAGTTTCCGAATAAAAAAGAACGACAGAAGAATAATCATCCTTTTGTTTCCATGTTACACTTGCCCACTCATCACCGTTACCGCCGAAATAAATGCTTTTCAAATTATAATTTTTCATACTGTCGCCCGACGAAAAGCAAATATCAAAAGCCCTCGTGCCTATTGTTTTGACTGTTTTATAGTCGGTAATTTCAAAGTTTTCGGTAAAAATTCTTGCCGTTGACTTGCGATTTTCACTATGCTACAACCGCAGACGAAAGGCGATAAATCGGACAAACTCGAAGACATAGAAAAAGGCGGTAGAATCAACGTTCTATCGCCTTAAATCGTGTTTATTGAGTTTTTTTTACAAATTTTCCGTTTTTACGGGGTTTCGTAAGCCAATCGTAAGAAATCGTCTTTTCCGCGACTTTTGTCTTAACGATTATCCCGGCAACACCTTTTACACAAATGAAAAGGAACCACGGGTGCGACCGCGGTTCCCATTGGTGGAGATAAGGGGATTCGAACCCCTGACCTATGCGTTGCGAACGCATCGCTCTACCAACTGAGCCATACCCCCGAAAATCGAAGCGAATTACGCTTTACGCTTAACGCACGATTATAATATAACTTTTTGCAAGTTATGTCAAGCCGTTTTCGCCCCGATTTAAAAACATTTTTTAAAAAATTTTGTATTGCCGCGCTTTTTAGCTTTTTATGCGCAAAAAACGCGTATTTTAGCGACTTAAAAGGCAAATTATATAATTTTATTCGCCCGCATTTTCGCTTGGTTTTTTGTCGGTTGCGCGCGTAAAATCGAATACGATTTTCTTATCTTCATCGAACTTCAAGCGCGAAGTAAAAGGTTTGCCCGTTTTGGAAACGAACGACAATTCGCCCGTAACGCCGTTTGAAAGAAGTTCGCCCGCAATATTTTTCGTGATTTTTGCGCCTAATATGCGGAAATTCATACGGAAGTCGCAACCGTCTTTATACCCCGAACAGCCGTAATTATATTTGCCGCGCACTACGTTTTTGCCGCACTTGGGGCATTTGCCAACGACTTCGCCGTAAAACCCGTTGGTGTCGGCTTTTTCGCGGTCAAAAACCTCTTGTATCGCCGTTTTAGCCATATCGACGGAATCGCCGACGGAAATTTCGCCGCGATAAACTTTTTTGAGAGCCTGTCCTAATTCGCTCGTTTTGTACTTATCCATGCTTATTTGCATGTCGGCGAGTTGCTCTATTAAGTACCGCCCCTCGCGCTCGATGGAATAAACGTCCTTTTTAAGCGAAATGTAGCCGTTCTTTTTTGCGTTTTCGATTATGCCCGTGCGCGTAGCTTCGGTGCCGAGTTCAAGCCCTTTAAAAATGGCTTTGTAGTCCTCGTCGTCGCCCGACGAATCCGCTTTTTCGTCGCGGAACGGGTTTTTAAGATAGTTGTTGAGCGTTTCTATCGTGTAATGTTTTGGCGGCGTGGTCTGCTTTTCGACGGGCGCAAAATCGACGTTCACCTTATCGCCTTTTTCAAGCTTTGGGAGAAGTTTATCTTTCTTTTCGCCGCCGTCGAACTTGGTCCAACCCGGTTCGATAATCGCGGTGCCTTTCAAAACATAATCCTCTTTTCCGCCGAGAGAAACGGTTAATTCCGTCTTTTCGGCAATGCAGTCCTCGGCGCAGAACACAGCAACGAAACGCCTCAAAACGGCGGAATACACGGTAAATTCGTCCTCGCTCAAATCCTTTTTAGACGGGATTTTGTAAGTCGGCGTGAGCGCGGAGTGCGACTCTATTTTAGAATCGTCGAATATCGTTTTTTTATCTTTGAAAGTTACGGGGTAGCCGAGCTTTTTTACGCTTTCGAGAATTTCTTTAAATTTGCCTTTTTCGTTCGTTGCGAGATATTCCGAGTTAGTTCTCGGGTAGCTAAGATAGCCGTTTTCGTACAGCTTTTGCGCTATTGCAAGCGATTTTTCCATAGGCATTTTATACTTTTTACCTAAAAAATTCTGCAATTTCGTAAGCGAATACAGTTTGCCCGGCACAAGAGTTTCTTTTTTAGATTTTTTATCGGTGACGATTGCCTCTAATTTGTTCATTCTTTCGCAACAAATCTCGGCTTTTTTCTTCTCGTCCTTATTGAATTTATATTTTGAAGTGAGTTCGACGATTTCGCCGTTAGTTTCGGCTGAAGAAACGAGCGCGTAATAGACTTCCGGCTTGAAGTTTTCAATCTCCGTATCGCGGTCGTAAATGGTTTTAACTATCGGCACGATAACGCGCCCCACGCGGAGAAGAGAACCCGTTTTGAGCGTTACGAAGCGCGTTAAGTTAACGCCGTAAAGCCAGTCCACGTAAGTGCGCGCAAAGCCCTCGTTGGCTAAATTTTCGTATTCGCTCTCGTCTTTTCTCTCCGAAAAAGCCTTTTTCACCGTCTGCGGCGTCTGGTCGGGCAGCCAAAGCCGTTTGAAAGGTTTCGGGGCGGAAAGCGCGTTTTTTACGCAAAGCCTTACTATAATTTCGCCCTCTCTGTCGGAGTCGCCCGCATTGACTATTTCCGTCACGTCCGCGCGGTTTACAAGGTACTTTATGACTTCGAACTGCTTTTTAACGCCGTCGTCGCCGTTTTTGAGCTTGAACGTGAAATTATCGGGGAAACACGGAAGATTTTCCATTGTCCATTTTTGCTTTCCGTCCTTGGGCTTTTCGTCTTCCGGGAGATAGTCCTCAACGTCGCTCAACGAAAACAAATGCCCGAACGCCCACGTGACGATATATTCGGAATTTTCAAAATATCCGTTCTTTTTATTCATTTGTCCTAAGCCCGCAACAATGTTTCTCGCAAGACTGGGCTTTTCGGCAATTATCGCTATCATAGTTACTATATGTTACCATTTATCGGCGAAAAAGTCAAACTTAACGAAAGTAAAACCGCGGCTAAGTAAAACTTTTTGTTTAC
>DHMS01000016.1:6478-39092 GCA_002405915.1 Christensenella sp. UBA4636
AGCGATTGACGGAATTACTATATAGGAAATAACCATTACTCCGTACCAGAAGTTATCGTGAAAGCTGCCGGTCGGATTATACGACATATACGAACGCGTAACGGCATACCCGCACGAAACCGACAAAACATAGCCGTAAAGAAGAATTTTTGCAAGCAACACTAACGCCATCGTCAAACGAGATTTATGACGATTTATGAGTACGACTTCAAGAGCGACGAACGCAATAAAAAATAAAAAAGGTATCGTCAAACCCGTGTCGGGAACGGGCAAGCCTGAGCCGACGTTAGCAAAACCGCCCCGTATTACCGACAAAACGTATACGACAAACATGAGAACCGAAGCCGAATATAAAGTTATTTTCGTTGATTTTTCCAAGTGTTTCTCCTTTTTACGTTGCTCGAATTTTCAACTTGTTTACATTATAACATTGAAACGAGACAAAATAGAATTTTGTCGGCAACTGCCGTTGCCATGCGCTTTGTCTTCGCCAAATCGCCGTTCTCGTTGAAATATTGCGCTCAAAAACCCTTGCAAGCAAGTTTTTTCGCTTATATTATATAATAAAAACGAGAGTTTGTCAAGACCCCGCGGGAAAATTAGCCCGCGGGGTCTTTCTTTAAGTATATATATCTTATTTTACGTTGGTTGTTTTTTGAAAGCGAATATCCATGAAAGACCGACAGCCGCCCGCCTTTCTACCTTTCAACTTTCAACTTTCAACTTATACTTGCTCTTGGGCTTTGGATTCCGTTATTTCGCCTTTTTTGCTTTTTATTGCGTAGATTATAACGTATGCAGCTAACGCCGCCGTTATGGCGAAAATCACCGCGTCTACTATGAGAAGAACGACAACCCACGCGGGCGTGGTGTAGGCGTAAACTATGCCGTCGCCGTAGCCGTTCATCGCGCAAGAATTCGCGACGGTGTACAGTATGTTTTTGGCGGCGCGGCGGATACATGTTACGTCGGTCGAAGAAGAAGTTTGCTTAGGCGATTTGCCCGCCGAAAGGTTCAAATCTCCGCCGGCGCGAATCATCTGGTCGGTATCCATATAGTTTTTAAGGTTGAAGTCGGTTATAACCATTCCGTTAAAACCCCATTCGTCGCGCAAAAGGGAAGTGAGAAGCGCGTAGCTTCCGCCCGCCCATACGCTGCCGATACGGTTGAACGAGGACATAACGGCGGTTGTACCGCCCTCTTTGACGGACATTTCGAACGGCAAGAAGTAATTTTCACGCATGGATTGTTCGTTTGCCCAGGTCAAAAGCCCGGTGTCGTCACGCTTGGTTTCCTGTTCGTTGAGCGCGAAGTGTTTTAAGTAGGTGTAAACGCCCTTGCTCCTCGCGCCCTTTACGACGTTGGAAGCCATTACGCCGGACAAAAGTCCGTCCTCGGAATAGTATTCGAAGTTTCTGCCGCCGAACTGCGAACGGTGCAAGTTCATTGCGGGCGCATACCAGCCGGAATAGGGTCTGCCGTCGCCTTTTTCATCGCCGATTAAACCCTCTTCGCCTATCATTTCGCCCATTTTTAGAGCTAAATCTCTGTTCCACGTTGCGGCAAGAACGCTTTCGCTTGCGTAATAGCAGGTGTCGTAAACGGCGTCATCGCCCATAAAAAGCGCAAAGCCCATAGGACCGTCCGCGTCGGTGGTGAGCGGCTTGTCGATACTTTCTATCGCGAGCGTGCGGAAGTTACCCGTAGAGATAAGCGAAACCATTTCCGAAACGGTGAGTTGATTTAAAAGCTTATCCCAAAGTTCGTCGTCGTAATCCTTGCCGATGAGCTGCCAAAGCTTAACGTCCGCTTTGTCGGAAGTGAGCGAAGTTTTGCTCTGCTCGGGCATAGATGAAGAATACCACGGGTCGGACTCGTTGCTCGAAGCTTTTACGCCCCACGTGTTGATGAATTCTTGCGTGATAGAGCGGTAAGATTTTTCGGTAACGCCTTTTAAAACGTCAAAATTTTCGAAGTTGTTTTTGCGCGAAAGATACTCGGTTACGCCCGAAGAAACGTCGTCGAAAAGGTTTGTTATCGTAGTATCGGTAGCCTCGTCTTTTTCGTACTTAAAGCCGCCGTCGGGAACTACGTAGGTGAATTTCGCGGTAGCTTCGTCCGCATGGCAGTGCGAAGAATCGCCGATATAGACAGTGTATGCGCCGCCGTCAAGTTCGTAGCCTTTAAAGCCGTTTGCGTTGGCGTCCGAATAATCGTAAGAAGCCATGTCGCGAACGTCGATTTCAACGGTAACTTCCTTAGTTCCGCCGTTTTTCGTGATTGTTTCGGTCTTTGCAAAATCGCCGAGGACTATGTGCGATTTTTCTATTTTGCCCGCGGTGTACGGCGCGGAATACCAAAGTTGAACGACATCTTTGCCGTCGTATGCGCCGTTATTGGTAACGGTTATTTTAAAGGAAAGTTTTCCGTCTTTAGTGAGCGTTGCGCCGCTTGCAGTCGCGGGGGTAACGGCTTTTGAAAATTCCGTATAGGAAAGACCGTAACCGAAAGGATAGCAAACGTTTTGATTGTACCAGTCGCCGCCCGCTTCGTACGCTTTGGTTTCGTAATAACGGTAGCCCGTGTAAATGCCTTCGCGGTACTCTACGAACCAGGCGTTACGCGCCTTATCGTTGAAGTAATAACGGTTTCCGTCGGCTACGAGGTTGTTGCCGAAGTTGTACCACGTGGGGTCAAGCGTGAAATCCTTGGGGAGAATGTCGACCGTTCTGCCGGACGGGGTTATATCGCCTTTCAAGATTTTACCTAATGCGGTCACGCCTTTCGCGCCCGGGTCGCCGAGCAAAAGCGCGGCTTTGATTTTTGCGTTGTACGCGTAATGCGCGGGGTCGGTCAAAAAGCCGAACTCTATCGGCGACGCGCTGTTCACAACGACGATAACTTTGTCGAAGTTGTCGCAAGCTTCCTTTATCATCGCCGTTTCGTTTTCGTCAAGTTCAAGGTAATGGTCGTCTTTGCTCTTTGCGCCGTCAACCTTTTCCGTACCCGTCCAGTCGGTGTAGGAATTGCCTTTTTTGAACATAGTGCGCGGCAAATCGTAGCCCTCGCCGCAAATTCTCGAAATAACGACGATAGCCGCGTCATTGTATTCCTTGTACGAACTTTTTACGGTATCGGGGTAAGGAAGCGCGGCTTCGCCCGTCGGGAAGCCCGTCAAAATATCGCCCATGGTGGGAGTCGCCGCTCTGCCCGCACCCGACTGCGAACTCTTATAGTAATCGCGAAGTTTGGGGTTGACGGTAAAGCCCGCGGAAATGAGAGAGTCGGCTAAATCGACTTTTACGTCCGCGCTCGAACCGGAGTTGGAACCGGACCCGCCGATAATAAGGTCGACGGAGTTTTTACCGAATACCGTGAGCTTCTTTTCCGTCTTTAGCGGAAGCGCGTTATCTTCGTTTTTCAAAAGCACTATGCCCTCTTCGACTATGCGCTCGTTTAAAGCGTTAGCCGCGGCAAGCACTTCGCTTTTATTCTCGTATGAAGATTCGTAATAAACGTAATCGTCCGGGTTGCCCTTTTTAAGCACGCGTTCGCTTCCGCCGACCGCGGAGCAAATTGTGTAATAAAGGAAGTCGACTTGCGTAAGGACTAACGAAACGGTAATCAAAAATACCAAAAGCCCCGCAAAAACGTACGTCCATACTCTTAATGCTTTGATGTGTTTGTTCTTTTTCATAAAACCTTTTCCTTTTTGCTTTTTGGGAAAAAGATACGTTTTCGGCAGAAAATATCCGTTTCCCTTTTACGGGCGATATTGTACCACAAAGCCTTATTTTTGTGTTAGGTTTTGACGCAACTTGCGAAAAAAACGACGTAATCGTGAAAAAAGTTGAAAATTGAAAGGTGAAAGTTGAAAATCGCGGAAGAGATTTTAGTTGAAAATTGAAAGGTGAAAGTTGAAAATCGCGGAAGAGATTTTAGTTGAAAATTGAAAGTTGAAAATCGCTGTTGGGAAAAGTATATAAAAAACGGCGCGGGAAATGCGCCGTCTTTTGTTAGCTTTCTATTGCGAACGGGAAGATTATCGTCAGCGTGAAAACGCCGTTTTCGGCGGTTATTTGGAAATCGCCGTTGTACCTTTGAGAGATATATTTTATGCTCTTTAAACCGAAACCGTGGTAAGCTTTGTCATGTTTTACCGTTTTTATTTCGCCGTTTTCGATGTTGAGCGCGCCGTCAAAGTAGTTGAACGCATTAACGACGAGCATTTTTCCGCTTGCTTTAACCTTTAAGCTTATAACGCGCTTTGCTTCTTCGAGCTTTAAAACGGCTTCTATCGCATTGTCGATAATGTTGCCGAAAAGCGCGTAAATGTCTTCTTTTTTCATAAAATTCAGCCTTTCGCCGTCGACGATGTAGCCGAAGTTTATTTTTTCTTTGTTGCAGAGAAGCGACTTTTCGGTCAAAATGACGTCGAGCGCGTCGTTGCCCGTTTTTGCGGAGGAATCGTAAATGGAAATATGTTCTTCAAGCTCGCAGAGCGCTTCTTTTCCGATTGCGCCGTCGCCGATAGAGTGAATATGGTGCTTTAAGTCATGGCACTTCATGTTGATTATCTCTATGTTTTGCTTGGACATTTCGTATTGCTTTTTCTGCAATTTCCAGATTTCGCGCATGGAATCGAATTCGCTTTCAACCTGTCTGCGCGTTGCGACTTCGAATTGAAGATATAAAGAAATTACGCAACAAAGCACGTTGTAAACGCTGATTATCAGCGAATACTTGACGAGTTTTTCGTCCGAATCGTAAACGACGAACGCGTTGAGAAGAATATCGACGGCAAAAACGACCACGGCAAAGACGAAAACAAAGTCCTTTTGAAGTTTGATTTGCCTTGATTTTTCTATCTTCGTGGCGAAAAAGATATAACCTAAAAAATAGCAGAGAACGTAGACGCTCAGATACAGCGCGAACACGAAGAGGTTAGGGAAGATATCGGTGAACGTAGACGAGCCGTAAAAGCCCGAGCTTGACGAGGACTTGAAGAGAACGAGAAATACGTTATACAGTTCGTAAGAAAAGTGTTGAACGGTATAACCCGCAAACGTGCAGAAAAGTATCGTAAACCACGTTTCGTCGAACATAAATTTCCCGGCAAGCACGGTCAGACCGAAAATCGCGGCGAAAAGGAACGCGCACCAAAAAGGATTGTTCGACCCGGCGGGCAAAAGATACGCAAGTCCGCACACAACGACAACCGACAGAATAAGCCGCCAAACGAAAAAGCTTCTCTTATTTTTTCTCGTCAAAAACAGAAGTTCTGCAACCATCAGCTCCGCAACGAAAAGAAAGGACTTGTAAAATTCAAACTGAGTCATTTTCAGGCGTTCACTCCGAGATACTTATTAAGGAGCGACATAAACTCCTTTTTTCTTAGGTGCGAAATCGTAAGCTTTTCCGCCTCTCCGCCCTTTTTGCCTTTGGACACGAGCAAGGTGTAATCGACCACGCCCTCTACGTACTTCAAGTTCACGAGGCAGTAGTTGCTGCACTTTACAAAGTTGTGTTCGAGAAAAAGCGGTTCTATTTTGTTGAGTGACCCGCGCGATTCGTAAATTTTGTCCGTTGCGTGGAAACTGAGTTTGTGCTGGTACACGTCGACGTAACGAATATCGGAAAGCGGAATGAATTTTATAACGCCGTCGTCGTTTATCTTGAATTTGACGATGTCTTTTTTATTGAGAATTTTTTTGATAACGCGCTCTAACTTCATCGAAAAGTCCTCGTAAGTGACGGGCTTTAAAATGAAGTCGTCCGCGTCCACTTCGTAACCGCGGATAACGTACTGCTTCATGTTCGTAACGAAAACGATAGAAACGTCGTCGTCGCGTTCGCGGATTTTATGCGCGAGGTTAAGCCCGTCCATGAGCGGCATTTCGATATCGAGAAAAATGAGGTCGTAACGCGAAGTGAAATCTTCGATAAAGTTGACGGGGTTCGGATAATAATCTATCGCGAACTGCTCGTCCTTTTTCGCCGAATAATCGGAAAGGTACTTTGAAAGCGTATCGTTTACTTTATTTTCATCGTCGACTATCGCAACTTTCAACATTTAAAGCCTCCTTAAAGCGCGGCTTAATTTTGCGCGCTATACACATATTCTACATTATTTTTTTCAAACTTTCAAGTACTTTACAAAAATTTTTTTGTAAATATTTTTCGCTTCGCCCCTTTTAAAATTATATTTTAAAAAAAATTTTCGTATTCGGGTTTTGCCTGCCTTTTTCGAAATTTTGCGATTTTATTATATTAAAAGCAAAAAAGGACAGAGAAAACCGCCGTCGCTTTTTGGCTACGGCGGCAAAAAGTATCGATAATCGACTTATAGACGGGTTTTTGTTATTTGTTGTCATCTTCGGCGGTATCGCCTGCGGTCGCGTCGTCCACTGTTTCTTCGTAATCGTCGCCGCTAAATACCGTGTATTCTTCGCCGTCGAGAAAGTCCGGGATTTCTTCTTCGGAAATGTCGCTAAGTTCGCTTTCGGCTTCGCCGCGCGTTTTAACGTCGGTAATATCGACGGTAGTCGGGCGTTCCTGCCCTTCTACGTATTCATCCTTTTTAAATAGGTAAGAATCGGTGTCGGCGGTGCCGTTTACCGTACGGATACGCGACATGAGTTCGTCGTAGTCGGGCAAATCGTCAAGAGAGGAAATCTGGAAGCGTTTTAAAAATTCGTCTGTCGTGCCGAAAAGAACGGGTCTGCCCACCGCGTCCTTTCTGCCGACGATTTCTATAATGCCTAACTTTAAAAGGGTCTGCACGGCGTACTCGCTGTTGCCGCGGATTTCCTCCAAATCAAGCCTCGTGACGGGTTGTTTGTACGCAATAATCGCCGCGGTTTCAAGCATACTGCGCGAAAGTTCCCTTTCCCTTATCGGGTTTAAAACGAGCGAAACGGGGTCGACGTATTTAGGGTTGGAAGCAAACTGCAATTTGCCGTTGAAAATTAAAAGGTTTATGCCGCAAGGGTCGGAATAAGTTTTTTGCAATTCCTTTGCGGCTTTCAAAACTTCCTTGTCGGTGCAGTCGAGGTGCTCGGAAATATCCTTTATCGCGACGGCTTTGCCGTTCACAAAGAGTATCGATTCAATTATATTCGTCAATTTCTCCAAGGTCTTCACTCCTGTCGGGGTTGAGCGTTACCGTTATATCCCCGTAAATTTCTTGTTGTACGCATTTTATGTATTGAAGCTTTAAAAGTTCGAGCATGGCTTGAAAGGTCGTTATCATTTCTGCGCGCGAACAGTCGAGCGGGAAAAGTTCGAAAAAGCTGCATTCTTGCCTATCTAACAGCTGCTCGCGAATGTAGGCTATTTTGTCCTTAACCGTAAAGACTTCCTTAGGGATTTCTTTTTTAGTCGTCTTTTCGGCTTGGCGTAAGTCCGCCCTCGTCATAACGCCGACGAAAGCTTTGATAAGCCCTTCGAGGTTAAAGTCCGTGTAGACTATACGCACGTCGTTCGCGCTGTCGTCCGGGGCTTTATAAAAGCTTGCGGTGTTCTCGCGCGATTTGAGCTTTTCCGCCTCTTCCTTGAAAATTTTGTATTCTTCAAGTCTGCGGATTAAGGCTTGTTGCGGGTCCTCTTCTTCCGTTTCGTCCTCAAACGGCGTGGGCGGCAGAATGGCTTTTGCCTTGATTTCGAGAAGCGTTGCCGCCATCGAAAGATATTCGCTCGCCTTTTCGATGTCCAACTCGTCAACGGAATTGATGTACTGCAAGAACTGGTCGGTTACTTCCGACACGAAAATGTCCTTAATCTCTATTTCCGACTGTTTGACGAGATATAGTAATAAGTCAAGCGGACCGTCGAAGTTTGCAAGTTTTGTGTTGTAATCGACGACCGACTCGAATTTTTCGGTAATTTTTTCTATACTCACTTTCTTCCCCTCTCAAATTCCGAATAAGCCTAAAATGAAACGCCAGAACGCCTTTATCGGGAAAGCTACCCAAGTAGTCACGAAATTCATAAACCACCCGAAAACGTCTATATAGTTAAGAAGCGGGAGCATTTCGCCGAAAGTGTCGTTCAAAGCGGAAACGATAATGAGCGCAAGCAAAACGTAATAGCCTTTATCGCGCAAAAATTGAAAAACTTTGCCGCGCTTTTTGTTTACGACTTCCAAAACGCGGAAGCCGTCAAGCGGATAGACCGGGATAAGGTTAAACACGAACAAGTTAATGTTAAGCGTAAAGATAAAAAACAACGTGCAATATCCGAGATAAACTATCGGATATACAAATGTCGCTTCGTTCGACGTTAGTATACCGGAAGTAAAATGCGTATACACAACAAACAACGGATAAACGAGGAAAGCCATAGCGATATTCGTTAAAACGCCCGCCACGCTCGTCCAAAAATATCCTTTTTTGATATCGCGGAAGTTATAAGGGTTAATCGGAACGGGTTTTGCCCAGCCGAAGTGCGCGAACATAAGCATTAAAATTCCGACGACATCAAAATGAGCAAAGGGGTTGAGCGTGTATCTGCCGCTAACCTTAGGCGTGTCGTCGCCGCTCTTAACCGCGGCAAAAGCGTGCGCGAATTCGTGCGCGGGCATAACTATTATAATTGCGATAAAAACCGCAACGTATTGTAAAAGGGTGTTTATATCCATTGCTAACCTTCTTTTTGCATATTAAAGCCGTAAGCAAAAAGTTTGCATACAGTATATAGTATACCTTACTTTCAAAAAAAAAGCAAGGTTTTTTAAGCTTTTAGGCGATTGCAAACTATCGGCGCGATAAATTTTTTGAAAAAACGTCAATAATACAATACACAAAAAGGCTTTTTGTTCGGTTTTTGAGCTTTTATTCGTATTATTTTTGAAAACCTATTGCTTTTTTGACGGTAGTGTGTTACAATTAAAGCAGGACTAAAATCTTTTAATCGGGATTTTACCTTTAAAACTCTTTATGAGAGGGAAATTTTTATGAAACTATTGACTGTTACCGTACCCTGCTACAACTCGGCGAAGTATATGGAAAAATGCGTCGCTTCGCTTTTAAAGGGCGGCGAAAGAGTTGAAATTATCATTATAGACGACGGTTCAAAGGACGCGACCGGCGAAATCGCAGACCGCCTCGCCGCGGAAAACCCGAACATTATAAAAGTCGTTCATCAGGAAAACGGCGGACACGGCGAAGGCATAAACCAAGGCTTGAAGAACGCGACCGGAAAATATTTTAAAACTGTTGACAGCGACGACGCTTTGAGCGAGGACTTCCCCGCGTTCCTCGACAAGCTCGAAAACATCGACGCAGACCTCGTTGTGACAAATTATCGCTACGTTTACGACGACCCGTCCAAAAACCACAGCATTTGCTACGATAAAATTTTCAAAGAAGGCAAAGTTTTAACGTGGGACGAAACGGGCAAGTTCGGCATTACGCAGTACTTAACCATTCACTCCTGCACCTTCCGCACCGAAACGATGCGCGAATCGGGGATGGTTCTCCCTAAGCATATCTTCTACGAAGATAACCAGATGATTTGCACCGTTCTACCAAAGGTCCGCAAAATCGCCTACTTCAACTACGACCTCTACCTTTACACGATAGGCAGAGAAGGTCAGTCCATGCAAGAGGATATCTTTATCAAGCGTTACAATCACCAGATTACCGTTGCGATAAACTCCTTTAAGGCGTGTAGGCTTTTAGAACTCAAAAAAATAAGCAAAAAACTTTACGATATTTTGTATCACGAATTGTTTATGCTTATCGGCGGCTCCATTATTTACGCAAGAAAGAACGGCAGCGAACAAGCCAAAGCCGACCTTGAAAATATGTGGAAGGAAATGTTTGCTTCCGACGAAGCTTCCGCGAAAAAGCTCCGCTATCATTCGTCGCTTAAATTCATCGCGCCCGACAACGCTTTCGGCAGATGGATGACGAAAATCGCGGCTAATCTCGCCCACAAAAAAGTCGGGTTCAACTAATAATCTAAAAACGCAACAAAATATGATTTTACCCCCGCTCGGTTTTGAGCGGGGGTATTTGTTTAAAGCGTATCGGGGTTGATTACAACAACCTCTTTTTCTTTCTTTCGGGCATACTTTACGGTGTTTGCCGTTCCGCCCTTTTTCCCGTTCCATACGGCTAACAATAAGTCGGAATTGTCAACCATATATTTATTTCTTAAATTCATACAGTCGCGAAAATATTCTTTGTCCGAAGAGTAGTATACTTTATCGGCTTTTTTCAGAATTTCTGAATATCTTTCTATCTGCTCGTCGTGCCATTTTTCCGTCTGGTCAACGCAAGGCAAAGCACATTCAAGCTTTATATGCCGATAAACTTCTCTCAGTCGCAGCACGGCTTCCGCACACAAGGTGTCTATGCCTATCGCCATACCCGAAATAAAGTATTCATAACCCTCTTTTATTTTTTCTTCCAAAATATCGTTTAAGATACCGACAAGTTTTAAACAACGCTCGTCGCTTTCATCGCCTTTCCACGGCAAGCCCTTTGGTCTGTGTCCCGAAAAACATATAGTTTTATAATTCACAGCAATTCAATCTCCTTTTTCAATCATTATACGACGTAAAAAAGACCTTGTCAATCATTGAATGTCGCATTTGCGTTCATTATTATAAGATTTAGGTCATAGTATGCAAGTATGGTATTGTTCAAGTAGCGTTACAATATAAGTACGAGGTGCTATATGAACAAATTAACCTACGACGACGTTATAAACAGAATAGGATTTTTCAGAAACAAGGCTAACTTATCGGCAAGAGAAACGAGTTTAAGGCTCGGTTACAGCGAACAATTCGTTAAAAGAATCGAAAACAAGAGCGTAGAACTCAAAGTTTCGACTTTGCTTGATTTTCTCGACATAGTCGGCATTACGCCACAAGATTTTTTCTATCTCGGAACGAATTACAACAAGGACGACAAAGACTTGCTCGAAGCTTTCGGCGCGTTGTCGGACAAAAACAAAGAAACCATAATGACGCTTATAAAAAGCTTGAAGTAAAAAATCGCCTACCGCAGTTTTGATTATGGAAACAATGAACTACAAAGACGTACTATACAGAATAGGATATTTTAGAAATAAAAACAACCTTTCCGCGCGGGAAACAAGTTTGCGTTTGGGTGCAAGCGAAGGACGTTTTAACAGAATAGAACGCGGAGTTATAGAGTTAAAAGTTTCCACGTTGCTCGAATTTTTAGAAATGCTTGAAATAACGCCGAGCGAATTCTTTTATTCCGACCCCGAAAGATACAAAGACGATAAAGAGCTTTTAGACGTAATAAAAGCGTTATCGCCCGAAAACAGAAAAACAATTTTAGACTTAGCTAAAAAATTGAAGTGATAGCATAAAACGCCGAACGTTAAAATACGCGCGGCGTTTTTCTTTTTGCCTTGTTCGCCTCATGCTTATGCGAACAAGCCTATGATATAATAAATTAGCCCGGTGGCGACGGAGGCGCAAACGCCGAAAACTATAATGGGTCCCGCGACGACGAACATTTTTGCAGCCGTGCCGTAGATGAAGCCTTCGGTTCTGAATTCCATTGCCGGGGAGCAGACGGAATTTGCAAACCCCGTAATCGGAACGATTGAGCCGCCGCCGGCGAAGTGTCCTATTCTGTCGTACACGCCTAAGCCCGTCAAAAGGCAACCTAAAAAGATTAGCACCATAGAGGTTGCGCCGGCAAGCTCGTCGCCGAAGATGTTGAACACGTACATAAACGTGTAACGGATAAACTGCCCTATCGTGCAGATGAAACCGCCGACGTAAAACGCACGTAAGAGGCTTCTCGCTTCGTTTGTTTTAGGCGATATTTTTTTGACGTACGCTAAGTACTCTTCGTTCTTTACGCTTTCTTTCGTTTTCATTTTTCTTCCTCCATAGGCTTCTTTATTGCGCGTTGTTTTTCAGATGAAAAATCAAAAAAGGAGTATTGCTTTCTCATACTCCTATTTTGCTCTTTTTAAAATCATGTTATACATAAAAACTTTCAAAATCGAAAGCAAAATGTGGGATTTTAGATATTATTACGATTTTGGTTTTACGAGAGTTTTTTCTTTAAATTTTCGACGATTTTTGCTTCTAAGCGTGAAATCTGTACTTGCGAAACGCCGAGTTCTTTTGCGATTTCCGACTGCGTTCTGTCGGAAAAGTACCGTAAAAGCACTATCTTTTTTTCGCGCTCATTTAGCTTGTCTATCGCCTCGCGGAGCATTATTTTTTCGATGAGTTCGTCCTCGCGCTCGTCGCTTTCGATTGTGTCAAGATACTCTATATCTTTTTCGGAGTCCACCTTATCGTAAATAGAAACGAGCCGTTTGTCGGAGCCTATCGCAAGCGCGATATCTTCCTTTTCAACGCCTAACTTTTCGGCGAGTTGTTCGACGGACGGAGAGTCCTCGCCGTTTCTTCGCGCCTCTTCTACAACGGCTTTTATTTTGTAATTCAGCCCCCTTATGATACGGGAAACTTTAATCGAGCCGTCGTCGCGAAGAAAGCGTTTCAACTCTCCCGCAATCATAGGCACGGCGTAAGTCGAAAAGCGAACGTTAAAACTTTCGTCAAAGTTGTTTATGGCTTTAATAAAGCCTATCGAAGCAAGTTGAAAAAGGTCGTCGTATTCGACGCCGCGACCTAAAAATCTTCTTACAACGCTTTTAATGAGCGAAGAGTTGTTGACGATTAGCTCTTCCGTCGCCTTTTTGTCGCCCGTTTTCGCAAGCCGCACTAATTCTATAGTCCTTTCGACCGTAAGCATGTTCACCCTTTTAAGCGACGTACTTTTTCATAACGATTTTTGTGCCGACCCCGAACGAAGAAATCAGCTCGAATTCGTCCATAAACGAGCGTATTATCGTAAAACCTAAGCCTGCGCGTTCTTCGCACGGTCTTGTCGTGAAATACGGTTCGAGTGCTTTTTTTGTGTCGGCGATACCCACGCCGTCGTCGCTTATCGAAATTTTTATGTAATTCTCGTCCGTCTCGCATTCGACGGTTATCACACCCTTTTCTTCGGGGTACGCATGCACCACGGCGTTGGTTACGGCTTCGCTCACCGCGGTTTTTACGTCGGAAAGTTCTTCGACGCTCGGGTCTATTTGCAGCATAAACGCCGCCACGGCAGTTCTGACGAACGCTTCGTTCTCCGATTTTGCGTCGATTTTTAACGTCATTCTGTTCATTTTTAACCTCATATTTTAGGAATAACTTCGTAAATGCCCGATAGTTCAAGCACCTTTTCGACGGAAACGGTAGGGTCCTCGATAAAAACTTCCGCACCCTCTTTTTTAAGCCGTTTATATCTGCCCAAAAGCATACCTACGCCGGTGCTGTCCATAAAGCTCATTCCGCTCATGTTGAAAACGATTTTCTTTCTGTTAGGATACGAAGAAAGCACGTGTTCTATGTATTCTTTCACGCCTTTCGCATAATGCTCGTCTAATTCGCCGTATAGGTAAAAAGTTATTCTTTCGCCGGTTTGTTTGAATTTTACTTCCATATTGCCTCCTCGTTTCCTATATATTACCATTAAAAAAGCGCGGGAATTACACGAAATTAGTCGATTCCTGCGCTTTTTTGTTTAAAAGCTAATTTATTTTATCGCTTGCCGCTTTTTTGTAAGTTGTCAGATTTTCCACTTTTCGCCCGCGCGACGGACAGACTCTCCGTAAGAAAGCACCGCTACGTCTTCCGCTGAATAGGCCTTAACTCGTTTTTGTTCTATTCCGTCCTTAAAGACGATAATTTCGCCTACTTCGTCGCCCCTTTTGACGGGCGCGGTTACATGTTCGTAAGGCGCGAATTTAAAAGTGTACTCCGACTTGTCGCCGACTTTATAAAAGCAAGTTACTCTTTTTAGACCGGAAGCGGTTAATTCTTCCGTCATTCCGCCCGAGATTTTGACTTTTTCGGGCAAGATTTCGTTTTCTTCAACGAGAATTTTATTGCCGTAGTTCGCAAAAGAATAATTGAACGCAGCCGACACTTCGTCAAACCTTTCGTCCGAAGATTTTTCGCCTAAAACTACGCATATCATTCTCAAAGCCCCGCGTTTTGCGGTCGCCGCAACGCAAAAACCCGCTTCCTGCGTATAGCCCGTTTTACCGCCGTCGCAACCGGCGTAGCGGCGAATAAGCTTATTCGTGTTGGTCATCGTCGTAAAACTTCCGTCCGGGTGTGCGAAACTATCAAGCCAAACGGTTGAAAAATCAAAAAAGGTTTTGTGGCGGATAAGGTGCGAAAGCATTATCGCAACGTCCTTTGCGGTCGAATACTGTTTGCCGCCCGGCAAGCCCGTGGCGTTTGCAAAACAAGTGTTTTTCATACCCCATTCGGCGGCTTTTTCGTTCATTAGCGACACGAACGAGCTTTCGCCGCCCGCGACTTTTTCCGCAAGCGCGACCGAAGAATCGTTGGCGGAAGCGACTATAACGCTTTTTATAAGTTCTTTTATCCTATAATTTTTGCCGGCTTGCAAAAAAACTTGACTCCCTCCCATTCCGCTCGCCGCAGCCGAGACGGTTATTTCCTCGTTTATGTCGAGCGTACCGTCCTCTATGCGTTCGAAAACTATGTTCAAAGTCATAATTTTCGTCATGCTTGCGATAGGCAGTCGCTTTTCGTCGCCTTTCGAAAATATTATTTCGCCGCCGTCGGCTTCCATTAAGCACGCCGATTTTGCCCCCGAAAGCATCGTCTGCTCCGCGGCATACGCGCCCGTAAAGCCCCATTTAAAGCTCGGGATTACCGCCGCAGCGCAAATTGCGAAGATTATTGACAACTTTTTAAGCAATTTCATAATATCACCTCGATTTTAGAATGGGTGATTTTTACGCTTTTATTCGTTGAACGGAAATTACTTTTTAGGAAAAAATTTTTTAGTGTAAAATTCTTAAAAATTCTTGCTTACGGGGCGCAAAAAGAAAGAAATCGCTATGAGTTGAGCTAAAATTCCCGCGAGCGCGCAAAGAAAGCAAAAGCCGAGCGCGACGAGCTTTTTATAGATTAAGTCCTTGCGTTTTTTGCATAAAGAAAAGTCGAAAGCAAGCGTTGCATAAGCGGCAAGCCCTAAGACGGAACAAAGCGAACGGATAAGGCAAGCAAAGAAAAAGAGCATAAAACCGCTCACAGAAAAGCAAGTTATCATGCACACGGCAACGCCGCCGAGAACGTAACCGCGGTAAAACACGACTACGAATTGAAACGGTAGCAAAAACACGGAAAACGAGAGCAAAAAGAATATTCCGTAAAGGCAGATATCGGTAAAAAGGCAAGAAAGCGACAGTCCGCCGAGCGAACCGTAACCGGTGAGCGCGTTGACGTAGAACGCGATAACGTTTTCGCTGAAATAAAAATAGCCCGTATTATCTTTGAAAATTATACCGAATACAAACCCCGTAACGAGCGCAACCGCAAAAATCACAGGTAAATACAGCCGCTTTTTTACAATTTTAACGTATGAAGAAACAAGAGAGAACATACAAAAACTCCCGTATTAAGATATGGGAGCTTTGCGAAGTATATTCGATTTTTGTCGGGTTTGCTTGTTTTTTGCAACGAATATAACTCATCGCGTTTGATGAATTGAAAATTGAAAGGTGAAAATTGAAAATTGCGGACGGAATTATATATTATTTTAAATCCGCTTTCGCTCGCACTTTATGTGCGAATATCGATTGCCGTTTACGGCAAATATCGAGCAGCTTTAGCTGCATATCGATTGCGCCTTTGGCGCAAATATCGACGAAAAAATATCCCCTCATCCACCGCCGACGCGACGGCGGTCCCCCTTCCCCACAAAGATTTTTTCAAAATCGGGGGAAGGTCGATGTGTGGCGTAACTTTCAACTTTCCATTTTCAACTTTCAACTTATAGCATGTTTGCTATGGAAATACCATATCCGCGCGTGGGGTCGTTGACGAAAACGTGAGTTACCGCGCCGACGAGCTTGCCGTCCTGAACTATCGGACTGCCGCTCATGCCTTGAACTATGCCGCCCGCTATGGAAATGAGCCTTTTATCGGTTATTTTTATAAGATAATTGCGTGTTTTCTTGTTTTTGTCGCTTTTTACAATGGCAATTTTAAACTCTTCGCGTTTTATTCCGTCAATCGTCGCGATTATCGCCGCTTCGCCGATTGAAGCTTCGCCCGTTTCTATCTCGGAAAGGCTCGATTTATCGAAGTTTTTGTTCATCTTGCCTTTTATGCCTTGTTCGGTGTTTTTAGTTATTGCGCCGATAGGCGCGTCGCCGACGAAAACGCCTTTAAGCTCTCCCGCCTTGCCGCGTTCGCCCTTGGTTACGCCGAACACACTACACCTATAAAGATTGCCGCCGGAAGCCTCGGTTATCTTGTCGCCCTCGCAAACGGGGTGACCGAGCGCGGTGAATTCGCCGTCCTTTTTAACGAAAGTTACCGTGCCGATACCGCTTGCTCCGTCGCGCACGAAAAGTCCTAAACGGAGTTTGCCCGTCAAATCTTTTTCGGGAATAACCTCTTTTACTATTTCGTTTCCGTCGCGTTTCAAGCGCAAAACGACCTTGCCGCTCTTATAATTTTTAAGCGCGACTTCTATATCGTACGGCGTGTTTATCTTTGTTTCGCCGACGTAAAGGAGAGTATCGCCCGGCAAAACGCCCGCATCCTTCGAGGGCGATTTTACGCCGTTTTCGGTTACGACGTCGCTAACGCCTATAACGGAAGTCCCGTCCGTTTTTATTTCGAAGCCCGTAACGAAGCCGCCGAGATACACCGTTTCGTCTGCGTGCGCGTTCACTACCGCGGGCGAGATAAAAAGGAGTAAAACCGCCGCAAAAACGATACCGATTGCTTTTATTTTAAGATTGAATTTTTTCATTCTCGTTTCCTTTAAAGCTTATCGCTCCAAAGTAGAATGAGCATATTTTACCGCAAATATACGCGGCTAACACATTAAAATATATATTGCGTCACAAAGCCGCATAAAAACGTAAAAACTTCCAAAATACGCCTTGTTATCGGTGATTTTGAAAGTTTTTATGTTATACATGATTTTTAATTCAAGGATTTTTTATACTCCTCGGCGGCTTTTACCGTTTCTCTTGCATGCGTTAGCGCAGCGCCGCTTTTCGCTCCTCCGCCGATACATCTTAACACTTCTTGCACCTTTTCTTCTTCCGTCAAAGCGAAAACTTCCGTCACCGTTTCGCCGTCCGTTTCGCGCTTTTTTATAAGCAAAGACGTATCCGCCATGGCAATGACTTGCGGCAAATGCGATATGGCGATAATCTGTTTTCCGCGCGATATCGCCGCGAAGTTTTCGGCGACTATCCTTGCCGCCTCGCCCGAAATGCCGACGTCTATTTCGTCGAATATGAACGTGTCCGCCGTGAAAGACGAAGCCGTAACGGCTTTAAACGCAAGCATAAGTCTTGACAGTTCGCCGCCCGAAATTACTTTGGACAAAGGCTTCAACTCTTCGCCCTTGTTTGCGGTAAAAAGGAAAGTAACTTTATCTTTTCCGTTCACGCCCGCACTTTCCGTTCTTTCGAAAAGCGCGTCGAACTTCGCGCTCGGCATACCTAATTTTTTAAGCCTTTCGGTAAGTTCGCCGTTAAATGAATAGAAAGTTTTTTTGCGCGCTTCGGTAAGCTCGTCGCAAATCATATCGTATTCGCCCGTTAACTTTTTTATCTCCGCGGTTATTCTTTCGACAGCCGCGTCGCCGTCGATAAGATAATCGTATTCCGTTTGAAGAGCGGCTTTTTTGTCCTCTATATCCTGCCAAGACGCGCCGTATTTGGACTTTAAGGAATTTATTTCGTCAAGGCGTTTTTCCACCTCGTCTATGCGCGAAACGTCAAGATCCTCGTCGAGCGAATCGGCGATTATTTCCGACACGTCGGTTATCTCGTCAAGCACGACGGAAAGTCTGTCGTAAAGCCCCGTATAATCGTCGCTTAAAGCTTCGAGCCGCGATATCTGAGAACAAGCCGCCGCGATAAGGTCGCTTGCGCCGCCCTCGCCCGATAAGCTTTCGGTCGATATCGACACGCATTCCGCTATCTTTTCGGCGTTGACGAGCTTCTTTTTTAAGGAAGAAAGTTCTTCGTCCTCGCCCTTTTTAAAGTCTATCCGTTCGATTTCCTTAATGCAGTAGTCTACGTAGTCCAAACGCCTTGCGCGTTCTTCCTTGTTGCCTCCGATTGCCGAAAGCCTTTTTTCCGCTTCCTTTATCTCCGCGACTTTATCTTTTATTCGCCCCTTAATTTCGGCGATTTTTTCGCCGCCGAGGTTGTCGATTAAATCGAGTTGGTTTGCTTCCTTTAAAAGCGAAAAATGGTCGCTTTGCCCGTGTACGTCGACGAGTAGAGCCGTGAGCTTTTTGAGCATTTGAGCGGTCACGGGGTCGCCGTTTACGCGAATAGAGCCTTTGCCGTCCGCGGAAAGCGTTCTTTTTATGACGAGTTCGTCCTCCGCTTCGATATCCATTTCGTTAAGCGCGTCTTTTACGGCGGGAGAGGACGAAATATCGAATTCGCAACCGACGGCGCAGCCGCTCGCGCCGCGGCGAATCATCGTTTTGTCGGCTTTCTGCCCGAGCGCAAAGTTCACGCATTCCATAACGACCGATTTGCCCGCGCCTGTTTCGCCCGAAAGAACGTTTAGTTTTTCGCCGAATTTTATTTCCGCTTCCTTTATCAAAGCTACGTTTTTTACGGTAAGCGATTTTAGCATTTTAAGCCTCCTCTTCAAGCCTCTTGGTTACCCGAAAAATCACAAAAGCGCGGTAAGCTCCGCGATTATTTTGTCCGCGTCGTCCTCGCTTTTTGCTACGGCGAAAACGGTGTCGTCGCCCGCGATGGTGCCGACAATCCATTCTATGTTCATGTTGTCGATTAACGCCGCGACCGCGTTGCCGTTGCCCGTAATGGTTTTGATAACGACCATGTTCATTGCTTTAAGCACGTTTTTGACGGCGTGGCGGAACTGCTCCGCGACCTTGCCGCCTGCGCGGGCTTCGTCCGGAAGAACGTATCTATACTTTTTTACAAGCCCCGTTGTTTTTACAAGCCCTAAGTCTTTTATATCGCGCGAAACGGTAGCCTGCGTTACGGCAAGCCCCTTTTCGGCAAGGATAGACAATAATTCTTCCTGCGTGTTTACTTCCGTTTTCGATATGATATCGAGAACAATTTGTTGTCTTTTATTTTTTCCCATCGTCTTCTCCCGTCGTCGACCAATAATTTAATTTTTTATTGAGTTTATCGAAAAATTTATCGTTTGCAAAACAGATATCCGCCGTTTTGCCGCTTTCTTTTATTATAACGCTTTCGCCCGCGTTTAGAGAGCTTATAAGCGCGCCGTCAGCATAAACGGCGCAAGGCTTGGAAAGCTCGTCCACGGTGATTTTTACTTCCTCGCTCGCCGGAAAAACTATCGGGCGGGCGTGCAGAGAATGAGCGCACACGGGAACGGCTTCGAGGCATTTGAGCGTAGGCGTTATTACGGGTCCGCCCGCGGAAAGCGCGTACGCCGTGGAACCCGTGGGAGTGGACACGATCAGTCCGTCCGCAACGTACCCGTCGACGTATTCGCCGCCGACCCGGAGCGAAAGCCGAACGCAACCGCCGGCTTTGTCCGCGTTAAAATCCTTTAAAACGAATGCGTCGTTAAGCGCGGAAAAAGTTCCGTCTTTCGTTATAACGTCTATAAGCGCGCGCTTTGAAAATTTAAGATTGTTGTTTTTTACGTCCGCGATAAGCTTTTCGGTTTCGTCGCCGTTGTAGCTCGTTAAAAAGCCTAAATTTCCCGTGTTTATGGCAACGACGGGCGTTTTGTCGTTTGAAAGCGTAATAGCCTTTAAAACGCTTCCGTCGCCTCCGAAAACGATTATGAATTCGAGGCTTTCACTAAAACGCGAACTTTCGTCCGAAAGCTTTTTTTCGACGGTAAAGCCCGAGGATATAAGCGCGCTAATAAGTTTTTCGGCGGCGGAAAAAGTTTCTTTATCGTTTTTTCCGAGATATACTCCTATCATGTCCGTACCCTTATCGAATTTAATATTTGTTCTTTCGTCATTTGCTTGCCCGTAAAGGAAAGTTTTAAAAGATATTCCACGTTTTTGCCGTCGTTTACGGGCGCATGCGTGGCGTTTTCCGTTACGAGCGACAGTTTTTCCGCAAATTCCGACATGTCCTCTACTATTTTTAAACGCGATTTTTCGTCGCGCAATAAGCCCGTTTTTGTCAAGCCTTTGCCTTCGCATTCGAACTGCGGCTTGATGAGCGCAACGATAAACCCGTTCTGTTTTAAAATTTTAACGATAGCGGGCAAAATGAGTTTTAAGGAAATAAAACTGCAATCGGCAACCGCCCCGTCGACTTTTTCGCCTATCGTTTGCTCGGTCATATTCCGAGCGTTAACGTTGTCAAGCGCGACGACGCGCGGGTCTTTTTTCAAGCTTTCGTCGAGCAAATTTTCACCCACGTCAACCGCGTAAACCTTTTTTGCGCCGCGCTGTAAAAGACAGTCTGTAAACCCGCCCGTTGACGCGCCGATATCGGCAAATACGAGGTCTTTTACGTCAAGCGAAAAGTCGCTTAACGCTTTGTCGAGCTTATAGCCCCCTATCGAAACGAATTTTTTTGGCGAAACAATCTCTATTTTTTCTTCGCCGCTAACTTCTTTGGACGGCTTTTTCTCTACTTTGCCGTTCACTAAAACTTCGCCGCGCCTAATACATTCCGCGGCTTTGTTGCGCGAAGAAAAATATCCGTTTTCGAATAAAAAACTGTCGAGCCGCATTAAAAGGTCCTCGTCAAAAGGCTTTCGGCAAACTCAATCAAAAACTCGGCGTTGCCGATATTTTCAAGTTTTTCGACAGTCTTTTCGTAAAGCTCTTGCATTATTTTTTTAGTTTTTTCGGCTCCGTAAACTTTTACCGCGGTAAGCTTATTTTCGTCCTTATCCTTGCCGAGCGTTTTTCCGACCGCTTCTTCGGTGCCGAAAACGTCTAATAAATCGTCGCCGAACTGGAAGATTAGCCCTAAATTTTTGCCGACTTCGAGCATGTCTTGTCCGCTTTTGCCCGCTAAAATTTCCGCGGCGACGAGCGGAGCGGAGATAAGCGCGCAAGTTTTGCCTATCTGGATTTTATAAAGGTATTCTTCGCCCGTTTTTCCGTCCGAAGAAAGGTCGTAAGCCTGACCGCCGACCATTCCGCGATACCCCGCAAGCTCGGCGATTTTAGCCGCCGCCCGCACCTTTAAATGCGTATCGCACGCCGACAAAAGCACCTCGTAAGCAAGGTTCAAAAGCCCGTCGCCCGCAATCACGGCGAAATCTTCGCCGAAAACTTTGTGGTTGGACGGCTTGCCGCGGCGCATATCGTCGTTATCGAGCGCGGGCAAATCGTCATGGATAAGCGAATAGGTGTGAATGAGTTCCACTGCGAGCGCAAACGGCTTTATATCCTCTTCCGCTACTCCGTAAACTTCCGCGGCGGCAAGAGCTAAAACAAACCGAACCCTTTTTCCGCCCGCGTTAAGGCTGTATTTCATTGCGGAAACAAGCTTTTCCTGCCCGTCGAGTTTGTCCGCAAATTCTTTTATATAACGTTCCGCCTTGTCCTTGTATTCGGCGTATTTTAAAGAATATTCCATTACTTTAAGGTTTTTTCGTATGCGGAAAGAGTGTTCTTCATAAGGCTTGCGACCGTCATCGGTCCTACGCCGCCCGGCACGGGAGTTATAAAGGAACATTTGTCCTTAACGGCTTCGAAGTCCACGTCGCCTTTTAAGCCCGCTTCCGTGCGATTTATGCCTACGTCGACCACGACGGCTCCGTCCTTAACCATATCGGCGGTGACGAAGAGCGGCTTGCCTATCGCCGCGACGAGTATATCCGCGGTTTTGGTTATCTCTTTCAGATTTTGGGTTTTGGAATGGCAAACGGTAACGGTGCAGTCCTCGTTTAAAAGTGCAAGCGCAAGAGGTTTGCCGACGATTTTGCTTCTGCCGATAATAACGGCGTGTTTGCCTTTAAGCTCTATTCCGTAATTTTTTAAAAGGTAAATAATTCCGCCCGGAGTGCAGGACAAAAAGCCCTCTTCGCCCGTTATGAGCCTGCCGAGGCTTTCGGCGGTAAAACCGTCGACGTCCTTTCCGACGGGTACGAGAGAAGTAGCTTCGTCGCCGTCAAGTCCCTTGGGGAGCGGAAGCTGAACTAAAATTCCGTGAACGCTATCGTCCACGGCAAGTTTTTTAACGGCTTCGTTAACCTCTTGTTGCGTGCTTGTTTCGGGAAGCGCGATAACATTGTTGCCTATGCCGACAGCCGCGCAAGAACGGTTTTTGTTGCGAACGTACACGGCGGAAGCGGGGTCCTCGCCCACTACGACTATCGCAAGATTGCATTCGGGTGCGCCGGAAGCGTAATATCCGTCGAGTTTAGCCTTGACTTCGGCTTTCAATTTTTCGCTTGTCGCTTTTCCGTCGAGAATAATCATTATGCGTTCTCCTTTTCGTCAAGTCTTTTTTTGTATTCCGCGAAAACGCCGTTCACGAACGACGCGCTTTCCTTTGTCGAATACTTGGAGCAGAGGTTCACCGCTTCGTCTATCGCTACTACGGGAGGAACGTCCTTAATATAAGTCATTTCCGCAACGCCGAGTATGAGCGCGCACTTGTCGGTCGCGTAAACCCTGTCGAGCCGATAGTTTGCCTTTGCGGCAAGTTCCTCTATTACGGAATCGATCTCCGCGCGGTGGGAATCCACCGCGTAAATAAGCGATAAAACGTATTCTTTTTCCTTGTCGGTAAGCTTGGCTTCTTTTGCTAATTCTTCGAAAAGCGGCGACGAATCTCCGTCGTTATAAAGTCTTGAATAAAGTATTCTTAAAGCTGTTTCTCTTGCGTCCTTCCTCATGGTAAATGCTCCGTTTGTCCGCGTTTAAATTTGCGGAATGTAAAATATTATGAATATGACAAAAAGCCGTACGAAAAGTACGGCGTAAAATGTCTTGTTAATTGTCGCTTAAAGCCGAGTCGAACAAAACGTCGTTAATAAAAACATCCACCTTTGAGATTTTGTATTTAGACATGCTTTCAACGTTTTGTCTTATTTCGTGCTGAATGTTATAGGAAACGTCCGGCACGTTGTAGCCGTAAAGAATGGATACGCAGACGGTGACGTAAATACCGTTCTTATCGCTGACGATTTTCACGCTATCCTTTAAAGTGCTTTTGCCCTTCTTGTCGGCTTTAATTTTAACGCCTTCCACGCTTTCGACGGCGATGGCGACTATTCCTTTAACGATGCTTTCGTTATAAACTATCTTGCCCTTGCTCTCGGGCGAAATTCCGACGTTTGCCATTCTAAAACGCTACCTCCGTTTCTTTTATATTTAGTATACCATATATTCGGCGGTTTTGGTAGCGTTTTTTTTAAGTTTTTCGATTTTTTTATACAATTATTCAACTAATCGGAATAATATTGACCTTTTCGGGCGTGGCGGCGGCTTCGGAAGCGAGAATGGTGTAGATTATAACGGCGTCGTCCTCGGTGAAGTTTTCGCTTTTTACGATGACGTTGACATTTTCGCTCGTTAACCCTATCGACACTACGGACTCTTCGTACCCTTTCGCCTTGATGAGCTTTTCCAAAAGCAGTTCTTTTTCGATTATGCCGGTGAGCTTAATCTTCATGGAAAGGGCTTCGCTTTTCTCGCTCGAACCGTCGGCGGAAGCGGCGATAACCGCGTCAAGCTGCGTGAGCTGTTCGTTTCTCGAAGTCGAACGCTCGGTCCTGTACTGTGTAAAGTAGTTTGCGGCGGCAACCGCGTCGTCCTTTTTGCCTATGTTACCGGACAAAAGGAAGTTTGCGACGGCGGTCGCGGCTAAGAGAAGGACCATGCAACTTAAAATGATAATTTTCTTCTTTCTGGACATATATGCTTACTCCTTAAAAAATTATTTCCTCGTTAAAATTTTTATTTTTTCTTCGCCCACGCTCAAAAAGGTCTGCGCGGCTGAAAGAAGCGACATTTTTACCGAAAGATTGTTCGCGCCCTCGGCAACGATTATAACGCCCGTAATTTCCGGGTAGCTTTCGGTCACCACCACGGGCTTGCCGTTGACAAGCACGAGTCCGTCCGCCGATTCCTTGTACACGCTTTTAAAGCCCGAATCCACGGAAATTATAACTTCCACCTTGCCTGCGCCCTTGACTAAGCTAAGGCTCTTTGAAAGTTTGCTTTCAAGCTCCGTTACGTATGAAGAAACGTTTTCCGCGCTTGTTGCGCTGCTTTTCGAAAAAGAAAGCGACGACGAAGCGATAAGCACGACGATTATTACGAGCGCGGCAACCGCGATATACTCTATCTTTATCTTTTTGAAAAAGTCTTTAAGAGTTTTCTTTTCCTTCTCCATCTCCGAAAATCGTCACCGCCTCTTTTTTTACGCTTAGCGACGAAGCTATCTTTGTTTCTTCTTCGCTAATATTTATATTCCCAGAAAATCCGTTTATGACAGATTGTTCGATATAAATATAAACTTTTTTTATTTCGCCGTTTTCCGTTGTAAAATCGGCGCGGACAAGCGTTAATCCGTCGCTTTCGATAAGGCTTTTAACAAGCCGTTTTTTGCGCTCTAACGAGTACTGCCAGATATATTCCGAAAGCGAAGTATCTTCCGCAATCTCGTAGTTTGCGCTTTGCGTTTCGCCGAGGGTTTTGCCCGTAAAAAATGAAACGGCTAATAAAGCGGTAGTAACCGCTATCGCGAGCGCGGCGACCTTTTCGCAAGGCTTTTTAAAATTCCCGTCGGGGCAGAGAATGGAAGCGAACGAAGCGACGAGAGAGAGGGAAGCAAGCGAAAAAACGTAAGAAGTTATGCTCATATATTGCCTACCGCCAAAATGGCTAAAAAGATAGTTACGAGTTCGCACACCGCGGTTGCCGCGGCAACGGTCGTTAAGCACGAAAAGCAATCTGCTAAGACGGCGAACATTCCCGAAAGGTTTTCCGAATTTTCGCCTACCGCGGCGACAAAGCGCATCGCAAGCCCCGAAAGTATAGATTTTAATAGCGGCGAAACGCAGGCTAAAATAACGCCTATCGCGGCAAGTATGCCGAACGCGTTTTTTATTAAAAGCGAGGCCGCGCACACCACGTCGAAGCCGCCGCCCAAGAATTGTCCCGCACCGGGCGCGGAAGCGGAAAGCGCGTACTTTACGGCTTTCAAGGAAAACCCGTCGTAACAAGAAGCCGTTATGCCTTGCGCCGTAACAAAAAGCGAAAAAGCGGTTCCCGCAATGCCGACAGTCCACTTAAATAAGCTTTTCAAAAAATCGCAAGTTCTTTTGAGCCTTACGTTTTTAGAAAAGGACGAGCATATGCCGACGATTGCCATAGAATAACAAAGCGGCAACAAAACCCTTTCGGTCAAAACGCTTAAGCCCGTCAAAAGCGTGGCGACCGCGGGCTTGAAAACGCCCACGGAAACCTTTCCGCCGCCCGCCGCCATAAGCGAAAGCATTATCGGGAACACGAGGCTTATGCCGTTTGCCGTAACGCTAACGCAAGTTTTTACTTCCGTTGCGGAAGATATAAAGCATGCCGCGCCCACTCCCGCCGCGCCGAGCGTTACGACCGCCGTAGCGATCGACGAATTTTTGCTTTCCGGCTTTATGATTTCTATCAATATTCCCGCGACCACAAACACCAAAAGGCTTGCGGTTTTTAGGACGATATCGCCAGAAAGATTGCGTAAAGCCTTATTAAAAACGCTTTTTAAGTCGTCGAAAGTTATTCCGCCGCCCTCGGCGAATTTCAAAAGTTCGTCGTAACTTAAATTTTCAAACCCGAACGCTCCGTCCGTGCCGCTTAGGTCAACGCCGTCTAAAATGTCTTTTATGGTTTGGGTCAAGTCGCCCTCTTCCGCATATGCGTACGTCGTAAAAAACACAAAGAACACGAGCAGAAAAGCGGCTAAACAAGCGAGCGCATCAGTTCCAAAAACTTTGCGGCAAGCGGATACGCGGTGACGAGAATAATTATCTTTGTTATGAGTGAAAGCTTGTCCGCAAGGCTTTTCATACCGAAGTCGATTAAAAGCCCCGTCGAAAATTCCGCAACGTAACATATCGCAACGACCTTTATAATTATTTTCAGCGAGTCATCGGGAAGAGGCAAACCGCTTAAAAGGTTTGAGAATATCCCGAAAGCTCCGCCTATAAGCTCGACCGCGGCGAAGGTAAGTATTACCCCGCCCGCGATTAAAGAATAGAGCGCGAACTCCTTGTTGAACGAATTGAGCGTTACCGTAACTACGGCAAAAACGAGCGCGAGCAAAGCGAATTTGAGTATTTCCATAACTTTCTGCTTTTTATGGGCGATTTTCTAATACAAAAGGAAAATGTTTTTTATGCTTTCGAACAGTTCGCCCACTACGGACAAAACCATCGAAAGCACGATGACAAGCCCCGCAATACCCACGAGCGTGGCTATGTCGTCGCGATCGGCTTTTTTGAGTATTTGGCAAATAACGGTAACGACTATGCCTATACCCGCTATTTTGAAAATCAAATCGACGCTCATTTTTCCTCTCTTTATGCTCGTTTTTTCTCTAAACAAAGCGCGTTTTTATAAGGCGTATTCCGTTTTTATAAAAGCGCGAGAAACAAGGTAAGCCCCGCGGCGACGCCTATTTTTACGCCGGTACCTTCCGCCTTTTTGCATGCAATATCTATTTCCTTTTTCTCGGCTTCTATTTGCCTAAAAAACGCCGAAAAAAGTTCTTTCTGCCCCTCTTTTCCGCTTTCGCCGAGAAGATAAGCGTACTTTTCTATTATATTTCTTTGCCGAGCGGAAAGGGCTTTGTTTTTGCACTTAAATTCGCCGCCCGTCGCTAAGTTTTCCGCGCCGCTAAAAACGTCTTTCAACTCCGTGGGGAATTCCGATATTATTTCGAAAAACCTTTCGCCCGCGGCTATCGAAGTCATAACGCAGGCGTTGTTTATCAAAAGACTGTCAAAAACTTCTTTGCGAATTTTATATTTTTCCGTTATCTTATAGCCCGCCGCGCCGCATAATAAAACGAGCGCAAGCCCTAAAAAATATTTCATTTTTATGTCCTTGAGAATGTGATTTTTAAAACTTTTCAACCTTTTCAAGCGTTCCCGCTCCGTTCCTTAATGAGAGAGAAGCACAGATTTTGAAAGCGTTTTTCACGTTTTTTTCGTCGAATTTAACCTTTATATCCTCGGCGTTTTCGCCATGCGCCGAGCAAATCGCCGTAACGCCCGAACGGGATAAAAACTCCGCAGCTTCAAATTCTTCAACGCTTCCGAGTTCGTCTGCAATAACGATATCGGGGCGCAGATTTCTTACGCCCGACGAAAACCCGCTTATCTTGTCCGCCCGCATAACGTCCACGGTGTCGCCTAACTTCATCGTTTTCGGAGCGATTTCTTCCTTTTCGTCTATAACAAGAATGTTTTTACGCGTTTTTTGCGAAAGCGTTTCGGCAATATCGCGCAAGACAGTCGTTTTTCCCGCGCCGGGCGGAGAAACGATAAGGAGCGGAAGCAGAAAAGACGACGGAGTAATCAAACCGTAAGCAAGGCGCAAAAGTTCGTTCGCCGAGCCGCGAATTTTGTTTGGCACGCGCACGCAAAGCGAAGTTATCTCCTTTATGCTCACTGCTTCGCCAGTCCTCGTCGCTCTGCCGCACAGACCGACCCTTACGCCGCCGTCCGATACGACGTAACCGTTTTTTATGCAATCCTCGAAAGCGTGTACCGAATGCTTTATAAGCCTCGTCATAATAAGCCGAATATCTTCCTCTGTAGCGACAATCGGCGTTGCGCGGAAACCTTTGTCTGTTTTTACGAACACGGGGCAGTCGAGCCTAATGCGGATTTCTTCAAGCCCGCTCAATTTTTCGCAAACCCTAAAAATTTCGTCCGTCAAAAAATCAAGCTTACTCAAAGGTTTGTCCTCTTTTTCGTTTTTTATCGTTCTGAGAATATCATATTCTTTAATTCTTCCGATTATTACATTTTCGGGCAAACTAAAAGGGCAACCGTAAGTTAACCTTACGATTGCCCGGAAAAGGAGAAAAATAAATGAATATGAATGAGCTTTTTAGAGTTTCACTCCTATCTCCGCGCTGTTTAAACGCGGCGGAGTGTTATTTAATGAGAATCTTCTTGGATTCGGGAACCTTTTTTTCGGGTTTTTTGACGTCAACTTTCAAAACGCCGTTTTCGAGCGACGCTTCGATGTCGTTTTCCGTAACGTCGTCGCCGACGTAGAAAGACCTCTTCATAGACGAGCAACTGCGCTCTTTGCGGACGAATTTCTTCTTGTTTTCGCCCTCGCAAGCAGATTCGCAATGGCTTGCGGAAACGGTAAGATAACCGTTTTTGAGCTGCATGTCTATCTCTTCTTTCTTAAAGCCGGGGAGTTCCATCGAAAGAACGTAACCGTTCTCCGTTTCCTCCACGTCGGTTTTCATAAGTCTTTCCATATCTTTGCAACTTCTCGAAGTCGGGAAGAAGAAATCTCCGAAGAACGGGTCAAAGAATCTGTCGCCGTCTCTCACTACCATGTTGTTGTAACCGTTGTTGTTTTTCATAATAAACACCTCTCATATTTTTTTAATTAGAAATATCGATTGCGCTTTTATTTGTTTGCGCTTTCTTTATTTCCTTTTTATGCCTGTATTATACACCATTATATTAGCACTGTCAAGCGTTAAATGCTAATTTTTTAAAATTTTCTAAATAATTTTTTGAATTTATTATATAACTTTATTTTTAAAGTTGCGTTTAAAAAATGACGAAGCATATCGCCTTTATAAAATAACTCGTCCGCAATTTTCACCTTTCAACTTTCAATTTTCAACTTTTCGCAAAAATACCGCCTTCTATAATAATGAAAACGGTATTTTGAGTGCTAAAAAGGGATTATTTAGTTTTTTTGATAAGCGGGAAAAGATAGTTCACAGCAACGAAGCATGCGGAAAAAACGGCTAAAACGTCGAGAGAAATTGTTACGGCGTTTTTGACTTTTACCTAAGTCGAAGTTTTTACGTTGACGGAAACGCTTACGTTTTTGGCTAAGCCGTTAACGCGACTGCTTTGAACCGCGCCGTAAAAAATTCTGTGAGCGACCTCGGGCTTTTTACCCGAGACTCCGCCGCTCGTGTTGCCGCCGTTTGAACAACCGAACAAGGTCACAACCCACAGCGCCGCCGCGCAAAGCACGGCGATAAGCTTAAGTTTTTTTCTACCTTCCTTTTTACGCTTTTAAAGCGTTATTTTTACTATATTATTATCACACCTTTTTGCTCGTCTGTACATTGCAAAACTTATGAAATTACATTGCCTTTTCTATTCTTTTTTTTAAAATTTTAAGTAAAAAACGTAAGTAAAAACCCGCCGACAAAATCGACGGGAATAAAAAATTAAAAACAAAACTCTTATCGAGCCAATTGTATTTGTTAAAATCTAAGAGATAATAAGCAGTAAATACGAACCGACGGTTCAAATCGTTATATATATGAATTTATTTTACTTTTCTTTTTCTGAGAAAATTTATTAAAACATAAATTCCGATCAAAAGCAAAATACTGCCAACCAACACTGCAAACATAGCCTGTATCGAAACGACGTTATCGAAAAATTTAATACGACAATCCAAGTTTTCCTTTAAAGCATCGATACGCGCTCTCTCAAAACCGATTTTTTCCATTTCTCTAAAACAACCGGCAAGAGAATGGTTTCGAACAAGCGACGTACCGTATGTTCCCGGGAAAAAAGCAAAAATGTTTTTTAATCCGTCGGAAAAACTGTTTATCGGCATATATGCGCCGCAAATGAACCCGTAACCGGCAGATACTATTGTGCCGACGGCCGACATCTGCCCCTGCGTGCTTAAAAAAGTATTCACGATAGACGAAAGAGCCGTACCGAACATACCCAAAAGAATTACGTCAAGCAAAATAAAGATAACATCGCAAAAACTTAGATACCAACCTACAATAGCAAGATATATAAATCCCGCGCATACGGCTATCAATCCGACAGTGAGCGTACTTGCAAGCGAACCGGCATAATAAGCAAGCGAAACAATGCTTTTTTTGACGGGCGTAACTAAAATATCTTTCTTTGCTCCGTTAACTTTGTCCTGAACCATTACAAGATTAGAAGAAAAAGCAATCGTAACGCAACATACGGCAAGAAAAGACGAAACAAGCTCCCCGCCGACGGCTGCTTCAAGTAATTTCGAATCGGTAATGCCTTGCGCCAAACTGTTACGATAAACCTTAGCAAGGAAAGTCACATATAACACGAGAAGAATAACAGGCGTTATAAGTGAGGAAAAAAACAAACCTTTATCCTTGAAAAATAGTTTAATATTACGTTTTGTCAATACAAAAAAAACTTTCATTTTTCGTCTCCGTTTAATTTATTCCCCGTTACCGCCAAAAACACATCGTCCATTTTACCCTTTGTTATTTCGAAATCGTTAAACAATTGCGGATGGGCAATTATCAGATTTTTAGCTTCCTCGGTATTTTTTACCGAAATGCGGACGGCACCGGGCAATGTTTCGCATTCATGACCTAATTCTTCAAATTGTTTTTCGCCCGCCCCGTATACCGTGATGAAATCGCCGGTATATTCGTTTTTTAATTGTAACGGCGTACCTTCGGCTGCAATCTTGCCGGAATTAAGAATTACAACATAATCCGCATCGGCCGCTTCCTCCATATAATGCGTGGTTAAAAGAACGGTCATATTCTTATTCTTACGATATTCGCCTATAACCTTCCAAAGAGTCTTTCTCGTTTGAGGATCAAGCCCGGTGGTCGGCTCGTCTAAAATTAAAATTTTAGGGTTGGCAATAAGGGCGCGCGCAACATCGATTCTTCTTCGTTGCCCTCCGGAAAGTTTACCGACAGTCCTCCTCATCAAGTCCGAAAAATCAAGACTTGCAGCAAGTTCGCTTATAGCCTCGTCGGCAACTTTGCCGAATAAACCGTATAAAGCAGCTTTTGTATATAGATTATCCGATACAGTCAAAGTAGCGTCTAATACTGAATTTTGAAATACTACGCCTATTTCTCGCGTAATATTTTCCATATCGTCATCTATATTTTTACCGTTTACCTTGACGATGCCCGAATCTTTTTTCAACATTCCGCAGATTATTGAAATCGTTGTCGATTTACCCGCCCCGTTTACACCTAAAAAAGCAAACAATTCGCCGGATTTTACTTTAAACGATAAATCGTTTACCGCTTTAACGTCGCCGAAGGATTTGTATAAATGTTCGATTTCAATCACGTTTTCCAATTTTATCCCTCCGAATTTTAAAATACGATATTTTTACGATGATTAACTATTTTTTAAAAGATTTTCTCTCTTAATTTTTTTTGGTTAAAAATCTATTTAATTATATATCTATTACAAAAAAAATACAAACCTTTTTTGTAATATTTATGTAAATGTTTTGTAAAGTCTTTATATATTCTCATGACACGCGTGAAAAAGTCATTGCAAAAAAAACTTTTTCACTTTTATTATAACATTACAACGCGACAAAATATAATTTTGTCCGCAACTGCCGTTGCTCGCGCTTTGTCTTCGCCAAATCGCCGTTTTTGTTGAAATACCGCGCTCGAAAAACCTTGCAAGCAAATTTTCTCGCTTGTATTACAAAACTCTTAATGATTAAGTAATATCCGCCGACAAAAATCGACGGGTGAAAAAACTTAAAAACGAATTTCTTTCGGAACTTTCAAAGCGTCGTAACGCTTTTCTTCTGCAGAATCATAATAGAATAAGGGCTTTTCGCCTTTTAAAAGCGTTAAGTCGTATAAAGGGTCCATATCGAGTTCCTTTTTGAAAGACGATATCCACGTTTTGGTTTCGTCGTTGAGTTCAAAAAGAAAACTGCGAACAAATTCCCCGTCCTGTATTTCTAACGCGCTTGACTTTAAATGCGGAATAAGGGCTTTAAAGCGGGCGCGCGACAAAACGGACGCGCTTCCAGATTTTCTTTCTGAAATTTTGGATTTTATATATTCGCTTTCGATAAGGTAAAACATGTAAGCATAATAAATATTGCGTATTACCGTTTGCTTTAAGTCGTAAGAAGTCTGATGCGGTTCATCCAAAAAGAAATCAAGCATGCCGTGAATTATCGGATAGTCCTCGATAACGTCGCAATGAGTTTTGAACTGTTCGTAAAGACGTTCGCTTTCTAATACGATATCACTGAAAAACGCTTCGAATTTCGGAAGCTTCAACTTAGACAAACGCGCCGCTTCGTAAAGATTATAAATACACTCTTTTGTGTCCTCGTAAATGCTATTTATTCCCTTTTCGGCTTCTTCGCGCGTGATATAGATTTTCTCGTTCTCGTCGTCGCTGTCGTACATATAGTAAAGCTTGAAGCTATCCGCGGAAGGATATTTTTCAAGAACTTCCTTATTTTTTGAATACGAGCAAATCTCTGACAATGTTTTTAGATAGAATTTCCATGAGCGTTCTCCTTTTGTTTGTATAGTTATGATACTATAAAACAATAATTTTAGCAAGCAAAGGGGCTGTCGCGTTAAGCGG
>DHMS01000015.1:0-27923 GCA_002405915.1 Christensenella sp. UBA4636
GCCCTATGCAATCACAGAACGCCGAATCGCCTATGCTCGTTACGCTATCGGGAATAGTCACGCTTGTGAGTCCCGAACAACCATAGAACATAGAATTCCCTAACCACTTCAGGCCGCTTGGGATAGTTACACTCGTTAGTCTTGTGCAGTACTTGAACGCTGACCCTTGTATTTCTGTCACACTGTTGGGAATGGCTATATTTGTAAGTCTGCGACATCCAGAAAAAGCATAACTATATACTCTTGTTACGCTATTTGGTATTTCAAAACTTTCAAATCCACAGTTAGCAAAACAATAGGAATTTAATGTTTTTACTGTTTTAGGTATAACAATGTTTGTTATAGAATTGCAACCGTTAAATCCGCTTAAACTTTCGATACCATCGCAAACGATTACGTTTCTTATAGTCGTCTGGTCTTTAAAAGCGTCAACACCGACTGCTTTTACAGGAAAAGAGTTTATGTAGGCAGGAATAACTAATACGGTGGGCGCGCCGCCGGTGTACCCTGTGATAGTTGCTTTGCCATAAGCAACCGTGTATTTGAAAAGATTTGAATATACGGTTATCCACTTTCCGTATATCTTAGAAGATTGTTTGAAAGTTGTATTGTCGGTTAAAGGCGTTTGATAATTTGAATCCACAAACCACCCATAAAAATATTTTTCTGAATTTGGATTTGTGCTTATATCTTCGGGTTTTTCCGGTGTGTTTATTTTATAGTCACACTTTTCGTCTGTATAAACAGATTCTTTATGGTATCCGTCAATATAAACTTTGACTTCTATTTCCCTTGTACTGCCACATGAACAGATTCCGTAACGATTATAGCTGTGAAAATGCTCTGGTTGACTACTGTTGCTATTTGTGGTGTTCTCGTCTTTGCATGCCGTTGTAAACAGACAGCAAACTGCGCAAAGTAAAGATAAAATTAAAATTGATAAAAGCTTATTTGTTTTCATTTGCGTAAATAACTCCTTCTTTTGTGATTTTTATAATCGCACCGTCGTATGACGTGTTCGACCTCGGTGTAATGGTAATATATCCTGACTTTACTAATTCAATGATTGTTTGTTCGTAGGCTTCTTTTGAGATTTCTTCTTTGTTCCAGAAATCATAGAAGCTAAAGTTTAGCATAATGTGATGTTCGTGATAGGCGTCTTTTTTAGTAGTGAACATTTTAGATAAGATTGTAGTATAGTATTGTTGTTTCATAATTTACTCCTTGTTTTTGGGATTGTATTTGCAAGTTTTTGGGCAAGAATTAAGACACTCCGTACAATATGAATCGTATTGTACCTTTAGTGTTGTATGTGTTAGAATACAGATTTCCACTATTTTCTTTTTGTGGCTACAGTTGTAATCAACGTAGTCCTCTTTTGCCGGAATTGCGGGCATTGTTACCTCCTTTTGTTCATTGATTTGCGTAATCAATGAACAAAAGACGGATAAAAAAGCATTTTGGGCGCTAATTCAAAGCAATGGATACGGAGATATATTAAAACAAAGCTAAAAACTAAAAGTTATTATATAAAAAAGTTGACAAATTGCGACGAATTTGATAAAATATGAAATACAAAAATACATTGATTACGCAAATCAATGTACGGGAAAAAAGCTTTTTGCAAGGCGGTTCATCATCGCCGTTTTGTGTTCTAAAAGCGAGTGGGCGTAACGGTTTAAAGTGACGGTCGGGTTCTTGTGACCTAAGATTTCCGAAAGCGTTCTGACGTCCATTCCGCATTCCAAAGCGCGGGTCGCAAAGGTGTGGCGGAGCGAATGGAAGCCGCGGTGCGGAATATTTAGCTTTTTTAAAAGCAGTTCGAAGCTTCTTTGGTACGACCGCACGGAAAGCGTTTTGCCGTTGTCGGTTATTAAAAAATCGGCGTTGCTCGTGCGCTTTAAAGTTTTTAAAATAGTTATCAATTGTTTCGGCAAGGGTATGACTCTCGCCGAATTTTTTGTTTTGGGCGTATCGATTTTAAGCCCCGAGGGCGAATCGTGACAAGAACGAGAAACAGTCAAAAGCCTTTTGTCAAAATCCACGCTTGAGGGCGAAAGCGCGAGCAGTTCGCCGATTCTTAGCCCCGTGTAAAGGCAGACGATAACGCCGAGCATTTTGTCCTTTTTGCCCGACAGAATTGCTTTTTCTATAAGAGCTTGTTCTTTTGTCGAAAAGCATTCGATTTTCTTTTCTTCGCGCTTGGGTCTAATGAGGGTTTCGGCGGGGTCGGTTTTGATAAATCCCTGCCTATAAGCCGTTTTAAGCGAGTTTTTTATCACCGTAACGATTGAATTTATACTGTTTTTCGAAAGTCCGCCGCCGCGGCTTTTGCTGCCGTTTACGCTTAATTCGTTGACGAATTTTTGTAGAATGGCGGGCGTGATTTCGTCGAGCTTAAAACCGCCGAGAAACGGCGATATGTACAGTCTTACGCTTACTTCATAGCGTTTGAAAGTCCGCTCTTTCAAAAAATTAAAAACGTAGTTCTCAAGCCAAACGTTCAGATAGTCTTTGTATTTCATAAATTACTCCTTTTGCCGCTCGGATATGTTTTCCGAGCGGCGTTTTGCAAGTAATATTTTAACAAAATACTTTCGGCTTTTGATGATTGAATTTTGCGAGGACTTTTTTACATGCAAAAGCATTCTTTCTTTTTGCGTCGTTGATATTGACATAAGGCGCGAAAAGTGGTAAAATAAAGAAAAATATATCTTATCTTGTCGAAAAGAGGCTTGTATGAAGAAAATTTTACTTGCGATTGTTGCCGTTGTTGTCTGTTTTTCTTTTCTCGCGTTTCTACCCGCTTGTAACGATAAAAGCGCGTCGGATAGCGGCGGCTTTACCGCGGAAGAAGCTTACGACAAAGCCAAAATTCTCGGTTTTAAAGGCTCGCTCGACGAATTCATAGAACTTTTAAGCGGTAAGGACGGCGTTGACGGTAAAGACGGCGCCGACGGCGCGCCCGGCAAAGACGGTGTCGACGGAAAAGACGGTATCGACGGAAAAGACGGTGTTGACGGCGCGCCCGGCGCAGATGGTAAAGACGGAGTTGACGGGATAAACGGCGCGGACGGTAAAGACGGAGTTGACGGAGAAAAAGGCGAACAAGGCGAACAAGGCGAAGCGGGGAAAGACGGAGTTGGCATAAAAGACGTTCTTATCACTCTCGAAACGGATACGGACGGCAAAACCTATTTCGTGTTCACGATTATTTTGAGCGAGGGCGACCCGATTGTTCGTAAGGTTTTACAGCAGACGGAAAGCGAAAACAAGCCCGAGGCAGCGGCAGGAGCCCTTTCGGTAGTTACGCCCGACGGCGAAAAACCGGACTTCGTTCCCGTGCTTATGGTTGACGAAAAGCTTGCCTATAAGTCGATTAACCGCGATTTTCTCTGCTTGAAGCTTACCGATAAAGACGGAAACGCAAAGATGATTCCGCTTGAAACGGAGTATCTTTCGCCGGCTTCGGGAACGGGAATGAGAACGATTGCCGTAAATTACGGCGGCGCGAAAACGAGCTTTAAAGCGTATATTGCGGAGAGCCTTACGGATATACAAAACTGCGCGGCAAACGTTAGCTTTGACGGAGTAACTCTTATGGGCGCGGATAATAATTTGCTCATAGTAAGTAGCGGGGCAACCTTTGAGAGCTTAAAACTTTCCGCAAAAATCGCTTTCTATATAGCGGGCGTAGACTGCGTTTTCGTCGGCACTCTCGTCGGCGACATACCTTGCGATATCGAAAACTTTTCTACTTCTTTTAGCGGCAAGGCAAGCGATATCACCACGGTGACCGTTACAATCGGCGCGGCGCAGAAAAAACTCAAATTTTACGTTTACGTAATCTAAAATTATTGCTAATTAAAATAGCTTTTAGGCGGTGAAAAATGGTTGACTTCAAAAACGACTGGAACGACGTTTTAAATGACGTTTTGGAAAGCGAAAATTACGCAAAAATTCGGCAATTTTTAAAAAAAGAGTATTCCGAGCGGACAATTTATCCGCCGATGAACCAAATTTACAATGCGTTTTACCTTACGCCGTATAAGGACGTGAAAGCCGTTATTTTGGGTCAGGACCCCTACCACGAACCGGGACAGGCGCACGGGCTGTGCTTTTCCGTTGCGGAAGGCACAAAACTTCCGCCGTCGCTCGTCAATATTTACAAGGAAATGAAAGACGATATCGGCGTGGACAACGGCTTAAAAGGCGACTTAACAAAGTGGGCGGAGCAAGGCGTGCTTCTGCTGAACACTACGCTTACCGTTCGGCGCGGCTCGGCAAACAGCCATTCGCTTTGCGGCTGGACATGGTTTACCGACGAGGTTATAAAAAAACTTGCCGAGCGCGAAAAGCCTATGGTTTTTATACTTTGGGGCGCGAACGCTCGCTCGAAAAAGAAGTTTATTCCGCCTCGGCACAAGATAATCGAAAGCGCGCACCCGAGCCCTTTGTCGGCGTATAACGGCTTTTTCGGCAGTAAGCCTTTCTCCCGCGCTAACGAATTTTTGCTTTCCGTGGGCGAAACGCCGATAGATTGGCAGCTTTGATTTTTTTGTCTTTTCGCGCGGTTTACAAGAGAGTTTTTCGACATAAAAAATAGGAAAAACGGCTAATATTTTATAAGAAACAAGGAGTTTTGAATTGAACAAGCTTGATAAAATTCTGCTTTCCGTGGAAAAACCCGCGAGGTATATAGGCGGCGAATACAACGCGCCTAAAGCAGATTGGAAAAAACTCAATTATTGCATTTGTTTTCCGGACGTTTACGAGGTAGGTATGTCTAACCTCGGCATTCGCATCGTTGCGGAAAGCCTAAGGACGGTTGACGGCGTTTACGTCGACCGCTGTTTTGCCCCGTGGCGCGATTACGGAGAACAACTCAAAGAAAACGATATTCCGCTTTACGCGCTTTCGACTAAACGCCCGCTTAAAGACTTCGATATGATTGGTTTTTCGCTCGGCTTCGAAATGTGCTACACGACCGTTTTGTATATGCTCGATTTAGCGAAAATTCCGCTTAGAAGCGCGGACAGAGGAGAAGAGTACCCGATAATTCAAGCGGGCGGACCTTGCGCCGTCAACCCCGAACCGATGGCGCCGTTTTTCGATTTGTTCGTTATAGGCGACGGCGAAGAAGTGATGGCGGAACTTGCAAAACTCAAGCTTGCAACCAAGACTAAAAAAGAATTTTTAGAAAAAGCTTCCGAGCTTGACGGTGTTTACGTACCCCGGCTCTTAGAAGTAAAATATGGCGATAACGGGCTTATAGAGGGGTTTAGCGGAAAAACGAAAGTCAAAAAAGCCGTTTGTCGCGACCTTGACAACGCGGTGTTTCCTCACAAAATGCCGGTCGGCAATATAGAAGCCATATTCGACAGAGCCGTTATAGAAGTTATGCGCGGTTGTCCGCGCGGGTGCAGATTTTGCCAAGCGGGCTTTTTATACCGCCCCATTCGTCAACGTTCGGTCGAACATTTGACGGAGCAAGCCGTGTGTCTTGTGAGAAGCACGGGCTTTGACGAGCTTAGCTTGAACAGTCTTTCAACGGGCGATTATCCCAAGCTCAAGGAGCTTTTAAAACAGCTGAAATCCGCCTTACCCGACACGAAAATCGCTTTGCCGTCGCTCAGAATCGACAGTTTCGACGGCGAATTTATAGAGCAATCGCGCAAAAGTTCCTTAACGTTTGCACCCGAAGCGGGAACGCAGAGATTGCGCGACGTTATCAATAAGGATATTTCCGAGGACGAGGTGGAACGCAGCGTTAAAATCGCGTTCGAAAAGGGTTACTCGAGTATAAAACTCTATTTTATGATGGGGTTGCCGACCGAAACGGACGAGGACCTTGACGGAATTGCCGACATAGTTTTCAAAATAAAAGACGTGTATTCGGCGAACCCGAAGTACGCGCGCAACTTGCGCATTTCGGTCAGCGTTTCCACGTTTATCCCAAAACCTTTCACACCGTTTCAGTGGGAAAGACAGATTACGCGCGAGGAGTTCGAACATAAAGTAAAACGGCTTAAAGAAAAGCTTTTCGTGAAAGGCGTGACTTTCAGCTGGAACGATTTTTCGCTTTCCGAGCTTGAAGCCGTGCTTGCCAGAGGGGACAGAAAGGTCGCGGACGTTATCGAAAAAGCCTACAAAAAAGGCAGTTTTTTGGACAGTTGGAGCGAATGTTTGAAAGCCGACAAGTGGTTTGAAGCCATTGACGAGTGCGGCTTGAAGATTTCCTCTTACACGCGCGAACGCGGCGAGGACGAAATTTTGCCGTGGGATTTTATCGATATTTTCGTGACGAAAGATTATTTTTTGAAGGAACGCAAAAAAGCGTATTCGGGCGAAGTAACGGGCAGTTGCTTTAAGGGCTGCAAGGGCTGCGGAGTGCAGAAGGAGTTTAAGTGCGACAGATGTTAGTTTTCAGATACGTAAAAACGGACGGATATCAATTTGTTTCGCACCTCGACGTGCTTCGCCATATCCAAAAAACCTTTATCCGCGGCGAAATCCCCGTCGAATATTCGCAAGGTTTTAACCCGCACATGCTCATCTTTTTGTCCAACCCTTTGGGCGTGGGCATAAAAAGCGAGGCGGAATACGGCGTTACGGCGACTTCGCTTTCCGTCGAGGAGTTTTTGGAAAAGTACAACGCAAACTGCCCGCAAGGTATTAGGTGCGTGAACGCTTTTTATGTCGAAAAAAATCCTAACCTTGCCGCGATTATCAATTCCGCGGAATATGTGATGAAAGGTTTGAGCGAGAAGGTGGATTTGGAAAAAATCCTTGCTTCCGATTGTTTTTTGATGACGGACAAAAAGGGCAACGAAAAAAACGTGCGGGACAAGATAATTTCCTTAAAGCGCGACGGCGAAAACCTCGTTGCTGTTTTGAAAAGCGGAGCCGAAAATTTGCGCCCGGACTTGTTTAGCGCAAAATTAGAAAGTCTTTACGGTTTTGAGTTTGACGACGTTGTAAAAATTGCTTCGTTTATAGACGGCAAAACGCCCGAAGAAGTGCTTAAATAAAAAGCAGAAATTATAAAAAGCCCCTCTATAGGTTGATTATTGAGGTTTTTTGAATGGAACTAAGGGATTATCAAAAAGAATGCGTGTGCGTTATAGACGAAATGGAGCGCGGAAGCGGACTCGTTTCTATGGCTACGGGACTCGGTAAGACCGTAGTTTTTTCGCATATAAAGCGCAAGGGTCGCGTTCTCGTTTTATCCCATCGCGACGAACTCGTCCGTCAACCGATAAAATATTACGATTGTAAATGCGGCATAGAAAAAGCCGAAGAAACGTCGCACGGGGAAGAAGTCGTGCTTGCGAGCGTGCAGAGCCTTATTCGTAGGCTCGATAAATTTTCGCCGTACGACTTCGACATGATAATCACCGACGAAGCGCACCACGCCGCCGCCGAAAGCTATAAAAGGATATATTCGTATTTTAAACCGCGGCTCCATATAGGCTTTACCGCAACGCCCAACCGAGGCGACAAGATACGCCTTGACGACGTTTTCGAAAAAATAATTTTCGAACGCAATCTTAAGTGGGGCATAAAGCAAGGATTTTTGACCGACGTAAACTGCTTGCGCGTTAAAGTTTCCTATTCGCTTGCTAACGTTAAAAAGCGAATGGGCGATTTTGTGCCGAACGAACTCGATAAAGCCATAAACACCGAACCCGCAAACGTGCAGGTTGCGGAAATTTACAAAAAGTACGCGCGCGGTCAAACGATAATTTTTACCGCTTCCGTTTCGCACGCCGAAAACATTTCAAAACTTATTCCCGATTCAGCTGTCGTTAGCGGTAAGAGCGGCGACAGAAGCGAAATCATCAAAAAATACCTCGACAAAGAGATAAAATGCCTTGTCAACTGTATGGTTTTCACCGAGGGAACGGACCTTCCGCTCATCGAAACGGTTATAATCGCGCGCCCGACGAAGAACCCGAGCCTGTATGCGCAGATGGTCGGGCGGGGTTTGCGCAAAGCCGAGGGTAAAAACTTTTTAACGCTTATCGACTGCGTTGGCGTTAGCGATATCGACATTTGCACCGCGCCGTCGCTTATGGGTATCGACGTGGACGAAGTGCCGACTTACAAGCGCGGGAAAATTGAGGGCTTGCTCACCGATATGGAATCGACCGTCGATTCGCTCGTCGATTGCCCCGAAAACTGGGTGCTTAACGTAAAGAGGGTCAAGCTGTTTGCCGAGCAGAACGGCGTGGACACGCACTTCGTCAACTGGACTAAAAAGCCGAACGGCGATTTCGTTTGCCAGCTCGCTTGCGGCGACAGGGTAGGCGTAAAAGCCGTCGACGAAGTAGGCAAAACTTCGCTCATGATTTACGCTTTCGACGAGGAAGCGGAAGATTTTAAAATGAAAATAATCGGCGATTTGTCGCTTAACGAGGCTTTCGAACGCGCGTATTACTATATCGACGCGCATTACCCGGACGAAAAATCGCTTTGGAATTTGGCGGAGGGTTATGCCTGGTCCAACCGCCCCGCAAGCGAAAAGCAAATGAAGCTCGTGAAAGCGAAAATTACGAAAGAAGAATTTGAAAGGGTCGCGCCGCTCGGCATTCTCACCCGCGGCGACGCTAACCAGATTATAAACGCCTTATCGCTAAAAAATCTCAACAAAAAAGCTCTTTTAAGAATGCATTATGAAGCCGAAGAAAGAAAGCGGCAAAAAAAAGAGGATATCGAAAGGCGGCAAAGCCTGAAAATAAGAAAGGTTTTAAAAAAGCGCGGCAAAAAGTTTTACGCGCTCATCTTCCCGGACGACCTCGTCGTAACGGACGACTGGTCTTACGCCTTAGAGTTAATCGCCCCGTACAAAAAGGACGGCAAGCGCGTTCGTTACAAAAGCTTTCTCTCCCTTGCCGACGCTTACGACTTTTTGAGAGGTTAAAAAAAGCAACCGTCACCGCGGTTGTTTTTTGTTTTTTATTCGATAATCGACTTATAGGCAGACTTTTCAACAAAAAAGGCAAGCTTTCGCGCTACAAAAAGCTTGCCTTAAACATATTGCCGTCAATAGGTTTTTACCAAATTCTGTCTATTCGTTTAAAGTTTTCTTTCACGTCTTTCCACTCGGGGATATCGATCTCGTAAGTGTACTCGATTTCCATATTACAACCTTCGTAACCTTCTTCGTCGCGGTTTGCTATGTTGTAATAGTAAAATTCGCCTTCAAGTTTGACCGTTTCGCCGTTGATTTTTACGCTTATAACGGTTACGTCTTTGCCTGTTTTGAATTTGAAAATTTTATTATAATCTTCATTTTCCTCGTATACGTCCTCCATTTGAATATACCCGTCTACAACGTAAAGCTTAAAAGTTCCGTGTTCCGTGGTGTCTGCAAGCGTTTTGTTCGTGCCGTCGTCATGGTCAGAATAGTAAAGGTCGGTTATTGTGACTTCAACGCTTTTAGCATCACGAGGGAAAAACAAATCAAACGAAGCAAACGTGTTGCCGCTTCTTAAATACGCTTGGTCCCAGCGCACTCTGCGCCCGCTGTTCAAAGATTCGCTGTGTCCGTCAACAAAGCGTATAAGTGCGCCGTCAACGTTGCAGTTAAACTTGAAGTCCATTATGTAATGGTCTTTCGGGTTATCAAGTAAAATCGTGTAGAAAACGTAAATCATATTGTCCGTGTCTTGCGAAGGATCTTCGGCAACGGGACCTTCCGTCGATACAACGGAATAATTATTTTTTACGTCGGGCGTTTTCGGCGCGTAAGTTACTACTTCGTTCATTAGCGCATAAGCCGACGGAGAAGCCGACAAAGTCTGAGCTTCTGTTGCCGACCAGTAGTCGTAGTCGTCCATAGTGTAGTCCGTGCTTGCGCCTAACATTGTGACTTCGCTTTTTACTTGCGGCTTTTCGCTCGTCGAATTCGAACCGGAACCGGACGAGGACGAACTCGAAGCGGGCGTGTTTGTGCAAGCAACGCTTGTTAAGCTTATGAGTAAAATCATAAGGCTGCATAAAATCAGATTGAATTTTTTCATAGTTACTCCTTTTTACCTTTAGGCAATACGTTTTTTTTCGGCAACAAAAAAGTGTCGCCCCAAAACGGAACGACACCGTAAAAATGTACGTCCTCGCTTTGTTGCCACACAATTGATTACAAACGTATAAAACGATATTTTTGTAACGCGAATGAAAGTACACCTCTACCTGAGATATACTTATCGCTTTATACGTTTTTTTTTATTCAATTATGTGGCATGTTTTAGTATAGCACATAGTAAAAAGAAAAACAAGCGTTTTTAAAAGAAACTAAAAAATTACGGTTGGCAGTGCCTTCCGTAATTTTTGTGTTTTTGTAATTTAGGGATAAGGAATGAAAGCCCTAAGATATTTTGTTTAGCACTTTCTGCAAGTTTTCCAAAAACAAAACCGCTTCGCCGCCGTCGATTTGCGCGTGGTGGAACTGGAACGAAACTTTTAATATCTTCTTAAAGAACTTGCTTTCGTATTTCGACCAGACGAGGAACGGGTTTGTGAAAGCGGGCGAATAGAGATTGACAAGCCCGTCTATGCTGCCCGTGAGTATCGCCGATGTGCCGATAGAAACCCTTTCGGTATCTTCTTGCGATTGGTTTTCCTTTAATGCTTTTTCGACTACGCGGTTATAATCCACATAAAACGCAGAAAAGTCGTCGCTTGCAGGAACGTCGCAATTCAAAAGCTTTCCGTCTTTGCTTTTTACGACCAAGCCGACGGACAATTCTTCGGAGAAGAAAAGCTTTCCGTCCTTGACGAGGTAGTGCATTTCCTTTATATCTTTTGTGGCAAGGTATACCGCGTGACACAAAAGGGCGTTGAGTTTTACGCCACGTTTTTTGGCGGCTTTTACAGCTTTCGTTACGTCAAGCGTTTTGAAAACCGTGAGCATAGGCATCGGCGCGTTGGTGAAAAGCGAAAAACATTGCGCGCGGCTCGTTTTAGAAGGGTCTACTTCAATCATTTACTTTTCTCCCAAGTTAATTGTGTTTGCGACGATATAGTCGGGGCGGCATTTGGTTTCTTCGTTTATGCGCGCGACGTAAAGATTAGTGATATAATTGAACACGAACGACGTGCCGAAGAAGAACGCGATTGTCGGAAAAAGCCAGGCGACGAGCGGCAAAGGCTTGCCGATACACGCTAAGACTATAAAGACGATAAACGCGCAAAGCGACGAAAAAATCGTCAAAGCACCGACCCGCAAGGAAAGTTTCAAAGGGTACGTACTGTTGGAAACTATGCCCGCTTTTGCGAGTTTGAGCATTTTTTTGAGCGAATAGTGCGTTTCGCCGTCGACGCGTTTTTTTCTTTCGAAGTCGACGAAAGTTTGCTTGAACCCGACCCAGCTTTCAAGCCCGCGCAAGTATTTGTCGTGTTCCGGGAGCGAAAGTATAATGTCGATAACCTTTCTGTCGATTAGCTTAAACTCCCCGGTGTTGCGCGGAATCTCCGCGTCGGAAATTTTCGAAAGAAACTTATAGTACAAAGAGGCGGTTGCGCGTTTGAAAATCGATTCGCCTTTGCGCGAAGTGCGCCTGCCGTGGACTACTTCGTAGCCCTCTTTCCATTTTTCTATCATTAGAGGAACCACTTCCACGGGGTCTTGTAAGTCGCAGTCTATTTCGACGGCGCAATCTCCGGTTGCGTATTTCAGCCCGCACAAAATCGCCGGGGTTTGCCCGAAGTTTCTTGAAAATTCTATAACCTTTACCTTTTCGTCCGCGGCGGCAAGCTCTTTTAATAAAAGGCTCGTTTTGTCTTTCGACCCGTCGTTTACGAAAATTATTTCGTAATCTTCTTTAAGTTCGTCAAAAACTGGCTTTGCCGCGGCGTAAAATTTGTTGACCGTTTTTTCTTCGTTGTAACACGGCACGATAACGCTTAATTTCATTGTTGTCCCTCTTTATCGATATTTTTAAAAATGAAGAATTTTCTTGTTAAGTAGTTGTATACGAGTACGATTAACGTCATCAAAATTTTGACGAGCCATTCGTTTACGCCGAGCTTTGTGAACAGTAAAAACATGCCCGCTTCGTGCAGTAAAAGCCCGCCGAATGAAAGCACGGTGAATTTAAAAAAGCCTTGCGCGGTTTTGGATTTGCCCTTTTCGTTGAACACGAATAAAACGGAAAGCGCGTAGTTGGCGGCAAGCCCGAACAAAAAGCCCGTTCCCGTGCCGACGAGCGCGGCGAGAGGTGAAGCCTTTGTAGTGCCGCCCGTGAAAATGCTCCAAAAAGTCGGGTAATTTGCGGGGGCAAACAGGAAAAGCACGAGAGCCATCGCCGCAAAATCAATTATCGTCGCGATTCCGCCGACTACTATAAACCGCATTATTTCGCCGAGAACCGTTTGTTGATTGATGAAGTTAAGTAATTTTTTAAACATGGTGTTTGCCTTTATAATACAAACAATATACCACATTGCGCGCCGTTTGTCAACAAAGGGGGTAAAAAGCGCAAAAAAAATTCCGCGATAACTCTCGCGGAAAGTTAAATTATATGCGTTTTTATAATTGCGGCGTTTCGTCGACGTCTATGTCGACTATTTGTCCGCAGTCGAATTTGAGCTTTGCGTATTTTACGCTTTCACCTATAAGCGTAAAAGTGTCGGGGTATTCCTTTTCTATCGGCGGCAGGATTATCTTGAAAGGCGGAATAAAGCTCTTTAAGGCTTCTTGCTTTTCTTTTAATTCGTCGCTCAAAAACATGCTTACGTCGCCGCCGTAATTGAACGTTTCAAAGAACATAAGTCCGTCTATAAGTTCGTTATCGGCTCGTTTTTTCTTTCTGTCGAGGTAGTTTTTTATCTTTTTAAAAGGGCTTAACGAATACTGTTCGCTTAAAACGTACTCGTCCGCGCCGACAAAAAGGCGTTCGGTCACTATTGTGTCGGATAAAAAGACTTTGCCCGCCGTAACGCTTAGTTTCACGCTTAAATCGTTTGCGGAAAACACTATAAGCCGCGTTATTTTGTTTTTAATTTCCACAGCGATATGGTTTCTGAGCGGCGTGACGATTACTTCTTTCGGCAAAATATCGAGCGCAAGCGTTTTTTCCGTTCGGTATCCTCTTGCCGTCAAATACGGTTTGTCCTTACATACTATCGAAAAATAATATTGCGAACCGTAAAGGGAAACCGATTTTTCGAAGTTTACCTCACGACCGTCAAAGTCCGTCTTTAATACGGGAATTACTAAAAAGCCCTTGTATAAGTTGATTATCGCCACGTTTTTGTTTAGCTCGGTATAGAAAAACGAAGCTCTGCACGGCTTAAAACCGAGCGCGAAAATTTTAAAAACGGTATCGGAATCAAATTCCGCGGCTTTTACGTTTTTACCGATAGTCGTGCGTTCTCCGTTGACTTCAAGTATAGCTTTTACGGGCGAATAAAAATATACTTTCATTTTTAAAATAATCCCTTCTTATAAATTGTATTATAGTTTTTTTCTCCGTATGTTTTTTTTACGATTTTTCCGTCAATAATATTTTCGTAAAAACAAAAAAGGAGTAAAAAATGAAAGTATTAAAAGAAAAAGAAACTGAATATCTCGTAGCGGAAGCGGCAAAGGCACGGAAAAACGGCGCAAGCCTTACGGCGGTGTTTAAAAAGACGGGCGAAAGGTTTTCGCTTGCGACGGGCAGCGTGCGCAATTACTATTATTCGCTCGTGAAAGCGGCTCAAACGGACGAAGAGTTAAGGACGAAATATCCGTCGCTTACCGCTCTTAAAGCGCGCAAAAAACATGAGTTTTCAAAAGCGGAAGAGCAAGAGCTTATGAAAAAAGTACGGGAAGGCGTTAAAAACGGCAAGTCGGTGCGCCGCGTTATTTACGAGCTTTCTTGCGGCGACGAAAAGCTTGCGCTTAGATTGCAGAATAAGTATAGGAACTTAACGACGAGCAAAAAAAGCGTTAAAAAAGAGCCTTCGCCCTACGAAAGGCTCTGCGAAGCAATAGATATGCTTATCGAAAGAATAAAAGCGAAATATCGCGCTATGAGCTTAGCCGAAAACGAAGTTTTACGCGCGGAAGTCAAAAAATTGAAAGGCGAAAGAAAAGAAAGTAAAGCCGTGGAATACTTTAAAAAGCCGAGTGCAAAAAGACGAAAAGACAATTGTTAAACGATAAAAAGTCGGGCGATAAGTCGATTATCGCTCTTTTTTCATATTTTTAAGAGTAGCCGAATATGATAAAAGAGAGGTAAAAGTATGCATAGACTTTGTATCGAGGGCGAAACCCTTTCCGCAAGCGACGTTTCCGACGTTAAAGGCTTTTCCGAAAAGGAAATCCGCGCCGACTTAAAGGACGGGAGAAAGCTAACCGTATCGGGCGAAAAACTTAAAATTTCTCTTTTCAACAAACAAAACGGCACGCTCGGCGTTGACGGTAAAGTTTACGCTTTAAAATATTCTTCGGGCGAAAACTTTATCAAAAAATTGATAAAATGAGCATTGCAAGCGAACCACAAATCTTGATAGCGGTAAAATTTTTCGGTGCGGGCGCGGCTGCGATGCTTGCGGCGGATTTTTTGCTCGTGCTTTTCGCTCCTTTTCCGTCGCGCGTTAAGGATATTTTCCGCGCGCTCTTTTTCGCCGCGTTTTCGGCGGTTTTTTATTATTTTCTTGCGTTAAGCCTTACTTTTGAGCAGATCAGGGTGTACATGGTGGCTTCTTTTGCGTTAGGAACGCTTTTAGAACGCAAAAGTTTCGGTAAAGTGCTTGCAATTATATCGCTTAAAGTGTATAATATAATCAAGAAATTTATTTTGGGGATTGCTTCGCGCATAAAACGCGCGTTTGCAAAAATACGACAAAGGAGCAATAATGGACGAACAAAAGCTGAAAAAAATACTCGCCGCAAGCGTTTCCGGCGCGATACTTCTTCTCGCGCTGCTTCTCTTCATAATGGTCTATCAAATGCTCGTCATAAAAAACAAGGAGCGCGAACTCGATTCCATAAAAGCCGAAATCGCCGCCTTGCGTGAAGAAAACGAATCTCTCGAAGACGATATCGACAAATGGCAATCAAGCTGGAAAATAGAGGAAAAAGCGAGGGAACTTGGGTGGCGCTATCCCGACGACAAATAGTTTTTAAGGCGTATAGCACGCAGCCTTGCCGCTACGTGGCTTCTCGGTTTCGGTTACGTACGTTTGAGTACGCGCCCGTCAACGCTCGCAGCCCAGTTGCGGCAATCCTACGCACTCTCCACCTTAAAAACGGTTAACAAGGACAGAAAACCGGCAAGTTGTCATACTTTTCAACTTTCAACTTTCAACTTTCAATTTTCAACTTGCTTTGCACCACTCTGAAGCCTAAAAAGGTTGACAAGGGTAAAAAACTTGCAGATTGTCAAAATTTTCAACTTTCAACTTTCAATTTTCAACTTGCTTCGCACCACTCTAAGCCCTAAAACGGCTGACAAGAAGAAAAAACTTACAAGTTGGCAATTCTAAATTTACAAAATTTTTTCGGAGTAAAAAATGAAAGCGGTACTCGATATAGGTTCAAATTCCGTCCGATTGCGTTGTTTTTCGGACGGAAAAATAATGTATAACGGAAAAATAACGTCGCAACTCGGCGAAAATATGTCGAAAGACGGGCTTCTCGACGAAAATTCAAAAACGAGAACCACAAAAGCCGTAAAAACTCTTGCCGAAAAGGCGGAAGAACTCGGCGTTGCGCGCGGAAATATTCTTGCATTCGCCACGGCGGCGATCAGAAATTCCAAGGACGGCAGAGCTTACGCCGAAGTTTTAGAAAAGGAAACGGGCGTGAATATCGATATAATTTCGGGCGAAACGGAAGCCGAAATAGGTTTGCTCGGCGCGCTTTCGGGCGGCGACGGCGCGGTTATCGATATCGGAGGAGCCTCAAGCGAACTTGCCGTAAAAAAGGACGGTAAAGTTATTTATTCCCATTCGCTCCCGTTCGGCGCGGTTACTTTATACGACGAATGCGGCGAGGACTTTGACAAAATAATTACAAAAACCAACGAACTTGTAAAAACTTACGGACAAGTTCCTCTGTTGCAAAAACTCGTCGGGATAGGCGGCACGGCGACATCCGTCGCGCACGCGCTTTCGGGGCAAAAAACTTACGTTCCCGAAGTTATACAGGGACTTATCGTAAAAAAAGAGGCTTTAAAAACGCTTGTTTTACGCCTTTCCGTAATGACGGTTGAAGAAAGAAACAAAATTTTTGCGGACAAAAAACGCGCGCGCGTTATCGTGTGCGGGGGCGCGCTTTTGCTTGCCGTTCTCGACTATCTAAAACTCGAAGAATTTGCCGCGGGCGAAGCCGACAATCTCGAAGGGTATTGTCTTTTTAAAACGGGTGCTTTATGACGAAAGAAAAAATAGAAAAATTAGTTAACGACGACGGTTTTACGCGGCTTATAGCGGTTGTTTGCGTGGTTTTGGGCGTTGCGACCGTAATTTCGGGCTTCTTTATATACCCCGTAAGCGGCGCGGGACCGATTTTACTTAGAATTTTGCTCGTTTTTGTCGGCGCGGGCGCGGGATATTTCTTGCACAATGCGTTACACGAGCTGTTCCATGCGCTCTTTGCCGCGATTTTCGGCTCCACAGTGACGGAAATTTGCTTTTGGGGCGTGAAAATAAGCAAATTCAAGCCTAAAATATCGCTCGTATATTCCTCTTTGCACGCGGGTTGGACGGTTTTTTACGTTAAAAAGCCGGAAAAAGCTCAAACCGCGCTTACCGCTTCTCTCGCGGGCGGGCTTGCGGGGAGCTTGCTGTCAATCATCTTATGCGTTATTTTTGCGGTAGTTATCCAAAACGGTTATACCTTCGAACTGTTCGTTTCGGCGGCGTTCCCAGCGTTTTATATGCTCCTTATCAACTTTTTGCCGTTTACCGACAACGACGGCTCGCTCATATTTAGAGCCGACAAGGACGTTTACGTCAAAACGCTTGCCGCGTTCGAAACCGAAAGCCGACTTTTTGCCGGCGAAACGCTTGAAAAGGCTTTCCCCCTGACTATCGAAAGGCTTTACGGCAAACGCCCGACTACTTATTACGACTGCTTGTTTATGCTTTCGAAAGGCGATTTGGCGACCGCAAAACTCATTGCGGACAAGCTCGTCAAAAACCCGCAAACGCCCGATAACGAAGTTATAGCCCTACTTGTCGAAAGATTTTTCATCGCTTGCTTAGAAAAAGACGAGCAAAAAGTAGAACTACTTTTGCCCGAGGTGGAGGGGACGTTCGACGAGAATTTATCTTCTTGTCGCGCTCATGCCGCTTATCGGCTTTTTAAAGGCGAAAAGGAATGGGCTAAGGTAATTGCAACTTCTTTTTACGCTTTAAGCGAAAATTGCCCTTTAAAAGGGCTTGGCGCGACCGAAAGACAAATCTTCGATAAGTTTATCGAACCCCTGTTAAATTAAACGAAATATCTTTTTTAACGGCTCTCCCGCGTAAATTGCGCAAAGGAGAGCTTTTTTCTGCCCGAAAACAAAAACGCAACGAAAAGCAAAAGCTTCTCTCATGCGCGTGCATGCACATACGCATGTATGTACGCGTACGCCCGTATGCGCACCCGACAAAAATTAAAATATAAGAAAGCCGAAAAACGCTTTACTTTTCTTTAATTTTATTGTATAATCGATACAAAGAAAAATTTTAGGGAGTTGAAACCAAAAATGGCGGAAAACAAAGTAGAAGGAACTTACGGCGAGGCTCAAATTCAAGTTCTCGAAGGGCTTGAACCCGTTCGTAAACGTCCGGGCATGTACATCGGTTCGACCGATTCGAGGGGGCTTCATCACCTCGTGCAAGAAATCGTGGATAACTCCATCGACGAAGCTCTTGCTGGGTACTGCGACCTTATCAAGGTCGTAATCAACAAAGACGGGTCTTGCACCGTCGAGGACAACGGCAGAGGTATACCGACCGACATTCACCATGCGGAAGGCGTTTCCGCGGTCGAGGTCGTTTTAACGAAGCTTCACGCGGGCGGCAAATTCGGCGGCGGCGGATACAAAATTTCCGGCGGTCTTCACGGCGTAGGCATTTCGGTCGTCAACGCGCTTTCCGAATGGCTTGAAGTGGAAGTTTGCCAAAAGGGCAAACGTTTCCGTCAACGCTACAACCGCGGTGTTCCGCAAACGCGCCTGCAAGTAGTAGGCGAAGCGGATACTACGGGTACAAAAGTTACCTTTATGCCGGACGACGAAATTTTCGAATCGACTGAGTTTTCGTACGAGAACCTTAAAACCCGTTTGCGCGAGCTTTGCTACCTCAATAAGGGGTTAAGAATAAGAATAGAAGATTTGCGCCCCGAAGAGCCTAAAAAGGACGAATTTTGCTTCGAAGGCGGCATACGCCACTTCGTAGAGGATTTGAACAAGAACAAAACCGTTCTTCTCCCCGAACCTATATACTTCGAAGAAACTTACGGCGATGTAGTGGTTGAAATTTCGATGCAGTATAACGACGGTTATAACGAAACGGTGTTCGCTTTCGCAAACAACATCAACACCGAGGAAGGCGGTACGCACCTTGACGGATTCAAGGCTTCTTTGACGAAACTTTTGAACGAGTACGGCAAAAAACTCAACGTTTTAAAGGACGACGACAAAGATAAGCTTTCCGGCGAGGACGTCAGAGAGGGCTTGACCGCCGTTATTTCCGTAAAACTGCCCGACCCCTTGTTCGAAGGACAGACCAAAACCAAGCTCGGCAATTCCGAGATAAGAGGGCTTGTCGGCAAGGCTATGCAAGAAGCTTTGGGTACTTACCTCGAAGAAAACCCGGCAAGGGCGAAAGAACTTATTTTAAAATCGGTAACCGCTAAGCGCGCGAGAGAAGCGGCGAGAAAGGCGAGAGAAGCTACGCGTAAAAGCGCGTTCGAAGGCTCGGCTCTTCCCGGCAAGCTTGCCGACTGCTCCGAAAAGAACGCCGAACTTTGCGAAATTTTCCTCGTCGAAGGCGATTCCGCAGGCGGCACCGCAAAGCAAGGCAGAGACAGGCGTTTCCAAGCAATCTTACCTTTGCGCGGCAAAATTTTGAACGTAGAAAAGGCGCGTATCAACCGCGTTCTCGAAAACGACGAAATCAAAGCCATGATTACCGCGTTCGGCGGCGGCATGCAAGACGATTTCGACGTTAAAAAGCTCCGTTACGACAGAATAATCTGCATGACCGATGCCGACGTCGACGGCAGCCACATAAGAATACTTCTTTTAACTTTCTTCTTCCGCTTTATGCGCCCGCTCGTAGAGCAAGGTCACGTTTATATCGCGCAACCGCCGCTTTATAAAGTCACGAAGAACAAAGTAGACAATTATTTTTACAGCGATAAAGAACTTTCCGACTTTTTGGCTGCGAACGGCAAGTGCGATATTCAGCGTTACAAAGGCTTGGGCGAAATGAACGCCGAACAGCTTTGGGAAACGACGATGAACCCCGCGACCCGTACCATGCTCAAAGTCACCGTCGAAGACGCGGTGCAAGCCGACGCAATGTTTACGCTTCTGATGGGCGACGACGCCGAACCGCGCCGTAACTTCATCGCGGAAAACGCTAAGCTCGTAAGCGATTTGGACGTATAATAAAAGGAGTAATCGAAAATGGCGAAAAAACAATCTTCTCCCGAACTTACTCAGGAGTTTAAAAAGACTCTCGAACAAACCAAGCTCATTAACGTCGAGGTCGATAACGAAATGAAACGTTCCTTTATAGCTTACGCTATGGCGGTTAACGTTTCGAGGGCTATTCCGGACGTTCGCGACGGTTTAAAGCCCGTACACAGAAGAATACTTTATTCGATGAACGAGATAGGTTTAACGCCCGATAAAGCGTATAAAAAGTGCGCTACCATCGTCGGTGACGTTCTCGGTAAATACCACCCGCACGGCGACAGCTCCGTTTACGACGCGCTCGTCCGCTTGGCGCAAGACTTTTCCATTAACCTCCCGCTCGTAGACGGTCACGGCAACTTCGGCTCGGTCGACGGCGACCCGCCCGCGGCTTACCGTTACACCGAAGCGCGTATGAGCAAGCTCGCAATGGAAATGCTCCGCGATATCGACAAGGAAACGGTAGACTTCTACCCCAACTTCGACGATACGCGTATGCAGCCTACCGTTCTCCCCGCAAGGTACCCTAACCTTCTCGTAAACGGCTCGGACGGTATAGCCGTCGGTATGGCGACCAACATTCCTCCGCACAACCTTAAAGAAGTAATAAACGGCACGATAGCCTTAATGGATAACCCCGATATCACTATCGAGGAACTTATGGAATATATTCCCGCCCCCGACTATCCCACGGGCGCGATACTCCTCGGCAGAGCCGGTATCAAGCAAGCGTACATGACGGGCAAGGGCAGCTACGTTCTCCGTTCCCGTTGCGAAATCGAAGAATTCAACAACGGCACGAGAAACCGTATTATCGTAACCGAACTACCCTATCAGGTAAACAAGCAAAAACTCATCGAAACCATAGCCGATATGGTTAAGAATAAAAAAATCGACGGTATTTCCGATATCAACGACGAGTCCGACCGTCAGGGTATGAGAATCGTTATCGAAATCAAAAAGGATTTCAATCCGCAAGTCGTTCTCAACACGCTTTATAAGCACACCCAGCTTCAAACGAGCGACGGCATAACGCTTCTTGCGCTCGTGGACGGCGAACCGAAGATTTTAACGCTCAAAGATATTTTGGCGGAATACGTAAAACACCAGATAGACGTTACCGAAAGAAAGACCCGCTACGACCTTAACAAAACGCAGGAACGCGAACATATCGTAAAAGGCTTGGTTATTGCCTTAACGGACATCGACGAAGTTATAGCTATAATCAAACGCTCAAAAGACCGTTACGAAGCCGCCGCAAACCTAATGGCGAGATTCGAACTTTCCGATAAGCAGGCTAACGCAATCCTCGAAATGAGATTGCAACGCTTAACTTCCTTGGAAGTCGAAAAGCTCAAAGAGGAACTTGCCGAGCTTGACGCGACTATCGCGGACTTGAAAGACATTTTGGCGAAGCCGGAAAGAGTACGCCAAATCATAAAGGACGACCTTCTTTCTCTTACCGTCAAGTACGACACGCCGAGAAAGACCGAACTTTCCTACGACCCCGCTTCCATCGAAGACGCAGACCTTATCGCGCGCGAGGACGTCGTTATTTCTATGACGCACCTCGGGTACATCAAGAGATTGCCGGTCGCCGAGTATAGGGCGCAACGCCGCGGCGGAAGAGGCGTGACGGCGCACAAGCCTAAGGACGAGGATTTCGTCGAAAAGATGTTCGTATGTTCCACGCACGACAGATTGCTGTTCTTTACCAACTTCGGCAAGGCTTACGCAACGGTTGCGTTCTTAGTTCCCGAAGCGCAACGCACGGCGCGCGGCAGAGCGTTAGTCAACCTCTTGCAGCTTTCCGACGGCGAAAGAGTTACAGCTATGCTCGATTGCAACGAGGACGCGGAAGGCTATATCGTCATGACGACCAAGAACGGTCTTATCAAAAAGACGGCGATTTCCGAATTTGCCAATATAAGGAAAACGGGTAAGATTGCAATCAACCTCGTGGAGGGCGACGAACTCATTTCCGCGGGTATCTGCTCGGGCGAGGACCAGTTCATCATCGCTTCGCGTTCCGGTAAGTGTATACGTTTTGCAGAAACGGACGTAAGAGCGACCGGCAGAGATACGCAAGGCGTAAAGGCGATAGAGCTTGACGACGACGACTTCGTAACCGATATGCTTATCGTCAAAGAGGGTTACGACATACTCACTATCACCGCGAAAGGCTACGGCAAGAGAACGGATATAGAAGATTACCGTTTGCAGAACCGCGGCGGAAAAGGTATAAAAGCCGGTAACTTCAACGAAAAAACGGGCTTGCTCGTCAATATGAAGATGGTTACCGAAAACGACGACGTAATGATTATCACCGAAAACGGCACCATTATAAGAACGCACGTCAAGGATATCTCCAAGATAGGCAGAGATACGCGCGGCGTAATCATAATGCGCCTTGACGACGGCGAAGTTTCCACCGTTTCCGTTACTCCCGCAGAGGACGATGACGAAACGGAAGGAGAAGCCGTTGACGGGGAAATCGCAACCGAAGAAGGAGCGACCGAAAGCGCGGAAGGTGTCGAACAGACCGCCGAAAGCACGGAAAGCGGCGAAGAATCTGGCGATAACGAATAAAATTTTATCGAATACAAAAGACGGATTAGAAAGCAAAATAGGTCGATAATCGACTTATAGACGGACTTATCCGTCTTTTTCGCGTTTTACGGCGGGAAAAGTCTTTTTTGTGTGTTCTGTCCGAAATGAAAAATTTTTGCTAAATAATTGAAAAATCCTTTATTTTTTTTAAAAGTTATGGTACAATAATCTCAACGAAGCAAGTAGCGCAAAGCAAAGCTTTGAATTATATTTTATCCGTCAAGAAAACGGATGGGAGGGAATTATGCTTGAATCAACAAAAAATAAAGTTTCGATGAGAAAAATCAATTCGTTCGTGCTTATAGGCGCGCTTGTCGTCGCGCTTGCGGCATGGCTTGTCTGTCAGTTCGCGGTCGGCGCGGAAAAACTCGGGTTTGCGCCCGTTTTAATGCTTTTCATCGTGTTCTTCCTCGGCGCGGGGCTTGTCAATCTTGCCTTGGGTATAATCAATAAGTCCGCGATTAGCGTTTCGCTCGGCGGCATTTCCGCAATAATCGGGCTTACGATTTTGCTTATCTGCTTGCTTACAGATTTTTGGTGGGTATTTCTTATTGTAGCGGTCGTTCTCCTCGTCGCGCTTTTGTTCGCCGCATTTGCGGTAAAAGCTCCCGTAATCGAAAAGTCTATGGAATTCGACAATGCTCCGGACGCGGGCAGGAAATTTTACGAAGAAAGAAAAGCCGAAACGGAAGCGAGAAAGGAAGAAGAACGCAAAACCGAAAAGGAAGCCGAACTTCCCGAAATCAAGTCGTTTAAAGACTAACAACAACGTTATAACTTTCGTTAACGCCGCCTACGCGGCGTTTCTCATATTAGATTTTTAGTCAGTATCGCTTTTTAACGAAGTGAAAATCATATAAGGAAATTGTTATTTTTATGCAGGACAGAAATTTTTCTTTGCTTACCGACCTTTACGAACTCACGATGATGAACGGTTATTATCTCCGCGGCAGAGAGGGAGAAACCGCCGTTTTCGACGTGTTTTTTCGCCAAAACGACCTTATAACTTACTCGGTTGCGGCGGGGCTTGAGCAGGTCGTGGACTATATCGTCAATCTTAAATTCTCCGACGACGATATAGCGTACCTCGATTCGCTAAAACTTTTCGACAAAATTTTTCTCGAATACCTTAAAACTTTCCGCTTCCACGGCGACGTTTACGCCGTACCGGAAGGAACTTTCGTGTTCCCGGGCGAGCCTATTTTGACGGTAAAAGCCGACGTAATGGAAGCACAGCTCGTTGAAACGGCGATACTCAACCTTATCAATCATCAAACGCTTATCGCCACAAAATCCGCAAAAATCTGCTACGCCGCGAAAGGCGACAACGTTATGGAATTCGGGCTTCGCCGCGCACAGGGTCCGGACGCGGGCATTTACGGCGCAAGGGCGGCTATAATCGGCGGTTGCAATTCGACTTCCAACGTTTTAACGGGCAAAATGTTCTCCGTTCCCGTTTCGGGTACGCACGCGCACAGCTGGGTTATGAACTTTCCGAGCGAACTCGAAGCTTTCCGCGCTTATGCGGAAACTTACCCGGACGCAACGCTTCTTCTCGTCGACACTTACGACACGCTTAAAAGCGGCGTGCCTAACGCTATAAAAATCTTCAAAGAACTTCGCGAACAAGGGCATGAGCCGCTCGGCATACGCTTAGACAGCGGCGACCTTGCGTACTTAACCAAAAAAGCGCGCAAAATGCTTGACGAAGCGGGATTTTCGAACACGATAATCTGCGCTTCGGGCGATTTGGACGAATATTCCATAACCTCGCTCAAAAACCAAGGCGCGTGCATTTCCAGCTGGGGCGTAGGCACTAAGCTTATAACCAGCGCGGATATGCCGGCTCTCGGCGGCGTTTACAAGCTTGCCGCGGTCATAGAGGACGGCGAAATTATCCCTAAGATTAAACTTTCGGACAACAGCGCAAAGATTACGAACCCCGGCTTTAAAACAATCTACCGCATTTACGGCAAAGACGGTATGGCGGAAGCCGACCTTATCGCGCTTAGGGGCGAAGTTATCGACGCGACTAAGCCTTTAACCGTAACTCACCCCGTAGAAAGATGGAAAAAACTCACTTTCGAACCGGGAGAATACACGATAAAAGAGTTGCCCGTTAAAGTTATCGAAAACGGCAAACTCAATATAAAAATGCCGTCGCTTAAAGAAATCGTTGCGTACGCAAACGAGGAAAAGCAGACTTTCTGGGACGAGTACAAGCGTATCGACAAGCCGCATATTTACAAGGTTGACTTGTCCGACGAACTGTATACGCTCAAAACAAACATGATTAACGCCATAAGGAGAGGTTGATGGAAAACCTTTCTATCGCACAAGCGCAAGAGAAAATCGAAGAGCTTGAAAACGAGCTGTACGAGAGTATCGAGCGCGAAGAAAACTTAAAAAGAATGTTGGCGGAAACGGAAGCCGACCGTTCGCGCGCGGGCAAGCGCGTTGCCGAAGCCGACGCAAAAGCCGAGCAAATAAAAAAGGAAACCGACTATCGGTACTTTCTTGCGTTAAAGGCTTTAAAGAACTTTACGGACAAATGCAAAAGGATAAGCGTTGCCCCCGCGGAAGAAGAAAATAAGCGTTTAATCGACTTATTCGCGGACTTATTGCAAGATTTAACCTTTGAAAATTCCGAAGAAAAGTTCAAAAAAGCCTCTTCGTTTTTCGGCTCTGAATCTTCTTCCGCGCTTCCCGCCGACGATTACGTTTTCGATTTAGAGGAAGCAATGAATCCTACGGAAGAGTTGTCGTTGGAAGAGTTATGCAAGGAACTCGGGGTATACAGAGGCTAACTATGCGCACTTTGTGCGCTCGATATTTGCGCCAAAGGCGCAATCGATATGCCGCAAAGCGGCTCGATATTTGCTTCTTCGAAGCAATCGATATTCGTGCTAAAGCACGAGTTAATATAAAAGGATACCACAATGTTATATGCAATAGTGTTTTTCGCGGTTATTATCGTCGATCAGCTTACTAAGGCTTTAATAGAAATGAACGACGTACACTTTACCGTGATAAAAGATATATTTTCGATTGATTTAACGCGCAATTCGGGCGCGGCGTTCTCGATGTTCGGCGATAAGGCTTGGGGACAGACGTTTTTCCTTATCATAACGATAATCGCGCTTATTGCCGTAGTCGTCTTTTTTATCGTCGAAAAGAAAAACAGTAAATGGCTCAACCTCTCGATTTCGTTTATCGCTTCGGGCGCGGTGGGCAACTTTATAGACAGACTTGCGTTTAAGGAAGTGCGCGATTTTATTTACGTTCACTTTTTCGCCAACTTCAACGTAGCCGATATCGCGGTTACTGTGGGCGGAATAATGTTCGTTATCTACTTTTTGTTCATCGATAAAGACGCGCTCTTTAAGGTAAAAAAGAATGACGAGTAAAATTATAAAAGCCGCTTCTTCCTATAAGCGGCTCGATTTATTTTTAGCGGAAACGCTCGGCGAATCGCGTTCGCACGTTAAAAATTTATGTGAGGACGGCTTTGTTTTGCATAACGGAAAGCAATTGAAAGCTTCCGACGGCGTGAAAGAGGGCGACGAAATAGTCGTCAACGAACCCGACCCCGTAACGCTCGACTTAACGCCGCAGAATATGCCGCTCGATATAATTTATCAGGACAAGGACGTCGCCGTCATAAACAAGGCGCAAGGCGTAACCGTGCATGCCGGCGGCGGAACGAAAGGCGATACGCTCGTAAACGCGCTTTTGTATCATCTCGATTCGCTTAGCGGTATAAACGGCGTGTTGCGCCCGGGAATAGTCCACCGTATCGATAAAGATACTTCGGGGCTTTTGGTCGTTGCGAAAAACGACCGCGCGCACGTAAGCCTTGCTTCGCAGATAGAAAAAAAGACTTGCCGCCGCGAATATATCGCGCTTTTAGAGGGCGTAGTCAAGGAAGATAAAGGGCGCATAGAAACCTTTATCGGCAGAAGCGATAAGGATAGAAAGCTCATGGCAGTAACGAAAACGGGCAGAAAAGCCGCCACCAACTACGAAGTCATCAAGCGTTACGCAGAGTTTACTTTGTGCCGTTTTATCCTTGAAACAGGCAGAACTCATCAGATACGCGTTCACGCAAAATATATGGGTCACCCCGTCGTTGGCGACAAAGCTTACGGCTTTAAAAAGCAAAAATTCGCGCTTGACGGGCAACTTCTGCACGCGTATAAGCTCACTTTCACGCACCCGACTACGGGCGAAGTAGTAAGCTTCACCGCGCCCTTACCCGACTACTTTGAAAAGGTTTTAAAGGCTATCGCCGCAACCGAAAGGCGATAAAAAACATAAAAAAAGAAGCGACTTTATATGTCGCTCCTTGAAAAAGAATTTCGCTAAAAAAAGAATAAGTCCGCCTATAACTGCGTTAATCGATATTTTAGCTGTTTTCAAACGTAGGGATAAAGAATTCAATCCCTAAAAAATCACAAATCGTCCGCGTCCTGAATAGGCTTTTCGCCGTCAATCGGCACGCCGGTGTAGCTTCCTAAGTAATCGAAGCGCGATTGCGTTTTCTTTGTTTTCTTTTTTCTCATGTTACTTGCCGCAGTCGGTCGTTTTCGTGGTCTTTGCGGTCTTAGTCGTCTTTTCGGCTTTTCCGCCGCAACCCTTGCAAGCTTTCTGTTTCTTTTCGGTAGATTTCATTTTTACGATAAGCGGATTGAATTCCGCCCCTCCTTGACATTTATTATGCAAATTCAAGGCGGGTTTTATACATTAGAAAAGAGGTTTGAATGAAAGAATTTTTCTCTAAACTCAATACCGCGCTTAAAGATATTTTCTTTCCGCTCCGCTACACTTGTTCGGCTTGCGGTAAGGAAGTTTTTGATAACGAGCAATTTTGCGACGAATGTAAGGAAAGTTTGCGCTTCATAAAAGAAAATAAATGTCAAAAGTGCGGAAGAGAAGCCGCTTACGCTAAGGAAGAATGTTCTTCTTGCGCGGGCGAAACCGCCGTCGATTTGTCGCGCAGCGTGTTTAGTTACGACGGCGCGATAAAAACGGTTATCCACAAACTCAAATATTCTTCGGCGCGCTATCTTGCGGAAGTGCTTGCGGGGTATCTCAAAAACGTGTATATCGAAAACTTCTTCGCGCCCGATATCGTCACCTTCGTGCCGATGAGCGAAAAGGCGGAAGAAAAGAGAGGTTACAATCAGTCGGAACTTCTCGCCGACGCGCTTGCAAAGCTTCTTTCAACCGAAGCGTATTCAACGCTTGAAAAGGTGAAAGAAACAGCGCGGCAAGCCGAACTTGACTTCGAGGAGCGAAGCCGTAACCTAAAAGGCGCGTTTAAAGTAACCGACAAAAGCCTTGTGAAAAACAAGCGCGTGCTTTTAATCGACGACGTTTTAACCACCGGCGCGACCTCTCGGGAAGTCGCTTCCGCGCTCAAAAAGGCGGGCGCGAAAAGCGTGTATCTTCTCGCCGTCGCTTCCGTATCGAGGGATAAACGGGTGCAAAAAGAGGAAAACGAGCAAGAAAACGAAGAAATTCGCTAAAAAATTCTCTTTAATTAAAGAAAACAAGGCGTTTAGCATTTACTAAAACGCAAAAATATAGTAAAATATATATAAGGCTTTCATTCCTTACCCCTAATTACCTAAAAGGCGGCTTTTTCGCGCTTTTCTGCGACCGTTCGATTGGAGTACGTTCAGTACG
>DHMS01000015.1:28010-65065 GCA_002405915.1 Christensenella sp. UBA4636
GCTTCGCATTTTTGCGGATAAACCTATCTGAAAAATATAAATTTGATTTCATACCGCAAAAATAATTATTGATAAGGAATGCAAGCCCTAACTTAGCTTTTCGCTGAGTAACTTTTATTAAACATATTACCGACAAAGGGGTATACCGAATGGGACTTATAAGATGGATTCTCGAATCCGATTCGAGAAGAAGCCTTAAAAAAATAGGCGCGATGGCGGATAAGATTATCGCCTTATCGCCTAAGTACGAAGCGATGACGGACGAAGAACTTCGTTCGCAGACAGACCTTTTAAAGGGCAGACTTACCGCGGGCGAAACGCTTGACGATATTTTGTACGACGCGTTCGCCGTCGTGCGCGAAGCCAGCCACCGCGTTCTCAATATGCGCCACTATAAGGTTCAACTTATGGGCGGTATCTGCGTTCACCAGGGCAGGGTTGCCGAACTTAAAACGGGTGAAGGTAAAACGCTTATGGCTACGCTCCCCGCGTACCTTAACGCGCTTGCGGGCAAAGGCGTTCATATCGTTACGGTAAACGATTACCTTGCCAAGCGTGACGCCGACTGGATGGGCAAAGTCCATCGCTTTTTAGGGCTTACCGTAGGCGTAAACGTACATGACATGACGGACGCCGAAAAACGCGCCGCGTACAATTGCGACATTACTTACGGCACCAACAACGAATTCGGTTTCGACTATCTTCGCGACAATCTTAAAAAGAGATTGCCCGATATGGTTCAGCGCGGACTGGATTTCGCCATCGTCGACGAAGTTGACTCTATCTTAATCGACGAAGCGCGTACGCCGCTTATCATTTCCGCGCCCGGGGACAAGTCCTCTCAACTCTATATCGACGTAGACAGATTCGTGAGAACGCTCAAAAACGAAGAGGATTTCACGATAGACGTAAAGGAAAAATCTGTGCAGATTACCGAGAGCGGCGCGGCGAAAGCCGAAAGGTTCTTTCATATCGAAAACCTTGCCGACGCGGAACATGCCGAGCTTAACCACCACATTCAGCAAGCGTTAAAAGCTCACCATATCTTCAAGCGCGACAACGACTATATCGTTCAGGACAACGAAATCATAATCGTCGACGAGTTTACCGGTCGACTTATGATAGGCAGAAGATATTCCGAGGGCTTGCACCAAGCTATCGAAGCGAAAGAGGGCGTCGTAGTAAGGAGCGAAAGCAAAACGCACGCGACCATTACTTTCCAGAACTATTTCCGCTTGTATCGCAAGCTTTCGGGTATGACGGGTACCGCCAAGACGGAAGAAGAGGAATTCAAGACCATTTACGGGCTTGACGTTCTTGAAATCCCGACCAACCGTCCGATGATTCGTCAGGACTTGCATGACGTTATCTATTCTACCGAGAAAGGCAAAATCCGCGCGATTATCGCCGACATTAAGGAACACCACGAATTAGGTCAACCTATCCTCGTGGGTACCGTTACGGTCGAAAAATCGGAAGCCATTTCCCGCGCGCTCTTACGCGAAAGAATTAAACATAACATATTGAACGCTAAAAATCACCGTCGCGAAGCGGAGATAATCGCACAAGCCGGGCAGAAAGGCGCGGTCACGATTGCAACCAACATGGCAGGTCGCGGTACCGATATTCTTTTGGGCGGTAACCCCGAGTACCTTGCCAGACAAGATTTGCGCAACCAAGGCTATTCCGACGACGATATCGAAATGGCGGTATCTTTTGTTCAGAACGTTCCCGACGATATCAAGGCTTTGCGCGAAAAATACAACGAACTTCTCTTAAAGCACAAGGAAATCACCGATAAGGAAAAAGAAGAAGTCATGGCTTTGGGCGGGCTTAGGATTATCGGCACCGAGCGGCACGAATCGCGCCGTATCGACAACCAGCTCCGCGGCCGTGCCGGTCGTCAAGGCGACCCGGGCGCTTCTATCTTCTACATTTCGCTCGAGGACGACCTTGCCGAAAGATTCGGCGGCGAAAGGCTCAAAGGCGCGTATAACTTCTTCAAGGTTGACGAAGATACGCCGCTTTCTTCAAAAATGCTTTCCCGCGCCATCGAAAACGCTCAACGCACTATCGAGGGCAGAAACTTCGGCATAAGAAAACATATCATTCAGTACGACGACGTTTTGAACACTCAACGTCAGGTTATCTACGAAGAACGCATGAAAGTTCTCCGCGGCGAAAACATTCATCAAGATATTTTGAACCTTATCCCCGATTACGTTGCGGACGTCGTGGCTTCCGCCGTTCCCGATAAGGATAAGCCCGCCACGTGGGACGCCGAAAAGATTAACGTCGCGCTTGAAAACAGAGCTTTGCCGAAAGGCACCGCCTTCTTAACGCAGGATACGATCGCTAAGTGGGATTACCAATATATGGTGGACGAGTGCGTGAAAAAGGTTATCGAATGCTACGAAGAAAAAATCGCGCGCTATAAGGAAATGAACATCGACTTCACGATTGTCGAACGCGACGTTCTTCTTTCCTCCGTCGACAGGTTCTGGATAGACCACATCGACGCGATGGATAAGCTCAAACGCGGCATTTCGCTCCGTTCTTACGCTAATGAGGACCCGATTAACGCCTACAAGCGCGAGGGTATGGAAATGTTCGAGGATATGACGGCTTCCATTCAGGAAACTACCGTAAGAATTCTCTTGAACGCCGAAATCAGGGTCGAAGAACCCGCGCCCAAGCCCGCTCCGCGCCCCATAAATTATTCCTTCGGGGGCGGCGGCTCCGCTCCGCAAAAGGCTGCGCCGGCAAAAGCTACGGCGAAAGTCGGTCGCAACGACCCATGTCCATGCGGCTCCGGCAAAAAGTACAAAAACTGCTGCGGCAAAAATCAATAAAAACACGCGATAATCGACTTATAGAAAGGCTTTTTGCTCATAATACAATAAACAAATAACCTAACAAGGAGTTTTAAAATGATAAGAACAGACCTTTATTACAACAAACTTAAAGAGCTTCGCTCTATCCTAAACGAGGCAGGATACTCTCTTTGACCTCGCCAAGGCTAAAGACGAATTAAAGGAAATCGAAGCGGAACAGCAAAAACCGGAAGTTTGGGGAGATTTGAAAAAATCGACAGAGCTTGCGCGTAAAGCCGGTTCCCTGTCAAAAAAAATAGAGCTTTTCGACAAAGCCGAAAAGACCCTTAACGACGCGGAAGAGCTTGTAAACCTTGCCGCGGAAGAGGACGACGATTCTTTCTTGCCGGAGGTTGACGAAGAACTCAAAACCATCGAGCAGGAAATAGAAGAAATTCGTTTGCGCACGCTGCTTAAAGGCAAATACGACGACTTGAACGCCATTATGACTTTGCATGCGGGCGCGGGCGGCACCGAGGCTTGCGACTGGACGGAAATGCTTTACCGCATGTATATTTGTTATGCGGAAAAACACGGCTACACGATAGAAGAACTCGACCGTTTGCCGGGCGACGACGCGGGCATAAAGAGCGTTTCTTTCCGCGTGGTAGGCGAAAACGCTTACGGGTATCTTAAAGCCGAAAAGGGCGTTCATCGCCTTGTCCGTATCTCCCCGTTCGACGCGAACAAACGCCGTCAGACCTCGTTTTCGTCCGTCGACGTTATGCCGGAAATAGACAATTCGGACGAAATAGAGATACGAGCAGAGGATTTGAAGATAGACACTTACCGTTCTTCGGGCGCGGGCGGACAGCACATCAACAAAACGGAGTCGGCAATCCGCATTACGCACATTCCGACGGGCATTATCGTCGCTTGCCAGAACGAGCGCAGCCAGGTTCAGAACAAGGAAATGGCGATGCGCATGCTTATGAGTAAGCTCATCGAACTTCGCGAGCAAGAAAGGCTCAAAGAAGCGCAGGAGATAAAAGGCGATATCAAAAAAATAGAATTCGGTTCGCAAATTCGTTCGTACGTTTTCTGCCCGTACACGATGGTAAAAGACCACAGAACGGGCTACGAAACGGGCAACATTCAGTCGGTCATGGACGGCGAACTCGACGGATTCATCACAGAATATCTCAAACGTTCGTAAAGCGATATGGAATATTTTGAAATGGTGAAAACGCTTGAAAAAAAGAGCGAACCCGTTATTTTGGGAATAGAATCCTCGTGCGACGAAACCGCGGCTTCGGTAGTCGTAGGCGGAAGAAAGATACTTTCGAACGTGATTTTATCTTCCGCGCCGGAACACATGAAGTACGGTGGAGTCGTGCCGGAAATAGCTTCGCGCGCGCATACGGAAGCCGTTTCGGAAGCGGTGACGAGAGCGGTAAAGGAAGCGGGACTAACGTTTAGCGATATTGACGCGGTTGCCGTAACCTACGGAGCCGGGCTTTTAGGCGCGCTGCTCGTCGGCGTTAGCTACGCAAAGAGCCTTGCTTTCGCGCTAAATAAGCCGCTTTTACCCGTAAGCCACATAAGAGGGCATATGGCGGCGGCGTATCTTGCGGACGAAACTTTGGAGCCGCCCTTTGTAACGCTTCTTGCAAGCGGCGGACATACCGCGATAGGGATTGTCGAAAGCTACGAAAAGCTTAGAATTTTAGGCGGAACCATGGACGACGCTGTCGGCGAAGCGTTCGACAAGGTCGCGCGCGTTCTCTCTCTTCCCTACCCTGGCGGACCTAACGTCGAAAAGCTTGCCGAAAGCGGAAAAAACATTGTTCCTATGCCGAAAATGCTAAAAAACAACGGCGGATACAATTTTTCGTACAGCGGGCTTAAAACCGCGGTTATAAACTACGTTCATAAAGAAGAGCAAGCGGGGCGCGAATATTCTCGCGCGGACGTTGCGGCTTCATTCCAACATGCCGCGGTGGACATAATTTGCGACAAAGCTGTGCTTGCCGCAGAAGAAAACAAAATAGGCACTCTCGCTATCGGCGGAGGGGTTGCGGCTAACGGTTATTTAAGGAACTATCTTGCCGAAAAGTGCGCCTATAAGTCGATTAAACTTGTTTTGCCGCCTAAAAAACTATGCACGGACAACGCGGCGATGATTGCCGCCGAGGGGTATATAAGATACATAGCGGGCGACTATGCGGACCTTACGCTCAACGCAAAGGCGAGCGTGCCGCTCTTATAAAGCCTTTATAAAGTTCGGTTAGCTTTCAAAGCTTGCCGAAGAAAAATCACTTTTACACTTTAAAGCTAAAGGAGTTTTACATTATGGAAGAAATTATTTTGACGAGCAAAAACTTCGAAGAAGAAGTTTTAAAATCGGAAGGCAAAGTTTTGGTAGACTTTTGGGCGACGTGGTGCGCGCCTTGCCGCATGCTTGCGCCCGAACTTGAAAGTTTTGCGTTTTCGCAAGACGAAGTAAAGGTCGGCAAGGTAAACGTTGACGAAGAAAGTTCCCTTGCCGTAAAATACGGCGTTAACGTTATCCCTACAATGATACTTTTTGAAAACGGCGAAGAGTTAAAACGCCGCTCGGGTTATTGTAAGCATGCCGACATAGAGGAATTCGTAAAATAACGAATAATCGACTTATAGGCGGACTTTTTAACAATTTACAAACAAATTTTCAACAAAAAAAACGCGTGCAGCTTTTTTAAGCCGCCCGCGTTTTTGCGTGGCTTGCTTTTTCACCCCGCTTTAAAAACCCGAACGCAGAGGGCGGTCATGTCGTCCTCCGCAACGCCGGAGGAGAGGTCGAGGGCGCGGCGGATAACGCTGTCGCAGAGTGCTTGCGGGTTCTTGGTCGGCGCGGTTTTCAAAAATTCTATAAATTCCGAGGACGAGGCGAATGCGTCGGTCACGCCGTCCGAAAGCATAAGTATCATGTCGCCGTCGCTAAGAACCGCGTTTGCCGTGGACGGGCGAAGCTCGTCGAGTATGCCGAGCGGGAGCGACGAGCCTTCTACGAATTTTAGTCCCTCGCTTGAAACTATAAACCCGTACGGCGCGCCTATTTTAATAAAGTCGCAACTTCCGTCGTTGAGGTTAGTGACGGCGATATCGACGGCGGAAAAATTGTCGTCGGTCGCGGCGGATAAAATTTTGTTGACGAGCGGCAAAGCCGTTTCGGACGAAATGCCCGCGCGGTACAAACTTTCTATAAGCGTAAGCGCGGCGTCCGTCGTGTCCTGCGCTTTTCTGCCGCTGCCCATGCCGTCGGAAAGCGCAACGAGGAACTTCGAACGGTCTAATTTTATCATCGAATGCGCGTCGCCGCACGCATCGGAAGCGTATTTAGTTACCGAGTTTACGCCGAAAACCGCATCGAGCGGCGGGGTAGGCTCAAAGGAAAATGCCGCGCCGTCGTTCGAAACGGGCGTAACGGACGATATGGAGAGGTTTTCGTTGACGACTTTCGACAAAACCTCGGCAATTTTCTTTCCGTCCGCCGTGCTTTTGGCGTAAACGGACACGCGCTTGTTTTCTCCCTCGCCGTAAACGAGCAAGCCCCTCACGCTAACGCCCTTTGCGCGCAGCTTTTTGTAGATAGCCTTTTCTTCGGTTACGGAAACGGTCGCGGGCGAAGAGTAGCGGAACGCTTCGTCCTTTAAGCAGTCGGAAACGCCTTTCGCAAAAAGGGAAAGAATCTCCGTCGTTTCGCGCGAACGCTCGTTTTCGCGGATTTTTTCGCAGTTTTCGCTTATGGCTTTATTGATTTCGAAAATCATGCCGTTAGGGTACCCGCACCCGTCGAGAAAATCTTTCGTCAAATCCACGAGCGTAACCCGCCCTTTGGTCACGCCGAGTTCGATTATTTTAGTCATTTCTTCGACGGACGGGAAGTTCGCGCGTGCGCAACGCTTGTACAGCGAGCAACTCTTGCACGACTCCAAAGTCTTTTCGACGATTTTTTTAACGTCCGGTCCGTCGTCGTCGCCGCGAAGCTTTTCTATAGAATAATTCATACCGGAAAACACTGCGGCTAAGTCGTAAAGCTTAGCCGAAAGCTCCCCGCGCGTGCGTGAAACGGCTTCTTTCGTAAGCACGTTTTCCGCGCTTTTTGGGCTAAGCCGAACGAGCGAAGAGTAGACGGAAGAGGGAACGAGCGCGAACAAAAGTCCGCCTATAAGTAGGCTAACGCCCTGTATCGCGTCGAACGAAGCGTAAATATCGGTGAACGAATAAAGCAAAAATTCCGCTCCGACGGGCGCAAGTGCGGCAAGGAACGGCGTTATCCCCATAAACAAAGAGGCAACGAGCGCATAACACAAAAACACCGCCGCATACGCCGGATTGACGGCGGCGAGCGGCACGCACAAAACGCCCGCAAGAGCATAACTTTTCCCTCTGAGCCTCGTGGCGGCGAGAATAAAGAAAACGGCAATGCCTTTGTAGATGTCTATTCCTACAAGATTGTTTAGCCCGAAAGCAAGCGCGCAGATAAAAAGCGACAAACACGCGCCTTCGCCGACAGACATTTCTTCCGCGAAAGAAGAGTTCTTTACAAGCTTAACAGCCTCGGCACACACGAGCGAAAATAGCGCGATAATCGATGTATATACTAACTTTAAGTAAATTTTGCCCTCGCCCGTAACGATATAGACGGCGCAAGAAGCAAAGATATACAAAGCGATTTCCGCACCCGCGACTTTCCCCTTTTTCCGATACACCGCGGCAAGCGAAGCTATAACCGCCGTCATAACGCTTGCTGCGATAAGCATAGGCACGCTCGGCGTCACCGCGAACGACAGTAAGAAAGCCACCGCCGCCGGCACGAGCGGATACCCGCCGAAGCACAACGCGCAAAAAAGCGACAGCGCGAGCGGAACACGGAACGCGGCGTTCAAAAGCGCAAAGCAAAGCGCGATAAGCAAAAATATTCCCGTACTTTTCAATTTCTCTTTCATATACTTTTCCTTAATATATAGTTGACTTGATTTTACAATAAATCGTGTGTAAAGATTTGTCGAATAACGACTTTTAAAAGAGAAAAGGAACGATTTGGTTTTTTTGTAAAAAAAACAGTTGAAAGGTGAAAGTTGAAAGTTGAAAATTGCGGACGAATTGAAAGTTGCAAAAGCTGCCCGAAAACTTTTAACTTTACTTTTTCAACTTTCAATTTTTCTCAATATCCCCTCATCCACCGACGTTCAGTCGGTCCCCCTTCCCCACAAAGATTTTTTAAAAATCGGGGGAAGGTCGAAGAGAAAAAAGCCGTCAAAAATAGCTTTCAATTTTCCATTTTCAACTTTCAATTTTTTATGAACACTGTTCAAAAACTGACCTTTTTCATCCCTCAAATTCACGATTATATCTGCCGACATTCCCCCTTGTGGGGAAGGGGGACCGCCGCCGCGCGGTGGTGGATGAGGGGCAAAAAAACGACTTGAAAATTTTGACACTGTTCAAAAACTGACCTTTTTCATCCCTCAAATTCACGATTACGTCGTTTTTTTCGCAAGTTACGTCATTTTATAACACAAGATTTGTTTTTTGTGGTATACTTGTGCCAAAGATAAATCGGTTGTTTTTAGGGCGGCTCAACGCTATAAAAAACAAAACTCAACGCCCTAAAAAATAAAAACCCGAAAAGTCTTTACAATATATAATACCTTTATCGGAAAGGCGCAAAAATCTTTTCTCCCTTTGCCCCTCTCCGGAGAGGGGCTTTTGCTCGCCCGCGGACGAGCAAAAGCAATAAACGTTCATGGTAAAAACGAGAAACCGACTCGTTAAAAAATAAAAAGGAGTGAAACAGTATGAAAAGCAAACTCAAACTTATGCTTATCGGCGTTTTAACGTTTGTTCTCGCGCTTTCTCTCGTCGGCTTCGTCGGCTGCGCAAGCGGCGGCAACAATAGCGACGCAGGAAAAGGCGAAACTTCAATCGTTAACCCGCCCGAAAAGCAGGCGAAAGTCTATTCCGTAACGATATCGTACAACGGAGAGGCTGTCGACGGCACCATAACGGCGGAGCTTTCCTTAGGCGAAATAACCGTTACGGCTTCTGTCAGAAAAGACCAAGCCGCCGACGGCGCGGTAACTTTTAGAAGTTCCGTTCCGGAAGTCGCCGAAATAGCGCAAAGCGGACTGATCACGCTTAAAGCTAAAGGCGAAACGGTCATCACCGCAACCGCTGGAGATAAAAAGCACGAAATCGTTCTTTCGGTAACCGCAAAAATGCAAACGGGCGAAAAGCACGTTATAACCGTGACGGACGGCGAAGCAAGCGTTACGGAAGCCGCCGCGGGCGACGTTGTTACCATCACCCCCGCAATCCCCGAGGACAAAGAGTTTTTGGAATGGGATTTCAGCGACAACGTGACGATAGTAAACGGCAACGAATTCGTTATGCCGAACGGCGACGTTAAGATAAAAGCAAGGCTCGTCAATAAGCTTGCTTCCTTGACCGTTATGGAACAACCGCTCGACAACCGCGTTACATTCGGCAGCCCCTTGAACAAGGAAGGCTTAAAGATTTACGCAAAGTCGGTTATAAGCGGCGAAGAATGGGACGTAACCGAAAGCTGCGTTATCTCCGACTTCACCGACGAGGACTTCGTTACGGCGACTTACACGCTCGGCGAAGTAACGAAAACGGCTCAAATCCCCGTGAATTTTGTTGCCGGCTATGAAGTAAACGCAAAATCCTTCAAAAACCCCGACAACGACGACAGTGTGGCAATAAACCCCGTTCCCGAAACTTTAGACGGCGAATTCGACGAAAAGTATAAAGAGAGCGGCTACATTTGCGGAACGCAAGGTCAAACTCTCAAATTTTCCATGCAAAACGGCACATACAGCGCGTCTAACTTCGATAAAAATCAATCGCTTTACTTCTATTTCTACTCCGACTTCAAAGCGACCGCAAGGATAAGAATAAGCGCGGCAAGCACGAGAACTTACCGCACGGACGGCGCAAGCGGAACGCCGGACGCCGTTTACGAAACGGTGCTTGCGGACAAACTCAAACTTTACTTCAACGCTAATAACGCGGAAATCGGCGTAAACCCGAGCGCGAAAGCCGAAGAATTTAAGCTCGGTTGGGCAAGCTGGGCTGTTTGCGGACATTTTTCCGAAAGTTGGCTTACCGACATTGTCGTCGAACAAGGTTGGAATTATTTAAGGATTGACAGTATAGACAACGAAACGCCCAATATAGCGTATATTAAAGTTCAGTTCAGAAACGGCGACCCGGTAGAGTTTGCCGACGGCGCGAAAACCGAACTTGCAAGCGCGCTTATTATGAAAGAACTCCCCGAAGATTTAGAGAAGGCTTTAAAGGGTTACGAGCAAGTCGGCGCGGCTTTACTCGAACAAGGAAACGACCGTACGACAAATACTCTTACGATACGCCCAGAAGGTTCAAGCCATTCTACCGCTTGTATGGTGTTGGGCGACAAAGTTACTTTCTATGTCTATTCCGAAGTTGACGGCGTAGCAAAAGCTTACCTTAATACGGCAAGCGGTGATGTGGGTTCGTATATAAACGGAACGCCTAACAGCGTAAAAGAAGTTATTCTCAAAAACAGCTTTTCGGTTAAGTTTAACGGTATCGATTTAACGCTCAACGACGACGCGAAAGCCGAGGCTTATAGTCAAGATACTGCAAGTTGGAGCGTTTGCCAACACTTTGCCGTAACAGAACTTGCAACCGTAACGCTCAAAAAAGGCTGGAACACAATGCAATTCTTGTATGCGCAAGGCGGGCAAGCGAACCTGGGCGACTTAACGTTTAAGTTTATTTACGAAGAATAAGGAGAGCGGATATGAAAAGAAAAAATAACGCGAAAAAGATAGCGAGCATGTTTTTAGCCGCCGCCCTTGCGGTTACTCCCGTTTTGTCGGGAACGCTTACGGCTAATGCGGGCGGAAAACTCGACGAACCCGAAGCGGGCGTATATTACGCTACCGACTATCAAGAAAGACTCGACCTTTGGACGGAAGCTTCAAAAGTCAAAAAGCAAATAACCGACGAAGGCATAGTAATGCTTAAAAACGAGGACAACGCTCTTCCGCTTAAAACGGGCGCGAAGATAAGCGTTTTCGGCAAAAGCACTACTAAAGGCAGCGTGTTTTCAAGCAACTCTTATACGCAAAAAGGTTTTTCCGTCAACCCCGAACTCGTAAAGTTTTACGGCGATAACAGTCGTTCGGGCAGCGGCACCGCAAGCATGGAACACGGCAACTACACGCTTTCGGGGCTTATCACGGGAGAAACGCCCGTCGCAAGCTACGACGATACGGTAAAGAATTCTTACGCAGAATATAACGACGCGGCAATCGTGTTCTTTTATCGTTCGGTAGGCGAAGGTCGCGACGCGCCGCGTACTATGGCGTGGGACGGCTCGTCATACAAGATAAACGAGAACAGCAATCAACCCGTAAACGGGGCGAGAAGCAAAGATGACCATTACTTACAACTCGACCAAAACGAAACAGACCTTTTAAAACACGTCAACGATAACTTCGATAAGGTCATAGTCGTTATGGTGTCCGGCGCGCAGATGGAAACGGGCTTTTTGGATGACCCCAACCATTACGCTTATCAGCCTAATATCAAAGCGGCGTTCTGGAGCGGCGAAAACGATTGGGGTTATCTCGGTTTACCGTCTATCTTAAAAGGCGAAGTCAATCCGTCGGCAAAAACGGTTGATACTTGGTATCGCGACTTTAAGCTCGACCCCACTTGGCAAAACTTCGGTAACCAACTTTCCTATGACGGCAACTTCTACACGAACGGCACGAGCGGTTATGCGAAAGCTTACGTCACCTATTCCGAAGGCATTTATATGGGCTACCGTTACTACGAAACGCGAGGGGTAGAGGAAGGAACCGCCGCTTACACGAGCGCGGACGGCTACTTCCACGGCACAACGACCAAAGAGTGGGAAAACTGGTACAAAGCGCATGTCGTTTATCCTTACGGTTACGGGCTATCCTATACCACCTTTACGCAAGAGATAGTGGAAACTTTGCCCGAAGCGCAGAGCGAACTTACCAAAGACGGAACGATTAAAGTTAAAGTAAAAGTAACAAATACCGGCTCGGTTGCCGGTAAGGACGTCGTTCAGCTTTACTATACGGCTCCCTACACGAAAGGCGGCGTGGAAAAAGCGCATGTCGTACTCGGCGATTTTAACAAAACAAAAATGCTCGCTCCGGGCGAAAGCGACACGCTTACCGTAAGCTTCAAAGTAAAAGATATGGCTTCTTACGACTATGACGATAAAAACGGTAACGGCTTTTGTGGTTACGAACTCGACCCCGGTCAATACACCGTCCGCTTAATGCGCGATTCGCATACGGAAATCGCAAGCGTAAACTACAAGCTCACCGACGACGTGAGATATTACACGACCGACGATACGACTACAAACAGCACTAACCTTTTCGACTCCGTGAGCAATTACCTCACCGAAGAAGTGGGCAAACAGTACATGTCCCGCGCGGATTTCGAAGGCACCTTCCCGACGGCTAACGTAAAACTCACCGCTCCCGATTGGGTTATAAGCGGAATGAACGAATGGAACAGTTCGAGAGATACGTCGCTTGACGAAGGCAAGCCGTACTATACGGACAAAATGCCGACGACGGGCGAAGATAACGGCATAATGCTCAAAGACCTTTTCGGGCTTGACTATAACGACGAAAAGTGGGAAAAATTCCTTGACCAACTCACCGTCGACGAAATGACTAAGATAGTAACGCAAGGCAACTATTGGTCGGGTATCGATATCCCGAGGCTCGGCGTTACTAAAGAAGTCAACACCGACGGTATCGGCGGAATGTTTATTTACGGCGGTATTCACAGCGATAAAGTAGGCTCTTTCGCCGCGACGAGCTGGGGTTCTCAACTTTTGCTTGCGGCAAGCTTCAACAAAGACCTTGCTTACCAAAAAGGCAGAATGATAGGTAACGAAGGCTTGTGGGGCGGAGCAAAGGAATATTCGAAAGTAGCGGGTTATTACGCGCCCGGCGTAAACCTTGCTCGTTCTCCGTTCGGCGGCAGAAACGGACAGTACTTCGGCGAAGACCCGTACCTTTCGGGTACGCTTGCCGCGGAAATAGTCAAAGGCGCGCAAGATATGGGTATGTTCTGCTACGTAAAGCACTTCGGGCTTAACGAACAGGAAACCAACCGTATCGGCGTATTGACATGGGCAAACGAACAAAGCATGCGCGAACTTTATTTCCGTTCTTTCCAAATAACCGTAGAAGAGGGCGGCACCCGCGCTATGATGACTTCGCTTAACCGTATCGGTTACGAATGGGCGGGCGGCAGTTACGAGCTTTTAACCAAGCTTTTGCGCGAAGAATGGGGCTTTAACGGCAACGTCGTTACGGACAGCTTTATCGGCAACTACTCCAACGCAGACCAAATGATTCGCGCCGGCGGCAACCTTGCTCTCGGCACGGGCAGCATTAACTACAACAAAGGCACGGCAACCACCGTCACCGCGTTAAGGAACGCTTGCCACGGGCTTTTGTATACGCATGCCAACTCTATGGCGGTTAACTCCTCCGCGCGCCCGATACTTCCTAAAAAGATTAACTCCTACTCGGGCAAAACTCTCGTTACCGGCGCGATAAACCAAGAATATTCGGCTTCCGTCGCGACCGTCGTAATAAACCCCGATTACACCAATCTCACCGCCGCGGATATAACTTACGCGCTTGCGGAAAACAGCAACCCGCTCCCCGAGGGCTTGACTCTCGCTTCGGACGGCACGATTAGCGGTATACCGACCGAGAAAAAAGAAAATTACAAAATCACCGTCGTTGCGACCCTCAAAGGCGATACTTCCACCGCAAGCTTTATTCTCAATATCACCGAAGGCAAGCCGCAGATACTTTACTCTACGACCGAAAGCGTACTTGCGGACGGCATTAAAGGCGAAAGCTACTCCGCAAACGTAGCTTATGCGGAAATATTCGCGCCCAACGCCACGGACGAAGAAAGAGAAAACTTCCCGACCATAACTTACGCTTTAAAGAGCGGTTACGCGCTCCCGAGCGGGCTTAGGCTCACCGAAAGCGGCAAAATAATCGGCACGCCGAATTATTCGTTCACCGATTATAAGATAGTAATCGTCGCCGTTGCTAACGGGCTTGAAAGTAAGCAAGCGGAGTTTACGCTCAGCGTTTACGAAAAGATAGCCTATGCGGGCAAAACCCTTGCAAAGGGCAAAGTCGGCACGTCTTACGCGCAAAGCGTGGCGTTTGCAAGCGGAACGGAAAACGTTACCTACGCGCTTAAAGACGGTTCCTCGCTCCCGTCGGGGCTTAAAATAACGGCGGGCGGATATATTGTAGGTAAACCTTTGACGGCTGTTACCGACCACAAGTTCACGGTCGTTGCGACGAGCGAAACCGCAAAACCCGCGGAAGCGGAATTTGCGCTGACGATAGGCTTAACGTACGGCGATTCGCTTACTCTCCCGGACGGCAAAGTCGGCGAAGAATACAACGCGATGATTAACACCGCGCAAGGCTCGTTCGATATTAGTTACGCCTTAAAATCGGGTACTCTCCCCGAAGGCTTAACGCTTACTTCGGACGGAGAACTCACCGGTACGCCTACGAAAGCGGGCGTATACACGCTCACCTTTATAGCTTCTTCCGACGGCTTAGAAAGCGACGAAATAACGCTCACTCTCTATATAGCAAACGGCGAAAACGCCGGCGGCTCCGAAGAGCAAAAATCGGGCTGTAACGGCGCTATAGGCGGGCTTTTGCCGATAACGGGTACGCTCGGCATCCTCGCAACGGCAGTAGCCTTAAGAAAGAAAAAAGAAAACTAAAAGACCGGCGTTCTTTAGTCCGACCTTCCCCCTCGTGGGGAAGGGGGACCGCCGTCGCGGTAACTTTTCACCCCAAAATCGACCTTCCCCCTTGTGGGGAAGGGGGACCGTCGTCGCGGCGACGGTGGATGAGGGGATATTGAAAAAAATTAAAAGTTGAAAGGTGAAAGTTGAAAGTAGTTGTCGGTTATTTTTCAACTTTTAATCGTCCTCAATTTTCAACTTTCAATCAATCCTTAAAAAATCCGCTCACGCGAAGCGTGAATATCGATTGCCGTTTACGGCAAATATCGAACGTGCAACGCGCGCATTGTACCGACCTTCCTCCGCATGCCGAAACGTCTATCGTCGCGCGGCGGTGGTTCCTACCACACACCGACCTTCCCCCGATTTTGAAAAAATCTTTGTGGGGAAGGGGGACCGTCGTCGCGGCGACGGTGGATGAGGGGATATTGAAAAAAATTAAAAGTTGAAAGCGGAAAGTTGAAAGTTTTTCGCGCGACCGTCTTTCAACTTTTAATCAGTCCTTAATTTTCAACTTTCCATTTTCAATTTTCAACTTGTAAGCGCGCAACGCGCGCATATATTCGTCCGCAATTTTCAACTTTCAACTCTCAATTTTCAACTTGTATGCGTGCATACAGCAATTTTCAACTCAAAAAATAAAACACAAGGAGTGTATAAAAAAATGAAACTAAAAAGACTTTTCACGGCGATTATCGCCACTATGCTTTTGCTTTCCGCTTTTGCTCTTACCGCTTGCGGCGGCAACGGGGATAATTCGACCTCGGGCGGCGGCACGAGCGGCGGAAACAAAGCCCAGACCTACACAATGGAAGCCGAATATATCGACCTTGACGGCGTTTCCGGCACGGGTATTTCCTCCGACCAAAGCGGCGTTAACATGATTTACGGCGAAGGCACCGACGCGCAGAAGAAAATGTGGAGCAACGGCTATTTTGTCGGCTACACCTATACTTCCAAGTGCAAACTCACGTTCAAATTCACGGCAGACGAAGCCGCCGACGCAACGTTTATCCTCGCGCTCGGTTCGGAAATCGGCAACATCGCTTTAAGCCCCGAAAACTTCAAAGTCGAACTCAACGGCGCGGAAGTCAACTACTCGGGCATGACCGTGCAGAACAGCACCGATATAGCGCAGATGACTTTTAAGGACTTCACCGTCGCAACGGGTTTGAAGCTCAAAAAAGGCGAAAACACGCTCACTCTTTCCGTCCTTCCCAACAAGCTTATGCAAGGCAGCAAAGACGGCGGACCGTGCATTGACTGCTTAAAAATAAAGACTTCCGCTAAGCTCACCTGGACGGATAAGACCGACAACCCCTCGCAGAGAGGTTCCATGTAAATTAGACAAAAAGTCAAGGAGAATAAGTATGAACAAAAAATTTTACGAGGCTACGGAAGTTGAAATAATTTTCGTTCAAGCCGAAAACATAATAGTCACTTCCACGGGTGACGGACAGGATTCCGACCCCGATACTCCCGACAACTGGAGTATCACGCCTACGCTTTAAAGGAGAAAAAATCATGAAGAAAATAATTTGTTGTTTAGCAACTCTTGCCGTAGCGTTCGGCGCATTGTCCGCGCTTACTTTCGTTAAGGCGAACGCGGAAACTACGCCCGCCTTCAAAGGCGTAAGCGTTTCGCTCAATAAGGATATCGTTTTAAAATTCGAAGTCGAAAATTACACCGACGGTTACACTTTGACCTTTAATTACAAAGGCACGCCATATAACGGCGAAGTAAAGGACGGCGTTGCCGAATTTGCTTACGTAACCCCGCAGTATCTCGGCGAAACGGTAACCGCAACTATCTACGACGGCGAAAATAAAGTTGCCGAAACTAAAAAGAGCGTGAAAGAATATCTTTACGAACTTATCCGCGCAAAAAAGACCGACAAAACTTACGAGACTATGCCTTGCGAACAATTCGTCGCAATGAAAACCCTTGCCGTAGATATGCTCTATTACGGCGCGGCGGCTCAAACAAAGTATCTTGAAAAGGATTCTTACACGCTTGTAAACGCCGATTTAACGACTGAAGAAGCGGCTTTGGCAACTAAATTCGAAGCTCCCGACAATAGCGCGCAAGCAACGCTTAGCGGCGAAAAAGCGGGCTACGAATGGGTAAGCGCGGGCATAAGGTTTGACTATAACGTTTCTCTTTATTTCGTTATCAAGCCTTTAACCGAAAACGCCGTTTTAAAGCTCAAAGTAACCGACAAAGATGGCAATAACGAAGTTATAGACAAGTATATCGTAGAAAACGGTACTTATAAATACCGCTATGAAAATGTCAACGTAGTAGATTTTGCTAACAAGTATACGGTAAAAGTTTTGGACGAAGAGAATAAAGAAATCGGACAGACTTTAAGCTATTCGGTAAACACTTACGTTCTCAACATGCACGCGGATAGTGAGATGAAAGATATAACGCAAGCCGTTTACAACTACGGCGTTTCGGCTGCAAAATACAACGCTGCGGCGACTTCTACCGCTCACCTTTACGATAGCTTGAGCTTTGACGGCGAAGCAATAGCTTACGTCGGCGAAGATTTCGATTTGACTGCTTACACACTCAACAAAGTTTGCTCCGTTTGCGGACATAAAGAAGCCGTTGCGTGGGATAGCGTAGATTATACCAAACCCGATACGATAGAAAAGGGTGCAAAGACCGTCACTTTAACCGTCGGCAACCTTTCTACTGAAATCACCGTAAAAGTTTACGAAAAGATAGTCACGCCTGAAGAAGATATTATAAAATTCGGGGATAGTGGTTGGGCAGGTTGGGCTATTGAATTTGATAGACAAGACTTATCTGCTACTGCCGGTTATTCGTCTACAAAAGGATATTTACCTAACGATTTCGTTGAACGTATCGAGTATATTATCTGCAAAGACGAAACTACGGAATTAGGTAGCATTTACCTAGCGAAAAACGGGAGTAACGGATGTATTTCCGACGTCAATAATACATATGAAGTTTCAGCGAATTTAATCGGTAATATGTACGCCACAACAGATGGCGAAGGTATAACTCAAAAATGGTCTAATCTCGTTTGGCTTGCTTTGCGCAATGATTTTGAAACGGGTGCTACTTATAAAGTTAAGGCGAAGGTAATAGCAAAAGAAGGTACTTATTATGCCGACAGTGAAGCGTATATGACTAACTCCACTTTCACTACGGTTGAACCCGTGTATAATACTACGAATTTAAAAAAATCTAAGATTGTAAAAGAAGTTCCGACTAACGTTGAAAAAGACTTCTATGGATATGAACTTGTAGGTGGTGCGTCATTGGAGGAAAAAGCTCAGGATGGCAGACAACATTTAACGGTACGTCAAGAAGGTTCTTATTATTCGACGGCTTGCATGATAGTCGGCGATAAAGTTACTTTCTATATTTATTCAAGCGTAGACGGTGAAGCAAAAATTATACTTAATACGGCGAGCGGCGATACCTATAGAGACCTTGAGGGGAGCGGTGACCCGAACGGCGTTAGAGAAGTAATTCTCAAAAACAGCTTCTCGGTTAAGTTGAACGGCACAGACCTTGTTTTGAATGACTCTGCAAAAGCTGAAGCTTACAGACAAGATACAGGTAGCTGGGATGTATGCAGACACTTTGCCGAAACCGAACTTGCAACGGTAACGGTTAAAAAAGGCTGGAACGCTATACAATTCGTATACGAAAAAGGCGCGCAAGCTAACCTCGGCGACATTCGTTTCGAATTTGTAGCCTAACTTCAATCACTGAAAAAATTTCCGTGGAGTATCATCTCTGCGGAAATTTTTTTAAGTTAAAAATTGAAAGTTGAAAAAGGAAAAAATGTCCCGATTTTGCGATTAGGGACATGATTAGGGACATTTTTTGTCCTCAGACCCATGATTAGGGACATGTTTAGGGACATTTTTTGTCCTCAAACCCGTGATTAGGGACATGTTTAGGGACATTTTGGTTTGACTTTTGTCCTTAATTTTGGTATACTAACATTGAAATCATTTGTCGGAGGTTTGAGATGATAAATTTCGGACACGAAACGGAAGAACTCGAATTTAAGAAAAGCACTAACGAATTGCGCGAAGCAATGAAAGACATAGTAGCAATTCTTAACAAACATGAAAAAGGCGTTTTATATTTCGGTGTTGCGCCAAACGGCGACGTAAAAGGGTTGCAGATTGTGGAATCGACTTTACGTGACGTTTCAAGAGTTGTTTATGAAAGCATAAAGCCGCAAGTTTATCCGCAGATTCAGAAAGTTACGATTGACGGTTGCGATATTATCGAAGTAAAATTCAGCGGGAAGAATAAACCGTACTCCGCGTACGGGAAATACTACGTCCGAGTTGCCGACGAAAGCAAAGAACTAACTCCTTCCGAACTCAAAGATATGATGTTGGAAAAGGAATATTCCGAGCATTGGGAGCAATTTGTGACGGACTATACGTTAAAAGACGTTGACGAAGCCGCACTCAAAGAGTTTTACGACCATGCAACCGCTTGCGGAAGGCTTTTAGACGACGGATATAGTGTTGAAAAATTACTTAATAAGCTCGGTTTGTTGAAGAACGGCAAATTGAATAACGCGGGCTACGTTTTGTTCGGAAACAACGGTCCCGTAACTCTCAAAATGGCTGTGTTCGCAAGCGACGAAAAGTTGACGTTCTTGGATATAAACAGAACGGAAGATAACATTTTTAGGTTAGTAGACGTTGCTCTTACTTACGTTAAAAAGAATATCCGTTGGCGCGCCGAAATCGGAAGCGTTACAAGAGAAGAAATTCCCGAAATTCCTTTGAGGGCATTGCGTGAAATCGTGATAAACAGCTTTGCTCATGCGGAATACGGAACGGGTTCTCAACACGAAATCGATATTCACCCCGGCAAGGTCGTTATATATAACCCGGGAACGTTTCCGCCGGAGTATTCGCCCGAGGACTTTGCGACTAAAAACTTACCGTCGATTATACGAAACGAATTGATTGCAAAAACGCTTTATCTTTGCCATGACATTGAATCGTTCGGGAGCGGGTTTAAGCGTGTTTATAATCTGTGCAGAGCCGAAAACGTTGTTTGCGCTTATGAAAAAACGCCGATAGGTTTCTCGTTCATATTCTTAAGGAACAATCCTAACGATAAGCCGAATAATGTTACTACGGTGAAGCAAAATGCGCCTGTTATTCTGACGAAAACAGAGAAAACCGTTTACGACTTATTAAAAGCTCAACCGAATTTAACTCGTGAAGAAATTGCAATAGAGATTTCAAAATCGGCAAAAACAATTCAAAGGGCGTTGGACGGGTTAAAAGAGAAAGGAGTTATTTCTCGCGTCGGCACTACTCGCAACGGATATTGGCAGATTACAAATTGAAAATTGCCCTAACGCCGCAAAAGCGGCACATTTTGTCACTGCGTGCGCCGGCGCCCTCAGTTACGTACGTTTTAGTACGCGCCTATCGGTCGTCGTCACCAGCTGTGCCAAACTGCACCACTCTTCACCCTAAAAATTCTAACAAAAGCAAATTGAAAGTTGTCCAAAATCGACATTCCCCCTTGTGGGGAAGGGGGACCGCCTTAAAATGGCGGTGGATGAGGGGATAATAAAGTAAATCGATATTTGCGCCTATGGCGCAATCGATATGCAGCAAAGCTGCTCGATATTTGCCCATACGCGGGCAATCGATATTCGCACATAAAGTGCGAGCGAAAGAGGATTTGAAATATTATATAATTCGTCCGCAATTTTCAATTTTCAACTCTCATCTTTCAACTTGTTGAGTGCAAACATAAAAATACCGAAAACGGTTGAAAAACGGTTGCAATTTATTCTTATATATGATAAAATAGCACCGTATGAAAATTCACACTTGCTTTAAGCGCGGGAATTCCGTGGCAACGCAAAATTCTTTTACTCGTGCGTTGCGTTTTCCCCTTTAAAAGGCTTGGCAAGGAGGATTAACGGAGGTACAACAATGGAAGTTACCACTATGAAGCAGCTTCTCGAAGCCGGCGTACATTTCGGTCACCAGACGAGAAGATGGAACCCTAAGATGAAGAAGTATATCTTCGGCGCAAGAAACGATATTCATATCATTGACTTGCAAATCACCATTAAGCTTATCGAATCGGCATATAGATTCGTTGCCGACAGCGTTAAGGACAACAAGACCGTTCTTTTCGTAGGCACCAAACGCCAAGCGCAGGAAGCTATCCAGCAGGAAGCGGAACGTTGCGGCATGTATTACGTTAACAATCGTTGGCTCGGCGGCACGCTCACCAACTTCAAAACCATTCGTTCGAGAGTTGAAAGGCTCAACAAGCTCGACCAGATGGAAAAAACGGGCGAATTCGACCTTCTTCCTAAAAAGGAAGTTTTGGCACTCAAAGCGGAAAGAGAAAAACTCAATCTTAACCTCGGCGGTATAAGAGAAATGAGAACTCTCCCCGACATTATGTTCGTAGTTGACCCGTCCTGCGAAGAAATCGCGGTTAAGGAAGCAAAGAAGCTCGGTATCCCGGTAGTAGCTATCACCGATACCAACTGCAACCCGGACCTTATCGATTACGTTATCTCCGCTAACGACGACGCTATCAAAGCGGTTAAGCTCATCACTTCCATTATCGCGGACGCGGTTATCGAAGGCAAGCAAGGCGAAGACGCGGTTATCAGAATGAGAGAAGAAGCCGCTAAGGCTAAGGCGGAAGCTCTCGCGGCAACCGCTCCCGCAGTTGAAGAAGTTAAAGAAGAAGTAGCGGTTGAAGCTACCGAAGCAACCGAAGAAAAAGCAGAGTAAGCTATTTTTAGCCGAAAAAGCTATGATATCACTTTGATATCATTTTGATATTACAAAATATATTTTAGGAGACGAATTATGAGTTTTACTGTACAAGACGTAAAAACTTTGCGTGAAAGAACGGGCTGCGGCATGATGGATTGCAAGACGGCTCTTACCGAAACGAACGGCGATATGGACAAAGCCGTTGACTATTTGAGAGAAAAAGGCATGGCAAAAGCCGCTAAAAAGGCGGGCAGAATCGCTGCCGAAGGTATCGTTGACAGCTACATTCACATGGGCGGCAAAATCGGCGTACTTTTGGAACTTAACTGCGAAACCGACTTCGTTGCAAGAGGCGACCAGTTCAAGAACCTCGCGCACGACATCTGCTTGCACATTGCTGCCGCTAACCCGCAGTACCTTACCGCGGAAGAAGTTCCCGCAGACGTTCTCGAAAAAGAGAAGGCTATTCTCAAAGCTCAGGCTCTCGAAGAGGGCAAGCCCGCAGCAATCGTCGAAAGAATGGTTGAAGGCAGAATTAAGAGCTTCTACGACGACAACTGCCTTATGAACCAGAAGTTCGTTAAAGACCCGTCCAAGACCATTAACCAGCTTGTAGTCGAAGCTACCGCAACCATCGGCGAAAAGATTTCCGTAAGAAGATTTGTTCGCTTCGAAATGGGCGAAGGCTTGCAGAAGAAGAGCGAAAACCTTGCCGACGAAGTAGCCGCGCAGGTTGAAAAGATGAAGAAATAAAAACGCAGGAGAGGAAACATTACGAAATACGCAGTGTTTCCTCTTTTCAAAATTTGCCTTTTTAAGAGAAAAATGAACGATAAAATCAAGTATAAAAGAATACTTTTAAAGATAAGCGGCGAGGCTCTCGCCGGAGAAAAGGGCTTCGGCTTTGACCAAGAGTTTATTGATAAAGTCGTGGACCAGCTCGTGTACTTAAACAAAGAGGGCGTTGAAATAGGCATAGTCGTCGGCGGCGGAAACTTCTGGCGCGGCAGACAAGGGTATAGCATGGAACGCACGACCGCGGACTACATGGGTATGCTTGCAACCGCTATGAACGCGCTCGCTTTGCAAGACGCTATCGAAAAGAAAGGCGTTTCCACCCGCGTGCAGACGGCTATCGACATCAATAAGGTTGCCGAGCCTTATATTCGCCGCAAAGCCATAAGTCACTTAACAAAGGGCAGAATAGTCATTTTTGCGGGCGGCACGGGTTGTCCGTTCTTCTCAACGGATACGGCGGCTGCATTACGCGCGGCGGAAATCGACGCGGACGTTATACTTTTAGCCAAGAACGTAGACGGAATTTACGACAGCGACCCCAAGCTTAACCCGGCAGCCAAAAAGTACGACGAAATCACTTATATGGAGTTTATACGCGAAGGGTTAAAGGCTATGGACACCACAGCCGTTACCATTTGCATGGAAAACAAAACGCCTATCCTTTGCTTCGGATTAGGCGAAGACACAGTTATCAAAGCCGTTTGCGGAGAAAAGCTCGGCACGGTAATAAAATAAAAAAAGGAGACCGATTATGGCAGCAGATATGGAAAAAATCGAGATGATACTTCTCGAAACGCAGGAAAAAATGGACAAAACGGTAGGCGTTTTAAAGTCCGATTATCTTCAGGTAAGAGTCGGCAGAGCCAACCCGCACGTTCTCGACAAAGTTCTCGTGGACTTTTACGGTCAGCCTACGCCTATTAACCAAGTCGGCAACATTTCCGTTCAAGACGGCAAATGCCTCGTTATCGCGCCGTGGGATAAATCGCTTTTAAAGAACGTGGAAAAGGCTATTATTATATCGAACATAGGTATCACGCCGACTAACGACGGCAACGTTATCCGCCTCGTTTTCCCGGACTTGACCGCTGAAAGGCGCGTTGAGATAAGCAAACAGGTTAAAAAGATGGGCGAGGACTGCAAGGTTGCCGTCCGCAATATCCGCCGCGATATGCTTGACCTTTTCAAAAAGATGAAAACGGCGAAAGAGATAACCGAGGACGAATATGCTTCCTACGAAAAGGAAATAGAAGATTCGACGAAGAACGCGATTTCGGTTGTTGAAAAACTTCAAGCCGAAAAGGAAAAGGAAGTCCTTACCGTATAATGGAAAGGAAAGTTCCTTTGCACGTCGGGTTTATAATGGACGGCAACGGCAGATGGGCGACGGCGCGCGGAAAATCGCGTAATTACGGGCATATGAAGGGGGTGGAAGTCCTCGAACCGCTCGTTAAACGCGCGATTTTGAGGGGCGTTAAAGTCGTTTCCTTTTATGCGCTTTCGACCGAGAACTGGTCGCGCCCGCAAGCCGAAATCAAAAAGCTTTTGAGCCTTATGATGACCGCGCTCGACAGGCTTTTGCCTAAGCTTATAAAGAACGAATTAAGGCTTAAAATTTCGGGCGACCTTTCGCCGCTCGACGCGCGCAGAATTAAAAAGATAAACGCCGCGCTCGAAAAAACTAAAGATTATAAAAAAGGCGTAGTTAACATATGTTTTAACTACGGCTCGCGCGGGGAAATTTTGTCCGCCGTCAACAAAGCCGTCGAAAACGGAAAAAAGTTGACGGAAGAAGAATTTTCTTCACTCCTTTATACGTCCGATTTGCCGGACGTGGATATGGTTATACGCACGAGCGGAGAGCAGAGATTGAGTAACTTTTTGTTGTGGCAGTCGGCTTATGCCGAGCTTTACTTTACGCCGGTAATGTGGCCCGACTTCACACCCGAAGTATTTGACAAAGCTCTTGAATGGTACTGCGGTAGGGACCGCAGATTCGGAGGAACGGGCGAAACGCCCGATAAAAAATAATGTTAAAGAGAAGTATCACGGCAATATTTATAGTAGCCGCCGTAGTCGGCTCGTTTTTGCTAAGGCAATTCGTGGACGTACGGCTGTTCAACATTTTAATATTCGCATTTTGCGCGTTCGGCTCGTACGAGCTTTTGCGCGCGCTTAAAGATAGACTCACGGCTTTCCAAAAGACCGTCGTCTTTGCGTTCGCTATTTCGGTAACGCCCGTGTATACTTTCTTGTCGCTTTCCGCCGTCCTTGCGATGGCGATAGCCGCAACGGTGCTTTTGTTTGCTTCGCTCGTATTCGAATTCGAAAGAACGGATTTCACCGCCGTCGGCACTTCGCTATTTGCGTTGTGCTACCCGTCCGGGTTCTTGGTCCCGCTTATGATTATCAACTCGTACGAGGACCCGAAAGGCTTCGTCGGGCTACTTATGATAATCGTCGTTTCCACCTGTGCGGACACCGCGGCATACCTCGTCGGCTCTACCTTGAAAGGTCCTAAGCTTTGCGAAAAGGTTAGCCCTAAAAAGACGATTAGCGGAGCTATAGGCGGGGTTTTGGGCGGAATAATCGGCGCGTTGTTCGTCTACTTCGTATTCGGAAAAGGCGCGATTTGGTCTAACCCCTTAGAGTGGCTCGTGTACGTTTTGACGGGCGGAATAAGCTCGCTCGTAACGGAATTCGGCGACCTCGTCGAAGGCGCGATAAAAAGGAAACTCGATATAAAGGATTTAGGAAATCTTCTCCCCGGGCATGGCGGCATGCTCGACAGAATTGACGGAATGATTTTCAATTGCGTGTTTATCTTCGCCGTGTTCACTTTGATGGCTAAGTTTTGATTTGTTTTTACGGAGCGGCGCGTTCAAAGCCCGCTCTTTTGCTATTTAGCTAAAAACGCTTTTTAACGCCTAAATAAGAGGCAAAAAGCATACAATATATTTATAATGCTACTATTATTTTAAGTAGGAATAATGAGAATAACTTATCATGAAAAAAATCGCTTTGTACGGCAGTACCGGCTCGATAGGCACGCAGGTTCTAAATTGCGTGCGCCGCTACCCCGAAGAATATAAAATAACTTCGCTCGTCGCGGGTTCCAACGCAAAACTTTTGGGCGAACAAATACGGGAATTTAAACCGAACGTAGCTTCGCTCATAAACCCCGAAAGGCTTAACGAAGTAGGCGAAATAGGCAATACTTTGCTCTTCACGGGCGAAAACGCGGCAAAGCACGCGCTCGACGTCGATTGCGATTTAGCTTTCGTCGCGATAACGGGTTTTGCCGGGCTTGCTTCCGTTTTAGGCGCGTTAGAGGCGGGCAAAAACGTTGCGCTCGCAAACAAGGAAACGCTCGTTGCGGGCGGCGAAATCGTCACTAAGCTCGCAAAAGAAAAGGGGCTTGAAATTATCCCGGTCGATAGCGAACATTCGGCGTTGTGGCAGTGCTTGTCCTTAGATAAAAATAAGCCTTTCGAACGGCTCATAATCACCGCTTCGGGCGGGGCGTTCCGCGATACGCCGCTTGAAAAATTGCCCTTTATGACCGCCGCCGACGCCTTAAAGCACCCGAATTGGCGAATGGGCAAAAAAATCACCGTCGATTGCGCTACGATGGTTAACAAGGGTTTGGAAGTAATCGAAGCGATGTGGCTTTTTGATTGTCCGCTCGACAAAATCAAGGTCGTTATGCACCCCGAAAGCATAGTTCACTCAATGGTGGAATTTGCCGACGGAGCCGTAATGGCTCAGATGGGGGCGGCGGATATGGAACTGCCTATATCCCTTGCGCTTTCTTACCCCGAACGCAAAAAAGGGCCCGAAAAGCTCGATATTTTCGGCAAAACTTTACACTTCTTCGAAACGGATAAAAAGCGTTATCCGTGCTTCGACCTCGTTATGCAGTCGATAAAGCAAGGCAAAAATTATCCTTGCGCCATGTCCGCCGCAAACGAAGCCGCGGTCGGGCTGTTTTTGGACGGCAAGATAGGCTTTACGGAAATTTACGATTATATAGCGTTCGCGCTTGAAAAAACCGAAGAAAACGCGGTCGATTATTTGTCGCTCGTCGCAACGGACAAAGCCGCAAGGCAAGCCGTTTTCACTCGGTTTTTAACAAAACGATAACTTTAAGGAGCTAACATGATAAACAATTTGCTATCCTTCGCTTCGGTAATGCAGACTGTCGGGTCGATACTCGTCGCGATACTCATACTTTTAGCGACGATAACCGTCCACGAATTCGGGCATTATATCGTCGGCAAAATCTTCAAATTCAAAATCAACGAATTTGCGATAGGCATGGGACCCGCCATCTATAAAAAAACTAAGAAAAACGGCGAAATCTTTTCGATAAGAATATTCCCGCTCGGCGGCTACTGCGCGTTCGAAGGCGAGGATGAGGACGAACAATCGAGAAAGGAAAAGCAAGATAAAGCCGCTTTAAACGGCTCCGACAACTCCCCGTCTATCTCCGCTTCAAGCGGGTTTTCCGTCAAGGAGGAAGAGAAAAAGCCGCTTTCCGAAAACGCTTTCAACAACAAAAAGCCGTGGCAAAGGATACTCGTTTTAATCGCCGGCGCGTCAATGAACTTTATCGCCGCGATACTCGTAATCTGCTTGAACTTCTCAATTTACGGGCATTTTCAATTGTCCGCCGCGGAGATAAAAACGGCGCCCGCAACTTCCATAGAAGCGAGCAAAACGCTTGAAAGCGGCGATATCATAACCGCAATCAACGGCAAATACGTTTACTTAACGACCGATATTTCCTCCGCGCTTAACGGCAAAAAAGCGGGCGATATCGTCAAAGTGACGGTCACGCGCGACGGCAAACAAGTCGAAAAAGAAGTTGCGCTTCGCTCCGACGTAGACATAAAAAGTTTAAGCGATTACTATCCCGCGTTCGACGCGTTGGGCGTTGCCACCGTTATGCAGGTCGGCACAAAATCAGTTTCCAAAATCCCCGACGGGGCTTACGTTTTCCGTTTTAACGACGCGGAAAATTATGAGGACTGCACGCGCATTTACACGCCGAACGACCTTTACGAAAGACTTAAAACGCTAAATAGCGGCGAATCGCTCGACGTGTATATCTCGACCGACGGCGAGACCCACCAATCGGTCACGCTCACCGCTTATACAGACTTCGATAAAGTCAATAAGGAAGAGCGCAAGGACGTTTTGAACTACTTCGGGCTTGAAACTTACGGGCTTTCCTATCAGCTCAAATCGGTCAACGTGAGAATGAACTTCTTCGAAGTTTTGTACCGCTCGCCCATGTACGCGTTCAAAACGGTGGGCATAACGCTCAAATCTTTCGGCGAATTGTTCACGGGTAAAATGTCAATTTCGCAGATGAGCGGACCTATCGGCACCATAGCGATAACTTCTCAACAAGTCACCCGCGGGTTCGATTACGTTCTCGAAATGGTCGCACTCATCGGCATCTCGGTCGCGGTGTTCAACCTGCTCCCTATCCCCGCGTTGGACGGCGCAAGGGCCGTTTTCGTGCTTATCGAATGGATAAGAAAGAAGCCTATAAACCGCAACGTGGAAGCGATGATACACTTCGTCGGGCTTGTAGTACTTATCGGTTTTGCCGTGTTCGTGGATATTTTCAGAATGTTTATTTAAAAGAATAAAAATAATTTTTTTGCGCGATAACGGGCTTATAGCCGCACTTATCGCGTTTTTTAACGCCTTGTTTTCGCATTTTTCGCACTTAAAAAAGGGCGAAAGGGTAACGCTTTTTTAAAGAAAAGAATAATATATATTAGCTTCCCGAAAAAGGCTTGAAAAAAGCAAAAAGAACGCCCTTTAAAAGGCGGCGAAAAAGGAAGCCTTACGATAAGGAGGAAAAACAATGTGTTGCTACCTTTTAGCGGGGTTCATGCTCGGGCTTTTAACATGCGAATGTCGTCCCTCACCTAAGCCCGCGCCCCCGCCCCCTAAGCCCCCTTGCAATTGTCGTTACAGAAGATATCGCGACTAAAAAGCGAAAGAGCCGCAAAAGAATATTTAATTCACGAAAGAGCTTTGTTTTTACGATTGTCTTATTTTACGTATACTCCTTAAAAAAAGTTTACTCCTCAAAATTTTCCCCGTCGGCTCGTCCGCCGGGGTTTTTGCGTATGGGGATTAGCTGTTTTGTTCAAAAAAGCTTTTATTTTAAAATTTTGAAAAGGTATTGACAAAGTTAAAATCATATGATACAATGTAATAAAAATAAAGAGGCGGGTAAAAAAATGAGAATGAGATTATATAAGATAGTCCTTAAGCATAGCCTCCGTATTTTTTGCGTACGGATTTTTAATTTTCCAATAATTAAAGAGGATTATGAAAGATGAAAAAAACAATCAAAAAAGTTTTAATGCCGTTACTGCTTGCGTGCGTAATATTTTTTACAATATCGCTAAGCGGGTGTGTAAGAATGATTTTTAAACCGTTAATAGAAATTGCTGAGTATTATGATAGCTTGCCTGTGTGTGGTGATTTTATATATAGCATAGCCGAAGATGATAACGGTGAAAAGACTGCTGTTTTGCACGGATTTAGTGAAGAAGGGAGAAAGAAAGCAGGGGCAATTTTACCTGAAACGGTAGACGGATATAAAGTATCGTTGGTTGCCAGTGGACGTTGGTCGCCGGCAGATGATTCGGTTGTAATTAGGTTGTATATATTGAATGAATTTACTGTTACTTTTCCAAATGATATAAGACAAAAAAAGTGCTGAAATTTAATGTTTATAACAGTAAGTTTCATGACTGGCATCACCCTGAACAGGAAGATATAGGAGCTAACGAATTTCTTCCTTTTGGCACAAAATATGCTTTGATTAGCGAAACGGCAAACGTGAGTTATATGTATAATTACGAAGATGCGCCGCATGAAGGGATTTATTGGATAGATGACTATGACGGAAGTAAAATAAAATTTATTCCGCCTGCTCCTATTCGAGAAGGCTATACTTTTTTGGGGTGGTATAAAGACGAGGAATGCACTGAAAAATGGGATTTCGACAACGACTTAATTCCAGAAAAAGAATACGAAACAAAACAAAAAGATGACGGAACAGAATATAAAGTTTACAAATATAAAAACAACAAACTTTATGCAAAATGGAGGGAAAACACATGAAAAAAACAATCAAAAAAGTTTTAATGCCATTACTGCTTGCGTGCGTAATATTTTTTACAATATCGCTAAGCGGGTGTACATTAAGTAAAATTTTAAAAACACCTTCGTACGACGAGTGTATAGAGTGCGGCGACTTTATTTACCGTCCAAAACAGAGTGAAGAAGGCGACCCGACAGAAGCTATTGTATACGGATTAAGTAATGCCGGTAAAGAAAAAATAGGCGTTATTATACCCGAAGAAGTAGACGGGTTAAAAGTTGTGGCGGTTAACGGTCATTATTGGGAAACAGGCACTGATAGAAAAATAAAGATTTTTATTACGCACTCTTTCAATTTGGCTTTGGTCGGCGGATTCCATTCAAATACATCAATAAGTTTTAATATACATGATTCATTTGTAAGTGTATGGGGGAGTTCTACTTCGCGTTGTGATTATGGACCGAGAGGTAGTACTTTTGCCGAAAATATTAGTGACGAAGAGTATTATAAAGTGTATAAGAATCAGTGTTATGCAGAATATGCAAACGTTACGTACGGGTATAATTATGAAGACGCGCCATACCTTGGTATCTATTGGATAGACGATTATGACGGCACAACTATCGATTTTATTCCGCCCGACCCCGTTCGCGATGGTTATACTTTTGAAGGGTGGTATAAAGACGAGGAATGCACCGAAAAATGGGATTTTGAAAAAGATATAATTCCAGAAAAGAAGTATAACATCACAAAAAGAGATGATGGAACTGAAAGGGCGTATTATATATACGAAAATAATATACTTTATGCAAAATGGAGGAAAAACGCATGAAAAAAACAATCAAAAAAAGAACAACTTCACTCGCGCTTGTTTTAACACTGTTGCTACTGCTATGTACAACATTATTTGTAGGCGTAAAAAACGTTTTTGCAGATGAAACGGTCTACTTTAAAGGTTATGGGGAAAACTTGAGTTATTCGGATTTGTATAATGCAACGAATACTTATGACTTCAATGCTTCGGCTTTAATAAGTCCTGATAATAAAAAACCATGGTTTTCGAATAACGATTGGTACGACATGTCCGAAAGAAACGGAAATCAAGTCACGGATAGTGCGATGATAACCGTATTTACTTACGGATATAGAGGTGCCGTAAACAATTGGAGTACGGACGGGTACGGAAATTTTGCATACGACAAACAGTCGATAATAACTCAATATTCCGAATACATATACAAAAATACTAACAAAAAGCCCGAAATTTATTATGCTAAATTGGAAGGCGGTGAGGATGACGTTTCGTTAAATAATTTTAGACTTGTAAGGTTGAATAACGACGATAGCTTCGACGAATTGTATAACGCAAATATAGACGGGCAGAGCGTTGAATACCTCGGCGATTTGAGCAGACACACGATTATAATTTTCGACACAAGAAAAAATTATGATTCTAACAATAGAATTTATAGCGAACTTAATTATATATTAAGTAGGGTAATTTACAATTACAGATATATGCTTAACGGCATTTTGCCGGGTATCAACTTGATAGGACATAGCAGAGGAGGGCTTACTAATTTGCAGTATACGCTCGACCACCCTGACCTTGTGAAAAACGTTTTCAGCTTCGATACGCCTTATGCCGATACGACGGCGGGATATATCGATGGTGTAAAAGTTGAGTTTGAAGGAGAAGGTTTTACAGATATAACGGATTTAGACGTATATTCAAATTATCGTAAGCGTTGGAACGAAAATTACGATAGACTGTATAGCAACGTGAGAATACATGCCTTAGGCGGGTATTCGACTATTTCGGATGCGCTTGAACTGCTACAAACTAATATAGATACGTTGTTAAGTCAAATGAATAACAGCGAATTGAACATTACCGCCGAACAAGTAGAATCAATCGCTAACGCCGTTAACTTTTACTTTAATTGGGGCAATATTATTTCCTTGCCGTTGTTTATAACCGGTATTGTGGCGATAAAAACGCCGATTGGTCTGCCGTTGATAGCTTTATCGCTTGCCGCGCCGAACAGAGTGATAGACAATCCCGAGCCGCTATTGAGAACTGCGTATAATTTGGTTAAAAACTTACCTATTTACAAACAAATTGAGAAGTAGACAATAGCATAGAAGCAATTGCAGAGTACGCCTTTGTCGGCAACGAAAGCGTTAAAAAAGTTGTCTTGGGAGAGGGTATGAGCGATATTGGTTCATATGCTTTTTCGGGTTGTTCTACTTTGGAAAGCATTGAGATATACAACTTAAACGAAGTAGTTGAATTAGGAACCGGCGCGCTTGACGAGTGCAGTGAAAATTTAAGCATAAAAGTACCGCAGAAATATCTAAATACATACAAAACGGAAACGACTAAAGGGTGGACAAGCTTTGCTAACAATATTACTACGCTTGATAAGCTTTCGGTTAAGTATGTTGTCGGTGGCAAGGTTGTAAAAGAGTCTTTAGTCGATTACGGCAATGAGATAGGCGAAGATTACAAATATATTGACGATAGCGAAGCTTATTACGTAAAAACTTGGAAAACCGCTGACGGAACAGAAATAAAAGGTTATCACACGATAAAAGACGATATCGTTTTATATGGTGAATTAGAGCCTTATACGTTTACGATAACATACGTTACAAATGGCGGTGAATATATGGACACGGGCTTATATAACGTTGAAAACGATTTTGAATTGCCTGAAGCAACAAGAGAGGGGTACACTTTTAAAGGTTGGTATACTTCATCAGACCTTGCGGAAGAAAGTAAAATCGATTCGATTATTAGGAAGGGAACAAGAAACGGAAATTTAACCGTTTATGCAAAATGGCAAGCTAATACTTACATTGTAACATTCAAGACAGTAATAGATAGTCAGGTGTTGCCGCAACAGCACGTTGTTTTCGGCGAACCGTTTGTATTTGATACCGTCTATTCCGACGGACGAATTTTCAACGGTTGGAAAGACGAGAACGGAAGAATGTTGACCGGTAGTTACGGTTATTGTAATTTTGCGTGGGATATTCCTAAATCGCCGACTGTTTATGCCGACTGGACTTTGATTGAGTATACGATAACATATCCTAATGCGGATATGCCGAACAATCCGACTGAGTTTACAGTGGAAGATTTGCCGATTATTTTGCACCCCGGTGCCTTAAGGTCGTCAAGACATGACGGGTGGTATTTGGATAAAAATTGTACTTCGGAAAAGATTGAAAAAATAACAGAACTCGGCGATATAACGCTATATGCGAAATGGGCTTACTTGTTTACTGTGGATTTTGAATTAAACGGCGGAGATTGGAATAACGAGGTTGGTTATGAAGTGCCGCTTGCAGCTTTTTCCGGGGATAAATTTAAGCTTCCTACGGCAAAAAGAGGAGGCTATAATAAAGGATACTGGACTCGTAACGGTCTGAATTATAACTTTGGAGATACATTTCAAATCCCGGAAAATACTATTAACGAATACTTCAAATTTACTGCCGTATGGTATGAACCAAATTCATATACCATAACTTTCGATTTTAACGGAGGTACAAGCACAAGCTCGACTACCACAAAGGTAACTGCGACATTTGGTAAAACCGTTCCTAATATAAACTTCCCTGTAAGGGCAGGATATAGGTTTGTAGCTTATAAGACGACAAAAGATGAAAAGGGCGTTGCGTATTATACACAGACTGCTTCCGGAAATCTAACAAAAGGAACCTACGATATAGTGGGCGACGTTACACTATACGCTCAATGGGAAATTGTTTATCCGAAACTTAGTATAGAAGGTAAATCCGGGAGTACTTGGAAAATAAAAATAGAGAATGTTAGTAGTGCAATGGTGTCATTTGATTACAATAAAAAAATGTTGTTTGAAAAAGACGCGAAGGTTTGGAACGTAAACGACAATGACAAAGGGACCGTTACTATCGGTGCCGGGGCAAGCAAAACCGTAGATATCACCGAAAACTGGTTTGCAACTTGTATAGTCGTTTCTATGAAACTTGATAGCACGCGATACATAACTTATGCTTACAACCTTGACGCTAATTCGAAAACGCTTACACCTGTAAACTGTTACGTATCGGCATAAACTTTTTTTCAGCCATAAACGAAGCTCTCGGCAAAAAGCCGAGAGCTTTTGACGTTCCGCAAGGTTTTACCGAGAAAAAATTTCCCGAAAAAAGCTTTTTTCGGCTTAAAGGGAAGTATTCTTGCGGTTAAACGGGGTTCAAAACGAAAAATTTGCGTAAAATCGTTGAAAAATTTAAAGAAGTGTGCTAAAATACATATTGAGTATATATGGTTATATACTAACCCCAAAAAATTCACTTCAGGGAGGAAATCGACAATGGCATTATTCAGGCTTAATATAGAATGGAGCGACGACAGTAAAAACACTCTCGTTTATAAGTATCCGTTTAAAAAACAGGGCAGAGAGGTTAACGACGGCTCTACGCTTACCGTAAGGGAATCGCAAGTTGCGGTTTTCGTTTACAAGGGCAAGGTTGCGGATGTTTTCGAACCCGGTTTTTACGAACTCAAAACGGGAACGCTTCCTATCCTATCCAAGCTCGCCGCATGGACTTACGCATTCGAAAACCCGATTACGTTAGACGTTTACTTCGTCAACACCAAACAATTCACGAATATTAAGTGGGGAACACAGAACCCGATAATGATGCGCGACCCCGAATTCGGCGTTATTCGCGTAAGGGGCTTCGGCGCGTTCGCGTTCAAAGTCGACGACCCGGGTACCTTCCTTACGGAACTTTTCGGTACCAACTCCACCTTTAAGACGGAAGATATCGAAGACTACACAAAGACGATGCTTATTTCCGCTTTGACGGACGCGCTCGGCGAAAGCAAAATCTCCGCGCTCGATTTGGCGGGCAACACGCTCGAATTCAACGAGATTGTAAAAGTAAAAATTCAGGAAAAATTCAGAGAACTCGGTCTTAAGCTCACTAACCTCTTTATCGAAAACATGTCCGTTCCCGCGGAAGTCGAAAAAGCTCTCGATGAGAGAAGCAAATACGGCATTCTCGGCGGAACGACCGACGTTATGATGAAGTACGCCGCCGCGGAAGCCATGAAGTCCGCCGCCGCTAACCCCGGCATGGGCGGAGCGTTTATGGGCGCGGGCGTAGGTTTGGGCGCGGGCGCGCAGATGGGTTCTGTCTTTGCCGACGCTATGAAGCCGTCCGCTCAGGCTCAAACCCCCGCTTCTAACGGAGCGGCCGTCGGAGCCGCCGCTGCCGCCGGTGCCGCAGTAGGTGCCGCCGCGGGTGCGACCAAGGTTTGCCCCAAGTGCGGAGCGGCAATTCCCGCAACCGCTAAATTCTGTCCGGAATGCGGCGAAAAAATTCCTACAAAGAAGTTTTGCCCGAACTGCGGCGCGGAAATAGCGCCGGGGGCGAGGTTCTGCCCGGAATGCGGCACAAAACAGTCCTGAGAACGTATAGCACGACATCTTGACGCTACGTGCTTAAACGTCACACAGTTACGTACATAGAGTACGCGCCTGCGCGCCGTTCTCGCCTGTTGCGTCAACCTGCCGCACTCTCCGTCCTCAGGAAAAGAGTACGCGCCCGTCGGCATTCGTAGCCCTGTTGCCCGTCTATGCACTAATCTACACCGCCGGTAAGAAAGTGCGCGCCTGCGCGCCGTTCTCGCCTGTTGCGTCAACCTGCCGCACTCTCCACCCTTAGGACGAACGAATTGAAAATTGAAAATTGAAAATTGAAAGTTGAAAGATAAGGACGAATTTATATAATATTTTAAAATCCGCAATTTTCAACTTTCAACTTTAAACTATCAACTTAAAAAATTTATAGGAGTATTTATATATTATGGAAAAAGTAACTAAAGACACTTTGATTGCAGACCTTATCAAAATCAATCCCAACGCTGCGGATATTCTTTTCGCGCACGGCATGCATTGCCTCGGTTGCGCGCTTGCTCACGGCGAAACCATCGAACAGGCGACCAACGCTCACGGCGAGGACCTCGAAGAAATTCTTTTCGAACTCAACGCGGCTCTTTAATCCGAGCGAATACACGGGCTAAGAGGAAACTTTAATGAGTACGTCAAACGACAGCGGCTTTGAAAGCTTTAAGGAGCCGGAGGAACAAGGCAAGATGGTCAAGTGTCCGTCTTGCGGCGGCAATATGACTTTCGACCCCGCCACGCAGACTCTTTACTGCGAATATTGCGGAAACAGGGTTGATTTCGAAAAGGACAAAGAAGTCCGTGAAATAGCGATAGAACAGGCTTTTGCCGCAGCGGAAAAGTGGGACGATACGGTTACCGTGCGTTGCGATAACTGCGGCGCAAAGGTCGTTATTCCCGCTAACGAAGTCGCCACTAAATGTCCGTATTGCGGAACAGCGCAGATAAAGAAAACGGAAGAAATCGCGGGGATAAAACCCAACGCGGTTTATCCGTTTACAGTTACGGAACAAGGTGCGGAAGATAAAGCTAAAAAGTGGTGCAGAAGCAAGCTTTTTGCCCCGCGCAAATTTAAAAAGCAGATAGCCGCGGATAATCTTAAAGGCGTTTTTCAGCCGTGCTTTACGTTTGACAGCGACACCTTTTCGACTTATGACGGCAGAGTGGGCAAACGCCGCACGAGAACGGTGGGTTCGGGCAAAAACCAACGCGTCGAAACTTACATAGAATGGCACAATATAAGCGGAACTTTTTCGCGCTTTTTCGACGACGTGACTATTGCCGCGGCTAAGGAATTCGACCAGAAAAAGCTCAACAAAATAATGCCGTTCAATATAAACACTATCGCCGTTTACGAAAAGAAGTATCTTGCGGGGTACGTTGCTAACCATTACGACAAGGACGTGAAATCCGCTTGGACGGAAGCAAAATCGATGATGGACGGAATTATTCGCAAAGCCATCATTGCGCAGTACAATTGCGACGTAGTCGATTATCTCAACGTTTCCACAAATCACTCGTCGGTGACTTACAAGTATGTTTTGATGCCTGTTTACTTTTTGAGCTACAAATACCGCAAAAAGCAGTATGGCTTGTACATAAACGGCAACACCGGTAAAGTCGCGGGCAAAACGCCGATTTCGCCCCTGCGCGTAGCCATAGCCGTTCTTTTAGGGCTCGGCGCGCTCGTCGGCATACTGTACCTTATCGTCAACAGCGGCGTGGCGGACGAAATTTTCTCTTACGTCAACGAACTTTTACCCTTTTGATAGGGCAATTTTGCCTTAAATTTCGGCTTTTTGTCGACAAAAACAGGTTAATCGGCGTTTATCGCGCTAAAAGGTTTGACATAATCCGTCGTTTCTATTAAAATATATCTATTGACAATTGTTTGCGGGCAGGTTTCGCGTTTTGCGTTTCGCTTGCAAATCCTTACGGAGGCATATATGAAAAAAAGAATATTCTCTTTCGTTGTTTCGCTCGTTCTTGCCGTAGCTTGCTTTTCTTTAACGGCTTGCTCGGAAATCAAGCAAGGCAGTAAGATACAGAGAATGAACATGGTACTCGAATTTAGGGACGAAAGCGGGAAAGTAACCGATGAAAAGACAGTCGGAATCGAACTTTACCTCAACTTCGCGCCCGAAACGACCAAGCAC
>DHMS01000030.1 GCA_002405915.1 Christensenella sp. UBA4636
TTGACATTTTACCGGATTGCTTTTTGCATAAAAAAATAAAGGCGCAAGCACGGACGAAAATTTGTCCGGACTTACGCCTTTTTAGCTACGCGACTTTGTACATTTTATGATATTTTTAATTTTTTGTCAAACTTTTTCGCTTAATTTTTCAGAAATTTTTTAAGTCGATTTTTCGGTGAAAGAAAGCTTTTATAAAAGCCGAAAAATGTCGATAACGAAGTTATAGCGGGTTTTTTTAAAAAATTCACGCCTAAACGGCGAGCGGAGCGAACGTGAAAGGAACTATCTTTTTAAGCTCCGATGGGCTTACTTCAATTTGAAAGCCTATTTTGCCGCCGCTTACTATTATGGCTTCTTTACTTTCCGCCGAAACGTCTATAAATGTCGGGAAAAGCTTTTTCATGCCGATTGGCGAACAACCGCCGTGAATGTAGCCCGTGAGCGGGAGGAGTTCTTTTGATTTTACCATTTCTATGTTCTTTTCGCCCGCGGCTTTGGCGGCTTTTTTAAGGTCGAGTTCTTCGGCAACGGGAATAACGAAAACGTAATGCGCACCCGTTTTTCCGACCGTGACGAGAGTTTTGAAAACCTTTTCTACGTCCTCTCCTATCGCGGCGGCGACTTCTATGCCGGAGATTGCGCCGGTAGACGAATAATCGTGAAACTTAAAGGGTATCTTTTTTTGCTCGAGCGCGCGTATCGCGTTCGTTTTTTCTTTTATCTTTTCCATATCGGCACCTTAGGGATCTTTTTTCAACATTATATATTTGTGAAAGCAAAAAGTCAAACGATTGAATAATGAGTAACTAAGTCTTTGTAAATAAAAATAAGATTTACAATGTTTTTTTAGAGAATTTGCAATTGACAAATCAACGCGATAAGCGGTAAAATAAAAAAATAATAGGGATTGCATTCCCTAAACATTGGAGATATAAAAATGAAAAGGGAGATTTTTTGCTTAACAATCGCGCTTGCGATGATTTTCGCGCTTTCCGTCGGTTTTGCCGACCGCCGCGCGCGCTTAAATACGTTAGCAAAAACGCCGATAAATACTACGTAAAAAAGGACGAAATCGCCGTTCAGGGTTACTCCGCGGGCGGACACCTCGCTTCGGTTATGGTTACGAAGGGTTGTTTTGCCGTTGACGACCCGACTTACGTTAAGGACGGAATCGATGACAAAGAGTTGCTCACGAAACTGTTTGAAGCAATATACGGCGAATTACCGCTTTCGAAATAAAAGAAAAAGCGATAACCGAGTGCGGTAGAAAAAACGCAAATAATAATCGATTTAAGGCATTTTATACTTGACAAACAGACAAAGTCCCTGTATAATAACACTATGTTATGCATAACAATATGTTATTATTGGAGGAGCAATAATGTCTGCGATAAAAAAAGTGTCAAGAGAGGAGATTGTCGACGCTGCCGTAGAAGTGTTGCGTGACGGCGGATTTTCCTCAATCAATGCCAGAAGCGTTGCGAAAAAACTCGGGTGTTCCACTCAACCGATTTATTTTTCGTTTAAGAATATGGACGAACTGAAAACTGCGCTTACTGAACGAGCTATACGCATGCATACACAGCGCGTTCGCGATTCTCTTCAGGAGCACGAGAGCAATGACAGCCGTTACAGTAGCTATGGCATGGGGCTTGTTAAATTTGCCTCTGAGGAAAAACAGCTTTTCAGATGGCTTTATCTCGAGGGCGAGCAGACCGGTCCTTACAGCAACGACGTGCTTCTGAACGAGACCGTTCAGACCATAATAGACGAATTCGGATACGACGAAGAAACGGCAAAAAAGTTTCATCAGGATATGATTTACTATTCTTACGGGCTTGCCATTCTCGCCAATACCGATCATCTTTATCTGACGGAAAAAGAATTGCGCGAGGCGTTCCGCAGGGAGTTTCGCGCTTTAATCGCTATATACGGAAAACCGACCAAATTACCCGAATTTGCGATAAAAGCGGGGGTGGTGCTGTGAATATGAAACTGTCTTTTTCTTGGATCGGTCTTGTTGTGTTTGCCTTACCGATGCTGATCAATATTGCCTATGCGATTTTTCCTCCGGTGGGAGAGGTCGCGTCATCAAAAAGCGTCACGCGTTGGGTTGAAATTATAGAAAACATCAGTCGGATTGCCTATTTTGTCCTGCTGACGTTTTTGGTAAATAAAAACCCGCCCAAGCTGAAAAGCGGGTGGGCGGTAGCCGCAGTTGTTTTTTTGCTTTTGTACTATATTGTCTGGATTCGTTATTTTATCGGCGGTAGGGATGTTGCATTGCTTGGTAAATCTTTTCTATTCGTGCCGATTCCTCTTGCAATTTTTCCGGTGATTTATTATCTGTGCGCTGCAATTTGGATGGGGAATATCCCTGCGGCGGTTGCTATGTCGGTGTTTGGAGCGGCACACATCACGGTGTCGATTCAATCGCTTTGCCGATAAGTTTCGTTCATGAGATCATTAACAGGATAAACGCATTGTGAATCTTGAAAACTTTTTTACCCCGTACAAAGTGCGGAAACTTACGGGGACCGGTGTTCCCGACATTTTGGACTTGTATTAGGAAAATACGGAATACTTCAAGCATTGTCCTCCGAGTCCGAACCGCTAAACGGTAAAAGAAGATACGGTCGCTTTACCTCCGAAAAAAGAAGCGGCGGACAAATATTTTATAGGTATTTTCGACGATAATTTTCTTATTGCCGTCATGATCTGATTGACAAATATCCGGATAACCGAACAGTTTTTTATCGGACTTAGATGCGTTAAAACTAATTTGTCCGCTCGGAGTTTTTGATTTAAACAGGGATTTCAGCCGACAGGGGCAGAATCCGCGAGGGAACGCTATACGGTTATCGAGGCTGAAAAAATACTATAGTTACAGGTGCAAATGCTGATGAATGAAAGACCGGAGCTAAATAAAGAACTTGACGCAATCACTTTCCGCAGTTTTTATTATCCGAAGCAGGAGTTGATCGATTTCTGCCGTGAAAACGAACTGCCGACTTCGGGCGATAAAATAGAACTCACGGTCAGAATTCGAATTGTAGAAAATCGAACGGCTTTATCGAAAAGCAAAAAACCGAAAACTTTCGGAGAAAACGAAAAAGTCGCAAGGGAAGGCGGAAGCGTTGCCAAAAGTACGCGTAAAAATAACGGTATAATTCTTAAATTAAAATTTTTTAACGGGCGAAAGAGGGTTGACTTGAAAGGCAATAACATGGTATACTTTTTGCGGTTAGTTTTATGTAACCGCGTTTTAAAAGATTTCGCCGACAAAAAGGCGTTTAAGGTAAATATTTAATGAGGTTTTTGTTTTTTGATACCGAGTGCGCCAACTGCCACCAAGGGGTGGGCAAGATTTGCGAATTCGGTTACGTTTTAACGGACGATAAGTTCAGAGTTTTAAAATCGGATAATCTGCTCATAAACCCGCAGTCCAATTTCAACGTTTACGGGTTCAAACAGGCGGGAATAGTGTTCGCGCACCCGTACCGAGAGTATTACAAGCACCCGACCCTCGATAAGCGGTACGACGAGATAAGAAAATTGATGACGGACAGGCGCACGATTGCGGTCGGGTATTCGACGGAGTGCGACGCGAACTATTTATTAGGCGATTTAAGGCGAAATAAGCTCGAAACGTTTAACTTCAGGTTCTTGGACGTAGCTAAGCTTTACCGCGATTTAACGGGCAAAGAGACTTCTCTCGACGTTATGTACGAGGACGCCGACAAGCTCGATATAGAGCTTGTCCATCACGAAGCGCGAAGCGATTCCTACATGACTATGGCGGTATTGAAGAGGTTTTTAAAAGAGACGGATACAAAAATTAAAAACCTTGAAAGCCTGTATCCGGAAGCTTTCGGCGAAGTTTTTAACGGCAGAATAGTGTCGGGCAGTTCGGCTTTTAGATACACTAAGGGCGACAGACTTACGCCGAGCAACAAAAAGGTGCTTGACAATTTCGTCAAAAGCTACCCGAGCGGGCAGACCAACCCGAAGATAACAAACAAATCCATCTGTTTCGCGCGCGAATACGAACACACGCATTTTTCCGTAGTGCTTGCGGCAAGCAAGGCGATAATTTCGGGCGGCGGAAGGTACAGCAACATTATTTCAAAAGCCGATATAGTCGTTTATCCGCCCGACGAAGATTTTAAAAAAATACGCAAAATGTGCGGGCGAAAGGCGAAATTCGTCAAGCTTGAAAATCTGTGCGAACTCTTAGAGTTGCCCGCGACAAGCTTAAACGAGGAAGAAGTAAACGTAGACCTCGTTCTCGCGACTCTCCCGGGCAACACGGAATGGTACAAAGCCTTTTTAAAGGCGCACCGCCCGTACGCAAAGAAAATAAAAAGAATTCTTAAAAGAGGCAACCCGCTCTATTCGGGGCTTAAAATTTTCTAAAATAAAAAGAACAACCGCGTTCGATTGAGCATAATCGCGCGGTTTTCTTTTGCCGTAAATGTTTAGTTAATCGACTTATAGCCTTACTTTTAGGGGCTTAATCGGCTTTTGAACTGTCGGAAGACACGGAAAGTTCCATTCGCTTATAGGTGGATTTTTTAACGCAGAAATAGCCGATTAAAAGCGCAATCGCGGTTATCGCCCAGGAAACCGGGTACGACCAGTAAACGGATTCTATGTTCTTAGCGAACGGGAATACAGTGTAAATCCATACCACGCGGAAAACGCAAACGCCGAGGATTGAAAAGACCATAGGCATTATGCCATGCCCAAGCCCGCGGAGCATGCCGACGAGTATTTGCATCCAACCGAACACGACATAGAACGAAATGTTGATATAAAACCGCTTGCAACCCGCTTCGATTATCTCTTCCGAACCCGAGAAAATTCTTAAAAGGGGATAGCGCAAGAGGAGAACGAAACCGGACATTACAAGGCACACCGCCGTGCAGACGAGCATTGCGTCAATCGAAATTTTAACGATATTCTTTTTCTTGACCGCGCCGTAGTTCTGTCCGATAAAGGAAACGGTCGCTTGATACACCGCGTCCACCGCGACGTTCAAAAAGCCTTCTATGCTCACCGCGTTGCCGTTGCCCGCGACTACGATTGAGCCGAAAGAGTTTATCGTCGACTGAATGATTACGTTCGAGATAGAGAACATCGAGCCTTGAATACCTGCGGGAATGCCGATTTTAAGTATGTCGGCAAGCGAGTTTTTGTCAATCTTCAAGTCGTTGAACGAAAGCTTGAAAGGGAAAGGCGAGCGGACGAGCAGAAGCATAACGAGTATTGCCGAAACCGCTTGCGAAATTATCGTGGCGATTGCAACGCCGTCGACGCTCATCTTAAAGCCGATGACGAAAATAAGGTTGAGGATTATGTTGACTATCCCCGCCGCGGCGAGTATAGCAAAAGGTTTTTTTGTTTCGCCCTTAGCGCGGAGAACGGAAGCGAAAAAGTTGTATAAGAGGTTGAACGGCGCGCCGATGAAGTAAATTTTCATGTACAGCGCGGCAAGGTCGATAACGTCCTCCGGGCAAGCCATCCATTCGAGGAAGGTGCGCGCGAAGAAAAACCCCACGCCGCCGACTAAAATGCCGCCGATTAGACCTACGATAGCCGAAGTGTGGATAACCCTTTTTACTCCGTCACTATCTCCCGAGCCTATTCTCTTTGCGACCGCGACGTTTATGCCGACCGCAAGACCCATAAACAGGTTGATTATAAGGTTGATAAGCGCGGAAGTCGAACTGATTGCGGCTTGCGCGGCGTTTTTGTGTTCGGAAAACTGCCCCACGACCACGAGGTCGGCGGAGCTATAGAGAAGTTGCAGAAACCCCGTCAACATAACGGGGATTGCGAAAGAAAGTATTTTGGGAATAAAAGGACCGTTGAGCATGTCCACGGTCCCGGATTTTTTTGCTTTTTCCTGAGTCATTATCTGTGCCTTGTGTAGTGATTGTTGTAGGGATTTTTAAGCTAAATCTTCGTTGTTGTCCGAGTTGTCGTCGGAGCTGTTTTGTGAAGCGGGCGGCGATGTCGGTTGCTCGGTCGCTACTGTTGCCGTCGGTTGCCCCGTTGTTGTTGCGGGTTGTGCCGTGGCTTGAATATCGGTTTTTGCCGCTTCGTAAGGAGTTCCGCAGTAGGGGCAGAATTTATCCGTGCCGTTTCTCCTTGCGCCGCAAGCGGGGCAATTCGTGATTACGTTCGCTTGTCGTTGAACTGTCGTTTGTTGAGCCGCGGGCGCGCCGTAGCCGAACGGGTCGTCGTCTTGCAGCTTTTTAGCGCGCGTTATCGCTTCGTCGGCTTTTTGTCTTTGGCTTTCTTTAAAGTAACCGCGTATCTCTTTTGCGCTTACCGCAACGCCTTTGGCGAAATGTTCTTGCAAAATCTTTGCCGAGCTTACGCCCTTTGCAAGCATATAAATCGATATTGCATGGATTACGATGTCTAACAAGCCTACGGTGGTGAAAACCGCGTTAAAAAGAGAGAAAAACGTATCTATCGAAACGAACACGAGAAGGGTTGTAAGGCAACCTTTTTTCTTTTTAGAGAGGAAAAAGAATAAAATGTATAACGCGACGATTATAACCGCAATTATTATAGCTCCGGGCAAAGCTTGTTGAGCTTCTTCCGCGGTGATACCGAATTGAGAAGGGTCTTCTTGCGCGACTAAACAAGAGACGATATAGAACGTTGCAAGAGAAATACTAAACGTAATACGTTCCTGTCGAAGGCAACAAAAATATGTTTACAACGGTCAATATTATAATCAGAAGAACTTCGATTCTTGCCGACGCATAATTGCGTTGCGCTTTCAAATATTTTTGATATTCTTGTTCTGTCATTTTTCTTGCTCCTCAATATTTTTATAATTATTATATATCATATAATAAACTTATTGTCAAGGCTTTTTATAAAAAAGCTTTGTTTAGGCTACTGTTTACGCTCCTTGCTGCTTAAATAAACCATTAAAACGGCGATATCCGCGGGGTTGACGCCCGAAATTCTGCTTGCTTGACCAAGTGAAAGAGGCTTTATTTTGTCGAGCTTTTCGCGCGCTTCTATCCTTAGCCCGTCGATATCCTTGTATTCGATATCGGGCGAAAGGGCTTTTTCTTCGAGCCGACGAGCCTTTTCAATCTCTTCAAGCCCGCGTTTTAAGTAGCCCTCGTAGCGCGTGGTCGTTTCGAGCGTTTCTTTAAGGTCGTAAGCGTAGCCCTCTAAAATGCCGAACTTTTCGATGATATCTTCGAGCGTTATTCCGCGCTTAATCATGTCGGCGTAAGATATGCCGCCGTTTAGAGTCCCGCCGTAGCTTTCGACAAACTCTTTGGCTTGCTTGGGCGAAACCGGCGTTTTAAGGATTTCTTCGCCGTCGGCAAGAGCCTTTTTGCGCGCTAAAAACCTTGCGTAGCGTTCGTCGGAAACAAGCCCCGCTTCGCGCCCTTTTTCGGTCAAGCGCATGTCGGCGTTGTCTTGGCGCAAGAAAATGCGGTATTCCGCGCGGGAAGTCATCATTCTGTACGGCTCGTCCGTGCCTTTCGTCACGAGGTCGTCGATAAGCACGCCGATGTACGCTTCGTCGCGGCGAAGAACGAGCGGCGGCAGGTTGCGTAGATATAGCGAAGCGTTAAGCCCGGCGATAAGACCTTGGGCGGCGGCTTCTTCATAACCGCTGGTGCCGTTTATTTGCCCCGCCGAGTAAAGCCCTTTTATCTTTTTGAATTGCAGCGTAGCAAGTAAGTCCGTCGAGTCTATGCAGTCGTACTCTATCGCGTAGGCGTACCGCACTATTTCGCAGTTTTCAAGCCCCGCAATCGTACGGTACATTGCTTTTTGCACGTCGTGCGGAAGCGATGTGGACATGCCCTGAACGTAAACTTCGTCCGTGTCCGCGCCCTCGGGTTCTAAGAATATCTGGTGCCGCTCTTTGTCGCGGAATCTGTCTACTTTGGTTTCAATCGACGGACAGTACCTTGGTCCCGTAGACTTTATTTCGCCGTTGAAAAGAGGCGAACGGTCGAGGTTGGCTTTTATTATTTCATGCGTTTTTTCGTTGGTATACGTTAAGTAGCACGGCGTTTGCTTTTCGGGTACGCCGTCGGACATAAACGAAAACGGGTAAACGTCCGTTTCTCCGCACTGAACGGTGCATTTAGAGTAATCTATCGTTCGTCCGTCTACTCTTGCGGGCGTTCCCGTCTTAAAGCGGCGGATTGAAAAACCGAGGTTTATTAAGCTATTCGTGAGTTCGTTTGCCGCTTCGAAGCCGTTAGGACCCGAGTTTTTAGACCATTCGCCGGCGATAACGCGGCTTTTAAGATATACGCCCGTGCAAAGCACTATCGCTTTTGCGTAAAGCACGCTGCCGTACGCCGTTTTTACGCCTTTCACTTCTCCGTTTTCGACGAGAATTTCCGTTGCTTCGCCTTGAATAATGCGCAAGTTTTCCGTTTTTTCAAGCACCGATTTGACGTAACGGTGATAGTAGCTTTTGTCCGATTGGCACCTTAAACTCTGCACCGCCGCGCCTTTGCCGCGGTTGAGCATTTTTATCTGCATCATCGTTTTGTCCGCCGCTATCCCCATAAATCCGCCGAGTGCGTCAAGCTCGCGGACGAGGTGTCCTTTCGCCGTTCCGCCGATTGATGGGTTGCACGGCATAAACGCTATACTGTCGGCGTTGAGCGTAAGCATTGCCGTTTTAAGCCCCGTTTTCGCAAGAGCTAAAGAAGCTTCAACGCCCGCGTGTCCCGCGCCGATAACTACCGCGTCAAAGTAGTCTTCAATAAAAAAAGTCTTCATATAAGTCGATTATCTCTATATTTTGCGTTTTAGATGAGCGGTTTGCACTTGAATGCTGACCGCCGTTTTACAGTTATTTTTTCAAAATCAAGTTTTTAAGGTCGTTTACTTCCGTCGCTGTTTTGGGGTTGGTTTTTATAAGTTCCGCAATCTTGTCACGCGTGTAAATAATGGTAGTGTGGTCCTTGCCGCCCATTGCCTGACCTATCGAAACGAGCGGAATTGACAAAAGTTCCGTCATGAGATACGTGCAGATTTGGCGCGGTTCCACGAGTTCTTTTTTCTTCTTTTTGCTTATAAGGTCGGCGCGGTTAAGCCCGTAAAAGTCGCAAACGACTTCGATAATTTTGTCGGGCGTAAGCGCTTCTTCGTGTTGTTCGTCGGCGGGCTTCGATAGGTTTATCGCTTCGCGCGCAAGCTCTATCGTTATGGGGGATTCCTTTAAGAGCGAAGCGAAAATGACTTTCGTCAAAAGCCCTTCGAGAGAGCGGACGTCGTTGTCGCTGTTCTCGGCTAAAAAGGTTGCGACTTCCAAGGAAAGTATGTATTTTTTGCTTTCGGCTTTCTTTTGGAGTATCGCGATTTTCGTTTCGATATCTGGCGGCAAAACTTGCGCCATAAGTCCGCTCAAAAAGCGCGTTTTAAGCCTTTCTTCCAAAAGTTCTATTTCTTTGGGGTGGCAGTCTGCGGAAAGCACAATCTGCTTGTTGCGGCTGTAAAGCTCGTTAAAGGTATGGAAAAACTCTTCCTGCGTGCTTTGTTTGCGCGCGAGGAACTGCACGTCATCGATGATGAGAACGTCCACGCCGCGATAACGCTTGCGGAAGTCCTCGCCGTCGCTCCCGGAGTACGCTTTGCCGAGGCGAATGGTGTTGATAAGGTCGTTTGTGAATTGTTCGCACGTCGCGTACAAAATATTCGCGCTCGGGTTCTTTTGCTTGATGCTGTTGGCGATAGCTTGCATTATGTGCGTTTTTCCAAGCCCCGACGAGCCGTAAATAAAGAGGGGGTTGTAACTGTTGCCCGGGTCGTCCGCAACGGCTTTTGCGGCGGCGTAAAGGTAGCGGTTGCTTTCGCCTACGACAAAGGAATCGAACGTATACTTAGGGTCGATAGGCGCGGAAAAGACTTCCGGCTGCTTGCGGGAAGTAAAATACGGCGTTTTGGAATTGCCCACGTATATCGTGAAGTCGGTTACGCCCGTTTTTGCGACGGCGAACGCGTCGAGAATTTTGTCGCTGTTTCTTACCGCCGCGGAAGCGAAGTGTTCCGTTTCGGCTTTAAGTACAAGCGTGCTTGACATAAGGTCGACCGCGGCGACATGCTTGTCGATAAACGTGTAAGTTATGTTTGAAACGGTTTTTTGAAGCACCGCCAAACTGTTTTTCCAAAGTATTTCGTAATTTTCCATCTGACTTTCCTCGTACGCAAAATTTAAAAAGCGCGAATCATGTTGACAACTTTCAAAAGAGTATATATAATTGTATTATATATCCGAAAAAAAATCAAGTTTTTAAAAATGAAAGCTTGATAAAAGACGTGAAAAATGCAACTTGAAAGCTTAACTTTAAAAAACTTCCGCAATTACGCTTCCGAAACATTCGATTACGGGGCGGGCGTGAACGTCATAACGGGCGGAAACGCTCAGGGCAAAACTAATTCCGCGGAGGCGGTGTTCTTGCTTGCGACGGGGTTTTCGCCGAGAGTAAAAAAGGACAAGCAGGTTATCCGCTACGGAGAAAGCGAAGCGGAAATTTCCGCGCGGGCTATCTCGGCTTACGGCTCGGTTAAAACTTCGCTCACCTTTTTTGCCGACGGAAAAAAGAAAATCGCCGTCAACGAGGCGGAAGTAAAGCGCGTGGGCGATTTGCTCGGCAACATTTACGCGGTGTTTTTTAACCCCGGGGAGTTAAAACTCATTCAGGAAAGCCCCGAGGACAGGCGCAGATTTATGGACATCGCGCTTTCGCAGCTAAACAGAAGATATTTTTATTCGCTCTCTAAATACAAAAAAATAATAGTCCAACGCAACAATCTTTTGAAGGAAAACGACAAGGAACTTATCCTCGACACGTTGCCCGTGTGGGACGAACAACTTGCCGATTACGCGGCGGACGTTATAGAGGGCAGAAACGAATTTTGTTCTAAGCTTGCGCCTAAGGCAAAAGCCGCGCACGAGGCGGTGACGGGCGGCGAAGAGTCGCTTTTTGTGGGTTCGAACGAAAAATTCAAAGGAAGCCGCGAAGAGATAAAGGAAAAGTTTAAAGCGGCACTTAGTGAAAACATGGAGCGGGATATGGTCCTCGGGTTCACGAGCGTGGGTCCGCATCGCGACGATTTGAAGATTACGCTAAACGGCGAGGACGTAAAAAGTTACGGCTCGCAAGGTCAACAACGCACCGCCGCGCTTTCCTTAAAGCTTGCCGAGCTTGAAATTTTCAAGGAAAAATTCGGCGAATATCCGCTTTTAATTTTGGACGACGCGCTCAGCGAACTCGACCGTTCAAGACAAAAACGCCTTTTAAAATACGTTGAAAACGTGCAGACGATAATAACTTGCACGCATATCGAAGAGGAAGTTTTCGTCGGAACGGAATATAAAAAGTTCGAAGTGGAAAAAGGAAAAATAGTAAAAGAAAGTTAACGTAATTTGCCGATAATCGGCTTATAGGCGGGCTTTTAATGAAAATTTATTAAAAACAGGAGAGAAAAATGAAAGTTTTATACGATGAAAAACATTATCTGAAAGACGGCGAAACCGTGCTTTATTCTAAAAAGGCGGACAAAGCGTACTTCCCGACGGCGGAAGTAATAGTCGGCGGAATTTTGGTCGCGCTTACTCTTGCGTTCGACGGGTTTATGGTCGGTTCCAACGTAACGGGCGTTATAATGAAAGCGAACAAGCTTTACGAAGCTTTGCTATTTATCGCCGCGCTTTTCGTCCACCTCGTGCCGATAGGCGTGTGGTTCGTGAATATCTTAAAGAAAATCGCGTTTACGAAGAGCGGCTACATTTTGATAACGGACAAAAAAGCCGCGCTCATCTATCTCGGCGACGAAACGGAAATAAAAGCCGTGTTTTATGACAACGTTTCCGCCGTCACCGCGGAAAAGGACAAACTTTGTTTCACCCTTGCCGACGGAAAGTTTATAATAAAAGGTGTCGAAAACGCGCAAGAATTAAAAGAAAAGATAGAAAGCCTGCCGGATTAAAGCGGGCTTTCTATCTGAACGAGAGATTTATAACGAGAGATTTATACGCTTCTTATAGCGTCTACGGGTTTCATTCTATTGATTTTATTTAACGGCAACAGCGAGAACAGTATAGGAAAAATCATGTTGCACAGTATTGAAAGTAAAACCGTTATACCGTCGTACGCAATCCAACTACAGTACAAACTATTCGGTCCGCTGAACGCAGCGCCGGTTAGGGCAATAAGCCCGACTGCCGTAATATTCGTCAGAACAAACGAAACTATTGCAATAAAGATGACTTTGACAAGGTGAATTTCGATTATACTTTTCCCGCTTATTCCGAAAGCTCGCATAATTCCGATTTCTTTTGTTTTACTTGTGACGAACACGAAAACTGTGTTTATAACGAGCAATAACGAAACGATAAACATAATTACCGCAATAATTTGTAATATAACGGAAGATAGCTTAAAGGTATCTTCAAGATAATATACGGAATACGACATTACGTTTGCCGTAGCGATTTCGTATTTTCCCCTTAACGTTTCAAAAAACTCGGACAATTGACTGCTGCTAAGCGTGCTTATGTTTGCTATTGCGAAATTTTGATTACAAAACAGCGTGTAACTTCTTATGTTTTTCCCGTCGTCGCCGTTAATATAGATATATTGCGAGCTGTCGGAATGCGTTTCTTCCGCAACGCCTTTGAGCGTAAGTTCTTTTGTCTTAGTCAGTTTATCGGTTTCGCCGTAATTCGAAAGAGATACGGTTATTTTTTTACCCAAAAATTCGGGAATCGCGCCGCTTCTATAATCGGGTTCGAATAAATCGCGATACAGCTTAATCGGAAGAATTATTTCTCCCGGTTTTAGAACGTAATTTTCAACTTCACCGCTATCGGAATAAAATTTGGAAACTTCTTCTCTTATGAGAAAATAAGGTTTGTTCAGGTCAACGCTTTTGTTTTCGCTTTCGAGCGTTACAGTGTAAGCCCCGAAAACTTTTTCTCCCGAGCTTGTCCGTACAAACGAATTAACGTTAAAAATATATAGTCCGCGAGATTCTTTTTCGTATAGATCGAGCAGTTTGTCTTTTTTTAAAAATGCTATCTCCGCTTTGTCTTCGCAGTAATAGGCTTTCATGCTTTGTTCTTGCGTTAGGTTGGCTTTAAGAAAAAAGTGTTCGCGCTCATAATCCCATTCGTAATATTTGCGATAATCTGTTTTAAAAACGCCGGCTAAAATAACCGTTTCCTCTGTTTGCGCCGTTGAAAACACGATTTCTTTGCCGATATAGTCAGCGTAATTTACTTTAGAAACATTAAAAAGCTCAAAATATTTGTCTATCGTATAATCGCTCAGATAAGCATAGTTTTTTTCTTCGGAGTCGATTGCTCCGTCGTATAATTCGAAGCCGAGAGAGGTGACGTCCGACATTTTTGAAACTTCAACGACTTTGCGTATGAGAGAAGGAGTTATGTTTGTGCCGATTTGCGGTTTAACGACCGACGAAATGTAATTAAGACCTTCATGCGAAAGCGGTGCGGAAATTGTCGATACAGACCCCGACGGGGGTGTCCCTTCCGAAAGATATTGTTCCTGATACAAAAAGACTATATCTTCGCCGTTTTTATGCAAAGACCTTGCCATTATTTTTTGGCTGTCCGTAGCGATAAACATCTGGCTCCAAAGCATAACGGCAACCGACAAAAACAATAGGCAAACAGTCAATATCGTCCTACCTTTTTTATAACCGAGATTTTTTAGCCCTTGTTTTACAATAGTCTTGAACGGCAAGTCTTTGTCGTAAATTTCGTTGTCAACGGTTTGTTTTTCTTTGAGATTTTCTTTTGTAGAAGTTCTTTCTTCGTCTTTTTCGATTAAGCCGTCTTTTACCGTTATTATTCTGTCTGCGTATTTTTCGGAGGCGGCTATATCGTGGGTAACGACCAAAACCAAACGGCGTTTTGACAAGGATTTTAGCAAGGCGAATATTTCGTCCGACGTTGAACTGTCAAGATTTCCCGTAGGCTCGTCCGCTAAAATAACTTTCGGTTGTTTTACGATAGCTCTCGCTATCGCAACGCGTTGTTTTTGTCCGCCCGACAGTTCGTTTGAAAAATGGCTTGAATATTCGCTCAACCCGACTTCCGAAATGGCTTGGTTTATGTCCTTATCCGTTTTTCCGCACAACTTGGCGGCGAGTTCGACGTTTTCAAAAACCGTGTTGTTGTCAAGCAAGTTATACTCTTGAAAAACAAACCCTATATCTTTTTTTCTGTATAAATCGCTTGTTTTTTTGTTTTTGAGGTTTATTTCTTTTCCGTCAAAATAAACGTTGCCTTCGTTTATCTCGTCTAATCCGCCTATAACGTTAAGAAGCGTTGATTTTCCCGAGCCGCTTTTCCCGACTATAAAAACCATGCCGAAAGACGGCAACGTTAAGTTGATGTCCTTTAAAGCGTTCACAACATTCCCGCCTTTCGATATGTAATTTTTCTTAATGTTTTTGAGTTCAATCATTTTTTTAACCATTTGACTTATGCTTATAATATCATCGTTGAAATATTTTATCACACTTCAAAAAATTAAACACGCAAGGTTTTGTAAGCGGAATGTAAATTTTTTGTAAATTATAAAGAGGAACGCGGGTTGCGTTTTGATACGTAAAAACATAAAAAGTGCCGCTATATGCTTGTTATCGCATAGTTTTGGGTGGAAAACGCATAATAAGAAAGAAGCTTGAAAAGCTTTTTAAAGGGCTATTATGCGGAAGAAATTCGTGGGTTTTGCCGCTTGTCTTTTGACGGCGGCTTTTATAATATCTTTTGGAAGTGCGGTGACAAACTCTTTCGCCGCGCCGTCGCTCACGGTAGTTGCGGGCGGAAAGACTTACGTTTTTTGCGGCGACGAACTTGAAAATTCCGTTTTCGGGTTAAGACTGAAAGCTATCGACGAAGTGCTTGGCGGTATTGCCGCGGACTGTTTTTTGCCGTACGAGGACGCGGTTGTAACTTTTAAGCCGAATAACGAAAATAAGTTTTCCTATAAAAAGGAAAGGATAGGCAAAAAGATTGACGAGGAAAAACTCAAGACCGACGTTCTGACGGCTTTGTCCGTAGGCGGCGGACAGGTCGAAGCTAAAACCATAACGCTTTACCCCGCTTTTACCGTCGAAAAAGCTAAAAAAGAGAGCTTTTTGAAGGGGAGTTTTACTACCGAATTTCCGCTAAGCACGGCGGAAAGAAAGGAAAACATAAGGCTTTCTGCAAGCTCTGTTATCGGCAAAGTTTTACTGCCGGGCGAAACGCTTTCTTTCAACAAAGCGGTGGGAGAACGGACGGAAGAGCGCGGGTACAAAACGGCAAAAGTTATTATCGACGGCAAAATGACGGACGGGCTTGGCGGCGGAGTGTGCCAGACCTCTTCAACGCTATATAACGCGGCGTTGCGCGCGGGGCTTAAAATTGCCGAACGGCACCCACATTCCGTCGCGCCCGTGTACGTGGACAAATCTTTCGACGCGACCGTGAGCTACGGGCTTCAAGACCTAAAAATCGTCAACGATACTTCGGGCAGAATTTATATCGGCGGGTCCGTGACGGATAAAGAGGTGACTTTTGAAATTTACGGGCTTGAAAACGAGTACGAATACGTCTTTGAAAGCGTAACGCAAGAGGAAATTGTGGAAACGGACGAGTTGAGCGGTGAAAACTTTATCACGGGATATGTTACGGAAGGGTTCGTCACCGTCGTAAAGGACGGCAAAATCGTCAAAAAATACAGGTTAAGCAAAGATAAATATACACTGACAACGCCTATCGCGCGCGCAAGCGGTGAAAACGATTGACATAAAGACGTATTTAGGGTAAAATTATCATAGTTGTTAAAAAGGCTAACGTCGGCAGAAAAAGAAAAAGTCGACGAAAGGTGAATTCATGAAGCAATTTTTCCCGGATATTGATTACAACAAAGCAAAAAGAAGAAAGTATTTTATCCTTCTTGCCCTCGGTATAGTGCTTTTGGGCGGTACCGCGGTTACTTTCTTTATTTTAAAGCAGACGATGATAGCCTTAATGGTTCTCGTGTTTGCCGTCGTCGCATTGACGACCTTGCCGAGCGCGCTTTCGAGCTATCCCGTCAAAAAAGAGCCGCTTATCGAAGTGGACGGAACGAAAGTCAGACTTTACAACGGAAAAGCCGAATTAAAGGCGAGCGAAATTTTAGCCGTTTCCGTGCTTATCGACGTGCCGAAAATCAAAGGGCTTTCGACTAAGGAGGAAAAGGCGCAATATTTAAGAGAATGCGCGGCAAAAAAACCGACCGAGCCGATAACGGGCGCGTGCGACATTACCGTGAAAGACGCCAAGGGCAAGGACGAAACGAAGTACAACATCGTTGAGGATTGCGTGGGCGCGTTGGAAGCTTTGCTTAGCGCGGGCGTGAAAAAATACAGGCTCGTGTACTGTTTGGATAAGCTTTCCGTCGCGGCGACGTATCCTTTGAACGGCAATTCTTCGGAAGGCAACGCGCTTAAAGAGCTTTCCGAAAAAGACAGAATGATGCAGCTTTTATAAGCTTTGCTTTCTACGATAGGAGAGAATTTTATGAAAAAGTTAGTTATCCTAATTATTACCGTATGCTTAGCCGTAACCGCGCTCGTAGCGTGCAACAACGGCGGAAGCAATTCTTCAAGCAAGAACAACCCGACAAGTTCTTCCTCTTCTTCGGGCGGAATAGACTTGCCTTCGATACCTATTAACTAAGAATATTTTACGCAAACAAAAACTCCGCGGATAGGTCGATAATCGACTTATAGGCGGGGTTTTGCTTTGTTTTGAGTGCTTTTTGAAAAGCCTGACCTTAGTCTACTACGGTGTAGTCGGCGGCTTTTATGGCTTCCTTTATTTCTGTTAAGGTTGCGGGTGAAGCGAACTCCACGGTGACTTTGCCGCTAACGTGGTCGGCTTTTACCGCCGTAACGCCCGCGATTGCTTTAACCTTTTTTTCGACGGTCGCTTCGCAGTGACCGCACATCATGCCTTTTACGTTTATAATTTCTTTCATAATATCCTCCGTCGGCTGAGTTTTAGCAGCCGCATTTTTTGTTTCTTGTATTTTGCAAGTTTCGTTTGAGTCGCCGCAAGAATTGCCGCAAGCAGACTTCTCAACCTTAGGCAAAGAGGCGAGTACGTCGGGCTTGACGAGGTTGAGTCTTAACGCGTTTGAAACTACGAACACGCTCGATAAGCTCATTGCCGCCGCCGCAAACATCGGGTTTAAAGACCAACCTATCGCGGCGAATGCGCCCGCGGCAATCGGAATTCCGATTATATTATATATGAACGCCCAGAACAAGTTTTCCTTTACGTTGAGTATCGTGCGCTTGGAGAGCTTAAAGGCGAATAAGAGCGAAGATAAATCGTTCATGACGACTACTTCCGCCGCGTCCACCGCTACGAACGAACCCGAAGAAACCGCCACGCCTACGTCCGCCGCGGAGAGTGCGGGTGCGTCGTTCACGCCGTCGCCGACCATTGCCGTTAAGGCTTGGGCTTTGAGTTTTGCGACCACGTTTTGCTTGTCCTCGGGCAGAACGTCCGATATGACGTTTTCTTCCTTTATGCCGACGAGAGAGGCTATCGCAAGCGCGGTCGCGCGGTTGTCGCCCGTGAGCATGTAAACGTTTATGGCGTAAGAGGTGAGTTTTGCAATTACTTCTTTCGCTTCCTTTTTAGGTTTGTCGGCTACCGCGATAATGCCCGCAAGCGTTCCGCCTAACGCAAAGTAAAGAGGCGTTTTGCCTTCGCCGGCAAGCTTTTCCGCAACGCTTTTATATTCTTTGATGTCGATATTTTCGCTTGCCATAAGTTTGGCGTTTCCCGCGATAATCGACTTATCGCCCCACTTTGCTTTAAGCCCCGAACCCGTAAGCTCGGCAAAATCGCTTAAAACTATGTCGCTTTCGGGTAAGCTTTCTACTACCGCTTTCGCGAGCGGGTGTTTGGAAAGAGCTTCTATCGCAACGGCGATTTTTTGTAAAGTTTTTTTATCGGCGGAAGCCGGGATAACGTCAGTCACGGCGGGTTTGCCGTAAGTTATCGTTCCCGTTTTATCCATAACCACGTTTTTGCATTTGCCTAAAACTTCGAGCGAAGTCGCCGTTTTAAAGAGTACGCCGTGCTTTGCGCCGACTCCGCTGCCGACCATTATCGCAACGGGTGTTGCTAAGCCGAGCGCGCACGGACACGAGATAACGAGAACGGCAACCGCGTGAGTGAGCGCGTTGGAAATTCCTTGACCGATTATGAGCCAAATTATGAAAGTTACGAGAGCGATACCCATTACCGCGGGAACGAACACGCCCGCCACCTTGTCGGCGATTTTTGCAATCGGGGCTTTGGTGAGCGAAACGTTTTTAACCATTTCGACAATCCTATTTATCGTCGAATCGTTGCCGACCCTCGTTGCTTTTGCCGTGATATAACCGTTCATATTGACGGTTGAAGAGGAAATTTCGTCGCCGACCGTTTTGTCTACGGGGATACTTTCGCCCGTTAAATTGGCTTGATTTATCGCCGCGCCGCCGCTTATTATAACGCCGTCCACGGGGACCGCGTCGCCGGTTTTTACGACGAAAATATCGCCTTCGCGCACTTCGTCAATCGGCACCGTTACTTCAACGCCGTCCTTTAAAAGCGTCGCCGTTTCGGGCATAAGAGAGAGAAGAGCGTCTATTGCGTCCGTCGTTCTGCCTTTGGAGAGGCTTTCGAGGAACTTGCCGAGGGTGATGAGCGTTACTATCATCGCCGCGCCTTCGAAGTAAAGCTCGTGCTTTAAGTGCATTGCATGTTCCGGCGTTACGCCTATGCGCACGGTGGTGACTACGCTGTAAATAAAGCTTGCGCCCGCGCCGATTGTGACGAGTGCGTCCATATTAGGCGAAAGCGATATCAGGCTTTTTACGCCGCTGACGAAGAATTTTCTGTTGATTATAAGTATCGCAAGCGTGAAAATTGCCTGGTAAAGCGCAAAGTACAAGGCGTTTTCGTCGCCCGATAAAAACGGGGGAAGAGGCGCGCCGAACATACTGCCCATAGAAACGTACATTAACGGAACTAAAAGCGCAAGGCTGATAATGAGCCGCGTTAAAAGCTTTTTTGTTTCGGGCGAAGAGTGCAAAGTTTTCTTTTCCTTTCCGTCGTCCGCTTTTGCAGTGTAGCCCGCGCCGACTACCGCCGCGATTATCGATTTTTCGGTTGCCGGCTCGTCGAATTCGACTTGCATTTCGCCTAATATAAGGTTGACGGCAACGCTTTTTACGCCGTTTACCGCGCTAACGGCTTTTTCGACGCGCGCGCTGCACGCCGCGCAGCTCATTCCGCCGACCTTGAATTTTTGTCGGATTGGCATTGTAACTCCTTTATACCGCGCCTATAAAGCGCAATATGAATTTTTCGTCACGTTTTGTGTTCGATTGTATTATACCACGTTTTTCGATTTTGTAAAGCGAAACGGCGCAAAAATATTTGCAAAAACGAAAATTTTTATGATATACTTATATATAAATAATGATTATACTTTTGCAACGAGGTGAATTTATGGCAGAATACGTAATGACGGTACCCGCAGAACTGTTGAAAAAAACTTTCGGCGAGAACGCGGAAAGGCTCATTAAAGCGGACGAAAAAAAGTTTATCGATTTTGCGGAAAGTCACGCAGAATACGTTTTGAGAAGCGAAGCGGAAGAGGACGAAAGCAAAAAACAGATTATAGCGTACCTTTTGATACGTTACGGCGATAAAGTGTTTATGACGAGGCGACTCAAAGCCCAAAGCGAAGCGCGGCTCCACGACCGCCGCTCGGTAGGTATCGGCGGACACGTCAACACGACGGACGGTAGCAAAAACGCCGTGCTTGCGGGGTTAAAAAGAGAATTGCATGAAGAGGTGAAAATACCCGAAAGTTACGAGATGAAATTCCTCGGAATAATCAACGACGACTCGACTTCGGTCGGCAAAGTGCATACGGGGCTTTGCTATGAAATAATATTGCCGTCGCCGTCGTGCGAAATACTCGAAACCGAAAAAATGGCGGGCGAATGGGCGAACGAAGATAAAATAAAGGAAGTTTTCGACAGCTTTGAAAACTGGTCGAAGATAGTTTTAAACACCGTTTTTAATTATTGAAAATAGTAAAGGGTTACGCTTTTTTGTTTCAAGCGCAACCCTTTTCAAAACCGCAAAAGTGCGGCTATATGTCGATTATTCGATATTTTTAGTTAAGTAAAGCCCTTAAAGCCTTAAAGGAATTTTCCGTTTTTACCGTTCCGTTGTCGACGGAATATTCGCCGGAGTTTGGGGTGAGCTTGTTTACGCACACTATAAACGGTTCGTCGGCAAAAACCGCAAAACGCTTTAAAAGGTTTATTCCGTCGTCGTGACTGTAAACGACAATGCCGTAATTTTCGCCGTTTTTGGCGGCAAAGGCAAAATCGCCGTCAATTTCGTACTGCTCTAAAAGCTTATTAGTTATCGGTACGAATAAGTTTTCGCAATCGAGGTTAATGAGGCATTTTTCGGGGATAATAACGAGGTCGGACGTAAAGAAAGCCGAGTGAACGGGATTAGGAAAAACGTCGTTTTCATCGTTGCAAACGGTCAGATAAGTATCTACGTTCGTTTCGGAAGTGATTTTTCTTCTTATTTGTGAGTTTTCGGTAGATTCCGCGTATAAAAATACGGTGATTTTCTCGCACGAGCGGTTGTCGAATGCAAATATATATATAAATCCCCACGCCACAACCGAGAGTAAGAACATCGGCGCGACCCACCTCGCGCATATCAAAAGCGCATATTTTCTATTCATTTTCCGCCTCCGAAGCCGTTCCGCAAACAAAATTATTGTGTATCACGTAGTAGGTTTTTTGCTCGCCTTGGTTAGGTAAGAGCGATTCTTTCGAAAAATAAAGGTATCTGTCAATCCCGTCGTCGCACGCAAGAAGCACCGTCGCAAACATAAGCCCGTCTTTTTTTATGGGCTTTTTGTAAACTTCCGTAACCGTTCCGCAAAGCTTTTTAGACGGGGCAAGCGAACGGTTGATAAAAGCGATAAGCCGCTTTTCGTGCAAGTAAAAAACTATCGCGGCGACAAAAGAGGAAAGCGCAAGCCCGCCCGAAACGGAAGATAGAACGTAAGCTAAGGGTCTACCTATCTCCCAACGCCTTGCCGCGCAGATTATCGACAACGTCAAAAATACCGCGCCTATCAAAAAGCCCGCCGATAAGTTGATTATTCGACGAATATTAAGTTTTTTAACGTCGGATTCGCTGTAAATCAGTTTCAACTTAGGACCTCTTTGTAATCGGATTTTTTAGTGTATATTTTAACTATAAGTGCGCGTATAAGGCGTTTAAACGCACTTTCTTAATAAAATATACACTTTTTTAGAAAATTTGTCAACAATTGGGCTTAAAAGGGAATTTAAATAAATAATTTTTCTAAAATAGCTTGTTTTAAAAGGCAAATAATTGTCAAATCGGCGATTATATGATACAATCTATATAGTGATAAAAAACGAAATCACAATAGAAAACACGGAGGGAATACTAAATGGAAAGAAAAACCATTGCGCTCGTCGCGCACGATATGAAGAAGCCCGAAATAGTAAAGTGGGCTACGGAAAACACAGACGTTTTATCGAATTACGATTTATGCGGAACGGGAACGACCGCTAAGCTTATCGCCGAAGCTACCGGGCTTGACGTGAAGCCTTACCTTTCGGGGCCTCTTGGCGGCGACCTCGAAATAGGCGCGAAAGTTGCGGAAGGCAAAATCAACGCGGTAATATTTTTCTGGGACCCGTTGCAGGCTCAACCGCACGACCCGGACATTAAGGCGCTTTTAAGAATAACCGTCGTTTACGACGTGCCTATCGCCACCAACCGCTCCACCGCGGACTGCGTTTTGAAGTCGCTGTAATTATTATATAATGAATGTAGAGGACCTTTGCTTTTTTTTGCAAGGGTCCTTTTTTTAGTGCCACAGAGAGGCGCAAGCAAGTTGAAAGTTGAGAGTTGAAAGGTGAAAATTGAGGACAAAAAAATATTATAATATGTGTATCCGCAACTTTCAATTTTCCATTTTCAACTTTCATTTTTTTTGTGAACACTGTTAAAAAACTGTCCTTTTCGACCTTCAAATTCACGATTACGTCTGCCGACCTTCCCCCGATTGCGGAGCAATCTTTGTGGGGAAGGGGGACCGACTGAACGTCGGTGGATGAGGGGTAAAAAAACGACTTGAAAAATTTTGACACTGTTCAAAAAACTGTCCTTTTCGACCCCTAAATTCACGATTACGTCGTTTTTTTCGCAAGTTACGTCATTTTATAACACAAGATTGAGTTTTTGCGGTATACTCTACGCAAGAACGAACGGCTTTGAAATTCGTAAATTTCAGCCCTCGTTTTAAATGAATATATATCTCCTCGAAAGGCGCATATTCCTTGATTTGCCCCTCTCCGGGAGAGGGGCTTTTGCTCGCTACGCCGAGCAAAAGCAAATGACTTAACGGCAACTGCGGGTTAAACGCCCGTAAAAAATAAAAAGGAGCAAAACACATGAAAGGTAAACTCAAACTTACGCTTCTTTGCGTATTGACTTTCGTTCTCGCGCTTTCTTTGTTCGGTTTTGTCGGTTGCGCCGGCAACGGAAACGGGAATAGTTCGCAAGATGAAAAAGTTAATCCGCCGGAGAAGCTCAGCGAGGTTACGGCGATTACGCTCTCCTACAACGGAGACGTAATAAACGGCATGCTCACCGCCGACTTGTCTTTGAAAACGCTTGATTTGAGCGTTAGAGTAGACGGCGACGAGGGTGCGGACAAAACCGTGAAGTATTCTTCGGAAAACGAGAAAATCGCTTCCGTAGACAGGAACGGCAAAGTCATTTTAAAGCGCGCGGGGGAAACGATGATAACCGCGACCGCTATGGACGTATCTGCAAAGTTCGTTCTCGTGGTCGGCTCGGGCGACGCGCTTTCCTACACCGTCACTGTAAACGGCGGCAGAGCGGACAAAACGACCGCCGCGGAGGGCGAATACGTTAAACTTACGCCCGAAGTACCCGCGGGCAAACAGTTCGTCGAGTGGTCTTTTTCTGCCGGCGTTACCTGGACGAACGGCTCTTCTTTCCGTATGCCTGCAACTTCCGTAACGGCAACCGCAGTGTTTAAGGACGTTCTGTACACGCTCAACGTTATCGGCGCGACCGTAAAACGCGCGGGAACGAGCATGAACCCCGTCGGAGAATACCTCGGCAATACGAAAGACGGCGACGACCCCGCTTACAGCATTATGAAGTACGAAGTAGCGCACGAATCGGAAGTGGTGATCGAACCTATTACCGTATCGGGCAAAGCTTTCGTAGGCTTCGACAAGGACGTTAAAAACAACCGCGTAGGCGACGTTGCGAACGGCGAATACGTTTTCAATATGGACGCAACCGACGTTACGCTCACCGCTATCTATTCTCAAGAAACCAAAGAGACATTTGCTTTGGGCACCCAAGGTAAGCCTTACAGCGATGCGAAAAGAGGCTTTAAAGCCATAAGGTTGGGCGTCGTCGACGGCGAAAGTAAAGCCGACCCCGACCTTAACGGCGCGAACGGCTATCGCTTCGCTATCCCGGGACACACCGCCGGTCAACCCGATGTTTATTCCGATAACATAAAAGACGGCATTAAGGGTTTTGAGACTAAGAGCGGTACAAAGCTTGCCTTTGTAACGTTTAAAAACAATCACGAAAAATTTTCCGTAACCGTAGAATGGTTTTTAAATAATCGTGGTGCCGGTATGACCACGGGAAAAGTTACTATCGGACCGAAAGAAGTCAAGAAAGTCATCTGCGAAGTGGCTATCGGTATCAATACGAATGAAAAGCCATGGAGCGGCTTCTACGTTCGTAAAGCCGTCGGCGCCTCTTCGTCCGACACCGTTCTTCTCGATATGACTGTTTCGAGCGCGACGCAGTACCCGGACGGCGACAAATCGCTTTCCGTTGTCGGCGACCCGCAAAAAGTGGAAGACATCCATTTCGAGTTCGGCCAAAACGTACAATATAGAAACGCCTGTACGATTTCCGACGGTAGAATTTTATCGTATTGCTACGTCGGCGGCCTGGGCGGAAGCATTAAAGACATAGAATACGCTTACACGAGCGGTTTCCACGGCGAACTTTTAAATCTTCCCGAATTCGACCCCGAAAACCCGACCGTTAATGTTTATATGAGAGCAATCAACAACGGGTTTATGGATAACGATGTAAAGAGCGGATTCAAAATTGCCTTTGCAAAGGACGAAAATTTCAAAGAAATAATCGTAGAAAAAGTTTACTCTCTTAAAACGCCCGGCGATATTGAGCTTTTTAAGTTCGAGATTCCGCGTACGAAAGACGGTAAGATTTATCTTTCGTTCAGTCCGAACCCCGAATCCGACGCCGCAAAAGGGTGGTACAGCGCAATTTTCCAATACTTCTATAACGACGTTATAGGCTATGAGGAGTGATAAAATGAAGAATTTTAAAAAGATTATTTTGTCCGCGGTTTTAGCGGGAAGCTTGTTGTTCGGCGCGGGCGTAACCGCGCTTACCAAGCCTATGGCTGCCGAAAAGGTAGGGCTTAACTATTACCTCTCCGATTACGACACCAGAGCCGACGCCAATAAGGCAGCCGCCGAATGGTTGAGTAAAGCAAACAAAGAGGGCGTCGTGCTTTTGAAGAACAAAGATAACGCGCTCCCCTTGGCTAAAGGTTCCAAGGTGACGGTATTCGGCAAAAACCAAGCATACCAACAAAACTGGTTCTACACTTATCTTACAAACGCGGGCTTTAAGGTTAACGATAAGGTGTATAACTTCTATAGAGACAATAAACGTTCTCCGTTCGAGACCACGCCTCTTAAAGGTAATACCACAATCACGGGTAAAGCCATAGGCGAAACCCCCGTGTCTTATCTTACGGGCGACAGCGAGAACTTGCCGGGAACTTATAAGGATTACGGCGACATGGCTTTCGTAGTCTTTAAGCGTAGCGGCGCGGAAGGTCACGATAACCCGAGAACGATGAAGTGGAACGGCAAATCGATTTCCGACAAAGGCGAAGCTACCCAGAAAATCCCGGGAGCAAGGAGTATGGACGACCACTACTTGCAGCTCGACCAAAACGAGGTCGACCTTCTCGACCATGTTTGCAACAACTTCGCAAAAGTAACGGTTATTATCGCGACGCCGTCGCAAATGGAAGTAGGCTTTTTGGATGACCCCAACCATTACGCTTATCACGAAAATATCGTAGGCGGATTATGGATAGCGTATAGCGGTTTCCAAGGCGCGGCTTCCGTTATTGCGGGCGAAGTTTCTCCGTCCGGCAGAACGGTAGACACCTGGGCGAGGGATTTCAGGCTCGATCCCGTTTGGATGAACTTCAGCAACAACCTCGTAGAAGTTTCTTACGAAAAGAAGGGCAACCTTTACGCGAACTACGCTACAAGCGACGATTATATGATGGGCTACCGCGGCACTTACGTAATCTATAAAGAAGGCATTTACATGGGTTACCGCTATTACGAAACGCGCGGCTACACCGAGGGCTTAGACAAAGCCTACACGAGCGCTGAGGGCGAAGTGCATAGCACCACGACTACGCAATGGAATAACTGGTATTCTTCACGCGTTTCCTATCCGTTCGGTTACGGGCTTTCCTATACGACCTTTAAGCAAGAAATCGTAGAAAAGAACTACAACGCGGGCGACGCGCTCGATAAAAACGGAACTATCACTTGGAAAGTTAAAGTAACCAACACGGGCGCGGTTAGCGGCAAGGAAGTAGTTCAGCTTTACTACACTTCGCCGTACACTACGGGCGGAATAGAAAAATCTCACGTCGTACTCGGCGCGTTTGCGAAAACCGCGGAGATAAAACCGGGCGAAAGCGACACCGTAACGCTTACGATGTCCGTTCGCGATATGGCTTCCTACGACTATAACGACGCTAATAAAAACGGCTTCAAGGGCTACGAACTCGAAGAGGGCGATTATACGCTCAGACTCATGAAAAACGCTCACGAGCAAATCGATAGCGTTACGTACAACGTAGCCGAAACGGCTAAGTTCGATAAGGACGCGGTTACGGGTAACACGGTCAAAAACCGCTTCGACGACATAAGCAACTACCTTTTAAACGAAACCAACCCCGAAAACGGCAATTACTACATGTCCCGCGCGGACTTTGCCGGCACCTTCCCCAAAACGGCGTTCAGAGAAGATATTACGGAACGGGTAAGAAACGGGCTTAACGAATGGGAAGTAGTAGACAGAAAACAAACAAGAGACCCCGAATTAGATAAACAAGACCCCGAGTATACCGAAGAAATGCCGACTTTCGGCGCGAAAAACGGCATCATGCTCGAAGATTTGCACGGGCTAAAGTACGAAGACGAGAAGTACGAAAAATTCCTTGATCAGTTCACGAAAGAACAGCTTGTCGAGATTTCGACGAAAGGTTTTTACAGTGCCGGTATCGACGCGCCCAACCTCGGCTTAACCAAGACTTCCAACATCGACGGACCTTACGGATTTATTAAGAATCCGTCCATAACAGGTAATGTCGGGTATTATGTCTGGCTCGGTCCCGTTACGCTTCACGCGGCTACTTGGAACGTCGAAATAGCGTATGAAAGAGGCAGAATCGTAGGTAACTTTGCGCTTTGGGGCGGCGGCGAAGAATACGACCGCATCGGCGGTTACTATGCGCCCGCAGTTAATATTCATCGTTCTCCGTTCAGCGGCAGGAACGGCGAATATTACTCCGAAGACGGATTTTTCACGGGTAAAATGGCTGCGGCGGAAGCAAGAGGCGCAAACGATAAAGGCTTCTATACTTACGTCAAGCACTTTGCTATAAACGATCAGGAAACCAACCGAACCGGCGTATGCACCTGGCTCAACGAGCAGAGCATGAGAGAAATTTATCTCAAGTCTTTCGAAATCTGCATAAAGGAAAGCGGAACGAAGGGCGTTATGTCTGCGCTTAACCGTTTAGGCTACACCTGGACGGGCGGCGAACGCAGGCTTTTAACGGATGTACTTCGCAACGAATGGGGATTCAGAGGCGCGGTTGTAACCGACTCTTTTATGGGTAACGATTCTAACCTTTCTAACGTCGATCAAATGATAAGAGCGGGCGGTTCTCTTGCTCTCGGCGAGAATGCTAAGATTCTATATAATGCCGGTACGGCGACGACCTATCATTATCTAAGAAAAGCCGCTCACGATATCTGCTATATGCTTGCGAACAGCGCGGCGTTGAATAGAGGCTCGTATCCCGTTAAGGCTAAAGCTTTCAAGAGCTTCGAATCGAGCACTTTGCCGCTCGGTATCTTAGGCGAAGAGTATAACGCTACGGTAGCGACGGCAGTACTCAACCCCGAAGCTTATCCGGACGGCAAGAAAGAGGACGTTAAGTACACGATTGCGGAGGGTAGCAAAAAGCTCCCCAAGGGCTTGACCTTATCTGAAAACGGCACTATTACGGGCGTACCCGAAAAGGAAACAAACAACCACAAAGTAACGATTGCGGCGACCTATAAGGACGAAAGTATTACGACGGATTTCTACTTTACCGTGGTTGGCTCGGACGGCGCGATTATATATCGCCCCGAAAACGCAAACTTAGGCACGGCGTATGTCGGCAACAGCGTTAAGTTAAACGTTGCCGAAGCGGAAATTTACGTTAAGGACGCTACCGAAGAAGAAATCGCGGCGTTCCCGACGATAACTTACGAATTAGGTTCCGACACCATACTCCCCGAGGGCTTGACCTTGTCGGAAGACGGCAAAATCACAGGCACCCCGACAAAAGGTTGCAGAGATTATAAGATTACCGTCAGGGCGAAAGCTTTTGGGTATAGAAGCGTCGAAGCGCAGTATACTTTGAGTATTCTCAACGAAATGGCGTTCTTCCCGAGGACTCTTTCGGACGGTAAAGTCGGCTCTTCTTACGGCGACAGAATAGAACTTGCGGATTGTGCCGATACGGTTAAATATCGTTTGAAAGAAGGCAGTGCGCTTCCCGAGGGCTTGCAGCTTACGGAAGCCGGTTATATCGTCGGCACCCCGAGCGTTGCGGTAACGGACTACAAGTTCACGGTAGAAGCTTACGGCGAATTTGTCGACGCTATCGAAGCCGAATATTCCATAACTATAGGCTTGTCTTTTGCAAAAGGCTTGAAGCTTGCGGACGGCAAAGCGGGCGAAGAATACCTCGGCGATATCGCAATGGCGAGCGGCGCGGACAACATTAAGTATTCGCTCAAAAAAGGCGCGCTACCCGAGGGCTTGACCTTATCGGAAAACGGCGAAATCACCGGCACCCCGACGAAAGCCGGCGTGTACACGTTAACCTTTGTAGCTTCCGCAGAAGGCGTTGAAAGCGATGAAGTAACGCTCACGTTATACGTTGCGAACGCCGAAGTAAAAGAAGCGAAATCGGGCTGCAGAGGTGCTATAGGCTTTACTTTGCCGATAACGAGTACGCTCGGCATACTTGCCGCATTTGTGGCGATAAGAAAGAAAAAAGAAGAATAATAAGGATAATAAAAATTGAAAGTTGAAAGCGGAAAGTTGAAAGTTTTTCGCCGACCGTCTTTCAACTTTCAATCAGTCCTTAATTTTCAATTTTCAACTTTCACCTTTCAACTTATTAGCGTGCTTTGCACGCATATATTCGTCCACAATTTTCAACTTTCAACTCTCAATTTTCAACTTGTATGCGCGCATACAGTAATTTTCAACTCAAAAATAAAACACAAGGAGTGTATCAACAATGAAACTAAAAAGACTTTTTACGGCGATAATCGCCACATTGCTCGTCATTTCGGCGTTCGCGCTCACCGCTTGCACGGGCGGCGGAGACGATTCTTCGACCTCGGGCGGCGGTTCGACGGGTAGCAAAGAACTCACCATGGAAGCAGAGTATATCGACCTCGACGGCGTGCCGGGCGCGGGACTTTCTTCCGACCAGCAAGGCGTCAACATGATTTACGGCGACGGTACGGAAGAACAAAAGAAAATGTGGAGCAACGGTTATTACGTTTACTGCACATACGCACCCGATATTTCTCTCGAATTTAAATTTACGGCTAAAGAGGCGGCAAACGGCTCAATCACTATGCTTTTAGGCTCCGAATGCGGCGATATAAGCTTCGGACCGAACATTTTAAAAGTCGAACTTAACGGTAAGGAGATTACCTATACCCCTAAGAAGGTAAAAAACAATCAACCCAACGAAATGACTTTTACCGAATTCAAAGTCACCACGAACGCGGCTTTCAAGGCGGGCGAAAACGTCCTTAAGCTGACCGTTCTCCAAAACTCGCTTCGTGGTAGCGGTAATACGGCAGGTCCGTGCGTCGACTGCGTAAAACTCAAAAGCACTACCGCTTTGAGTTGGACGCCTAAGACCGACAACCCCTCTAAAAGAGGCAGTATGTAACAAAAAAACGCTCCCGAGAGGCAGTCTTTTTACGGACTCCTCTCCGGAGAGGAGTTTTTTGCTCGCGCATGCGCGAGCAAAGGCTCATACTTATAAAAAAAATAAAAATAACGGAGAATTAAGTATGAACAAAAAATTTTACGAGGCAACGGAAGTCGAAATAATTTCCGTTCAAGCCGAAAACATAATTGTCACTTCTACGGGTTACGGGCATGATAGTGAACCCGACAATACGTGGCTCAACTTCAATAATTAAGCTAAAGGAGAAAAAATCATGAAGAAAATAATTTGTTGTTTAGCTACCCTTGCCGTAGCGTTCGGCGCGTTGTCCGCGGTTACTTTCGTTAAGGCGAACGCGGAAACTACGCCCGCTTTCAAAGGCGTAAGCGTATCTCTCAACGAAAATATCGTTTTAAAATTCGAAGTCGAAAACTACACGGAAGGTTACACCTTGACCTTTAAGTACAAAAACAAAGAGTATAAAGGCGAAGTAAAGAACGGCGTTGCCGAATTTGCTTACGTAACCCCGCAGTACTTAGGCGAAACGGTAACCGCTACTTTGACAAAAGACGGCGAAACTCCTATTACCTATAAAGACAGCGTTAAAAACTATCTCTATAATCTTGTAAGAGCCGAAAAAACTGCCGAGGAATTTAAAGACTTTTCCAACGCAAAATTAGCCGCAATGAAAACCCTTGCCGTAGATATGCTCGAATACGGCGCGGCGGCTCAAACAAAGTATCTCGAAGCCACTGCCGAAGAACTTGTTACGGCGAAATTAACTGACGAAGAAAAGGCTTTGGCAACTAAGTTTGTCGCTCCCGCGGAATCCGCGCAAGCGACTTTAAGCGGCACTCAAGCCGGCTACGAATGGGTAAGTGCGGGCATAAGGTTCGACTATAACGTTTCCCTTTATTTCGTTATCAAGCCTTTAACGGAAAACGCCGTTTTAAAGCTCCAAGTAACCGACAAAGACGGCAATAACGAAGTTATAGACCGTTATATTGTAGAAAACGGCAATTATAAATACCGTTACGAAAACGTCAACGTAGTAGATTTTGCCAACAAATACACCGTCAAAGTTTTAGACGAAAAGGACAAAGAAATCGGGCAAACCTTAACTTATTCCGTAAATACTTACGTTCTCAATAAGTATAATGACGATAGCATGGGCGATATAACGCAAGCCGTTTACAACTACGGCGTTTCCGCCAAAGCGTATGTAGCCGCCTGCAACGTTAAAGTCTTAACGACGCCTGTGGACAAAACATTCTATATCGAAACTAAAAATGGATCATTATATGCTGTATGCTTTAATCGCGAAGTAAATCTTTTTGCAAACGATGCCGTCGATTACATCCTTTTTGAAATGTATAAGAAAGGCGACGCCGATAAAAAAGTACTCGGTAGCTTTAAGTTGACGCGTGAAAAAGCTCTTGTAACATCGAACAACGGTAAATTCAGCTTAGTGAGCACTCTTGATGACTTGTATCAGCTCTTTTCGAAAGATGATAACTTGACTAAATGGAATAGTTTTCTCAAAGTCGCGCTCGGAAAAAATGCCGAAGCCGGGGAATATCGTATGTCTGCTCAAGTTATTGCAAAAAGCGGTACGGAGTATGAGAGCAGCGCGAAACATTATTTCACCGATGACACTGAACATAACTTGTCGATTTCCTAATTCACATACGCTCCACCTTAGTTTTTCCTCGCGGGGTTACTTTTCATTCCTCCCCGCGAGGAGTTTTTTTAGGGCGTATAGAGGCACATTTTGTCACTGCGTGCGCCGTCGCCCTCAGTTACGTACGTTATAGTACGCGCCTGTCGGTCGCCGTCACCAGCTGTG